>JBFRWN010000078.1:0-15673 GCA_051439605.1 Synechococcus sp.
TGGGGGGAGTTTCGAAGCTGATGATGGCTTGAGGGGCAGCAGTACTGGGGTTGCCGGCGGCGTCTTGGGCAGCGCCAGCCGCGACGTCAATAGAGATCGAGCCATTGCCGTCGGGGGTAATCTCGGCGGTGTAGGTGCTGGCATCGACGGTCAGGAAATTCGCTACGGTGCCGTTAACAACGGCAATGTCGGCGATGTCGAAACCGGTGACCGCTTCACTGAAGGCAAAGGTGACGCTAAACGGAGCCGTTGTCGTGACCGAAACGGGTTCGTTTTGGATGTCGACTGTAGGAGCGATGGTGTCGCCATTGGGCGGACTGACAGTAGGGATAAATTCGATGTAATCAAATCGGGCGAGCTCTCCTTCGTCTCGGATGCCAGTAATCTCTACCACATCGCCCTGAGCGAGCGATACCTCTCCCAATACTTGTTCTACAAAGTTTCGTGCCTGGGGGCCAAACCCCCCTAAGCTCTGATTAAAGCTCAGGTTGAATACGGTTCCACCGATGTTGACAGTGCCGGTGGAATTTCCATCTGCTTCGTCAAAGTAACCAATGCGAACTTCATACGTGCCACTTTCCCCAGAAAACTGAGTGGTCGCAGTCGCAGGGGTTCCACTGGGAGCATTGGACCTAATCACCGCGGAATTGGAGGCAACGTTAATCCCGCTCTCCACTACATACCCACCAGCGAGAGTCAGACTCTCAGCTTCGATGAATAGAGTTTGAGTGGGGGGAGTTTCGAAGCTGATGATGGCTTGAGGGGCAGCAGTACTGGGGTTGCCGGCGGCGTCTTGGGCAGCGCCAGCCGCGACGTCAATAGAGATCGAGCCATTGCCGTCGGGAGTAATCTCGGCAGTGTAGGTGCTGGCATCGACGGTCAGGAAATTTGCTACGGTGCCGTTGGCGATCGCAATGTCGGCGATGTCGAAACCGGTGACCGCTTCGCTGAAGGCAAAGGTGACGGTAAACGGATCCGTTGTCGTAACCGAAACGGGCTCGTTTTGGATGTCGACCGTAGGCGCGACGGTGTCAGCACCGGGCGAACCACTAACAGGAATAAACTCAATGTAATCAATTCGGGCTAGTTCCCCATCTACCCGCGTGCCAATAATCTCGACGACATCACCTGGCGCGAGCGATACTTCCCCCACCACTCGTTCTACAAAGTTTGTTGCCCTAGGACCCCACCCACCTAAACTCTGATTGAACGTCCAGTTGAATTGCTGTCCACCTACATTGACTGTGGCAAGGCTCTCACCATCAGATTCATCGTGGTAGCCGACTCTGACTTCATAAGTGCCGCTTTGTCCAGAAAACTGACTGGTCGCAGTGGCGGAGGTTCCGCTGGGAGCCAGATTCCGAATTAATGCAGAGCCGGAGGCAAAGGTCAGCCCGTTCTCTACTTCGTACCCATTTGCGAGAACCATATCCTCGGCTTCGATGCGCAGAGTCTCGGTGGGGGTAGAGTCGAAGCTGATAACCGCTTGTGGGGCGGCTGTACTGGGGTTGCCAGCAGCGTCTTGTGCAGCCCCAGCCGCAACGTCAATCGCAATGGCACCGTTGCCGTCGGGAGTAATGTCGGCAGTGTAGGTACTGGCATCGACGGTCAGGAAATTCGCTACGGAGCCGTTGGCGACCGCAATGTCGGCGATGTCGAAGCCGGTGACATCTTCGCTGAAGGCAAAGGTGACGGTAAACGGATCCGTTGTCGTGACAGAGACGGGCTCGTTTTGGATGTCGACACTAGGCATGATCGCAATACATTCCTTCGACCCTATTTGGTGAGATCAATTAGAACTAACGGGGTATCAAGGAGAAATTGGTCAGGTATGGACGAGGTTGTATGTTCCATTGAAAAAAGCTGTAAGCAGCTTGGCGATTGTTATCAGTAAAGGTTACAGAGAACAACTCAGCCCCAAAAATCCCACATTCTCAAGATCTTAAATATATTTACCGAAAAAAGCATAGCATCGATTCTAAATGAACAGCTATCTGCGTGTATACACCTATAGACTTGTGGGTTGGCGCTGTCAGCACACTCACTTTTTGTAGCCAAAGCATCTATGCTGTAGCCAAAATAGAATGATTTAGTCCTAAGCCTGTAGGGATTCGTTGTAAAGGTGAACAAGTACCCAAATTTCACCAATTAAGATTTGTAAGCTTCTTGGAGGTGGAGAGAGTGTTGCTAACCAAGCATCAGAAGCGCTGACGCATCGTAACAGTTGAAGCTCTCGATATCACTGGTTTTCCGGTTTTTGTCCCACGGCCTTGTGGCGCTGACCCAACAAGACAAGAGTCTAAGCCTGCCAAAAATCGATTTAAGCCACCGCGGATTAACGATAAGGTAGCAGTCAGCGAATCCCGGAGTATTCTGGCACCATGTTTGGAGAGATCGCCCACATGCACTCCGAAAATCTAATGGGTACTGACATCTAGGAATAGCCAAATCCTTAGCCTGATGCCTTACTCGCCCACAAACGACTATGAGCTGTCAACTGACCTGTTTTCTGATGAACCTTGGCCGGTTAGGTTCCTGACTCAGACTTTTGCGTTTGGTCTAGTCCAACTTCGACATAGCTGGGTTAATTTGACATAGAGATACAGACCTTATATTTGCTGGACTACTCTCTGAAAAAATACACAAGTGACTGCCTTAAAAGCACCTACCCCGGAAAAGGTAAATTCTGTATCTAGAAAAGTCACGACATTTTTTAGCTCCCAGACTCTCCACTTTGTCAAGGTATTAATCAGCAAGAATTTTTTTAATACAGCATATTCCTCTGTTGAAGTGAGAACATATTGAAACTGAAGAATTGACTCAAATGAATATTTACAAGTTTATACAGGCTTTACGATGGGATTGAATATTAATCAACGCTTTAGGTATATCTACGTCCCCTATGGGAAATCTAAAAATAACCTCGCGTCTTGAGGAAATGGACTTATGCCACGAGCAATCGTGGCATTTTTTTATATTAGTGTCTTCGATGAAGCCCCTATTATATGCCTGAGTTTTTTGGGGAAATGTCAAAAATAGAACGATCGTCATTTCAAAAACTTATGGTATTGCTCATTCTGGATGCTTCTCCCCCTTACTAAAATTAAAGGAATTCCAGTTATTAAGATCGGTAGTCTCAACTGTTCGGGCTAGTCCCAACAACTTTCCGAACTATGCTTGTAGAAACTAAACAACTCTAGGTTTGGAGAGGATCGTGCGGAGTTCTGACTTACTGTGTATTGGTCATCGAGGAGCTATGGGATATGAACCAGAGAATACGATCTGTTCTATTCGCAAAGCATTAGAATTGGGAGCTCCCTGCGTAGAGGTTGATGTTTATTACGTGGATGGACATCTTATGGTGTTTCATGACGAGCGACTGGAGAGAACGACGAATGGGGCTGGCTATTTGACCGATCGCCCGTTCCAATATTTACGTTCGTTAGATGCAGGCAAAGGTCAGCGCATCCCAACTCTGGCAGAGATATGCGAGACCATTGATGCTCGAGCCTGTCTCAACATCGAACTCAAAGGTACCGGTACGGCTGGGCCTGTCTCGGAATTGATTGAACGATTAATCGATCGAGGTTGGGATAGGGATGCGTTATTAGTTTCGTCTTTCAACCATCGAGAGTTGCAAGTGGTTAGGAAAATGAACCGGGCTATCAAATTGGGAGGCATGATGGTGGGGCTTCCCATTGACGATGCAAAATTTGCGGAAGAGTTAGGAGCATTCTCCGTCCATGCTTCGTTAGAGTTTGTGGACCGGCGATTTGTGGATGATGCACATGCTAGAAATTTGAACGTTTATGTTTACACGGTTAACCATCCAGAAGATATTGAACGAATGCACAGTCTTGGAGTTGACGGCGTCTTTACTGACTTTCCCGAACGAGTTCTGGAGAAGTATATAACGGCGAACATACCGACCAAGTGGATAGGACGAGAATTTATTCCAGAGCCAAGCAGCTATGTATAGAGAACTCGAATATGCCTAAAGAAATTGAACGCAAATTTCTCGTCGTCGGAACTGATTGGAAAGATAATATCTCCTCTAAACAAACTATCCAACAGGGCTATTTGTGCACAGATATCGAACGCTCAGTTCGAGTGCGAGCCACGGACGATCGTGCTTGGATCACTATCAAGGGGGCCTCGCAAGGCATGATGCGCGCTGAATTTGAATATCCGATTCCCGTTAAAGATGCCCGCGAACTGATTCATACCCTTTGTCTACCAGGGGCGATCGACAAGACTCGATACCGAGTAGAAGCCAATGGTTTGACCTGGGAGATCGATGTGTTCTTTGGGGTCAATGCCGGACTTGTTGTGGCCGAGATTGAGCTAGAAACGGAGAACCAAACGATTTCTTTACCTGCATGGATAGGCGAGGAGGTAACGTTCGATCCTCGCTATTTCAATGCCAACCTAGTGCATCATCCTTACTCCGAATGGTCTTCAAAGGTGGAATGAAATTTAAGAGTCACCACATCAAGGCGATCGCCTGACAGGCGCAAAATTCTTTAGCCGCTCGCGGTGGAAATCTCAGCTGGGAGAGCAAGATGTATGTCTAGGCAGGGTTGCGGATGGCTGAGATGTCCTGTCCACAGCGATTTGACGATCGCTTTAGTCATGCACACAAGATCCTCATAAGAAATTGTTCGAATGGAGATGGTAAAACCGAACAGCAAAGGCAGGAACCCCAGAACGCTGCCGAAATAGCAGCTCCGCTAGAGATTTTTCCGCTTGAGATTTCACCAAAAGCCTGCCTAATCACATATTTATTCGCTGGTTCTTTAAAAAGCGTCGGTATTACTCTGCTGTCAAGCTGGATTTGTACTAATGTGTGCTCTTTATACCCTGCCCAATGCCGCTCAACTCCGTGCTGCTGGTGATAGTATGCTGACAACTTGGGCTAACTACGCTGCCTCCCCTCACTGCATTATTTCGGGGGAAAGCTCCGACAGTGGAGTGTTGCACGACCTTGAAGCATTGGGGCTGCATCACCTCGGTAAGCTTTACCGCAATTTGGCCGTTCCGCAGTTGGTGGAACACGCCTTACTAAGGGGGGAAGGGGAGTTGGCCGATAATGGTGCACTGTGCGTTGAAACCGGACAGTACACCGGGCGATCGCCCCTCGATCGCTTCATCGTGGATGAACCCAGCTGCCACGACAGTATTGCTTGGAATAAACTGAATCGCCCCATTTCCCCAGAAAATTTCAAACGACTGTTGACCAAGGTACAAGCTTACGTTCAAGGGCGAGATTTATTTATCTTTGATGGCTTTGTTGGGGCCGATCCCGACTACCGTCAGGGGGTGCGGGTGATTGCCGAATTGGCCTCCCAATCTCTGTTTGCTCGCAACCTCTTCCAGCGTCCCACCCTTGAAGAACTGGCGGACCATCAACCTGACTTTACCGTCATTGCTGTCCCGGGATTGCAAGGGGATCCGAACACAGATGGAATCCGGAGCGAAGCCTTTATCGTTCTGCATTTAGAGCGCAAGCTGGTGCTCATTGGTGGATCCCGCTATGCGGGCGAGATCAAAAAGTCCGTGTTCTCGATGATGAACTATTTCCTGACGGAAAAAGGTGTACTGCCCATGCACGGTGCTGCCAACCTGGATAAGTGCGGTAATAGCGCCCTGTTCTTCGGGCTTTCGGGCACGGGCAAAACCACCCTCTCCGCCGACCCCACCCGCAGCCTGATTGGGGACGACGAACACGGCTGGTCGGCAGACGGACTGTTCAACTTCGAGGGAGGGTGCTATGCCAAGACCATTCGCCTATCCAAGCAGCACGAACCGCAAATTTGGGAGGCAATGCGCTTCGGCACTCTCATGGAAAACGTCATCCTTGACCTAGAAACCCGAGCCCCCCGTTACGACGACGCTCGCCTGACCGAAAATACCCGTGCCGCTTACCCGCTGCAGTTTATTCCCAACTGCTCGGCAGCAGGGGTGTGCAGCCATCCTCGAGCGGTCATCTTCCTAACAGCCGATGCATTTGGAGTATTGCCACCCATTGCCAAGCTCACCCGAGAAGAGGCAATGTATCATTTCCTCTCCGGTTACACGAGCAAGCTGGCTGGGACCGAACGCGGCATTACGGCTCCTCAGGCGACGTTCTCCGCCTGTTTTGGCCAAGTATTCTTCCCCCGCCCGGCAACCGTTTACGCTGACATGTTGGGGGAACTGCTAGAGAAACATCACGAAACTCAAGTCTATCTGGTGAATACCGGCTGGCAAGGAGGGCCCTACGGGATCGGCCACCGGATTGCCATCTCCCATACCCGAGCCATGGTATCTGCAGCGCTAAACGGAACATTGGAAACGGCTCGCTTTACCCCTCATCCGATTTTCAAAGTGCTGGTGCCCGATGAGGTTCCTGGGGTTCCGAACGCCATTCTCGATCCCAAGCAATCTTGGGACGACCCCGAAGCCTACGATTTGCAGGCACGGGAGCTAGCACGTCGATTTGCCGAAAATTTCCGGCAATTTGAAGATCTTGCCAGCCCAGAGATTGCTGCCGCCGGTCCTAGCGTTGCTTAAGCGATCTCTCTGTCTGATTGATGCAGTCTCTGATTGATGCAATCGCCCCTTCATCCAGAAGGGGCGTTCTTTCGGTTCAAACCGCTATCATTTAGACCGCTTGGCTGCCTGAATTTCTTCCTCAGCGAGCGATCGCGTCATCGCAAAACTAAACTCTCCCCCTCCCACTTCGGTTAGCAGAAACTCCGTTAAATAGGGGGCATACTCGTCCGTATCGGCGATGTAGGTATGAAAGAAGACGGTGGCGGTGCCTTGCATGCCGGGATGGGCAAGTTGCGGATCGGGACCGATCAGTTCTTGAGGAAGGTTGAAGACTTCTTCACTGCTGTCCCCCGGCAGAAAAGAGAAATGCGTTCCGTTATCAACCAACAGTAAGTAACGGTTCTCTGTTTGCAACCACGTGAACGGTACGAGCTGTTCGTCGACTGCCGGTGCAAAGAAGTCTTTCGTACCCGCTACCATCATGACCGGAACGTCGATTTGACTCAGTCCGTCGGGACCGAACACCGCGCTGTTGACGGGGTTGATCGCCAAAACGGCGGCGATACGCTCGTCCTGGATCTCGTATGCTTCCTCAGGCACCAGCAACATCCGGCATTGCAGCAATAGAGATAGGTTGAAGGGAAGGATCGTTTGCTCGTCGTCGCTGCAAATCTCTCTAAGATAGTCGAAATCCAGTTGTGCTCCACCCGCTGCCAGTGCCGTGTAACCGCCCAACGATTGCCCGACAATGCCAACCCGATCCGTTCGGATGCTCCCCTGCCAAGCCGGGTTACTGGAGACGTCCTGTTCTAGGTAGTCCAGTAAGGCAGTGATGTCTTGAGGACGAAAAAGGCCGAGGCCGGGTTCGGGCTCCTCCGCAAATCCAGCAATGTACTGCTGAAATCGGTTGGCGGAACTGGAGGGATGTTCGACTGCCGCAACGGCAAACCCTTGCGAAGCCAGATGTTCGGCAAGATACGCAAACGTTTTGCGAGTGGAAGCCATTCCGTGAGAGATGACGATTAACGGAGCGGGCTCGTCAAGGTTCTGCGGCACGTACATATCGACTAAGACGGTTTGCCCGGGGGGCCGGTTGGGGTTGGTTATTCGGATGGTGGACTGAGACCATTTAAATTCCCCCGGTTCCCGCGGATCGGGCAGCTCGGCCAGAAATGCCTCTACAGAGGTTACTCCGGTAGCTGCTTGGTCTTCGATATAGTCGAAGATGCGATTGCTGCCAACCAGGATGTCCTGCAGGTCGTTAGCTGCTTTGAGGACCGGATCGAGGTTAATGCGCAGATCGCGCAGCGGGTACTTGCGAATGGCATTGAGGATGGTCAGACCCTCCTCATCGTAAGAGGCCAACACTAACGCCGAGCGCAGCGCTTTGAAATTAGAATCGGGATTTCCCCCCCAAAACAGACCGTTGAGTCGCATTAACAGCGTTTCACCAACGGAGTCGTATACAAACTTAGAGACGACTCTGGGCTCGACATTCAAAGGTTTTTGCAGTATCTCGCGCAACTCTGCAATCTGGTCATCAGTCAGTCTGTCCGCATACCATCGCAAGCTCCGAGGGATGTCTCCGGTTCGAACAAAGAAGTCCAAATCAGCAACATCAAGTGCCCGTTGAGCGCCACTGATGCGGACGCTGATTCTTTCTGCGGCGTTTGCGGGAGAAGAGAACGCCAATGCAGAGAGCAAACAACAGCTGATAGCACCGATACTTTTTCCGAGCCACCTGTTGTTCGTGAGGCCAAATGTCATTTCGAAGTACCAAACATTTGAGTGCGACTATTTTATGAAAAATCATTTATGCTTCAAATGCTTCGGCATGCTTCTTAATGCCACTTATCAACATGCTGAGTGCTTCGCGAAACCAGCTGACTTTTTCAGGAGCAGCGGATCGCTGCAACGATTGTTCCACCCGATGCTTGGTAGCCTGACTCCTCACACTCGTTATCTAGCTGTATGACTGTTGACCCCGGAAGCCTCTATCTTGTCGGCACCCCCATTGGTAACCGAGAAGACCTGTCTCCCCGATCGCTCCGTATCCTGTCCGAAGTGGATTGCATTGCCGCAGAAGATACCCGCCATTCCGGTCAGCTGTTGAAGCACTTTGGGATTTCGACCCCCCAGGTGAGCTATCACACCCACAATATCGCTCGCCGGACCCCCGAACTGGTAGCTCGGCTTTCAGCAGGAGAGGCGATCGCTCTCATCTGCGATGCCGGTATGCCCGGAATCTCCGATCCTGGCATTGAATTGGTGCAGGCCTGCGCTGCAGCCCAAATCCCGATTGTCCCGATTCCAGGGCCGACCGCCATGATTTGCGCTGTCGTTGCTTCGGGGTTGCCCGCTCGCCGGTTTGTATTTGAAGGTTTCCTTCCCTCCTCCAAAAGAGAGCGGGAAAGTGTCCTGCAGGCGATCGCCACCGAACAACGAACGATCGTTTTTTACGAAGCTCCCCACCGCCTCCTTCGCACCCTCAAAGACTTGCTGGGATACGTTGATGGAGAACGCGCCATCGTATTGGGGCGTGAATTAACGAAACGTTACGAGGAATTCTGGCGGGGAACGGTGGCTGGTGCACTGGCAGAATTTCAGGAGCGATCGCCTAAAGGAGAATTCACTATCGTGCTGGCAGGGGCACAGCCGCAGCAAACAGAATTATCGCAGGAGGAGGTTTTGGAGCAATTGCAATACTTGATGAACGAAGGATTATCGCGTTCCCAGGCAGCTAAGCAGATAGCGAGACAAACGGGGGGCGATCGGCGGGCGATCTATCGAATGTCCCTTGCTTTTGAAGAGGGCACGATCGGCTAGGGATTATTGTTACTGCTGGATATCATCGTTGGTTGGTGAAGAACGATCGCAACCGCGCTGTAAAGCCACCAAGTAAAGATAGGATAAGTAGGCATTTTGGCCGTTACGTCATTAAAAAGTCTTTCATATCCAAATTTCAGTCATGCAAGATCTCACCTACCGCCCCCGCCGCCTGCGCCGCACTGCCGCCATCCGCGACATGGTGCAGGAAACTGATCTGACCGTCAAAGATTTAATCTATCCCCTGTTTGTTATGGAAGGGGAGAACACTCGCGAAGAAGTGGGGTCTATGCCCGGTTCCTACCGCTACACCCTCGATTTGCTGCTGAAGGAAGTTCAGGAAGCTTACGACCTAGGTATCCGGGCAATCGCGCTATTTCCTGCAGTACCTGAAGAGAAGAAAGACTCCCACGGTAGCGAAAGCTTCAACCCCGATGGCCTTATTCCCCAAGCGCTGCGGGCCATCAAAGCCAGTACCCCCGACATTACCCTGATTACCGATGTGGCCCTCGATCCCTACAACATCGACGGTCACGATGGCATCGTCCAAGACGGCGTCATTCTAAACGACGAAACGGTCGAAGTCTTGGTGAAGCAAGCGCTTTGCCAAGCGGAAGCAGGCACTGATATTGTTGCTCCTTCCGACATGATGGACGGTCGCGTGGGTGCCCTGCGGGAAGCCCTGGACGATCGGGGATTCCACGACGTCGCGATTCTGGCCTACTCCGCCAAATACGCCTCTGCCTACTACGGTCCTTTCCGCGATGCATTGGGTTCTGCCCCCAAAGCGGGGGACAAAAAGACCTATCAAATGGACCCTGCCAATGCCCGCGAAGCCATCCGCGAAGTGGAGCTGGATGAAATGGAAGGGGCCGACATGGTGATGGTGAAGCCTGCTCTGGCTTATCTGGACATTATCTATCGCATCAAAGAGTCTACCAACCTGCCCGTAGCGGCCTACAACGTCAGCGGCGAGTACGCCATGATTCGTGCCGCCGATCGGATGGGCTGGATTGACGGCAAGAAGGTGATGCTAGAGACGCTACTGAGCATGAAGCGCGCTGGGGCAGACCTGATTTTGACCTACTTTGCCAAAGAAGTTGCACTGATCTTGCAGTAACGCTCGCCTCTGGCTGTGTCTGTATTAAACATTCGCTCCCTCGTCCTATCGAGGGGGCGTTTTGTGATTAAAAGGCTTGGTCATGGATTGGGATAGCTAAAATGTCCTCAGCGACTTGACGGTCGCTATAGCTGCACGTTAATCATCCAAGCGGCCCCACCGGAAGGCGATCGCCCCCCAAGTCAGACCAGCCCCAAACCCAGCCGCCAATCCTATTTTCCCCGTCTGTAACTTGCCAGACTCCACCCAGTCGGCCAACGCTAGCGGAATTGAGGCAGCTGAAGTGTTTCCGAACCGGTCAATGATGCTGGCAAATTGTTCGTTGGGGGTTTTGAGACGATTGGCGATCGCATCGATAATTCGCTGATTGGCCTGGTGCAAGAAATAGCCGTCCACATCACTGGCCTTTAGACCAGCGTGAAACAACGTTTTTTCAATGACTTCCGGTACTTCGCGCACCGCAAACTTATAGACTTCGCGTCCGTTCATCGCAATGAATTGGTTGCGGTACTGACCCACCGAAATCGTGTCCGTTAGCTTTACCGCTTCCGAGTGGTTTTCGAGGGTGAGTAGATCGCTGCCGGTCCCATCCGAACGCAGTTCCATGCCTAGCAACCCCGGAGTTTTACCCGCTTCCAGGACTACAGCCCCAGCGCCATCCCCGAATAACACGCAGGTGCGGCGATCGCTCCAATCCACCGTGCGGGACAGGACATCAGCCGCCACAATCAGGGCGCGACGATAAACCCCCGTCTGTAAAAACTGGGCAGCTGTCGCTACTGCATAAACAAACCCCGTGCATGCTGCCGTCAAGTCAAACGCTACCGCTCGCTTGGCCCCCAACCGCCCCTGAATGGCACCGGCAGCCCCAAACCGCTCGCAGCTGGTGGAGGTGGCTAGCACAATCAAGTCAATATCTAGCGGATCCAAGCCAGCTTGCATTAGTGCAGCCTGAGCTGCTTCGGCCCCCAAATCCACAATGGAGCGCTCGGGTTCCAGAATGCGGCGCTCGCGGATACCAGTGCGGGGGCGTATCCACTCATCTGAAGTATCGACAACCTTGCCGAGGTCGTCATTGGTAAGCACCGCGTCGGGTACCGCCGTAGCAACGCTAACCATCTGAACGGCATGCAACAGATTCGGTGAAGAGGAATCAACAATCACAGTCGTGTAACTAAGAGGGGCTTCATTTCAAGGAAAAACTTTTGCTGGTTTAAACGCATTGTCTTAGATGGGAGGCAGCTCCATACCGTTTCCGGAAGCAACCGCTTCCAACGCGCGCTGAGCAGCTTCGCTGCGCTCGATATCCGCTTGGGCTGCAAGTACTTCAGTGTGAACGCGATCGATTACGTTTGCTTCAGCAGCTTCTTTTGCCAGTCGAATGGCGTTACATACCATTGGCGCTCTAGAACTACCGTGGGTAATAATGCAAACCCCATTCACCCCCAGCAAAAGACCGCCACCATATTCGGCATAGTCCATGCGGCGCTTAACGCTTTTGAGATTAGGGCGCAGTATTGTGGCCCCAAGTTTTCCATGCCAACCTTTGGGTAATTCCTCTCGCAAAATTTGCGTAGCCACCATGCCCACACTTTCGGCAAACTTCAGCAGGATATTCCCCACAAAGCCATCGCAAACCACAACGTCAAAGTCTCCAGTCAAGACGTCGCGACCTTCGGCGTTCCCCGTAAAGTTGATGTGGCTGACGTTGGACAAATGTTTGTAGGCGGTGATCACCTGATCGTTGCCCTTACTAGATTCTTCTCCAATATTCAACAGTCCCACCTTCGGGTCTTCTACCCCCAGCACGTATTGGCTGTAGATAGAGCCCATGATGGCAAATTGTTCTAAATAGATGGGTTTGGCATCGACGTTAGCCCCCACGTCCAGAAGCATGACAGGCTTTTGTATCAATGTGGGCATCAATGCTGCGATCGCTGGACGGTCGATACCTGGAATGCGTCCCAATCTCAGTAGCGCTGCTGCCATCGCAGCACCGGTATTGCCTGCTGCTACTGCAGCTTCCGCACGACCTTCCCTCACCATATCCATGGTGATGCGGATTGAGGCTTTACGCTTGCGCCGAATGGCGACGGCAGGCTCTTCCCCCATACCAATTTCATCTTCTGCCTCTTGGATGGTGATTCCGGTGGGCAGCTGAGAAGGTAGGTGGGGATGAATCGCATCAGGTCTGCCCACCAAAATGACATCTACGCCGTACTGGCTGTGGGCTAGCAAAGCTCCTTTAACTATTTCGGCGGGAGCGTAATCGCCTCCCATGGCGTCGACGGCAATGCGCACCCGCTATTCCTCGCAGTGTTTGACTGTTCGCATAACTTAAAACGTCATCACCCAGATCGTATCAGACTGTGACATTCCGATGGCTTCCTGGTTGCACCGACAAGTTAAATCTTGGCTGAAACCAAGTTTCGCCAGCACTCCTACGCGAGGGGGGCTCGGCCTGCGATCGACGGCAACAAGAATAGCGAAAACAACGGTTTATCTCTGTTAGACTTTGCTTCCTTTCGACTTATAGGGCGATCGAGCAGTCATTGCATTTGATGAAGGTTGCTTCGTCGAGGCCTTTTGGGCAGAGACTTTCTTCGATAACGACTTCTTTTGCAGAAGAGACCACCGCAGCTTACCGGCGGCGGCGGCGATCGCGCCAATCAGACACCGTCAGATAGCCAACCCCAAGAGTTACCCCCCCTAAGAGAAGCAGAAGCAGGCCAAATGCGACCTGCTGAACTAACACTGGAATGGATTCAGACACCTAAACTTACCTAAATCTCGGTTTCAAAGGAGAGGGGATTACATGCCGCCTCGTCCCCAGACAACGAAAGACAGGGAGAAGACGAAAAATGCCAGAACTGCAGTCCAGCCGAGGGTAACGATATCCATAGTTTTATTAATCCAATCTCTCAGACGAATTTAGTGTAAGGCATTTTGAGAGTCGTTCTGAAGGTGAAGTTGGGTGTTGCAATCGTGCCTGTGGGTGAGGGAATGGGGGCATTCCAGACCGTGGCGGTCCATAACCTCGGGATTGGCCATCACCTGACGAGCTGGACCATCTGCAACCACCCTGCCCGAATCCAAAACAATGACGCGATCGCATACCTCTAACACCAGTTCCAGATCGTGGGATGCCAGCATTAGAGTCAGGGACATGTCGTTCAGGAAGTGAATTAAGCGACGGCGAGAGCGAATATCCAGATTAGCGCTGGGCTCGTCGAAGATCGCTAGTCGGGGCTGCATGGCCAAAATGCCAGCGATCGCCACCATCCGCTTTTGACCCCCCGACAAGTGATGGGGCACGCGATCGGCCAAGACCTCTGTCCCAGTGACCTGCAACACTTGCTCGACGCGGCGGCTAACTTCCTCAGGGGGAAGTCCCATATTCTGGGGACCAAATGCGATGTCATCCCGCACGCAGGCGGAAAACAATTGATCGTCGGGATATTGAAATACTAATCCTACTTCTGGATAAAACTGACCCGGCTGGACGGAACGCTCGAATAGTTCGATCCGTCCAGCTGTCGGAGCCAAAACCCCACAAATTGAATGGAACAGTGTGGTTTTGCCGACGCCATTGCTGCCAACGACCCCAACGCGCTCGCCTTCGTACACCGTAAAATCTAGATGGCTTAGCACCGGCCGACCATCCGCATAGCAGTGGCACAGGTCCTGCACTGACAGAGCCACTGCTTGTTCGGAGATCCGATCGCGCATTGGCGAGACATCGGAGAAGAGATTGGGGCGGGGGGAAAGTGCAGTCATGGCAAAAAGCGAGATCCCGTTACAGCTTTGGAAAAGGGGGAGGAATTGGTTTTAAACGGTACGGTCGGGGGTCATATTAAGCCGCCTTATCAAGTCACCCACGAATATCGGCCAATCAATTCAGCCAGAATCAAACAAGCAGCGATTGTTAGGGAAGCCAGCGTTCCCCATACATGCATTCTCGTGGGCCAATCCTGCACGCTGGCTGACACCGATTGACCGTAGCCGCGCAAGCGCATGGCACAGTAAACCCGTTCTGATTGGTCGTAGCTGCGCACCAGAAGGCTGCCAACCAACGAGGCTAAAATCGGCAGTTGCGATCGCCGCAGTCGAGCGATCTGCAACCCGCGCAATCGCAGAGCAGTTTGCATCCGGTCCAGGGTAATGCCCAAGTCGTAGAGATAGCGGTAGGTCAGCAGCATCATGTCTGCCAAGATGGCAGGCAACCCCAAGGAACGTGCGGCAGTAATGAGGGTAGAAAAGGGGGTAGTGCCGAACAAGACCAACCCTATCGTCAGAATTGAGAGGATGCGAGCGGCGATTTGCAGCAGGGCCAACACGCCTTCTTGATAGATGGCGATGGGGCCGAGACGCAGCCATTCCACCTCTCCCCCAGCGAAGGGGAGAAACAAGGCGATCGCAAACAGCAATCGACCGGGCCAGCGCAGGCGATCGCGCCAGAAGTGGTAGGGCAAATTGGAGACCCAGTAGATGACACCGCTGAGTAGCAGGAGCATGGGCAGCAGCACCAGCTGTTGAACGCAGGCAAAGGACAACACGATCGCAAACAGTCCAATCAACTTGGCGCGGGGATCCCAACTATGCATGAGGGAATCGAGATGGCTGTAGGTATCGATCGCGATGGATTTCATGCTGCGCTCTACTGACTCATTCTTCTGATAGCTTTTCCAAATTCTTTTGGCTGTTCTAGCAGCTCGGGTTTCACCTGCTTTAGAAACAGCACGATTGCGGCGGTGACAGCCCCCTCCAGTAGCGCCACTGGCAGGTGGGCCAGGGTCAATCCCCAGATAGCCAACCGCTCGGTTTGGGCATCCATATTGGCCGGGATTGCGACCACCAGCAGAAGACAGAAAAGAAGTGCGGAGAGAATCAGACCGCTAGCTCCAGCCACCCCCGCTATTACACCTGTTATCCAAGGGGTTTGGGGCAGTCGGGGCTGCAATTTAAATATTTGGGCGGCGATTAGGGCCGGGATGCCAATGATGACGGCATTCACCCCCAGCGTGGAGATGCCCCCGTGCTGGAACAGCACCGACTGAAACAATAGCCCAATGGCGATCGCCGGAAAGGCAAACGGCCCCAGCATCACCCCCAACAAGCCATTCAGGATGAGATGAACGCTGGCGGGGGGAATGGGAATGTGAATCCAGGAGGCCACAAAAAATGCTGCGGTCA
>JBFRWN010000079.1:0-9585 GCA_051439605.1 Synechococcus sp.
TGTGATCAACCGTGCCAACCTGGGTATGGAAGTGATGCACGAGCGCAACGCTCACAACTTCCCCTTGGACCTGGCTGCTGGCGAAGCTGCTCCTGTGGCTCTGACTGCTCCTGCTATCAACGCTTAACTTCTTGAGCTATTGACTTAGCTCCTACTGTTAAGAGCTTACTTTTAAGGGTGTGCCCTCCACTAAGTTGGGCACACCCTTATTTATTTTACATATCTTATTAGTTAGCCGCAGTCCTTGAAAATTCGAGCCTTGAAACGATTCAGTAGGTTGCGAAATCATTCGGGAAATTGACTATTCGTTACGCTTGGCATAGCTTCTGTCATATAGTACTAGCTTCATAATTTGGAGTAATACAGAATGACAACTCTAATACAACGTCGTGAAAGCGGCAGCGTATGGGAGCGGTTCTGCGAATGGGTGACCAGCACCGACAACCGTATTTATGTGGGTTGGTTCGGCGTTCTCCTTATTCCTACCGTTCTTGCCGCAGCTATTTGCTACGTTATTGCCTTTGTAGGTGCCCCTGCCGTTGATATTGATGGCATTCGCGAGCCCGTTCAAGGGTCTCTGTTCGGCGGCAACAACATCATCTCCGGTGCGGTTGTGCCTTCTTCCGCAGCCATCGGCCTACATTTCTACCCCATCTGGGAAGCTGCTTCCCTGGATGAGTGGCTGTATAACGGCGGTCCTTACCAGCTGATCGTTTTTCACTTTGTGATTACTATCTGTTGCTGGATGGGACGTCAGTGGGAACTGTCCTACCGTCTGGGCATGCGTCCTTGGATTTGCGTTGCTTACTCTGCTCCTGTAATCGCCGCTCTTTCTGTACTAATGGTTTATCCCATCGGTCAGGGCTCTTTCTCCGATGGACTACCTTTGGGCATCTCCGGTACCTTCAACTTTATGTTGGTATTTCAGGCTGAGCACAACATTCTGATGCACCCCTTCCACATGCTGGGCGTAGCCGGTGTCTTCGGTGGTTCTTTGTTCTCCGCCATGCACGGTTCTCTGGTGACCTCTTCTCTGATTCGTGAGACCTCTGAAGAAGAATCCCAAAACGCGGGTTACAAGTTCGGTCAGGAAGAAGAGACCTACAACATCGTGGCAGCGCACGGATACTTCGGTCGTCTGATCTTCCAATATGCTTCCTTCAACAACAGCCGCTCTCTACACTTCTTCTTAGGTGCTTGGCCTGTAGTTTGCATTTGGTTGACAGGTGTCGGAATCTGCACCATGGCATTTAACCTTAATGGTTTCAACTTCAACCAGTCCATCGTGGATGCATCTGGACGCGGTATTGGAACCTGGGCTGACGTGATCAACCGCGCTAACCTGGGTATGGAAGTCATGCACGAGCGTAACGCTCATAACTTCCCCTTGGACTTGGCTGCTGGCGAAGCAACTCCTGTGGCGTTGACCGCTCCTGCAATAGAAGCCTAAGGTTTGCTGTCTGAATCCTAAAACAAAACTCATTGAGTAAAAAAGCGCCCCCATTTGGGGGCGCTTTTTTAGATATGTCTAACCGAGTGAAAGCGTTCAGAAATCAATCTTCTGTGCCAAAAGCACGATCGCCCGCATCACCTAAGCCAGGCACAATAAAGGCTTGGTCATTGAGATGCTCGTCAATTGTCGCCGTGTAAATTTGCAAGCTGGGATACGTTTCCCCAAGCCGCTTCAGGGCAGGTGCAGCTGAAATAATCGACAAAATCCGTATCAAGCTAATATCTGCCCCCCGCTGCTCTAGCTGCCGAATCACTTGGACAGCGGTTCCTCCGGTAGCCAACATGGGTTCCACAATCGCAATCCGAGTATCTGTAGAAATGGATTCTGGTAAACGGTTGAGATAACAACTGGCTTCCAGAGAACTTTCATCTCGTTTAAAACCCACATGATAGACCCGCGCATTGGACAGAATTGCCTGGCATTTGTCCACCATTGCTAGGCCTGCCCTCAGAATCGGAATAATTGCAATGGGCTGGCTAGCATCGACAATCTCCGCTTCGCAAACGTCCAGAGGTGTCTGCACCTGCACCGTTTGAGTGGGCAACCATTCACGGGCCGCTTCGTAGGTCAACCATTGACTCAACTCTCCAATCGCAGAGCGGAAGAGCGGCATAGGGGTGTCAGCATCCCTAACAATAGCTAGCCAGTGCTTGATTAAGGGATGCGGAGGAACGTACACCCGTAATTGTAGATTTGCCATTCCAGACTTTTGACTCGCGTTGAACTAATCAATGGCAATCCTAACGTTAACAATGGCAATCCTAAAGCTTTGATGACGGTAAAACCGCTCAAATCTTGAAGGGAACCCCAGTAACTCTCCTGCTAGCAACCCCACCCATCCGAGTCGCAGATTGATGAGCCTGCATCTCTGCAATCGATCCGAACTGCGATATCTGAGAGATAAATCTAATCGAGGAAAATCGTCACCAAATTTTCTCCCTTTTTGTTACTTTGCTTGGCGATGAGTAGATTTCAGCAAAATGATATGATGCACCCAGCTCTCGAAGAGGATTGAGCATGGCAGATTTACCCGTTTCACCAGCCGTGTTAGTAATTTTGGATGGCTGGGGATTCAGGACTTCGCAGGATGGTAACGCGATTGTTAATGCCAAAACTCCCATTACAGATAGCCTTTGGGATTCATATCCCCATACCTTAATTGCCACCTCTGGAAAGCGAGTGGGTTTGCCAGATGGGCAAATGGGTAATTCTGAAGTCGGCCACTTAACCATTGGTGCTGGACGGGTTGTTCCCCAGGAACTGGTGAGAATTTCGGACGAAGCTGAAGCTGGACTACTGGGCAAAAGAGAACCGATCGCTCAATTGTGTAAAGCGGTTCGGCAGCGGGGCAGAAAGCTTCATTTAGTAGGGTTGTGCTCTGATGGAGGCGTTCATTCCCACATCAATCATTTGTTAGCTCTTATTGATGTAGTCCGCGAATGGGATTTACATCCATATGTTCATGCAATTACGGATGGGAGAGACACCGATCCACAAAGTGGCGTTAACTATATCGGTCAACTTCAGGAAAAACTAGCATCCTGTGGTGGAACTTTGGCGACAATCTCAGGTCGCTATTATGCAATGGACCGCGATCGCCGTTGGGATAGAACCGAAAAGATGTATCGGGTCATGACAGAAGTCGACGTTGCGACTGACGCGAGGTCGGCTGTCGAGCTGTTAGAAGCCTCCTATGCAAAAGAGGAGTACGACGAATTCATCGAACCAACTCGACTGGCAGAAGGGATTGTTGAGGAGGGGGATGGCATCATTTGTTTCAATTTCCGCCCCGATCGCTCTCGTCAGCTGATCGCGGCATTTGCTCTACCTGAGTTTGCTGAATTTGAGCGTCCGTTCATTCAATCCCTTGACATCGTAACAATGACTCAGTACGAAGCTGGCTTGCCGGTTGAGGTTGCATTTGCCCCTCAGAATCTCGATAACATTCTCGGACAAACGATTAGCGAAGCGGGTCTGAAGCAGTTACGGATTGCTGAAACTGAAAAGTACGCCCACGTCACTTACTTCTTCAACGGTGGGATCGAACAACCTTTTGAAGGGGAAGATCGAGTTCTAATTCCGAGCCCAGCTGTATCTACGTACGATCGAAAACCTGAAATGTCTGCCGTAGAAGTAACGGATAAAGCCATTGAGGCGATTTCTCGTCGAGACTACTCGCTAGTAGTCCTGAACTACGCGAACCCCGATATGGTAGGCCATACCGGTAACTACGAGGCAACTGTTAAGGCAATTGAAACTGTAGACACCTGTTTAGGACGCTTGCTGTCAGCAACGATCACAGTGGGTGGGACGGCACTAATTTTGGCTGACCACGGTAACGCGGAGCTAATGTGGGACAATGGTGGCCGTCCTTGGACCGCCCATACGACTAATCCCGTTCCACTGATGTTGGTGGAAGGTGAAGGTCGCAAAATAGAGGGACGCGGTAACGATGTCCACTTGCGAGAGAACGGCAGTCTTGCTGATGTAGCGCCGACAATTTTAGAGATTTTGAATATCGCACAACCCGCTGAGATGACAGGTCAATCGCTGTTGATGCCTGCTGACTACACTGTGCGCCAAAATCGCACCCCGGTCCATTTGAACCTATAGGGCTTCACCCCGAGGATGTTCTTACAAGAAAATTGATTGACTGGGCATTACCTTGCTAGTGATGGTTGAAGATATTTCCGTATCCTAGGATGTCCAGTTCAACGCGGGTGGAAATGTGCTCGAAACATTTTTGGGCCAGCTCCCAGCGCTCTTCTCGTTTCAAAATTTGGACAAGGCGATCTCGGGCCGGAATGAGGAAGCGAACATCGTTTGCAGCATATTTGAGCTGGTCGTCAGTAAGCTGATGGACGGCCCCCCAGTCAGAACATTGTGAGGTTTTATCTAACTCGATTCCGCATAGCTCTCTGATGAGGTCTTTTAACCCATGGCGATCGGTGTAGGTGCGTGCCAATTTGCTGGCCACTTTCGTGCAAAAAATCGGATCGGTCTCGATGCCTAATTGGTGCTTGAGCATCATCACATCAAAACGAGCGTAGTGAAAGAGCTTTTCTACAGAGTCTGCTTCCATCAATTGCTTGAGATTTGGGGCAGCTTTGACCCCCCGCTCCAAACGCAGCACGACAATGTGATTATCAGCATCGCATAACTGAACCGTACAGAGGCGATCTCTCTGGGGAACTAACCCCATTGCCTCAGTATCCACCGCTAGGGACGGTTCCTTTAGATAAGCCTCCAAGACTTCTGGGGAAATGTCATTGTCGCAAATCTGAAAATCAGGTAGGTCCACTAGTACGGCTCCAACTATCCCTTTTACACTATTCCATACAAAATCGGCCCGCTGTGCCCGTGAAATGGCCGTATAGCTGAGGCCATTTCAGGTAGGACACAAGGATCTATGCCTAGTCAAGGCTCTGGCTAATAGAAATGTCCGAAGCGACTTGATGGCCGTTATACAACTGAAGCTATTTAAATTGGACTCCCTAGTCGTTAGGCTCGAAGGTGTTATCGGTGAATGAGCATTTTTACGGCAAACTGGTCGCTCTACCCTGGCAGCTTCTAGCTTGCCAATGTACCTTAGTTAGGGCGAACAGTGGAAGTTAATTAGTTCGCAATGCTTCAGAGCGTGCTTTCGCAGCATGCACCGCCTCAATCATGGCCGATCGCAATCCGTGGCGTTCGAGTTCTGCAATGCCAGCGATGGTTGTTCCCCCAGGACTGGTGACGCGATCTTTTAACTCTGCAGGGTGCAATTGTTCTTGCTGTAGAAGCTTGGCGGAGCCTAGCATGGTTTGGACTGCAAGCTCAGTTGCAATCGTTCGAGGCAGACCCGCCTTTACCCCAGCATCCGATAACGCCTCAACGATCACAGCCATGTAACCGGGTCCAGAACCGGATAACGCAGTAATAGCATCCATATGGCTCTCTGGAACCGAGATAACGCGTCCTACCGATTCAAATAGTTTACGAGCTTCATCTTTTTGTTCTTCTGTGACCAAACGCCCAAAACTGAGGGCAGTCATCCCCTCACCCACTAAAGCAGGTGTGTTGGGCATGACTCGAACCACTGCTACGCCAGGAAATGCTGCTTCCAATTGTGCAATGGAGGTGCCAGCCAAGATTGAAACAATGAGTCGAGCCTTTAACTGGGGCTGAAGTTGTTGGGCAACGGATTGAAAAATTTGAGGTTTGATCGCCAATAACACCGTCTCAGCCTGAGCCGCGACGGTGTTGTCAGGAAGAAAATGAATGTCTAACTCGTCTGCTAATGCGTATCCACGTGCACGGTCGGGTTCGCTGACCCCAACCGATTGGGGAGTATGCAGTTGAGCGTGTAATATGCCTCGCAATAGGGCGGAACCCATAGCACCTCCCCCAATGGCTGCGAGCTTGAGGGGAGTAGCATTATCAGTAGAGTTAGTCACGCCAATCGCGAGTCAATCACAGAACTAGCCGTTTGCAGCAACCGGCCAAGCATGGGAGGGTTCTTCAACTGGAGCATTGGGCACCTTGGTTTCAGGCGCTATCGGTTCTGCTGGCTGAGAAACACTTCCAGGGGTGGTTACCGAAACGCAGTTGGGGGTGAATAGAAAAATATTCTCGCCAATGCGTTCCTGATGGCCGTCAATAGCGTAAGTTCCTCCTGCCACAAAATCAACCGACCTTTGGGCGTCTAACGGGTCCATCAGGTTCAAGTTGATAACAACAGTCTTGCGATCGCGCAAACTTTGAATGACTTCAGCCATTTCATCAAATGCACGTGGCTCAACAACAATGACTTCACTACCGGCTTGTTGGACGCCGGGCAAACCGATGACTTTGCCTGCAGACATGGATTGGGATCCTCCAGAAGAACGGTCGCGAGTTGTACGAGTGGAACGGGATTTGCTGGCCCAATCAATGGATGGGATAGGCTCTTGGGGATCGCTGACATGACGACGAAGAGTGGAGTAGTCGGGATGACTTCCACTGCTTCCGTAATCACTGGATGTACTGTATCCGTGACTGATGGGTTGCTCCCGTTCGTACAGGTCACGATAATCCTGTCCGTCGAACTCGGTGTAATCACCATCGAAGCGATCTGCAGGGTCAGTGAACCCCATCGCTTCTTTCAGCTTGCCGAATAGTGTAGCCATAAAATTCCATTCTCCCCGATGATTAAGCCCGGCAACTCGGTTGTTGGTGTCAGCGATAAATCACATAGCGGCGCAAAACATATGATGCTGAATACGCTATTGAGCAATCGAGTTATCCGATCACAACAAACATTACCTCAACGAACTAAATTATGGGCACTTACCTGTCGATTTTCCAAAAGTATCTAGAAGGGCAAATCAACAGGCAAAGTTAATCTTCTTCACTCAACTTTACCATATTTTCCGTTTTTGGCCTTTTTGACACCCGCCACCTGTAGTGCCAGGAGCTGGGATCGCAGCTCAATTTTCATCTTGTGACACCACCTGTAGATTTCGGTAAAAATTAACACACTGATTCTTTTCGGGATCGCCAGACAAAGTTTACAAATATTTAGATCGTATCTCTTTGGGATTTCTTAAGTTCTAGATGGTAGGTAGTTGCACTTTTGAGGAGCCTCTATTTGAAAATGGCTCTGCCAAGTCTAACTTCCGTTGCTCCTGCTTGAATAGCCATGGGATAGTCATCAGACATTCCCATGGAAAGACAGGTCAATGATGAAGGGGGAAACTGCATGCGAAATTTGTCTTGCAATCGTTTGAGGCTCTTGAATAGTTCGAGGTTTTGCTCCGGGCTATCCCCCTGCGGGAGGATGGTCATTAGACCTCGAAATCGAAGGCGACGCAGTTGCAGCAGTTCGGGGATCGCATCTTCTAGTTCTTTGGGACTCCAGCCGTATTTAGTGGGATCGGGGGCCAGTTTGACCTGCAGGCAAACGACTGCTGTTTGGTCTAGTTCGCTGGCGATGCGATCGATTCTGCGGGCCAGCTTCAGCGAATCTAGGCTATCTATGTAGTTGAAGAGTTGCAGGGCTTTACGAACTTTGTTGGTTTGCAGGTGACCGATTTCGTGCCATAGACAATCGCTCAAGTCAGATAGCTGTGCGATTTTGGCTTCCGCTTCCTGAATGCGGTTCTCGCCAAAATGTCTCACTCCTGCTGAATAGGCTTGGCGAACGGCCTCGGCAGGCATGCCTTTACTGATAGCGATGAGTTCAACGGAATCGGGTTTTTGGGCAAGAATCTTGGCAATGTTGCCTGCAATGTCCGACACGTTAAGACCTGACTGTCACACTTCTATTGCTTAGATAGCGTAACCCATTGTTGTTGGCATATCAGTCAGCCTCTGAGCGAGCAAAGAGTCCAGCTTGAGCACCTGCTAAGAGAAACTGCAGCAAGATACAGCCCTAAGAGGACTGCTTTCGGACGTGGTTAGACCAGCACGCCAAGCGAAATTTAGCTATCAAGCGGCGTTTTCGTTCAGCAGGCGTTAGGTGCATTAATTCAGCGGTCATTCGTTCCATTTCCCATGCCGGTAGTTCGGCTAGCCAGTCGCTGACCTGAGGCATCAAGTCAATCCATTCCCAATCGCTCACGAGTTGCCTTACCACCCTCATCGCTAGAGTTATTTTTAACTCGATCGCTGACAGGGGAAGGGGAATTTAATCATTCTATTAGGAAGTCTCGTAACCGATGCTCGACAAGTATTGAACGCTTACTTGTATCAGGGAGTTCGAATTAGGGATTCGATGGCAAATTAACCGAAGGAAGTACACGGTCAGAGTAATCCTCTACTTTTTTGAATTCAAACGAGCCCAAAATCGCCCCCCAAACTTGCTCGTCAGTGTTTACATCCAGACCCCGATCCCAACTGTGGAAGAACTCTCGCGTGATGGTGAATTCAACAGATAGATAGGTTAGTCGTCCATCTCGTTCCACCTGGCAGTCTTTTGTGGGAACGCTGGCACCTGAGAAACCCACTTCTTTAGGAGTGACCCGGCTCAAGCAACCCGAAAGCTCCATAAAGTCATCGGACAGCATCTTCTCTACCTGGGCCGGGTCGTTGTAGGCAGCAATATATCGACTGGGGTTCTTCAAGAGGTAGTTCTGCATCCACAACCCTTCCTCAGTTTCGTAGATGCGATAGGCGCCCTGTCGATATGGATGTTCTGGATAAATGTCGTAGTACTGTTCGAGATAAAGGCCAGGTCCATTAAATACCGACCAAGGCAGTGGACAATGCTGGACGTGGATATTGGCGTAATACACCGGCTTGTCGATCGCTTGATCGAAGTTATTAAAATGACCCGCCAGGCATCGGGTGAGTTCTAACAAGTTGTGAGAGGGGCGATCGCTCATAAAGATTGAAGTGCAACTGACAAATAATGATGGAGAAAGAGAGAATCTAGCAAAATGAGACTAGCCCAGCGTCGAAGAGCTCGTTCAAAACCATTCGCTGCTAGCTATCTTGATTCAGTGACAGCTCTTTTTGGGCGTGCCGAATCCGAGCCCGAACGACCAATTGCTCCTCTGCAAGCAGTCTTTGCCCAAAACAGCTGTCGATCTGTTGTAGATATTTGACACTATCTGGGTTTTGAAAGCGTTCTAGGATCGCATGCGCTAATTGCTGTAGTCCAACAACAGAGGCATAGCGAACGATCCACTCTTCATCCTGCACTTTTTCTATCAAAGCGGATAAAGCTTGACCCTGTGCCTTGTCTATTTCTTCCTGACTGAGAAGATCCCAGCGAACAAATCCCAGACCTTTGGCTGCTGCTCTACGGACACTAAATGAAAAATCCGTCAGGGCTGCATCTTGCAGAATTTGTAGACCTCGAGGGTCACCAATACCCGCTAAGGCCCGAATAGCCCAAGAGCGAGCAGTGTAGTTGTACCCATCCATCAATTCCAACAGCGGCACAACCGCTGGCTCGCCAATTTGCACCAAGCCATCAACGGCTGCAACGGCTGCACCTGGATTGTTATATCCCAGCACTTCGATCAAGGTTGGTATGGCTTCTGGAGAACGAATATCAGCTAGGGCCTCAACTGCATCCAACATTGCATCCGCTGAATCTGCCAGGTCAA
>JBFRWN010000080.1:0-7500 GCA_051439605.1 Synechococcus sp.
TTACTCGCCTGATGCTGGATTGGCATTACCAACGCATACTCCGCTTGGAGGAGCGTCAAGACTCTCTTCATTCCTTTGACCTCTCCTTTCGAGGTACCTCCTGAGGCAGGTGCAAAATGTCAGTTAACAGACACTTCCGAAGCCAGCTTTTTTGAGATGCGGGAGATCGCGATTCAAGAGAAGACTCAGCATACAGTCAACCTCCTTGAGGCAGGTCATACTAGTAAGTAAGCTCTATGCATCAATGCATAAGCCCGATACAACTATTGCGTCTGTCCTCTATGCGTCAGACGCTTTTTTGGGGTTTTACTCTTCTGGGGGCATTGGGTCGATGGGGATTCCAGAACAAGCTCGCTCGCAGTTTACTCCCATCACTGGGGTAAGCCCGAGCCTGGCAGCCAAGCAATACAATCACTAGTCCGGCTGTCCTGCATCCTTCTCTTCCTCAGAGCCAAACGTGTCTTTTAGCACGGTGCGTGCGGCAAAGTGCTTGCAGGTGGTGTCTAGGATTTCCGCTTCCCGCCGCAGTCGCTTCTCGGTGTCTACCATCTCCAGCAACGACTGTTGTTCGTCAACCGCCCCCTGTAAATTCCCACCAATCCAAAAGGAAAGCTCTGCTGGATCGTTGGGCAGATCCTCAGGCAATTCGATGTCTTTATCGGTCAGTTTGGAGGAGAGGTACACCACATCGCTGAGCAGGTTTTGTACGTCGGTGACCAACCCTGCCAACGGTTGTTCGGTGGGCTCATCCTCGATCCATTCCACCAGGCCGACGCGAAACGGTTTTTCACGGGTGTATTCCAGGACCCGAAAACGCCGGGTACCGACGGTGATCACATTGAAGCGCTCGTCCGGTAATTTTTCTGCTCGAATAACTTCTGCACAGCACCCAATATTGGCCGCTGCCTCATTGTCTCCGTCCCACAGCAGCACACCAAACTGGCGATCGGTTTCCATCACCGTGTTAATCATCATCCGATAGCGCGGTTCGAAAATGTGGAGGGGGAGAGGTCGAGTGGGGAATAAAACAACCCCAGGCAAGGGAAAAAGCGGTAGCTCGCGCACGGCTAGGGAGGAGGACATATTAAGAAGGGATGCTGTAAAGATCTGTGTACATTGAGTCTACCCGATCCACCTATGGGGATTAGAACAATGCGATACAGGGTTGCGGAGGAAACTGTGGCGTAGAGATCGCCATTGAACAGGCCAAGGGGGGGAACGATGTTGTTAGGGGACTGCTTCATTTCAGGAAGATGTTGGTGCGATCGCCGCTCGAATCGTTTGTACGAGTGCTTGGTAGCTGTCGTCATCCAATACTGGCATACTGCCATCGAGGGAAATCTCCTGCGCGAGGTCAATCCAGGAACGGCAGCCTCCATACTCTTGCCGGTAGGGGATCGAGACAGGGCTAGGGAGTCTGTGGGTGCGTAGCAGTAGCAGGTATAGGGGCTGGCGGGGCTTCCAGCGTAAACGATCTGTGGCGAATTGCTCGTTCCAAATGTGGAAAGGCAGCAGCCTCTTCAGGCTCTCGGGCTGCGAGAGCTCCAAGATGGGATCGATATCGGCCCAGGCGCTCAGGGTCACAGTGACAGGATGCCAGGCCGGTTCCACCGTCTGGACGGAGTTGGCATAGGCAGGTTTCAGCAAGTGTGGCTTTTGATGCTCGTAGGCGGGATAGAGCAGGATGCGATGGCGACTGACGCTGAATTTCCCCCCCTCCTCGCGGATTCCCCCTTTGCGCAACAGCAGGATGGTTTCCCCAGCTTCCAGTGCCTGAACGGCCACATGCCATTCCTTAAGTGCAGACGATAGGGTATTCGTGCCTGGGGAGTTGAAGCCTGGGGTATTTGAGCCTGAGGTGTTCGTGCTTGCCAATGGTTTCATACTGCTTTTCCTCTGGCCTAGCTCTTTCCACCCTACTGACTCTGTCGGTTCAGTGGTTGGGCGGACGAAGGTGAACTAGACCGAGTCACGGGCGGAATCGGTTGCGGGCGGGATCTATAGATACAGACTGGATTGGGGTAACCCCAATGTTTCCGGCCAGCCCTGCATGATGTTCAGGCACTGGATCGCCTGCCCCGCTCCCCCCTTAATAGAATTATCGATCGCACACACCACCACCAATTGATAGGTACGGCTATCCAGGGTCAGACCAATGGAGCAGCGATTCGTCCCCGCTGTCCATTTTGTTTGGGGAAAGGTACCGCTAGGGAGAATTTGTACCCAAGGGGATTGTCTATAAAAGGCGTTGTAAATGGTGAGCAGATCGTCATTGACCAAGCCAGGATCCCGCAGAGTGGCATAGACGGTGGTCAGCAATCCCCTCACGGTGGGCACCACGTAGGAGGTGAACTGCACAATCACGGTTTGCCCCGCTAGCTCGCTGCATACCTGTTCGATTTCCGGGATTTGGCGATGCTGCAGAATGCTATCCACACGCAGGGTATTCTCAATCGCTACCCAGGGTTCACCTGCATCAGCCATAAACCGATCGGTGGCAGACATCCCCGCTTTGGCATCGATAGAAATGCGATCTGGATCGATGAACCCCTGTCGCAGGAGAGGAGCGATCGCCAAAACGCTAGCCGTAGCGTGGCATCCCGGTACCGCCACCAAGCGAGCCGACTCAATCTGCGATCGATAAATTTCTGGTAGCCCGTATACCGCTTTATCGAGGGTGTCGCAGTGCAGCTGAGAGGGCCATTCCTCCCCCTCCGGCAACTCTGTGCCGTACCACCTGCGGTAGTCCTCAACGTTGTGCAGGCGGTAACATCCCGAGAGATCGATGGCTTTGCAGCCCCTAGCCAATAGGTCGGGGACAAGTGCAGCAGCCTCTCGATCCGGCAAAGCTAAAAACACGACTTCGCAGGTTGACGCCAGAGCATCTGCATCTACGGCATCGATGCGTCGATCGAGGGTATTCCAAAACCGGGGATAGAGCTGAGAAAACAAAGTTCCCGCATGGGTGCTATCGGCAATGGAAGCGAGATGAAGGTTAGGGCAGCGCAGCAGCAGTTGCACCAGTTGCAGACTACTGAATTCAGAAACGCCCACCACTCCGACATTCAGTTGTTGTGGACTATCCATTTGCCGTCGATCTAGATAAGGGGATGAATAGGTGTGCCTCCCTCACTTGCTCTGGGATTTATGCCACAGCGCTAGATAGAGATAGTTACACCTTGACGGTATGCGCGAGACTTCGAAGATTCGCAAAGAAAACTCAGCAATCTGGGCTTCAGCATACTGCATCCCGACTGGGAGATCGGCTGTTGGCGGTAAAAGGACTATTGCATACAAGCCTGGAGTGGGTAACCAATTGGCAATGGCTTAAGGGGCGATCGCGCCACCAATGCTGCCAGTATCCAGTGATTCGTTGGCGACTGGGCCTGCGCCGGTCAATATCGATTCTGGATTGATCGCCATGCCATTGCGGCGAATTTCAAAATGCAAGTGTGGCCCGGTGCTTCGACCGGTGCTGCCCCGGGTCATAAGCTTCTGTCCCTGTTCCACGCGATCGCCTTCGCTGACCAGAATTTCTTGACCGTGGGCATAGCGGGTCATATATCCATTGGGGTGAACCACATCCACGCGATAGCCGTATCCCCCTCGATCCCAACCGGCAAAGGTAACCGTGCCATCCATAGCAGAGACAACCGGAGTCCCGACTGGCCCCTGTATATCGATGCCGCGATGCATTCTCCCCCATCGCCAACCGTACCGAGAGCTGATCGAACCGTTGACCGGCCACATAAAACTGGCTTCAAAGTCAGGGGGCAGCATCTGTAGGGCGGCCATGCGCATCCCCCGATCGGACCCCGTAGCAAAGTCGGGATGCACGAGTACGCTGGGAACCCACGGAAGGTTGATCTCATCTCCTGCAGATAGGGCTGGGAGTGGCTGTTCGCCATTAGCCGCCTGCAGCGAGGAAACTGATAGATTATACCGACTGGCAATGGATTCCACCGTGTCGCCGGATTGCACCACATAAATGGGCACCGGAGTGTTTCTCCGACTCGTAAAGCTTTGGCTGGCGGATGCACGGGGCATTGCCACTACTGATAGCGTGACGGCTAGTGCCGCCCCAGCGACGCCGGACAGGCCGCGCTGGATGAGCCGCGCTTGAAAGCAGAAGGAGGGAGATGCAGGCAAGGAACCGCTTGCCCGCACTGAAACCTTCTGGGAGGTAGGATTTGTGGAAGGGGAGGGAATGAAACTCAACACACTGACTCCTGATGTTATTAGCTACGTCGACTACGGTTAATAGCGATCGCAACAGGATCTCGTAATCAGTCCTACCCTCAATTCGGCAGATTGGCACGCTACATATGTGGTTTATGCGACAAAATTAGCTTAATTAGCTTTATATGTGGTGTTTGAGAGGAATTTTGTCCAGATGATTAGTCCTTTCGGATGTATGGCGTCCGTCCGGTCGCTGAGGACATCTCAGCGACCCAGAATTCAGATTAGACAGAGGTCTGTCTGCCCTCACTGAGATGACCCCAGTCTTGAAGCTTGCTAGCAATCAAAAAAACTCGACCCCATTGGCGAGGGGTCGAGGATGCGAGACGGAACCACAGATAGTGGCATTCAAGTAATGATTGTGGTGTCGACGGGGAGATAGAGAAAATACATCAGCCCGGAGCAGGATTTAATCAGCTTGAGGTCCAGCCTTTCGATCGGGATTGATATCTGGTAAGGACTTACCGGCCACATAAAGCCAGCCCAATCCCAGTGTGCCTAGACCCATGAGTAACAAACTGATGACTTGAGCAATCCGCAACGGCCCCAAGTACAAGCTATCGATGCGCAACCCCTCAATCCACAGGCGGCCCAAGCTGTAGGCGATCGCGTAAACGCAAATCAACGTGCCGGGTTTGGCTTTGGGATAGCGGAAGAAGATAGTCAGCAGGATAACCAGTACTCCCACATTCCATAAAGACTCGTACAGAAACGTGGGGTGAAAGGTGTCAAAAGAGCGTAGCTCGATGGGGCGATTGGCAGGGGGGATATACAGCTTCCAGGGCAAGTCCGTGGGGACTCCAAAGGCTTCCGAATTGAAGAAATTGCCCCAGCGTCCGATCGCCTGTCCCCCGATCAGACAGGGGGCCAGAATGTCAGCCAGCTTCCAAAAAGGGAGTTGGTTAATGCGAGCAAAGATTAAGGTGGCGATCGTTCCCCCGATAATAGCTCCGTGGATGGCGATCCCCCCGTGCCAAATGGCGAGGATTTCCTGAGGATTGTTGCGGTAAAACTCCCACCGAAAGGCCACGTAATACAGCCGGGCCATCGGGATAGCTCCCATAATCAGCCACACCACCAAATCCCCCATTAAATCGGGATTGATGTCCCGTCGTTTGGCCAGGAATCCCGCCAGCCACAGCCCCAAAATAACTGCTGAAGCAATCAGCAAGCCGTACCAGCGAATGGCCAGCGGTCCCAACCGCAACAGAATAGGGCCTGGTGAGGCAAAGGCCATAACGGTTGACGCCATGGAAATCAGCGCCACAGATACCATAGAGTCCAATGCAAACCCTGTCGTGACAGGGTCAAGTGAACCCAAAACAATCATGGGGGCTCCTGCGATGGAAAACACTCAACTGAGGCCAATTGTAGGAGATGGTCTGCTGAACACCCCTCTGCTGCGATGATTATTGGTCGACCCCGCCGAGTGCGAGTAGCATTTTGGGTAGATCCCTCCGCTAAGGATCGCTCGAATGACCGCTAGACATGCATTTTTTTGATTTTGCAAGCCTTATTTCTTGAAGATTGTCACCCCATCCCACGATTGAGGAGCCAACCTTGCCCACACCTACAGGGTCTGTCAAACAAAACTCTAAAACAGCACCATCTAGTACGAAAAATTCTAAAAGCAAACCATCCGGAACAAAACAGTCCGAGCGAAACCGCCCGCTCGTCCAGCAGCAAAAAATTATTACTGTGGCTAACGGCAAAGGGGGGGTGGCGAAAACCACTACATCCATTAATCTGTGTGCCGCCTTGGCGGCACAGAACCATCGGGTGATGCTGCTGGATGCCGATCCGCAAGCCTCTGCTTCTTGGTGGGCCAAGCGGAACGAAGGCGGGTTAGGATTTGACGTCGCATCCGTCGAGGACCCCCTGCAACTAGATCGCGTGCCCCAAATCGGCGATTATGGAGTTGTGGTGGTGGATACTCCCCCCGCATTGGCTTCTAATGCACTAGCTGCAGCAATCGCCATTGCTGATTACCTAGTGTTACCGACGCCCCCCGCTCCTTTAGATCTGGCGGCGTTAATTGAAACCGTGCGTACGGTGGTGAAACCTGCAAATGTGAGCTACCGCGTCTTGTTGACCCGCGTCGATCCTCGCAGCTTAAGAGAGACGATGGAGGCTCAAAATACCCTTCTCGATCTAGGGATTCCAGCTTTTCATGCTTTCGTACGTGCTTATAAAGCACACGAACGGGCAGCATTAGAAGGTATGAGTATCCTCCAGTGGAAGGGCAAGCAGGCTCGAGAAGCCCAGGCAGATTACCGCCGCGTTGCCGAAGAGCTACAGCGGGATTGGAGGGACTGATGACGAAACGAAAACTGTCGGATCTACTCAAAGAGGAGTCTGAAAACATAGATGATTCTTCTCCAAAGTCCGAACCCACAGCATCCAAACCCATCCAAGAGGTTGAATCTGAATCTATGTCGACTACAAGTACTAACGGTAGGACCACCCGCCGAGCCCCTACCAAAGCAGATTTGCAGGAAATGGTGCGGGAATTAAAAGCTGGACTAGCTGAGTCCCAAACGGAAGTGGAAAACTTGCAGGCACAGCTGAATGACAAAGAGGGATATGTCGAGGAATTGCGTGGCTACCTCGATAAAGCCAATGATTTGAAAGTGGAACTGGACAAAGCTCAAAAGGCGATTGCCCAGCTAGAAGAAGAAAATGCCGATTTGAGAAAAGAGCTGGCAGCGGCCAAAGCTAGCAGCAAGCCCAGCAGCGGCCAATCCTTAACTCAGCGCGTTCCTGCTGCCCGCCCGGGGCTAGTGGCTAAGGCTGCCCCTGGTGGACAGAATGCTGCCTACGGTCGTCGACCCGTTGCCCCTACCGTCAACCCCACGCAAGATGGCGAAGACTTCTCCAAGCAAACCTGGTTACTCTAGCCCCTCGGCACAATCTCAACCACTCTTTACTGGCTGGATAACACACCTATTTACCAGTGAAAGACCAACGGAAGATGCGGCCTGAAGTTTTTCGATTTTCCTTGATGGTAGTTGTCAAAGCAGATGTCAGCCCGATAGGTCTGTCCCTGCTTTAGAGTAAACAGGCCAGATGACACGGTATTCTCAAGCGCTTTCGATCGTTCCTGGGTGGGTACTGTTAGAGTCACTTGAGTAACTGATACTGTTGGCGAAGTCTATGGAGACGTCTGAGAGGCGATAAGGGTTAGGTTTGCCACAGAGACCCGGCAGGAGGAATGACTCGTGCTGAAAGCGAAACCAACTGGCCCAGTGCCCGAAGAAACTG
>JBFRWN010000081.1:0-75716 GCA_051439605.1 Synechococcus sp.
GCTGCCAGTGCGAGCTGCGATCGCTCGAGCTTTGTTTGGGAAAACTGAGCTGATGTGAACGTCCTCACACAAGTGGCTCCTGAAATCAATTGCAGGAGCCACTTGCCGGCATTATCTGCGCGTCAAAGTAAAGCGAGGAGAACCATCCAATTAATAAAATTTGTCGAGTATGTCGAAGGAAATTGGCCTCGACGACAGATGGAATCTTTTGGGTGACCTGGGTTGACGCGCCTGCGCGAAGCATCCCGTAGTGCTGCTGGCTTCCACCTCTGACACGGTTTGGGCGTCCGAGCTGCACGGACCCAGGTCACCTACTACCCTAACACCATTGGTGGCGAGCTGAACTGGTAGATAAGTTCTTCTTCCACCCTCAACCGTCATCTAACTGGTGTCGAACCACGGGTGCAATTCACATACGATGAGCAGAAAAAAAGCAAAGCTGGAAAGTAGGAGTCGTGCTGGGAAACCAAACGTTGCAGGAGCTCAATCCATCTATCACCCTCATTTACAAAACTTCAGGGACAGAACTGAAGGATTCTACTATTGTGAGGAAAATGCACGGGCTATCTGGGCCGTCGTGTTGACCGATACATCTCATTACATAACGGATAAGGAAATCGACTTATGGTTGCACGTAAAGATAAAGTGCGCGTTCTAAGAAAAGAGTCCTATTGGTTTCAGGACGTTGGTACAGTCACTTCCATTGATAAATCTGGCATCAAATACCCCGTTATTGTTCGCTTTGAGAAAGTTAACTACTCGGGTATTAACACCAATAACTTTGCAGAAAGTGAACTGGAAGTTATCAGCTAGTTAACCCATTCGCTAGTTGAGTTCTTGGCTGTTTGACCTAACGTACCATCATCATTTCAATTTGTTCGAACCTGTCGTCCCGAGGCTTTCCTTTGGGGCGACTTTGTTCAAGGAGGTTGTCCCACTATTCAAGTCCGTTTTCTTGAGTCTGCGATTGGTTGGAGTTGAAGTTTCAGGAATGGGTTGGTCTTGATGACGGTAGTTGCTGTCATGCCAGGGGGCTGGATCGAAGAACGTAAGGCGATCCATTGTAAGGAAACCCTAAGTTGTGCGATCGCCGTTTGCCAAATCGTGTCGAAACTGAAAAAGCCGCCTATTGTATGTGAAGTCCAGCTGCATGTAACATTAAACGCTGATGTCCGACGCAATCGCCATTTACGACACCACCCTGCGGGATGGTGCTCAACAGGAGGGTTTGTCTTTATCCGTACAGGATAAAGTGCGGATTGCGAAACAGCTCGATACTTTAGGGGTTCCGTTTATCGAAGGGGGGTGGCCCGGCGCGAATCCCAAAGATGTGCAATTTTTCTGGCAGCTCAAAGAAGAACCCCTGCAGCAGGCGGAGGTGGTAGCTTTTTGTTCCACCCGACGACCGGGGCGCTCGGCGGCAGACGAGCCGATGTACCAGCCGATCTTGGCTGCTGGTACCCGCTACGTGACGGTATTTGGCAAGTCTTGGGATTTGCACGTCACCGAGAGTTTGGGCACCTCCCTGGCGGAAAACTTAGCCATGATTCGCGATAGCGTTGGGTATTTGCGATTGCATCAGCGGCGGGTGATTTACGATGCAGAGCATTGGTTTGACGCTTACCGGCAAAATGCGGATTATGCACTAGAAACCTTGAAGGCGGCTGCGCAAGCGGGAGCGGAGTGGCTGGTGTTATGCGACACCAATGGGGGGATGCTGCCCCACGATATTCATCAAATTACGGTGGAGGTGGGCCACGAACTGCATCATTTTGGGGAAGCCAAGCTGGGCATCCACACCCACAACGATTCTGAGACAGCGGTGGCCAATGCGATCGCAGCTGTGCAGGCGGGGGCAACCATGGTGCAAGGCACCATCAATGGGTATGGCGAACGGTGTGGCAATGCCAATCTCTGTAGCTTGATTCCCAACCTACAACTCAAGTTGGGGTATACCTGTCTGCCTGCCGATCGCTTGAGTTGGCTGACGGAAACATCGCGCACGGTGGGTGAAATTGCCAATCAAACGCCGATGGATCGGGCTCCGTTTGTGGGGCGATCGGCCTTTGCCCACAAGGGGGGAATTCACGTCAGTGCCGTCCAAAAAAATCCCCTGACTTACGAACATATTCAGCCGGAATTGGTGGGCAATCAGCGCAAAATTGTCATTTCCGAACAGGCGGGATTAAGTAACGTACTGGCAAAAGTGAGTCGCTTTGGTATCGATCTGGATAAAGCCGATCCGAAGGTGCGCCTCATTCTACAGAATCTCAAGCAATTGGAATGTGACGGCTATCAATTTGAGGGGGCAGAGGCCAGCTTTGAGCTGCTCGTGCGATCGCATTTGGGACTGCGGCCAAAACCGTTCGAGCTACTCGATTTCCACGTCCATTGTTCCACCCAGCCACGAGCTAGCCAGACTGCGTTGAACTATCCAGAAACCACGATTAACTCCATTGCTACTGTCAAGGTGTCCGTGGGGGATCAGCAGCGTATCGCAGCCGCAGAGGGAAACGGTCCGGTTGCCGCTTTAGACACAGCCCTGAGACAGGTTTTGCAAGAGTTTTATCCCGATATTGAACGGTTTAATTTGGCGGATTACAAGGTGAGAATTTTAGATAGTGCCAGCGGGACGTCGGCCCGCACGCGGGTGCTGGTGGAGTTTAGCCATCGTGACGGGCATTTGCCAGCAACGGGGGATTGGTGCTGGGCCACTGTGGGGGTGTCTGGCAACATCATCGAAGCCTCTTATCAAGCTTTAGCGGATGGCTACGAATATGGCCTGCTCAAGACTGCCAATTGGTCAGAACAGCAGGCACCTGGCGATCGTTCCCTGCCTTCTTCTGCCTCTGCTTGAACGGGAAATATTTCACTATGTTTCGGGATTTCTAGAAATCTAAAAATAAACGATTGGTACTTAGAAAATCTCGAAAACTGTGTCTCTTCCCAAGCGAAAGCGTACCGCAATGGTTAAGATAAGCCCTGTGTGGTGTGATTAGGTGGTCAGCTTGAGTCAACGAAACTCTTCATCCAATATCTCGTCGTTGAATGATTCTGGTGTTAACAAGTCTTTGGGCGGCTCTCTAGAGCCGACACAATCAACTGGATCTCGGAATCAGGCTCTATATATCGAGGGTGGGCACAAACTCTCCGGTCATGCGGTGGTCAGTGGTGCCAAAAATTCTGCCTTGGCTTTGATGGCTGGGGCGTTACTGTCTCCAGAACCGTGCCGTTTGAACAACGTTCCCCGCCTAGTGGATATTCAGCGAATGGGGGAAATTTTGGCGTCTATGGGGGTGAAGGTGTCCCATTTCGGCCACACTCTGGAGCTGGACGCCTCGCAACTAACGACCTGCCATGCTCCCTACGAGCTGGTCAGTCAACTACGGGCTAGCTTCTTTGCCATTGGTTCGATGCTAGTGAGGCGTGGGGTGGCTCGAATTCCTTTGCCCGGAGGATGTGCCATTGGTACTCGACCGGTGGATTTGCACGTGCGGGGCTTGCAGCAGTTAGGGGCTACTGTCCAAATTGATGGTGGCATCGTCAACGCTCGCGCCAAAAAATTAGTGGGCACACGCATCTATTTTGATTACCCCAGTGTGGGAGCCACTGAAACCCTAATGATGGCAGCTGTCGGGGCAGAAGGGGAAACCGTTCTGGAAAATGCAGCCCAAGAGCCAGAGGTGGTGGATCTTGCAGATTTTCTGCGAGCGATGGGCGCAAATATTCGAGGGGCTGGGACCAACACAATTACGATTGTGGGACCCACTCCGCTGCATGGGACAAACTATACGGTAATGCCCGATCGCATTGAGGCTGGCACGTTATTGATTGCTGCTGCCGCCACGAATTCCACAATCACCGTTGGCCCCGTGGTTCCCGATCATCTGTCTGCCATTACTGCCAAGCTGGAGGAGATGGGGTTGCAGATTACGGAGGTGGCCGCCGATTGCCTGCAAATTTCCCCCGGCCAGTTTCAGCGGGCGGTGGACGTAGAAACCTTGCCCTATCCGGGCTTTCCCACCGATATGCAAGCCCAGATGATGGTTCTATCTGCCCTCAGCGAAGGGGACTGTGCTATTGCCGAAACGGTGTTTGAAAATCGCCTCAACCATGTCCCTGAACTGAACCGCATGGGGGCAGATATTCGCGTCAGAAAAGGGGTCGCGCTGGTGCGCGGTGTACCGACCTTGTCAGGGGCTCCGGTGGCCTCTACTGACCTAAGGGCAGCAGCAGCCCTCGTCATTGCGGGATTGTCGGCACAGGGAATTACGACTGTCCAAAACCTCAAACATCTCGATCGCGGTTACGAAGATTTGGAAGGAAAATTGCGCCAGCTTGGGGCTCGTCTAGAGCGTTCTAGTGAGGGTTGCCCTTTTTCGGCTGAGCCGCTTTCTGCGACATTAGCGGTTAAAGCTCTGTAGCAGCTGTTTTAGAGAATCCTTGCGTTGATTACCGTGCAGGAGAATACCTGGCACGGTTTTTTGCCTAGAAAGCTGAGGGTTTGGAGGCACTGTCTTGTTCGGCGATCGCTTTAAGTCGCTGCAGTTGCGCTTGCATATCCCGTTGTGTGAGCTTGGCGGCTACCAAGTTAAAGCCAAACTCCACGAAGGGATTGGGAATCTCAAACGTAAAAGTGTTCACGAGGTGGGTGCCAGACCCTTTCCCGTGAATATTTTGGGGCAGGCATTCCCAGCGATCGGTGCCGTTGAAAAAGCCCTCAAACGACCATACCACCAGCCCTGGCTGACGCTCCCTGACAGTGCAGTCCAGGGTTGGGTTGAGTAGCGGTACTTGAATCGCAAACCGAAACTGGCTGTCCACCTCCACCGACCAATCCCCTGCAGACTCGCATTTCAGGAGGGGGTTCAGCCATGCAGGCATTGTTTCTGGACTGACGATACAGCGATCGACTGTCTCAGGTGGGGCAGCGATATCCACTGACTGAGTGAAGGTGCGTTGGGTCATGGGTTATCTGTCTGGCTTATTTTTGCTACCTTGTCTCTTGGTTTGGGTCTGTGATGGTTGGCCAATATTGCTGGGGATTGCGCAGGTGCGGTCAACTGGATCTACACGCGTAACTGAGTTACAGAAATGTTGCCGCTAAAGCAAACTTCAGTGTCTGCTCCTGCATCTCGCTGGCGATCGGTGTAGCGACCGCTGTAGTGATAGAGATTGCCCTCCACGTGAAAGTCGATCGGTAGGGGTTGTCGGCAGGGGGTGCAAAACACCAGTTGAGGATCGCGATCGCCCGATTCCACATGGGGTAAGTTGACGTTCCAAAATTCCCCCGCAGCCAGCGGGCGGGCCAGCAGGTTGGCGATCGTCATCGCTGCCATCTTGGCCGCCCGTTCCCAATTGATGTCGCAGCCCGCTTTTTTGTATTGCGAAATGGCAATGCCGGGAATGCCCTGTAGGGCAGCTTCCCTGACTGCTGCTACCGTACCGGACATGTACACATCTGACCCCAGATTCCCTCCTGCGTTAATGCCAGAGAGTACCACCTGGGTTGTGGGATAGAGATGCTTGAGCCCCAAGCGGACGCAGTCGGCTGGGCTACCGCTGGTGGAAAATTGCTGCTTGGATCGTTCCTGCACCGCAACTGCTTGGGTGGTGGTGACGGTATGCCCGCAGCCGGACCACTGGTGATCGGGTGCAACAATGGTTCCGTCTCCGGCAATCACCGTCCACAGTGCTTGAATTCCAGGGGCGTCAAAGCCATCGTCGTTGGTGAGCAAAAACATTGCGAAATCCTTCATCCGATCGCCGTTCTCTGGGGGGCGGTATCGGTGCGCTTCCACAATATAGCCTTGTGGGTCACATCTCGGGACAGCGCTCGTTCAGGATTGATAGGTCGATCCACCACCCTGCGGGGTGCTACATCGTGGCGTCTGAACCGAGGGGGGGTTAGGCCACCATGCTTGGGTCAATCGCCGACGTGATAAGACTGCGGCTGTTGGCGTCTCAAGATCGTTCAACGATGGTCAGTCCTTATTCTGCAAATATTGATGAACTCCTTGAATCTTTACGATGCAAAGCTTCGCAAAGCTATGTTGCCCGACTATCATAAAAGAAGCGGAGACTTTTGTTTCCGTTCACTCCTCACACCTTTTCCCGCTTGACGTGTAGTCAAGCGGTTTTTTTATGAAATATCAAGAATCATATTTAACCAGTCATGCAGAGTCAGAGAGTTCTCCGATGGCGCAGATCTTAGAAGTGCGGGCCAGCCTGCAGTTTCGGCAGTAGATTAGTAACTGTGTGTTGGAGTCCCTACGTTCGTGAGAACCTCGAGGACCACATGACCCATCCATCGCAACAGTTGGTCGCCCTCGCCCGTCATTTTTATCAGCGATACGTCTCCACCTGTCCCCCCGATCGGTGTAAGCAACCATTGGGGGTAGCGGTTGATCGCCGCAATAGTCGCTGCAGTTTGATTTTCAAAGCACGATCTGCCCTGTTGATGCATGAAATTGTGATTCCACTCGAGATGATTCAAGGGGAATCCGACCGGGCTGATCCTGATACCCATCCTGCTCAAGCAAGCATTCGTCTTGCTGCTTTCGGTCTGGGTTCCGCGATTGCCGATGAAAATCGTCCGTAAAAGCAAGCCCGGCCAACCACCAATCTTAGTCGGGGAATCAGCGTCTGGGGAACGGGTCGAGGAAGACGAATATTTGCTCGATCGCTGGTATGCCAATCATTATTCTGCTGGCGAAGATTTTTCTGGTGTCATTTTGGCTGATGGCGATATTTCCATTGGCCGTCGCCACTATGGCTCCCTGAATGGGGCGGTGGCGCAGGTTTTGAAAACGTTGCGCCAGCGGCAACTGTGGATTGCCTGTGAATGCCAACAGGTGGAAGGGCAGTTGCGACCGCTGTTATGTCCGGTGCAACTGGACAGTTGGGGATACCGCTATTCCTTTCGTCGAATTCGCAACCACGTTCCCCACCATCCCGCTTGTATTTTTCATACGCCTGGCAGGTTAGAAGAACGTTTTGCCTTTGATGTGGAGAGTATTGAGCCAGATAGTCGCGATTTGCATATCGGCAGCCAGAATTTTGAACCCGACGGGGGACAGGCTGCTAAAAAGATCCATGCTCTGCGGCCATTAGCTGCCAACACCAGCTTCGCGATCGATGTAGCTGACACCGAGTCTGTCACCCTGGCCATGCAGGTTACTCCTCCAGACCGTCTCAATAGGGGGCATCAGGCTGGTAGACAAGCGCGACCCAAGCTAGCTCGGATGCTGTTTACGCTCTTGGAGGAGGCCCACCTGCAGACGATCGCGCCAGGCTGGTGGAAACATCGCAATTACGCCCATCGCCAGCTCCACAGCCTGCTGAAAACAAAGCGATCTATCATCAATCGCATTCCCCTCAAGCATTACCTCACTACCCAACCCCAAGCGATTGTCAGAGGATGTCGCAAGCTAGAAACTCTAGCGCAGGCGGGAAAGGGTAACTGGCCCCCCAATGTCAAACCGCAGGCATTTTTTTCTGGCATTGTCTCCGATGTGAATCTGACGGAACGTACCCTGACTTGCTCCGGACATCCCTCAGCACTGTTGTTGGAGGAGCCCCCCATTTGTTTTGCCCCGCCCCACGGTCACCCCAGTGGCCCCTTTTGGGCGATGGCCCATTTAGGGGAGAGCCTGCTGCAACCAGGACGCTACGTGCTGCGGCAAGCTTATCTGCATCCCGTATTTAGCCAGTCGTTGCTGGTACCGGTGGATAGCGATGCGGAACGACAAACGCTTGAGTTGCTGCTGACCGTGCAAAAGACTCTGCATGGGGAGGGGATAGCAATCGCCATTACCAAGCCCCTTCACGATCTGATGACCGAGGCGGGGGAGCCCTACCGACCGGATTTTGTGCTCTACCCATACCGGCGCGGAGCGCTGATACAGCCGGGACATTGTTTAGTGTTGGAAACAATGGGATTTGCCGATGCAGACTATCGCGATCGCAAAGCCAGAACCCACCAACGCATGCAGGAGTTAGGCGAGGTGATGGCGCTTGATTTCAGTCGAAGGGTGACGGGCGATCTACTGCAGGAGTATCAGTTTGCAATCCTGAATGCCTGCGAGAAGTTGAGTAAGCGGCCCATTCTAAAGCGTTCTTTTACGAAAGCTCGCTAGGCTGGCGGGATGTTCGACCGCTGCCGCCACAGGCTAATGCCCAGCACAGCAACATTAATGGACACCAAGACAAGGGCGGCGATCGATAGTTCTGGGTAGGCATTTTGCTGGCGCACGGCGATCGCCACAAGTCCCCACACAAACACTGCCATATAAGCCACGTCTCGACGCTCGATCGCTAGGATGGCAGCGACAATGGCGGCTAACACCATGGCGATGGTGGTCCAGAGAACGGGGGATGGGAATCCACCGGACCAGCCCAACGAGGTGAGGGCGATCGCCACGTTCAAGATGGTGGCCAGTCCCAACCACGAGAGGTAAATGCTGATGGGCTGGTTCACTAACCACTTCTGTTGAGGGGAGGGAGTCACTTTCCCAATCCGCAAGCGCTGGTAGGTAGCCATCAGCGGGAAGAGAATGGCCAACATGAATAGGAGTGAAAAGCTGAACCAGCGCATCAGAAATACAATCACCCAGCCAATTTGGGCGATGCTGCTAGCCACCAGTAGCCAGCCGATACGTCGCAGTTGAGGATTTTCCCGCTGGGTGGGGCGCGCCTGAAAAAAGGCAAAGATGAGGAGCCCCAGGAAAATGACACCCCACACCGAGAAGGCATAGCTGGCCGGAGTAATCAGGACATCCGCAAAAAACTGATTGGAGATGGCACCGATGCTGAGGCCCTTGAGGGGAATGACATTGGCCAAGATATTGGCGCTAAAGGAAGCCCAAATGGCCACCATCGTGGCCCACTGGCGAACGAGATCGCGGTTCATACGGATATCACTTGTGCGAGTTCCCTATGTTGGTTGTACCCCGCTGAGGGAACAACGGGGCGGCAATTGCTTGTCAGCAAGGTTCATCCGCCAAAGCCGGTATGGCTCTGAACTAGAGTATGGAAGGGTCGAACTCAAGCTCTGCTGCTTGCTCTGTCCTGTCCTTGCTGTGTTGTTGAATCATGCCTGCCATTTCCCCTAGCTACTGGCCGATTGCCCAGTTACCCGGCCTGAAAGCGATCGAGATAAGCGGCTTGCAGCAGGCGGGGATTGAGACGACGCAAGATTTATTGCGCTTGGGACCGAGTCGCGATCTTCGGCAAAAATTAGCGGCTGAACTCAAACACAAGGTGGAGCGGGTGAACCGCTGGATGGCGATGGCCGATTTGGCCCGCGTACCGACGGTGGGCTGTATCTACTGCGGTCTCCTTCTCCATTCAGGCATTATCTCTGTTCGCCAACTAGCCGAATGTGCTGCCCACCGCTTACATCAACAGGTGAGAAGAATGCATGTGGCGACTCTGAGAAATGCCCGAGACTGTCCCTCGATCGCAGATGTCAGCCAATGGATTGCTCAGGCCAAGCAACTGGTGTAAATCAGGAGAATAGACTTGGTGTTCCCCGATCGGAGGTAGCCAAAGCAGGCATCCAGGGCAAGTCAGTGATACCAGGCTCGTATCCCAGTTGCTTAATCAAGGTGGTCAGTTGACCGCGGTGGTGGGTTTGGTGGTTGAACATATGGGTGACTAGTACCCAGGTGGGTAAGACTCGGGTTTCCTCATAGATATTGCTGGTGTAGGTAAACGGCTGCTGCAGCCAGTCATCCTCTAGCCGATCGCACCAGGCCAAGATCTCTCGATCGGTGCGGTCCTGCTGCTGCCACAACTCGTTGAAATCTGCGTATAGCTCTTCGCCGATCGGTCGCCCAAAGGGCTGGCCCGTAAAGCGTTCCATCCAAGCACGATCGCCAAACAGAATATGGTTTAGTGTGTCGTGAACGGATTTGAAAAACGCCCCCTGGTCTTTGCGGCGATCGGCCTCCGGAATGGTGGCGCACACCCGATAGAGCTTTTGATTCATCCAATGGCTGTATGCCGCCATCAGCTGGCAATAGGCTTTATCGATGCTCATGTCACCTCACTTGGGGCTGGGAACTGATGATGGCTCTTATGACGGTTCATCGGATGATTGCGGTGGTGGGGTAATTAAACTGCCGGAGGGCATTGCCTGCTGTTGCGTTGGGGAACCGGAGTCAGGCTGTTGTGTTGCTGGTGGTGTTTGGGGCGTGGGGGCGGACTTGCTGGCTACTGGGGATTTTGGTCGCAAGCGGCGATCAATCAGGTAGTTCAGTTGGCTGATGGTCTCCATTTCCAAGGCTCGATCGCCAATCCACACCCGCAACTGAAAATGCAAGCGGCGATCGCGCCAGCCAAAAAACATCACCGTCGGTGGGGGTTCTTGGGCGATATGGGAAATGTGACGAGCGCAGTCCAGCAGGATTTCTTTCACTTGACTCGGCTCGCGGCTATCTGACACCTCAATGGGGAGATCGATGCGGCTGTTCTGTTCCCCCAAGTTCCAGTGGTGCAGGGGATGCTCCAGTAAGTACCGATTGGGAACGGCTACCGCACAGCCCTCTAGCGTGCGAATTACGGTTTTGCGTAAAGATAGGGATCGCACGTGACCCTGGATGCGATCGCATTCCACAAAGTCCCCAACTTCAATCTCTTTTCCCAGCTTGAGCACGAGAAAGGCTACCCAGTCATGCAGCACTGGCAGGAGTATGAGGACAAGGGCGATTGCCCCTAGCCACAATCCACCGAGGCCCACACCGGCCGACCCTCCCCTGAAGAATCCGCCAATAAAGCTCCCCAGAACGATTGCCACTGCCATTGCCATGAAGATGAAATCGGACAGTTTTGCTAAGGCTGCCCGCTGTTCTTGCGATCGATGGCGCAGAAACCCTGCCCCCCGTATCACCTGATAGTGGGTCCACAGGGCAGCAATGAGTAGAAGTATGAGTACCAGTAATGTGGCCACAGGTCTGAGAAAGTCTTTGAACTGATGCTAGGGAAATAGAGGGTTGAGATGAAGCGATCGGTCCATCTGGCTTACCCCACACCTTCAGCGCAACTATAACCTCGGGGATTTTTTCCTGCCTGCAACTAAGTCTGTTGTAGGGGCTAGAGGACAGATTCAGAAATGTGTGCCACACTCATGGCTTTCTCATGTTTGAGACTCAGAATATAAGCGCTACGCGTCAAAATCCTGGCTTGGGTACGAATGCTGACGGTTGCTTATATGTGTTTGTATCTGGCTGAACTCTAGTAGGTACTCAATTTGACTTGGACTTCCTTTCCGAGAGATTCGACATCATGGATACCAAACTCGCAAACAGACTCCCCACTGTCCTCTTTCTCTTGAGATTGAGTGTTTTCGCAGTCTTTCTTGTATGGGTCCTTGATAAGTTTCTCAACCCGGCCCATACAGCTGCTGTATTTGCTAATTTCTACTTTATTGGCAATCTCAGTGCGACTGTTTCCTACGTTCTGGGGGTGATTCAATTGGTGATTTTGGTTGCGTTCTTGCTAGGGTTCCGCAAGACGTGGAGCTACGCTCTAGTGATGGTGATGCATGGGGTTTCGACTTTTTCGTCCTACAAACAATTTTTGAATCCGTACGATGGAGCTAATATTTTGTTTTATGCTGCGTGGCCAATGTTGGCAGCTTGCGTAACCCTCTTCATGCTGAGAGATTACGATAATCGTTGGGTTATCGATCGCCAGCCCTAGTTTTGCTGATGCTTTCGAGCGATTTGTTCAAATATGGTGGTTTAATCGCCGCTAATTTCAATCTCTGACAGGTCTGATTCCTCGTCCACTTGCGGCGCATCGAGTTACAGCTTTCGAAGAGAGCTATTCAACGGAGTCGAGCCGCGAAGCGTGTGAGCGGAGTGAAGTGATACCTCGCCCCTTGGGGCGGGGATGTTCATTAGCCGATCGCACTCGATCGTCAGCTGTCCTTAACGGCTGGAGGTAACGTCGCATTACGTCCAGCAGGTATCTGCACAAGAGATTGGTAGAACTGATTTGGAAGTTTGGGTGCAAAGTATGGATAGAATCGTGGCTGCTTTATTCGAACAGTACGCTGCTGGAAACCGGGTGTTTCCCAACATCAATCTGCGGGGGGCAGACCTCAGCGAGGCTATGCTAGGCGGCATTGACCTGACTGGAGCAGTCCTGAAAGGGTCGGAATTGATGGGGGCAGATTTGAGTCAAGCCTGCTTGAAACAGGCTAATTTGCGGGGGGCCGATCTCAGTGGAGCTCTATTAAATGACTGCAATCTCAGCGATGCCGATTTACGCGGAAGCGAGCTAATGGGTGCGGATTTGCGTGGAGCCGATCTGAGCGGGGCTCAGCTGCAAGCTGCAGACTACGATCGCTACACCCGCTTCGATCGCACCGTTGACCCCAAAAGTCTGGGGTTAATTGAAGTGTTGCCTGCCTAAAAGACTTCAGCAGCACAAGATTTGTATCTGAAAAGACGCGATCGCTTTTAAACAGTGTCTTGACCTCAATCTGGGGTAATTGAACCGCTATACTGAGTGAACTGATGTAACAGTGCCGTTACAGTCACCTTGGTGTGCCCATCACCCCAGCGCGAGCCTTGAATGAGTTTTTGGAAAAGCCTCTTTATTCCCACCACTGACAGCGACTCGGCGCTGGCAACAGACAATGGCAGCGGCACCGCTGCAGCTGAAGAAGCCCCTCGCATTACCCTCAGCAATAACCGCGAAATCGACCTTTACGAACTAGAAGAACTCTGCGATGCAGTGGGCTGGGCTCGCCGTCCCATTCGTAAAGTTAAAAAGGCGATTGACAACAGCTTTTTAGTCGTCACCATGTGGCGAGAGCAGGGTAGCTATCGTCGTCTCATTGGCTTCGCCCGTGCTACCTCCGATTGCACCTTTAATGCCACTGTTTGGGATGTGGTGCTGCACCCAGAATTTCACAATCGCGGCTTGGGCAAAGCCCTCATGCAGCGGGTGATTGACGATCTAAGAGCCCAGGACATTAGCAACATCACTCTGTTTGCAGATCCTGACGTGGTGGGGTTCTATCAAGGGCTAGGATTTACCCCTGACCCAGATGGTATTAAAGGGATGTTTTGGTACCCCGAAAATGAGAGGCGCTAGGCCATGACCTCCAGCCCACCCTCCACCAACTCCCCTTCACCCGACGCCCCCTTGTCCAGTTCGTCTTCCACTGAAACGAATCCAACCCGTCAGTCCCCATTGCCCACGGTGATTCTGCCGGGTTTCTTTGCAGGAGCGAAAGAATATTTGCAACTTCAGCGCGATCTGGAGGGGTCCGGATATCCCACCCGTACGGTTCCCCTCACCGCCCGCAGTTGGCTGCCCACGGTGGGGGGACGCCCCGTTACCCCCATCCTTGAGGCCCTGCACCGCACGATCGCAGAGGTTCTGCAAAAATTTGACTGCACTCAAGTCAACCTGATCGGCCATTCTGCAGGTGGCTGGATTTCCCGAATCTATCTGGGCAGTGCCCCCTACTGCGATCGCGTTTGGGCCGGTGCCCAGAACGTAGCTACCCTAATTGCCCTTGGTACCCCCCATAACAGCCAAGAGCGCTGGACCCGCCGCAACCTGGAGTTTGTTAACACCACCTACCCCGGTGCATTCCACTCCGACATCACGTATGTCTGTGTGGCGGGCAAATCCACCTTTGGCAATAAAGCCCCTTGGTGGCAACCACAAAACTGGAACGGCGAGCAATGGCTAGCCTACTCCAGTTACGAACTCACGGGGGGCACCGGCAGTTGCTGGGGGGATGGCATTACCCCCATCCCTTCCGCTCATCTGGAGGGAGCGATCAATCTCACTATTGAAGGGGCTTACCATTCTCCCCGCAGCGATCGCTTTTGGTACGGATCTACAGAGGCCCGACGCCATTGGATAGAATACCTGCAGTAGTTTGACCTGCAGCTCTGCCGAAATACAGCCTGCAGCAGATCGGCTACCAGCTCTTTTCAATTTCGGCCTAACGTGTGACTTCAGCGGTATATTCCAACGCGAGCGAACTCTTTCCGTTCGAACTGGATGATTTTCAGAAAGAGGCGATTGCCGCCCTAGACGATAACCGATCGGTGGTGGTTTGCGCCCCCACTGGCTCCGGTAAAACGCTGGTGGGGGAATATGCCATTTATCGAGCCCTATCGATGGGGCGGCGGGTGTTTTACACCACGCCCCTCAAGGCTCTTTCCAACCAGAAATATCGCGATTTTGGCGAGCAATTTGGCGTCACCAACGTTGGCCTCCTCACCGGAGATATTTCGATTAACCGCGATGCTCCTGTGGTGGTAATGACCACCGAGATTTTCCGCAACATGCTGTACGGCACGGCGATCGGTGAGGTGGGGGTTTCTATGGAAGCGGTGCAAACGGTGGTGCTGGACGAATGCCACTACATGAACGACCAACAGCGGGGCACCGTTTGGGAAGAATCCATCATCTACTGTCCCCCTTCGATTCAGCTGGCGGCGCTTTCTGCCACAGTCGCCAATAGCGGTCAGCTCACCGATTGGCTCAACTCCGTCCACGGCCCCACAACATTAGTGGATTCGAACCATCGGCCCGTTCCCCTGCAAATGAGCTTTGCCAACAACAAGGGACTCTTTCCCCTCCTGACAGAGAAAGGGGATGGCACCTTGACCTGCAACCCTCGCCTCAAAACCCGTCGCCTCCAAAAGTTGCAAAGCCGAGACGAACGCCCTAACGGAACTGACATCAGCACTGTGGTGGGCTACCTGCGCAGCCGCGACATGTTGCCGGGGATTTACTTTATCTTTAGCCGTCGCGGATGCGATAACGCCGTCTCAAACATAGGGGATATAGATCTGTTGACGAACGAAGCAGAGCGTCAGAATCTGGCCCAACAGATCGATCGCTTCTGTAAAGAGTCCCCCGAAGCCGTGCGCCAAAAGCAATTGGAGCCCCTTTATCGCGGCATCGCTGCCCACCATGCCGGAATTCTGCCCGCCTGGAAAGCGTTGATCGAGTCCTTATTTCAACAGGGACTAGTTAAGCTGGTGTTTGCCACTGAAACTCTGGCAGCCGGCATCAATATGCCCGCCCGCACCACAGTCATCTCTTCGCTATCTAAACGTACCGACTCCGGCCACCGCCTGCTCACCGCCTCAGAATTTTTGCAAATGTCTGGGCGGGCAGGTCGCCGGGGCAAAGACACCATTGGTTACGTGGTCACCGTGCAATCCCCCTTTGAAGGGGCGCGGGAAGCGGCATACTTAGCCACCTGCGATGCGGATCCGCTCGTCAGTCAGTTCACCCCCACCTACGGAATGGTGTTGAATCTGCTGCAAACCCATTCCCTCGAACAAGCGAAAGAGCTGATCCAGCGCAGCTTTGGCCAGTATTTGCTCTCGCTGCAAATTACCCCCGCCCAAGGGGACCTGGCGGAACTGCAGGAGAAATTGGACGCCATTCAGAATGCGCTAGAGGGCATTACCCCCGAACACCTGAAAGAGTTTCAAAAGCTGCAGGCGAAATTGCGGGAGGAACGGCGGGTTTATAAATACCTCAAAAAACACAGCGAGTCAGAGGAAGCCCCCGAACTGCTGACCCAGCAGGATCGCATTGATGCCGTGCAGGAGGAGATGCGGCAGAATCCCGTCAATCGCTTCCCTAAGCCCATCAAGTTGCTGCGCCTGCAGGAAAAGCGCGAAAAGCTCGAGCGCAGACTCAAGCAGCGATCGCGTGACGGAGGCCGCTCCCAACAGCGCCGCTGGTTGGAATTTTTAGCGTTTGCTGATGTGCTGACCGAATTTAGCCACCTGAAAGATTACAAGCCCAATATGTTGGGGGAAATTGCGGCGGCAATTCGGGGGGATAACGAATTGTGGTTGGCCTTGGCGCTAGAATCTGGCCGTATGGACGACCTGTCCCCTCACCAGTTGGCTGGATGCATGGCAGCGCTCATCTCTGAGAAACCGCGATCGGGCACATTTGCTCGCTTTAAAACCTCCGATGATGTGGAAGACATTCTTTATGCTCTCAGGCGGGTGAGGCGGCGATTATTTAAAACTCAGCGGCAATACGATGTCTACGTGCCCGTCTGGCTTGAGCTCAAACTCTCAGGATTGGTAGAGCAATGGGCGCTCGGCATGAGTTGGGAGGAGTTGACCGGGGGCACCAACTTGGATGAAGGGGACCTCGTACGGTTATTGCGTCGGACACTAGATGTCCTGAGTCAGCTGCCCCACGTCCCCCATCTTCCGGCGGAACTCAAGAATAATGCCCGCCGCGCGGTTAGCCTCATGGATCGCTTCCCCATTAGCGAAGCGCTTTAGGAGATTCTTCTGGTGTTCTCATTCTGCATTGTTAAAAGTCTATGGAGGATTTGATTCTGACTTAACTACTTCTATAAAGCCGCAGGTTTGTCATGCAAAAACTTTCCGTTCATGTTGCTAAATACGGTCACCGATGGGTGATTGACTTCAGAATTCATCTCGATTCTCGATCCGCAGCGTTTTGAATAGTCTTCAAAAAATATTGGTAGGGCAGGCATGCTTACGGAGAAAAAATAAATAATAATATACCTCTGATGTGGCCTGGAATCGCCAAAAAATAGGGCTTTGGGGACTTTTGACAGGCAAGAGACACTATCTGTAGATAGTGCAGTTAGATGAACGTTAAGAGGTATAAATTTCTTTGACGACGATAATTAAATAAACCAGTCGATTGTGGCCGTTCTCTTTATTCGTCTCTACTATGAGTTTAGATTGGAAAGAGTACGCGATATGGAACTCTTAGAAAAGCAAGTGACCGACCTTCAGCAGCAACTCGATCTGCTTAAGCTCGCGATCGAGCGATTACCCGCCCAAGTGGCCGCAGAAATGTCTACTATGACGACTTCTTCGTCTAGGCGGTCGTATGCATCCTCCTTTGGCTATGGTGCCGACACTGAATCGATGGAGGGGGTTCTACTAGATGAAGATATGTCTGCAGAAAGGAATGCCCGTGCTGCTGCGAATCAGGACATGCCCCCAGAAGCCCAGGTTCAGCGACTAACGGCTCAATTAACGGCTGCTTACAACCGCATCGCAGCTCTTGAAGAACAGTTACTATCTCAGCGTTTGCACTAGGCATTCAGAAAGAACTGAACACGTTTCCTCTAATGTTCTCATGTTAGATGGCCCCTACGGACTAATTTTTCATGACGGTTCTGACTTAAGCCCTTACCGAAAACGCTCGCCAGTAGCTGTTTATAAGACATTGACACAACGAAAGCTGTGTCAATGTCTGTTTTAGTCAGATTTTCTTGCCTAACAATTAGGACTCTTGACTGTTTCCATCCGCGAACAGATCGGCCAAATCGAAAGCCTCTGAATCCGCAGGGGTTTCTAAACTCTCCGTGATGTCCATGGGAACAGATGCGACAGGAGTCTCTAACTTCTCCTCCTCCGAATCAGCTCCGAACAGTTCGGTTAGACTCGAATCATCTTGGGTGATGTCATTGACAGAAGAGCGATCAACCGATGCGAAAAAAGCATCAACATCGCTGGACTCGTCGGCATGTTCTCCTTCAACCGCATCTAATAGCTCGTTGAGGGATGCAGAATCTGCTTCTGATGTGGCTAATGTGGTGTCTGAATTGCTCCAAAGATCTTCCAGACTAGTGTCTGCAATAGCAGTGTCTGCGGTTGCCTCTGATAAGACATCTAAAAGGCTGCTCGATTCTTCGATGATGTCAGGCTGTTGAGAGCTCTGACTTAAAGAAGTCAGTTGAGCTTTCAAATCTTCCTGCTGTTGGCCCAAATCTTGGATCTGGTTTTCTAACGCGGACTTGCTTTGGCTGAGTTCTTCAATCGCAGCCTCCAGACCTGAACGTTGACCCTCTAATTCTCCGAGTTCATTTTTTAGCTGCTCGAGTTCACCTTGATGCTGACCTAAGTCTTGGATCTGGGTTTCTAGCGCGGACTTGCTTTGGCTGAGTTCGTCAACTGCAGCCTGTAATTCTGAGCGCTGACCCTGTAAAGCACCCAGTTCACCTTGCAAGTGCTCGAGTTCTGCTTTTTGGCCCTGCAATTCAGAAATTTGACTGTATAGCTGTTCCAGCGCTGCCTGTTGCTCTTGCAGATCGGCCTGTAAATCCGACGACTCGCCAACCTGATCTTGCAGTTGCTCAAGTTCAGCTTTTTGACTCTGCAATTCAGCAATTTGGGTTTGCAGCTGTGCCAGCTCTTCCTGTTGACCCTGCAGAGATTCTTGCTGGTTCTGGAATTCGCTAATCTGGCTTTGAAGTTGTGCCAGTTCTGCCTGTTGGGCAGTAATGCTATCCTGCAGTCCGGTTTCTGACTCTTGAAGTCCTGCGATGGTCTCCTGCTTGGTCGAGATGTCCTCTTGTAGACTTTGCTGCTCGGTTCGCAGTGTTTCGATTTGTTGCTGAATTTCTGCTAATTCGTCAGTTGAGGACTCGTCGATGAAAGCTGTCTCTTCGCCACCGTTTGCTGTAACTAGTTCTTCTCGGGAGGCTTGTAAATCGGCAATTTCCTGTTCCACTTCCTGCTTGCTGGTTTCTAGCAGTTGCAGATCGGCTTGGAGTCTATCCACCTGTGTCTGTGCTTGCTCGGCTTCCGCTTGGGCACTTGCCAATTGAGCGGCGATCGCCGCTAATTCCTCTGCCCCTTCCCCTGTAGAGTCTCTGGCTTGCCGAGCTTCATTTTGAGCAGTGTGTAATTGCTGTTCGATCTCAGCCAGTTTCTGTTCCAGTTGGCTGCGAGTGCGCTTGCTGCCTTTTTCAACGGCGGTGATGCCGATGGCTGTGGAGGCGACGGCTGCGGCGCCACCAACGGCAGCTTTAGATGCGTCTTGGGTAGACGCAAATCCTGCAAGTGCTCCGATTCCGATTGCTGCAACGCCGGCTAGGATATATTTCTGAACCATAGTAATAACTTGGGTGAAATGGGTTAACTGCAAACTGTAATGTGATGCAGCCGAAATCTGCGGCTAATAATCCTGCAGTTGGTAATCGGCAATTAGTGCCAAGCTTGTATGCGATAGCACCAGCTAGAAAATAAGCACGAAATTAAATTACCCATTTTTTTTCTTAAGCTATTATTCGGTGAGAAAAATCTATTTTTTCGAGCTTTTGCATTCATAGCTGTTGCCATTTTAGTGATGATAGGCCGCTCGATCGCTAGTTAGGGTTCTATGTCGCTGAAATGAACAAAGCAATTTGTAGATAGCTATAGGCTTGCAGGCTTGCAGATGATTCATGCAGCATAAACGTCGATTGATGTGTGTACCACGGATCGAATCCCAATATGGCTAAATCCCAACATGGCTAAGAGCCCATTTGGTCTCAGTACAATAGGGCCGCATACCCTTATGAACGTGTTCCATTGCTATCGCTGATTGATTGGGTTTGAATTATTCATCAATTTGTCAGAACCAGCATTCGAGATGCACGCCGATGTGTCCGTCCAAAATTACCTGAACGGTTGCCTCCAGAGTGGTTTGCAGAACTCTGGGCACGATGTGTTGATGCTCATCTAGGTGGCTAACAAAAGCTGTCGGCGAGCGTCGAACCGTCTAGCGGCTAGTTGCTGTACGGCGGCATTGGCATCCACCACCCGGAATTGGTTGCCAAAGCGGACAAACTGACGCCGATTGCCCGCACAAACTTCAGCCACCACCGGGATACGACCGCGATTGTCTTTATCCCCTGACTGCGAGCGCAGAACTTCTGCCAACTGATGCTGGACGGCAATATCGTTAGCTCGCGCGGCATCCAATGTCACCATCACCATCTGCACCTGTTCCAATGGCTCTAGGTCGTTGATGATGAGCTGCTTGCGATCGTCGCGGCTATCCACCTTGGCCCATACCATCACCCGCGTATCTGCTACAAGTTTTTCGTGGATGAGGGCATGGGTTTTGGGGAAGACCACTGCTTCGCAGCTGCCGGACAAATCCTCCAAATGGAGAATAGCCATGCGATCGCCCTTCTTGGTCACCACCGGCTTGAGGCTCGAAATCAAGGCAATGGCGCTGACATCCAGTTTCTCGCCGTAATCGTTCAGGTCTCCTAAATTAATCGGAGCCAGAATTCTGGAGGAGCGCTGCACGTCCTTGAGTGGATGGTCGGAAACGTAGAAGCCCAGCAACTCTTTTTCTAAACGCAGGCGCTCGTCTTGGGGATAGTCCGCAGTTGCAGGGGCTTTAGGGGGCTCCAGTCCGGCTGTGTTGCCGCTGGAGTCATCCGCGCTACCCATGAGATCGAACAGACTAGATTGACCGACCTCTCGGTCTTTAGCCCGACTGGAGGCCCAATCGAGGACGTAGTCCAAATCGGCAATCAGCTGCTTGCGGTTGTCCGTCATGGTGTCAAAGGCACCGACATGTATCAGTGCTTCTAAGGCGCGGCGATTGACTGTACGGGTGTCAACGCGATCGCACAGATCCGATAGAGAATGGAACGGACCATTCTCCTCTCGCTCTGCGATGAGATGCTCGATTGCCCCCTGTCCGAGGTTCTTTACTCCACCAAAACCGAACAGGATGCTGCTTTCTAGGGGGGTGAAGTCGAGACCGGAGCGGTTGATGTCGGGGGATTGGATTTCGATGCCCAGCGATAGGCAGTAGGCGATATAGCGCTGGACTTTGTCGTGGTCGCCCCCAATCGAAGACAGCAAAGCTGCCATGTATTCAACTGGGTAATTGGCTTTCAAGAACGCGGTTTGGTAGGTGACAAATCCGTAGGCGGTAGAGTGAGATTTGTTGAAACAATATTCCGCAAACACCAGCATTTGCTCGAATAGCTCTTTGGCGACGCTACTGGGGACGCCGTTTTTGGCAGAACCATCCAGAAAGATCTCCCGGTGTTTCTCCATCTCGGCGACTTTTTTCTTACCCATTGCCCGCCGCAGCAGGTCCGCTTGCCCCAGGGTATAGCCCGCCATATCCTGAGCAATTCGCATGATTTGCTCCTGATACAGGATGGTGCCGTAGGTATCCTTCAGGATGGGCTGCAGAATTTCGTGGGCATAGGAAATTTGCTTGCGGCCGTGTTTGCGATCGATAAATTCCGGAATCATGCCGGTATCTAGCGGCCCGGGTCGGTAGAGGGCTAACACCGACGAGATATCCTCCAGGTTTGAGGGCTTGAGGTCGCGCACCACGCTTTTCATTCCAGAGGACTCAAGCTGGAAGACCCCTTCCAACTCTCCTCGCTCCAACAGCTTGTAGGTATTGGGGTCCCCGTTGGGGATTAAATCCATATCCAGCTTGTTGCCCTTGGTTTTTTCAATCAGGTCTACCGCCCGCTGAATCATGGTCAGGTTGCGCAGCCCCAAGAAGTCCATCTTCAGAAGGCCGCAGGCTTCCACATCCTCCATGTAGTACTGAGTAATCACCGAGCCGTCGTTATTGCGCTGCAGCGGCACGGTTTCGTCCAAGGGTAATTTGGCGATTACCACCCCTGCCGCATGCACCCCCGAAGTTTTGTTGGTGCCCTCGATGCGCATGGCCATGTCGATCCATTTCTTGGTCACCGGATCGTTCAGATAACGCTCGCGGAATTCCGGCTCCGGCGTATCTTCGCTAATCATGACTTTCAACTTGGCTGGTTTTCCCCGGGCAACCGGAATCATCTTGGCCATTTTGTCCGCGTCGCCGTAGGGAATATCCATCACGCGGGCTACATCCTTCAACACCGCTTTGGAGGTCATTCGGTTAAACGTAATGATCTGGGCCACCTTGTCCTGGCCGTACTTCTCGGTCACATACTGGATGACCTCATCCCGCCGTTCAATGCAGAAGTCCGTGTCAATATCAGGCATGGACTTCCGTTCTGGATTCAGGAATCGCTCGAACAGCAGTCCGTATTTGACCGGGTCAATATTGGTAATACGCATCGAGTAGGCTACCAGCGAGCCTGCTGCCGATCCTCGACCAGGCCCCACTGGAATTTTGTTGTCTCGGGAGAAGCGAATAAAGTCCCACACCACGAGGAAGTAGGCAGCAAAACCTTTGTCCTGCATGACTTTGAGCTCTTTGCGCATGCGGGCGTTATACTCTTCCGGAATCTCTTCCCGGCTGGAGATTTGCAGGCGCTCGAGCAGGCCGTTCCAGGCCACTTCTTCAAAGTAGGTTTCGGGGGTGTGTCCAGGGGGAACCGGGTAGTCGGGCAGGTTGGTTTTGCCCAAGATGTCGTATTCATGGACTTTATTGGCTACTTTGACGGTATTGGCGATCGCCTCTTCAATCACGTCGTCGGAAAGGTGATCGCGGCATATCCGCCGCATTTCCGCTTCGCTTTTGAGGTATTCCGTACCGCTGTAGCGCAGGCGCTTGTCCTCTGTCAGTGACTTCCCCGTCTGGATGCAAAGCAGGGCATCGTGGGCTTCCACGTCGTTGCAGGAAATGAAGTGGGAGTCGTTGGTGAGGATGATGTCGATGTCTAGTTCGCGGGCGATTTTGACCAATTCGACATTCACCAACCGGTCTTCTTTCGATCCGTGATCCTGCAGTTCGATGTAATAGTCGTCCCCAAACAGGTCTTTGTACCATTCAGCTACCCGCCTCGCAATTTCGGGGCGGCCCTGCATGATGGCTTGGGGAAGTTCTCCACCAAGGCAGGCAGACGTGACGAGCAATCCTTCGTGGTGTTTTTCGAGTAATTCTTTGTTGATGCAGGGGCGCTGGAAGATGCCGCGCCCCTGCATGCCCTCTAAATGCGAGATGGTGGTCAGCTTGACGAGGTTTTTGTAACCCTGCGTGTTTTTGGCTAGGACCACTTGGTGATAGCGGGGATATCGTTTTTTCTTGTCGGTGATGTCGCCGTTGATGACGTACATCTCGTTGCCTATGATGGGCTTGATGGGTTTGCCACGGGTGAGTTTGAGCAGCTCAACGGCTCCGCACATGACGCCGTGGTCGGTGAGGGCAACGGCAGGCATGTCCAGTTCGATGGCGCGGTTCACCAGATCGGGCAGTTGGCTGGCCCCGTCGAGGAGGCTGTAGTCGCTATGGATGTGCAGGCCGACGAAGGACATGTGCGAACGCTCTAGATGGTGGCTTTAGTCTCAGTCTGACAGGCCTAGCCGCTATTGAGGAGAATCCTCCACAACTTTTAGGAAAGGAGGGCTGATAGGATATCCAAGCGTCTCTGCTGAAACTAATGTTGCTTTGAATCAGCCGGTAAAACTGTCTTTGTGATGGGACATAAGCATGCTGAAATTTTATCTGCCTGCAACTGTCACGATCTCGGCACTGCTCTAACCAGTTCGGGCCCATGGCTAATATTTGTCAATGTTGACTGAATGCCAATAGCAGTCAACAAGGGTCTGAGAGAAGGCAATTTCGAACAATTAGCTGGACAGTTCAATAGAGTACTTTGGCCGAAATGGGGATTGAATTGTTAGCGCTCGATCTCACCGAAAATGGGCTAACGCTGTGATATGGCGACTGCCAAGGGTTGTGTTGGCTGAAAATTCGCGATCGCGATTGGGCCATCACACCAGTAGAATGGGTTGCTGTGCCAATACTCCCCTAGACTGTTTAAGGTTTCACAAGCATCAATGACTATGTCCACCAATCCTGCTGCTTCCAAAACTTCCCATAAGGGTGACAAACAGCCAGAGGATATTGATGCCCTCAAGGCAGCTCGAATTGAGAAATTGAGTCAGTTGCGCGCTGCTGGCATCGAGCCCTATGCCTATAAATTTAATCGCACCCACATGGCACAGGACCTGCAGGACTCTTATGTAGATCTAGGGGCTGGTGAAGAGGTGGATGACCGGGTAGCGATCGCCGGGCGCATTATGTTGCGGCGAGTATTTGGCAAGCTGGCCTTTTTCACGCTGCAGGATCAGTCCGGCACGATTCAGCTCTATTTGGACAAAAAGCGCATCACCGTCGGTATGGGGGAAGAGGCGTTTAATACCCTCAAGAAGCTAACGGATGCAGGGGACTGGATTGGGGTACAAGGCACCCTGAAACGGACGGATAAAGGAGAATTGTCGGTTGCAGTGGACGAGTACGAGATTCTCAGCAAGTCGCTGCTGCCGTTGCCCGACAAGTACCACGGTCTCAAGGATGTGGAAAAGCGCTACCGTCAGCGCTATGTTGACTTGATGGTGAATCCCGGGGTGCGCCAGACGTTTCAGCAGCGGGCAACGATCGTGCGGACAATCCGCCGGACTCTGGAGGATCTCGGTTTCCTGGAGATTGAAACTCCCGTCTTGCAGTCGGAGGCGGGTGGTGCTGAGGCCCGTCCGTTTATGACCCATCACAATGCCCTCAGCCTCGATCTTTATTTGCGCATAGCCACCGAGCTGCACCTCAAGCGACTGGTGGTAGGCGGCCTTGAAAAAGTATTTGAGCTGGGTCGCATTTTCCGCAACGAAGGAATTTCCACCCGCCACAACCCCGAATTCACGTCGGTGGAGGTATACCAAGCCTACGGCGATTATCACGACATGATGGAGCTCACCGAAGCCACCATCGTGAATGCAGCTCAAGCAGTATTGAGTACCACCAAGCTGAGCTATCAAGGGGAACCCATCGACCTCACGCCCCCTTGGCGACGGGTGACGATGCACGACTTGGTGAAGGAAACCACCGGATTGGATTTTGCAGCGTTTGAAGGGCAGCCGGATGGACTGGCTACTGCCAAAGCGGCGGTGGCAGAGTTGCACGTGAAGGAAGCTGATGATTGTGAGACCCTTGGTCTCCTCCTCGTGAAAACGTTTGAGGATTGCTGCGAAGAGACCCTTCGGCAGCCCACGTTTGTGATCGATTATCCGGTGGAGAATTCTCCACTGGCTCGTGCGCATCGCTCGAAACCTGGATTGGTTGAACGCTTTGAACTCTTTATCGTTGGCCGCGAGACGGCGAACGGTTATTCAGAGCTGACCGATCCTCTGGATCAACGGGTTCGTTTAGAGGAGCAGGCTGCCCAGAAGGCGGCGGGCAATGAGGAAGCCCATTTTATGGATGAGGATTTCTTAATGGCGCTCGAACATGGGTTACCCCCTACGATGGGAATGGGCATCGGTATCGATCGCCTGTGCATGTTGATATGCGATGCGGCTAGTATTCGGGATGTCATTGCGTTTCCGTTGTTGAGGCCAGAAGGGTCAGAATAGGTGACATTTAAATCGGGACCGATGACCTATCGATTGCTCGTAGACCGCCGAAGCGCTCGGAAATGATGTCGTCGTAGGTGTCGGCGATCGCCGCCACACAGAGAATGCAGGTTTGCAGCTCTACTAGGTCTAGGTTTTCGCCCCCCAATACGCTTTCAGAAAACACGATGTTATTGCTTTCATCCAGCTGAAAGGCCCCAAACTGCATGCGGCGATTTTCTGACAGTAGATAGTGCATGAGATGGGCGTCCATTTCTGTGCCGATGGTGACGCAACTGCAGGCTCGTACGAGGGCCATTTCAGTGTTGTCCCAGGGATGCACCTCCCAGGGCAAAACTTCGACTTCGACCATCGTCGATTCGTAAAGCAAATCAAATTTGGGGCGATTGGCAAGTGCCCGCATCGAATCTTTGAATAAACGGGAGGAATTGAGATAGTCGGCAACTTTCTCGTAGGTGATGGTTTGGGTTTTGCTGATGAACGTAGGGCTGGCAGACATGCTTTGGACAGTTGTAGAGGATAAGAACGGTCAAGGGCTTAGGGGCATGGGTATGGGGGCTCGGTTTTGAGGGCAACTGTAATGATGGCGAACGGAATCAAGACGGGCTGGGCAGGCTGCCTAGCGCATGAACATGCGTCGATCGAGGGTTTTTGGATCGTGGGTGCCGATAAATTCATCTAGGCTCTCATCGGAATCTAAAGACCCATCCACCATGTGGATGATGCGATCGGCGACATCCAAAATTCGGTTGTCGTGGGTGACCATCAAAATGGTGCACCCCTGTTCTCGAACTAGCTCTTGCATGATGGTCACCACTTCGCGACCCGATTCTCTATCGAGGGCGGCGGTGGGTTCGTCCGCCAAGATCAGCTTGGGTTGATTGACCAACGCTCTGGCGATCGCCACTCTCTGCTTTTGCCCCCCCGAGAGCGATCGGGGCTTGTAATCAACGCGGTTGGCTAGGCCGAGCCGGCTTAACATATCTACAGCTAATGTTCGCTTTTGCCGGATGTTACCTGTCAGTTCCACTGCCATCTCGACGTTTTGGCTGGCACTGAGGGATTCAAATAGATTGTGGGATTGGAAGATAAATCCAATATTGCGGCGGATGTTAACCAGGCTCGGCCGCTTGAGCCCCACGAGCTCCTGTTGCAGCACCCGCAGGTTGCCCTCGTGAGCCGACCGTAGTGCACCCACCAGCGTCAGCAAGGTTGTTTTGCCGGACCCAGAGGGGCCGGTCATAATGACAATTTGTCCCTGCGGCAGGTCGAGATTGATGTCGAACAGCACCTGTTTGCGCAGCTCTTTTTCCCCAAAGAAATAATTTAGGTTGCGAATGCATACAACGGGATCGGCTACCCCAGATGTGGGATGGTCGAGTGAAACACCAGCGGTTAAGTCGCTGGTGGGCGAGTCTTTTGGAGTCGTGTTGAGGGCTGTTGGGTTCATCTGTTTGTCTCTCGACTAGTCAAATACTTCTGCTGGGTCGGCACGCTGCACTCTGCGCAGGGCGAGCGCCCCGGAAATTAAGCACATGGCAAAGGTGGCGGTCAGAGTGCTGAATGTCCGGGAGGGATTCATGACCATCACCAGCCCGGTGGCTTGACTCGTCAAACTGTAGAGACCCACACTGGTGGCCCAACCTGGAATAAAGCCCATAACTGAGAGCAGAAGGGCTTCTTGAATGACCACTTCAAATAGGAACCGATCGGCGTAGCCAATCGCCTTCAGGGTGGCATATTGCACCCAATGGTTGGCCACATCTGTGTAGAGGATTTGGTAAACCAAAATGATGCCCACCACAAATCCCATCATGGTGAGCAAGCCAAAAATGAAGCCGATGTTGGTATTTTCCTGCCAGTAGCGAATTTCCCGGTTCGCAAACTCCGTCATGCTCATGATGGTCACATCGTTGGGTAAGCCCTGCTGTAATTGGGCAACAACGGCATCGATATCAGCCCCTTTGGTTACCGTCAGCAACCCCACATCCACTGTTTTGAGGGAGCGATCGTCGACCTCCGGTCCTTGCTCGGCGAAATAGCGCAGAAAATTATCCTCGCTCATGAGGACGTTGCCGGTACCCGCCGCAAAATCAGTGCCCAGTTGAAAGGTGCCCACCGATCGCACCCGTCGCTCTGCTAACTCTGTGACGATACCGGTTTCTGTCGGTCCCACTTCTGGGCGCGACCGAGTGTCAAGCAAAATGGTTTCGGGCATCCGCAGGTCTTCCACCTTGGAGGCGATCTCAGGCAGTAGAAAGACTGGGTCATTGAGGTTAAAGGCAATCGCCCGCAGACGCGTGGTTTTGCCCGTATCAGGATTTTTCCAGGGGGCGGATACTTCTAGGTATAAGGGATATGCATCCTCAACCCCTTCGTAGGCTCTTGCCTGATAGAGGCGATTGCGGGCAAATTGCTCGGGCACAAACATGTTGGTTTTGAGGCGATTGATGATGACAATGTCGCCGTTGAGGGATTTGTGCAATTGCACCTGGCTATCGTACAGGGCGTTTTGAAATCCCTTGAAGATGAACATCAGCAGAACGGCAAAGGCTACTCCCGCTAAGGCTACCAACAGACGGCGGCGCTCGTAGGTGAGGTTGTACCAAGCTAGAGGTGTTTGTCGAACTCCCCAATTGAACGGCATCAGAATACCTCCGCTGGGTCGGCTCGCATCACTTTGCGCATGGCAAGTCCCCCGGAAAGTACGCACATCATCAACACCATGACGAAGACGTAAATGGCCCGATCGACTTCCATACCCACCGGTAACGTGCCGCTGGTGGCGGTATAGGCAAGGTGATAGAGCCCCAAAGACACCACGAACCCCGGTGTATATCCCAAGCCTGCCAAGATGCTTGCTTCCTGCAGCACGATGCCAAACAGGTACGTATCGCGGAATCCCATGGCTTTGAGGGTGGCGTATTCAGGTAGGCGATCGGAGATGTCGGTGTACAAAATCTGGTAGACAATCACTGCTCCGACAATCAGGGAGACCATCACTCCCAAGCCAAATATAAAGCCTGTGGAGGTGGCGCCGATCCAATACGCTCGCTCCCGTTCCACAATCCCTGCTTGGGTGTATACCTCGACGTCAGGGGGCAGAATTTGCCGCAGTTTATCCCGCACTGCGATTGCGTCGGTGTCCTCCTCAAGCTGCAGAACGCCAACATCAACATCGTCTATGGAACGCCGTGGGAAATAGCGAAAGAAATTTTGGTCGCTGAGAATGACAGTTCCGTCGGACGCAAAGCCTCCTCCAAGGGCATATTGCCCCCCAACAGTCACTCGTCGTCCCTCTACTTCTGTAACAGTGCCCACATCCATAGGGCCAAACTCCGGACGGGAGTAGATATCTATGAGGACGGTGTTGGTGCGCAGTAACATGGCCTGGATCTGGGGATCCTCGAACTCGGGCAGCTGGAAGAGGCCATCGTTAGGATTGACCCCAAAGAAAAACATGGCCCGGTTGATGCGGGTGTCTGGATTGCGCCACTGACCGTAGCTGACATAGAGGGGCATAGAGCGCTTGACACCGGCAATGCCCTCAGCTTGATAGAGGCGCTTGATGGTAAAGGGCTTGGCGGAACTAATGTCCTGGCTAACTGGAGAAATTAAGAAAATATCTCCCTCCATGCGGTTGTAAAGTTGCGAGGCCGTTTTGGCCAGTGCCCCCAAAAAGCCCAGGTTCATAAACACCAGCAGCACGGCAAAACTCACCCCGGCGATCGCCACCAGCAGGCGCGTTTTCTCATGCACCAAATTCAGCCAGGAGATTGGAGTTCTCACGAATCTGCAGCCTTAGAGAGGGTCGGAATTGTCACCAGGCCGGTACGAACTAAAGACTCGGACCGCAGCGTATTGAGAGTGCTCTTTCGTGAGGTAGAGAGGGTCTGCTCGCTTGCCCCTATCCAATGGGTGAGACTATTGTCTGCAGTGGGATCGTCGCCCTCCGAAATACTGTCCTCCGCTGTGGCAGGGGCTGGTTGCTCGTCCGATGCCACATTGATGCGAACATCTACCTGTAGGTTGGTCAGACCTGCCACCGGTTTGCTCTCATTTAGACGAATTTTGACTTCAACCACCCGAGAGTCAGCATTGGCAGCTGGGTCATCATCTAGCACGTCGTTTTTAAAAATTTGCCATCCCACTTCAGCAACCGAGCCCTCTAAAGATCGGGTAAAGGCTCCGTTTCGACTGACAATGGTGGCGGGCTGTCCCACTTTCACCAAGCTGATATCGGTTTCGTAGACTTCCGCTACTACGTACATCTGGTTGGTGTCACCCATATCCAAGATGCCTTCTTTAGCGGCGATCGCCTCCCCTGCCTTGGTGTAAATCTGCAAAATACGGCCATCCTGGGGGGCACGAATGATGGTACGCTCCAGTTTTGCTTCTGCTAAGGCCAAATTGCTGCGGGCTGATTCCACAGCCACCTGGATTTGTGAGAGTTCGAGACTGGCTTGAGCTGCCTGTAACTGTGCTTCAGCATTGAGCATATCTGTCTCTTTGGAAGCTTCTAACCGCACAAGAGCAGCGCGGGCGTTACTGAGTTGCTCCCGCAATTGATTGACGGTGCTGGTTTGGCGATCGAGTTCCTGTTCAGAAATGGCTCCGTCTATAAATAGGGTTTTGAACCGCTCGAGATCCTCATCCTCCTGCAGAAGTTCTACTTCTAGCTGGCGAATGATGGCCTCTTGCCCTTCAATTTCGAAAGCCGAAGGGCGTTCGATTTGCTGCAGTCGGGTTTTGGCTTCGAGAACTTCTGCCAGTCCGAAATCCGTTTGAGCAGCCAGTCGGCTTTCTGCCTCCGCCAGTTGGCTGGCTGCTAAGTCCCGCTCTGCCAGACGCTCTTGATGACTTTCTAGGTAGGCTAGGACCGATTCTGCCTCTACCCAAGCTCCTTGGCTGACCGCTAATCGGCCAATGCGCTCACCCGTGGGGCCGCTAATGCGAATGGTTTCTCCTCGTGGCTCTATGCGTCCTAAGGCAGCCACCGCTACTCTTTGCGGTTGCGCTGCGTCCACTACCTCTGCGGTCCTGGATGATGGTGCTGAGGCTGAATTTCCGTTTGAGGGGTTCAGCCGCGAAAATCCGATTGCTGCAATCAGGCCAATTGCCCCCCCTGCAATGGCAAATTTCAGCCGCCGTTGCCCGCTATTTCCCATAAAACCTCTGCTTACCCCAACGAGTCGGTCTGAAACTTCTGATACTGCCTAAGATTGGTCTAGTAAACCCTTTGGGCCAGCGGTACTCTCCGATGAGAGACTGAAGCAGACCCACTTTGTTATTCTTAGCATTTTTTAATACTCTCTAGAGTCTGAGAACGTTGGTAATGACGCAAACTCTTGCTTGCAGGACTGATATACAAGGGGTTGATGGGCTCCGGTCTGTAGCGGAGGGTATTTCAATTAGGATGGCACTTGTCCCCCAGTGAGGACTCTGGGGCTGATGATGCTGCCGAATGGCTTGTTCTTCCCTATTTGTAAGCACTCTCTGAACCTGAGCCGCAGTATGCCTGCGATGAGACGGTTGAGGAATGCAAACCAGTGTCGGGGGATGTAAATTCCCCAGATGAAGCAGGTAGACGCTTGCCTGAACCCAGTATTTTTTTGAACGTTAGGCTTGTATTGTGCGAGCGCGGTCTAGTTGCTGCTCAAATGCAACCCCGACTTCATCACTGCATCAGAGTCCAATTACCATCCACTAATTCTTCGGTGGTATGAGTATCCCAGCCGCGTTCGCTGGCTATCCATCCAAACTTTTCCAGCGCTTCTTCGTCTGACTCAGCTTCCAGCACCAGTGCGCAGGTATTCACAGTTTCTAGAAGGTCATCGTCTTTGATGTCAATCTCAAATCGATAGTGAGCCATACTTGCCGCTTCAAAACATATAAATAGCTTCGCGATCGTGAAAGTTTGTAACTGTTTAGGATGAACGTTTTAGTGCTGAATTGGGCACAAAGTTACGAAACGATCGCTATATGGTAGTAAAAATTCAGTGATATTTCTGAGCCAAGGACGTACTTTATGTTACCGGTTGTGATTTGGGACTGACCTTTCGACGTTGCCTGTTCGTGGTTGGGTGCAATCTTGTTTCATCAGGATGGGATTTGCTGAAGCCTGCGGGGAAGCGTATGCCATTCAGGCAGGAGATCGTCGAAAATGAATGTAGAGCATGATTTTTTCGGGTAGTCAGTTAATATTCTCAACCCATTGTGATGTTCGAGCAGTGGTACGTAGGAAAATCAGCATGTTAAGCAGCGTAATCCTCCTGAACAGTGGTGCGTTGAAGCGCGCCTTTTTCGCTGGCATGGCAGCAATGGCCATATGTTTTTCACCCGTCTCCGTTTCAGCGAATCCTGCTTTTGCCCCCACCACTCAAGAGGCTTTGTCGGCTGCGGTAGCGGATGAGAACTGGTCGCTGGCGATCGCGTTGGTGGATCGCCTGATCGTCGAGCAGGGCGCCGATCGCGATTTGTTGGACTACCGTGCCCGATTGGAGAGACTGAATACGGCAGCGCTACTCTCTGCTGCAGAAGCTGATACAGGGGGTGGAGCTGGGGGGATGTCAGTCATTCCAGGTCCTAACGCACCCGATGCGATTGCATTAGAGCGGGAACAACAGCGACAGGCACAATTGGCAGCCCGAGAAGCACGACTGGCCGATCGAGCCGCTCGTCGAGAACAGCGTAATGAAGAACGAATCCTGCGAGCAGAGAGTCGCTATTTACGGGCCTTAGAACGGGAATCTTTGGCCCGAACGAATGCCATTAATTTCAACAACTCTCGTAGGTGCGCGAGCGCTTATTGTGGTCGACCTCGATATGGTTTTTATCACGACCGTTTCTTTGAAGACCGCCATTACTACTCCCCCCATCGCGTGCAACCCCGCCAACCGGTCATTCATCACGCTCCACCAGTGCGCACTCTTAGGCCAGCGAACTACTAATAAGGTGGGTTAACGCCATCCCAGCATAATAATCGATATGCCGAACACGAGGGCGACCGCCGCCATGCCCAAGAGGGTTGGAAACCCTTGCACTAAGAAAGCGATCGCCATGCCCACGGCAAAGCTTCCCGCCAACACAATCAGCCGCTGTAAGAAGGGGGCTGTTCTCTCGACAATGCGCTTGCAAGGGTTAAAGATTAACGCTATTCCAATCGCCGATAGGGATGCGACCACAAAATTCTGGGCGGGGTTGAAGGCATAGGCGGTAATACCTATAACTCCCAAGATCAATAATGTCAGCCGATAGGGAAGGTAGTCTTGTCGCCACTCGTCGGCAGCGCGAGGATCTGCATCGGGGCTGCGTTCGTAAGCGAACGAGCTGACTCTTTGGGGGTCGTTCTCGCGATCGCGAATTGGGAGCGCGAATACGTTAACTTTTTGAATATCAGGGGCGAAAGCCGCATCCAGGCCAGTATTGATGATAGACAAGATGACGGCAGCCTCGGGGAGTTCACCGGGAATGTGACGCACCAACACCTCTAAGATGGGCCCTTTCTGCCGCACCTCCGCCAAACAATTATAGGGCTGCAGTTGCTGCTCCAGGATGAACTCTAAATCTTTGATTAGCCGCCTCATGTTTACCGTTTCATCACCTTAGGGCGAATCTCTGTAGGGGGTTAGCCTAGGATTCAGTTGTTAGCCCGATGCAATTTGCTGCTGGTCTCAGTGTAGCGAAGCTGTAGTGCAGTCACTAGACACATCTGCCTTTATCTTTTGCGGTTTCTGCTAGAAACTTCCTTTAATCCAAGCCTCTCTGCTCCTATATGAACGGCATGGAGATGGGGTTCGATCCATGCCAGGAGATAGGTCTTTTTACAGGACGGGTATTTTTTCATGCCGTCAGCGATCGTTTGTAATAGCCGTTCAGTCAACTCGCCCAAATCTAACTCCGAAGTTGCTGCTCCCAAGATTGGGAACAGAATCGTTTTAATCTCTGAGTTCTTCTGGGCCAAATCAGCAAATTGACTATAGACATTTCTGATGCAGTCATCGATGAGGAAATCCATCGTTCTGTATCCATCCCCAATTGAACCTTGCATGGCTGCTATGTGAAATACATATTTAATTCCCAGTTGGGCCAGTTGATTAGTGGGGGTGGCTACAACCGAACCCGGGACAAGTGGCATTTGATGTCCTTGCTTGCGGATTTGGGCCTGCAGTTGTTCATTCAGCGAATCTTCAAGAATATTGCCACCTTTTGTTTTCAATGCGTCAAGATACCGAAGTGTTCCTGAAATGCAAGGATCGTAGAAGCGAGCCAATTGGAGGTCTATTGTTTCTAAGCTAGCAATCGTATCAACTTGTAGATCCCCCAGCTGCTTGAGGTCGCCCTTCACAATCTCAATGTGCCGATTGGAATCGAAGGGCAATGTGTAGACTTTGTCCTGACCTGAAGGGAGTGGTTCGGGACGAGCCGTCTTGTTCATCGCCCTCAGTTGCTGTTCGTATCTAGGCTGCTGTCCGTAGCCGTAAGTCTCGAAAAGACTGGGGGTAGACCAACCTGCTTGATGAACGGCCTTGACATATTCGTAGACCTCGTCAGCATAAACTCCCTTGATGAGTTGGGTGATTGGCTGGAGTGCATAGTGAACAACGCGTAAATCTTTGATATCGAAGGGGATCTCCTGCCCTTTCTCAAGCAAAATGATCGCAGGCCGTGCTGCCGCCTGGGCAACGGCCAATTCATAGAAAACATTAGGATTGTGTTCGGTCAAGATGGCTACACAGAGGTCAGCACCAAGGATCGCCTCGAACATCTGTTTGGTGATTTGCCCCATGGATTGGATGTGGTCGGCCCGCACAGCATCGATGTCGATGTCGAATTTCTGCTTGAATTTCTTCATCGCAGGTAGAATTATGAACTCAAGCACATCATCTGCGTGGCCTCGGGTCTCTGATTTCTCTGCGCCAATAGGACTGATGACAAAGCATTTTTTCTTAATCATGAGCAGACCGAATATTACTGATCGATTGTTGTTCTCTTGCTAGGGAAAAATCCTCTGAATCAACTATTTTTCCAGTAAAAAGTTGATTATACGGGATTCACTATGGCGTGAGTCTCACTATATCGCTAGATTATTTTATAAATTTCCTAAGTATTTTTGCTTTCAAACTCAGCCAACGGTTGTCAATGTTTTCAACCCAAACCAACATCAATGTAAAACCGACGCGAAGGCAGATCCGTCTGACTTTGGTACGTTGAGAACGTTATTTCGTCCTCACCGGTAATGCCCTTTCATCCGTCTGATTCGACCCATCTCGACGCTTGGTTCGATACCATTCAACAGCTAGTGATGCATCATTCCCCGAGCGGTCTGGAAGTAGAGGTCGATCGCCTCATCCTGGACCATCTGCAGGCGCTTGGAGGAGAGGTTTGGCAAGATCCCTCCGAAAACATCGTGATGAAAATTCCCGGCCGGGATTCGTCTAAGGCCATTGCCATCACCGCCCATAAAGACGAAATTGGAGCGCTGGTTAAAGAAGTTAAACCGGATGGCCGGCTATCGGTACGTCGATTAGGGGGCTCTTACCCCTGGGTGTACGGAGAAGGGGTGGTCGATATCCTCGGCGATCGCCGCACGGTGCAGGGGGTACTCAGTTTTGGCTCCCGCCACGTCTCCCACGAGTCCCCCCAAAAGGGGCAGCAGGAAGACAAACCGGTTCTTTGGCCGGATGTATGGGTGGAAACCAAATTGAGTCCGGAAGCATTGGCAGAGGCCGGGGTGAGGCCGGGGACGCGGATGGTGATTGGAAAGCATCGAAAAGCTCCCATCAGATTGGGGGACTTTATCGGCAGCTACACCCTAGACAACAAGGCCTCCATCTCAATTATGTTGGCGGTTGCAGAGCGGCTAGAGAAGCCTGCCATCGATCTCTACTTGGTGGCATCGGCCAAAGAAGAAGTGGGGGCATTAGGAGCTCTTTATTTTAGCCAACAGCAGAAGCTGGATGCCATGATTGCTCTCGAAATCTGTCCTGTGTCTAGCGAATACCCAATCGATCATAACGACATGCCGGTGTTGCTATCTCAAGATGCCTACGGACTGTATGACGAATCTATCAACGGCCACATTCGGGCTGTGGCAGAGCGGGAGGAGATTCCATTGCAACTGGCAATTTTGCAGGGGTTTGGGAGTGACGCCTCGATTGCAATGAAATTTGGTCACGTCCCCAAGGCCGCCTGTCTGAGTTTCCCCACCGAAAATACCCACGGATACGAAATTGCCCATTTAGGGGCGATCGCTTCCTGTGCTGATTTACTCGTAGCCTTTTGCGAAACCTACAGGGGGTAAAGCCATTTATCTTTCATTGAGGGATAGGATACTGCCCGACCGAGCCACTGTTTCTTTCAAGCGATTACAGTAAAAGGAGAGATTCTATCCATACACATCCAAGCAAATGTCGAAACAGCCGATGTCAAATCAGCCTATCTCGAATGACCAGTCTTTTATCCAGATCAATTGGAGAAAATGGCTGCGTTCTGCGATCGCCATTGTTCTCGCGGCAGTACTGATCTTGTCCCCCGCTAGCAGCGTTTGGGCACGTACGGGAGGACGCGCAGGTGGGGGCAGCTTTAGCCGCCCCAGAATGTCAGCCCCCCGCCGCGCACCCAGTTCCAGCCGGGGAGGTTACGGTGGTGGTGGCTATTACGGTGGGTACGGTGGCGGTTTGGGATTTCCCCTGCTGTTCCCCATGTTTTTGGGGGGCGGTAGCGGCATTTTTACCCTCCTAATCTTTATGGGGGTGGGTAGTTTTGTGATTCGGGCCTTGCGCAGTGCTCGCGATGAATCTCAGGCACAAGCAAGCGCCAACCCCAAAGTAGAAGTGGCCGAACTGCAAGTAGCATTGCTGGCCAATGCCCGCAGCCTGCAAAATGAGGTCGATCGCCTAGCGCGCAACTGCGATCCCAACAGCCCCAGCGGTCTGAGCAAGCTGCTTCAGGAAGTGACTCTGTCGCTGGTGCGCCACGATGAATATTGGGTTTATGGTAATAGCTCTAGCGAAACGACTCGCCTCAATCGAGCAGAGCAAAAGTTTAATCGGCTGTCCTTGCAGGAGCGTAGCAAGTTCAGCCTGGAAACGCTGGTCAACACCGATAGCCTCACCTCTTCTGCCCCCTTGCTGGAAGAAAATAAGGCCGAAGATAGAGTCGATGACCTACTATCAGAATCCGGCGAATATATTGTCGTAACTCTACTGGTGGCGTATGAAGGATCTACGAGTACACTACCTGTAGTAGATTCATCGGAGTCTTTGCGACGTTGCTTGATGCAGTTAGGTGCCGTACCTGCCGAACAGTTAATCGCAATGGAAGTTCTATGGACTCCCCAAGCGACTGGCGACACTCTCTCGGCTATTGACCTGCAAACCGAGTACCCGCAGCTCCGCTTGTTGTAGTGGACTGTTCCCCCATGACTTCTAAATCCCCTTCGCGATCTTTTGAGGAGATGGAGTCCGATGCAGACGCCCTGATGGACGAACTATTTCGGGAGGTTGAAGCATCCTTTTACTCTCCAACAGCTCTTACCAGCGGGGGAGACCCGCCGCCCCCTAACGAAGAGAAAGATGAGACTGCTGGCTGGTCTTGGGCTTGGTTGGGTGTGGGTGTGGCAGCGGCGATAGCTGCTCTGACACTGTGGTGGAGTTTTGTTCGCTTGCCGAAACAGCTGGCCCTGCAGTCAGGGGATGTCCAAACCACCGTTGATATTTTGGCTGATGTGGATACTGCAGAAACTGAAGGTGTCTCAGCCTCATCCGACTCGGTGTTGGCTGAGGGCGATGCTGCCGCTGATGCAGATTCGGAAGCGTTATCAGATACTGCGGTATTGGTAGAGGATCCCCCTCTTGTTGCAGAGGAGCTTCCCTCTGAGGGGATTGAAGTGGATCAGGCGGAGATTGACCGTATTCTTGCCGCCACCGCTCCCCCGCCTGTGTATACTCCCCCGGCTCCGGTGGCCTATGCGCCCCCGCCCCCACCCCCTGCCCCCGATATGCGGCTGGTGGGCATTATGAATGCTCCCAGCGGAGGCCCAGTTGCCTTGGTGATGGTCGGTAACAACATGCGGCAATTTGCCTCTGGCGAAGCCATTGACGGGGGGTGGCGAGTGGCTTGGATTGGCGAGCGCAGCATCAATGTTACCAATGGTGCTCAATCGAAGGTTCTGGGTTTATAGGTATCTTAAGGCCAGAACAGAATTTCGCGTTCAAGGGGAGATCTCACTCTTAGAGGAGATCTCCCCTTGAACCATCTCTGCGATGTGTGGCCTAGCAGAAATTCTGCCAACTTCGGGCTAACCTTTTCCGTACAGACCTCGCGTGAATTCTCGAATGTTTGCCGCTGTCCTCAAATCTACCACCGCCACCATCGCCGCACTGCTGATAGTTAGCGGCAGTGCAACAGCCGCCTTTATCAAACCCACCCGCAGCGAAGGGGGGATCGTGGTATCTGCTCATCCTCTTGCTACCCAAGTAGGAGCCGAAATGCTGGTTTTAGGCGGCAATGCCGTCGATGCAGCCGTGGCCACCGCACTGGCAATTTCTGTGGTGGAGCCCTTTTCAGCCGGTATCGGTGGGGGCGGATTTTTGCTGTATTACGATGCAGAATCCGGTGACATTCAAGCGCTGGATTTTCGGGAACGAGCCCCCCAGGCAGCAACGCGAGATTTATACCTAGATGCTGATGGAGAGGTGATTCCCAGCCTCAGTTTGGACGGTCATTTGGCGGTGGGGGTCCCAGGCACGATCGCCGGTCTGGCAGCCATTCATGAGGCGCGGGGACAGCTGGATTGGGCTGAAGTGGTAGCTCCAGCAATCGCCTTAGCCGAGGAAGGTTTTGCAGTGGGCCACCGCTTTGTTAATGCGGTCGATCGACGTTGGCAGGTGCTGTCTCAGAATCCTGCAGCACTGGAGACGTTTACCAAGGCGGGGGAAAGACTCCAGCTGGGCGAGACCCTGGTTCAGCTCGATTTGGCCCAAACGCTAGAGACGGTGGCGGAGGACCCGCAGCAGTTTTACGAGGGAGAGATTGCAGACGCGATCTCCGCCGATATGGCCGCCAATGGTGGACTTATCACCAGTCCGGACCTAGCTAATTATGAACCTGTCTGGCGGGAGCCGCTGTGCGGCCCCTTTCGGGAAACCACTGTCTGTTCCATGCCACCTCCGTCTTCCGGAGGCGTCCATCTGCTGCAACTCTTGAACTTAATTGGCGATCGCGACTTAGCCACCGCCGGATGGCACCATCCCGACAGTTTGCACCTGCTGATCGAATCGATGCGGATTGCTTATGCCGATCGTGCTACCCATCTAGGAGATCCAGAGTTCTACGATGTGCCCGTCAGCCAGCTCATCGATCCAGGCTATGCAGACCTTCGTCGCCAAGACATCGACATGAAAACAGCACAGGACTCGGAGGATGTAAGGGCCGCTGATGCTGCCATGCTGGCAACGTTTCAGGAGTCTGAGGACACCAGCCACCTGACCGTGGTAGATGGCGAACGCAATGCCGTCAGTCTTACCTTCACCGTCAATGGGGGCTTTGGGGCTGCGGTGGTGGCAGAAGGGACAGGCATTCTACTCAACAATGAAATGGATGATTTTGCCGCCGCGCCTGGGGTGCCTAACCTGTTTGGTCTCATTGGGGGAGAGGCTAACGCGATCGCCCCTGGTAAAACGCCCCTGTCCAGCATGACCCCGACGATCGTGACGGAAAACGGTCAGCTGAGGTTAGCTACTGGTTCTCCGGGTGGTAGCACCATCATCACTACCGTTCTGCAAATTCTGCTCAATGTATTGGAATACGACATGGATGCAGGGGAAGCGGTGGCTGCCCCGCGACTGCACCATCAATGGTTGCCAGACAGCACCCGCGTAGAGAAATGGGGGTTCGATACCGCCACGCTAGAAGAATTACAGGATCGGGGGCACGAACTGGTGGAGCACTTGGGGTGGGGGGATGCTGGTGTGATTGTAGTGACTCCGGAAGGATGGCTGGAGGGAGCTGCAGACCCACGCGGGGAAGGCATAGCTGTAGGAGTAATGGATGGGGTATTTGTTTTACCTCAAGCCATTGCTCCTTGAACCATCTTCTCAAACGCCGCCTGCTCCTCGGGATTGCCCACCACCAACAGGCGATCGCCCCGCTCAAAGATCGTGCTTCCTAAGGGATAGCGCTTAATTTTGTTCTTCCGCTCGATCGCGATGATGGTTGCTCCCGTCACTCGGCGCAAGTTAGATTCCACAATGGTTTTGCCCACTAGCGGATTGCGTTCTCCCAGCTCGTACCAGCGATGATCTAATCCTTCAACTGCTAATTCCAGCTGCTGCGATCCCCAATATTCCTCTCTCTTGGGCAAAATATCCCGATATCGTCTATTGCGATAGCGATTCACTAACTGCTGCACCATATAGGTGGAATCTCCGAGCTTCAGCAGGGTATGTGCCCCGATCTCTAGGGCAGCTTCAAACTCTGGCTGTACCACCTCTTGGGCACCCAACTGATACAAGGTGTCGATCTCTACATTCACGTGGGCGCGGGCAGTGACATCTAGATCGGGAGCTAAGCTGAGGGCACGCTTGAGAGTGAGGCGGGTGGCCATCGGGTCAGGGAGGGTGATGGCCATGGTGCGGGCTGCCGCCAAGTTTGCTTTTTCTAGCACCAGCATGCTAGAGACATCCCCCAACAGGTAAGGGATATTGCGATCGCGCAGAGACTGGAGTACCCCTTCGTCGTTATCGATTACCAAAATGGGGTGCTGCTGAAAATCCAACATGCGCACGAGGGTCTGACCCACGCGTCCAAACCCCGCCACAATCACGTGATCTTTGAGCTCCCCCTCCTCAAATCCCACCAATTGAGGGGGATGGCTTTGCAGCAGCAGGTTGAGATTAGGCGATCGTTCCATCCATCGCAACAGGCGCGGAGTCAGCCGCAACCCAAATGGTGTCAGCAGTAACGTGACTGCAGTTGTCCCCACCACCAAGCCATACAGGTTCTCGGTAAAGACCCCAGAGGACTGTGCCACCCCTGCCAGGACGAACGAGAATTCTCCAATCTGGTTGATGCCCATCCCCACCGTCAAAGCTGTCTTGAGGGGGAACCCGAACAGGCGCACAATTCCTGTCACAACGATCGCCTTCCCCACCATCGCGATCGCCACTAAGCCCACCAAAACTCCGACGTTCTGCAGCAAAAAGAGGGGATTAATTAAGAGGCCAATAGAGGCAAAGAATAGGGTGGCAAACACATCTCGCATCGGCAACAGCCGATCGAGGGCATGGTCTGCATACTCGACGTTCGATACCATCACCCCAGCCACAAATGCCCCCATCTCAATTCCTAGTCCAATGGCCGAGGTGATCAGAGCAATTCCAAGACACAGCCCTAAGATGCTGAGTAAAAACAGCTCTGGCGAACCTTGCTGAGCCACCAGTCGTACCAGATTTGGAATCAACCACTTTCCCGCCAGGATGGCGCACACTAGAAATCCCGTTACCTTTAACAGCGCCATCAACAGGGCTGTCCCAATCTCTTCCGTTGGCTGCGTCAACACGGGCAAGACCGCTAACAGAAGTCCTAGCCCCAAATCCTGCACGATCAAAATAGCCAGCATGATTTGTCCGTGGGCAGTTTGCACCTCGTTGCGCTCTAGCAAACTTTTGAGCACCACGGCCGTTGATGACAGCGAGAGTACGGCCCCCAGAAACACCGCTTTGGGGAGAGTGGAGGCCCAACCGGTGGCAAATGCAAGCCCACCCCCCAACAAGATAGTCAGCAAAATTTGCAGGGTGCCTCCCCCTAGAGCTATGGTGCGCATGCGCAGCAGATCCTTGAGGGAGAATTCCACCCCCAGCGCAAACAGCAGCAGCGCCACTCCAATTTCTGCTAAGACTTGGATATCGCCCTCTAAAGCCACCAGCCCAAAACCAGAGGGACCAATCACCATCCCTCCCAACAGGTAGCCCAGCAGCACCGGTTGCTTGAGGCGGCTGGCCAGGTAACCACCTGCCGTTGCAGCCCCGATGACGGTCACCATTTCCACAATGAGATTTAAATCTGATGCCATCCAGGGTGTTTGCGTGCAGGGCTCTTTTGACACGATAGCCTCTACCGCCGCAACAAGCGGCTAAGCGGACAACATCCACTGATTATTTTGAGAGGACGACAGCTTATAAAGAGGGGGTTCCTCAGGCTGTCAGAGATCGAACAGCGCCCCCCGATTGCGCAGTTGTTTGATTTGAACGGGGGTCAATCCATTTCCTAGACCAAAACGACAGCCTTCCACCAGCGCATCGGTCCAATTGGTCAGACTGAGACTGGTCCCCCGTAAATCAGCTCCACGCAGATCTGCGGCGATTGCTTTTGCAAACAACAAGTTGGCATCCCTCAGACTTGAGTCACTCAGGTTCGCCCCAGACAAATCTGCCCGAATGAAATTGACTGTATCCAGAAGCAGCCCCGACATGTCCGCCCCATGCATTTGGGGAAACTTAACTTGTGCGGGTGTCTTTAAAAAGCGCTCTACGCAAATACTATTTGCCTCTGACAGCACCATCGGCACTAAAAATTTGCTGTAGCGCAGTATGCCAAGGCGATCGAGCTCTTGGCGTCGGACGTCGGGGGACGCAGTTAGAAATTGTTCGCCGGTCAAAATCACGGGTCAGCTCTATTGCTTGAGAATATCAATTGACAGGGGCGTTTCAGGCAGACATCAGATTTGACAACGCAGATATGACTGGAATGCCAACATGATTCCAAATGTATTGAGTTAGTTCGCGATTATTCTCTGGGTAGCCAGTGCTGCTTGTCTTGCGATTGTCTTGAAGAAAAATTCAAAAAGGGGTGTCACGTGAAAAGCATGGTGCTATGATTACATTCCGGAGGTAGAAGCTGACCCCCCTCGGTTTCTGCCTCCTCCAAAAAATTAGGCTCTCCATTAACAGCCTCCAGTGACGTTCAGCGATGTCAGGTGGGGCTTTTAAAGTTTTTTAGAGTCACTATGCGGGTGTGGTATATGGGTTGTGCCCTAGCCTTCCAAGCTAGAGAACCGGGTTCGAGTCCCGGCACCCGCTTCGAGGTAATTGGGTTCAGTTATTCTCAAAAACTATTCATTTGAAACCATGTTCATCAGGCCTTATGCACAGCATGAGCTACTTTTCAGAACTTTTTGGGCGTGCTTTATTTCGATACGTTTGGGTGCCAGAAGCTGCGTACTGGTTTAATCAAAGTCTTTAGAAATCAAAGTCTTTAGAGATTTCCACCATACTAAATACATCGCGTAACCCGTGCGATCGCCGTGCCAGTGTACTGACTGGGCCGCAAATCTGTCCCGGTGCGCAAAACAGTATTTAAGGCAAACTCTGATGATACGATAGTCGCAACGAAAGAGAAAGAGAAAAGAACAGAATGACCGAATATCGCAAGTCGATTTCCTTCTACGGACGGGAAATCGAATTCTCCACCGGCGTGCTTGCTCCCCAGGCGGGAGGAGCTGTGATGGTTACCTCGGGAGACACTTGCGTCCTGGTAACTGCCACCCAACAGAGCGGACGACCCGGCATTGATTTCATGCCTCTGATGGTGGATTACGAAGAACGACTGTATGCCGCAGGGCGGATCCCCGGCAGCTTTATGCGTAGAGAAGGGCGACCCCCTGAACGGGCCACCCTCACCTCTCGCTTGATCGATCGCCCCATTCGTCCCTTATTCCCCAGCTGGCTGCGGGACGATGTCCAAATTGTCGCCACAACCCTTTCGGTGGACGAGACGGTTCCCCCCGATGTCCTCTGTATAACTGCCGCATCCATTGCCATTCGCCTGGCAGGTTCCCCCTTCTCCGGACCAGTGGCTGCCGTTCGCGTTGGCTTACTCAACGACGACTTCATCATCAACCCCACCCATGCTGAAATTGCCGCTGGCGATCTCGACCTAGTCGTAGCCGGAACCGCTGAAGGCATCATCATGGTGGAAGCAGGGGCAAATCAGCTGCCCGAAAACGATGTCATCGAAGCAATTGACTTTGCCTACGAAGCTATTCAAGAGCTGCTCACTGCCCAAGAAGAGATTTTTAAAGATCTAGACTTGCCCAAAGTGGAAGGGACCCCTCCCACCGAAAATCCTGCGGTGGCTGAATTTGTGGCCTCCCAAGCGGACAGCAAGGTCAAAGAGATCCTCAAGCAATTTCTGGGCAAAAACGAGCGGGACGCTGCCCTAGAAGAATTGAAGGCGTCCGTTGTGGAAGCCTTGGAAGAACGCCCTGAAGATGACGAATTGCGGGTATACGTCACCGAAGAAGATCCTAAGGCGATTGGCAAAGCCTTTAAAGCGCTGACCAAGACCTTGATGCGCAAGCAAATCGTCGAGGAAAACGTCCGTGTGGACGGCAGGGCCCTCGATCAAGTCCGTCCGATTTCCTGTAATGCAGGGTTGGTTCCCAAGGTTCACGGCAGCGGTCTGTTCAATCGCGGACTGACTCAGGTTCTGTCCATCACCACCCTTGGCACCCCTGATGATGCTCAGGAAATGGATGACCTACATCCCTCCACCGAAAAGCGCTACCTGCATCACTACAACTTCCCCGCTTACTCTGTTGGGGAAACTAAGCCCTCCCGCTCCCCCGGGCGTCGGGAAATCGGTCACGGCGCGCTAGCCGAACGGGCAATCCTGCCTGTATTACCCCCTGCTGAAGCCTTCGGCTATGTCATCAGAGTTGTGTCTGAGGTCCTGTCCTCCAACGGTTCTACCTCGATGGGTTCTGTTTGTGGGTCGACCTTGTCCTTGATGGATGCTGGCGTGCCGATCTCTGCACCCGTGGGTGGTGTAGCCATGGGTCTGATTCAGGAAGGGGATGAAACCCGCATCCTTACCGACATCCAAGGGATTGAAGATTTCTTGGGGGATATGGACTTCAAAGTTGCCGGTACCGAAGATGGTATTAATGCCCTACAAATGGATATGAAAGTTACCGGTATTACCGTTGAGACCGTCAGCGAAGCCATTCGTCAGGCCAAGGCCGGTCGCCTGCATATCCTGGGTAAGATGACCGACGTTTTAGCGGGTCCCCGCGACGATCTGGCCCCCACCGCCCCCCGCTTGCTCACCTTCAAGATTCGCCCCGATCAAATTGGCATGATCATCGGGCCTGGAGGCAAAACCATCAAGGGGATTGTGGAGAAAACGGGGGCCAAGATCGACATCGAGGATGATGGCACTGTTGTTGTGTCTTCTACACAAGGAGGTCAGGCGGAAGCTGCCCAAAAGATGATCGAAGGCATGACTCGTACAGTTGAAGAGGGCCAAATTTATATGGCCAAAATCACCCGGATTATTCCTATTGGCGCTTTTGCAGAATTCCTGCCCCAGAAAGAAGGCATGATTCACATCTCTCAAATTGCTGACTATCGCGTTGGTAAGGTTGAGGATGAGCTAGCAGTCGGCGATCAGGTGGTGGTTAAGGTGCGCAGCATCGATAATCGCGGCCGCATTAATCTGACTCGTTTGGGGATCTCGGCTGAAGAAGCGAACAAGGCTCGGGTAGCTGTATCGAAATAGTCCGTCCCTTGCCTTGGGGTCTTAGCGCCTATTGCCATACACCCTATGGCCGTCAAAGACCTGGTGCAATTGAAATGAACTATCAGCGAGCACGTAAAGTGCTCGTTTTTTAAAGCGGCTTGACCCTCTGACTACACTGTCCATAACAAGAAGGTGGAGTGGATATGGCAGACGAGACAGAAAAGTGGCTAACCATTGGCAAGATTCAATCCCCCCATGGTTTAAAGGGCCTTGTCAAAGTGCGCAGCTTTTCGGATTTTCCCGAACGGTTTTTGCAGCCGGGTAAGCGATGGTTGCAGAAAGATGGGGAGACACCAGTGGAGGTGGAATTAATCCGTGGGACGTTTCAGCCGGGGAAGAAGCTGTACTTGGTGCAGTTCGACAAAATTGACAGCCGCAATGCGTCAGAGGACTGGACGGGGGCTCTGGTCGTTGTGCCCCAAGGCGATCGCCCCCAACTGGATGAAGAGGAATACCACCTAGCCGACTTAATGGGGATGGAGGTCGTGGAGCAGAATACAGAACGGTTGCTGGGGACTGTGGCGTCAGTAATGGCAGCAGGAAACGATTTGCTAGAGGTGCGACAGGGAGACAAGACGGTGTTGATTCCATTTGTGAAAGTATTTGTCCCCGTAGTGGACCTTGATACTGGGCGGATCGAGGTCACTCCTCCAGAGGGACTTATTCCCGAGGATTGGTAGCACAGAATTGTTACGAGAATGAGTGTTACCGTTTGCACGTTAGGAACTATCTGGCTATCTTTAAGTAAATTTCTGTTAAGCCTTGACGGAATAAGATTTACATTCGATTTACATTCGTTTACAGGCAAGATCTGCCGTCTCGCGGTAATCTTAATTCTGCAAATTGTACGGGTGAAATGGAGAGAGCGGTCAAACCACTCGAGAAACTCCGATAAACTGCAACTGCCCTGACTGAGATTGTGTGCTTTTGCGTAAACAAAAGTTTGCTCTATCGGTTAAGTGGATTCTCGTGCGGGTAGAATAACTTACAATAGAATGGAATTTCTCTATTATTTTTTACCTGCTAGCCTGCTGAATTTTCCGAAGAGGCCAAGAAAACCGTGTCTATGTCAAACGCAGATATACGCAACTACTTGACAGCTGATGAGTTAAGTCAGTGGGATTTGATTCGCTTTTGTATAGAAAGTAACTTTAAACGGGATCTTACCTTCCGAATTGCCCCCTTCTACGAAGACGCACGGCAGGCAGAGCAAGAGTTGCGGTTCGATTTGGCCGCGATGCTGAGGACGATTGCCCAGCAGGTTTTGGCGACTTTAGAACAAGAAAAAGTGGACAGGCTAACAGCTGAGCTAGAGGGATTTTTAGCGACGCTGCGCGATCGCGAGCGAGCTAACACCATCGAGTGCCTGCAAGATGAAATCCTGCGGACCGCCAGCAGTGACTCCTGACACGAACTTGTCCTGCATCTTTAAAAATGCTGTTTTTGGAACTGGAATTCTGTACAGAATTTCAGTTCCAACTTTTAGATGGTTTTCGCGGTTTCTAGTTCATTACAAACTATTGATATCTCATCGAGGCCGAGAAGCTCTATTCCCATTCAGGGGTCTAGATCGCTGAGATTTACTCAGTAAAAAGTAAGACCCGCCCCCTGGCTTTCCCAGACCCGCAAACTTGCATCACATACCTGAGCCATCTGCACAACCAAGCGAGTCTACCCGTTACCCATACCAGGAGACCTAGGCGAAAAGGCTAGACTAAAACAATCTATTGATGTTGCTATCTCAATTAGGGCAACAAGACCTTTGTCCAGTAAGTGTTCTGGATGGCTGAGATGTCTTAAGCGACTGGACTGTCGCAAAATCAGCCTTTATCACCATCATTGGCTCGGAAAATGCAAAGCACTATTTTTCACCTCGCCTTTCCCATCGTCGATATCCCTCTAACCAAGGAGTTTTATGCCGCAGGTCTAGGCTGTGATATTGGACGGGAAACCCCCACATCCATCATTCTCAATCTCTACGGAAACCAGTTAGTCGGCCATGTGACCAAGCAACCCATAGAGCCTCAACGGGGGATTTATCCGCGGCATTTTGGGCTCATCTTTACGGAACTCCGCGAGTGGGAAGCTTTGCTAGAACGCTGCCAGAAAAAGGCGCTGACCTTCTTTCAGCAGCCTAAACAGCGGTTTGTGGGGGAAATCACCGAGCATCACACCTTCTTTCTGGCCGATCCCTTCCACAACTTATTGGAGTTCAAGCATTACACTCATTTTGAAAGTGTCTTTGGGGCCAGCGACTTTGGACTCGTGGGCGATCGCACTTAATGCTCCAGATACTCCCCGCTATGCGGGGGCCTGGACCCACGAATTCCCTTAGACTAACCCCTTCATCGCCAATATTGCGGTACCGTAGGCTGCATCCATATGGGGGGAAGCTCTTACTGGAACCCCTAACTTTCGCTCGCGAATGGCTGTCCACGTTTGGTTCGAAGCCCCTCCCCCTGCAGAGAACACGCGCGTAACGGCGGTTCCGCCTAGTTCTTCCAACAGTTGATAGCCCCGAGCTTCAATTTGGGCCATGCCTTCGAACAATCCGTGCAAAAAGTCTGCATCATTCTGCGGTCGAGGAGCAAGTCGAGGGACCAATTCCGCATCGTTCACGGGAAACCGTTCCCCAGGTTTACACAGGGGGTAATAATCTAGACAACTCTCCTTTGTAGGATCGATGCGATCGCTCAACTCCCGCAGCTGAGCATCGCGAAAAAACTGCCGTAGCACTGCCCCACCAGTATTGGAGGCCCCACCCACCAACCAGCTATCGCCCAACCGATGGCTGTAGATGCCGTAACGGCGATTGTCCACCCGTCGTTCGCTGAGTAGCTTCACCGCTAAGGTCGATCCCAAAGAGGTCACCGCATGTCCGGATTTATGAACGCCGCTGGCTAAGAAGGCGGCAATGCTATCGGTTGTCCCCGCTTTCACTTGGCAAGTGGGAGGAAAGTTATATCGCTGGACAATCCGCTCTTGGATCGCGCCGACCCCATCCCCTGGGGTCAACACCTGCGGTAAAAAGGGAGTCAGCGATCGACCATTGACCTGCAGCGAGTCCAACCAATTCGGCCAGCACAAGTTGCCAACGTCGTAGCCTAGCTTGAGGCAATTGTGGTAGTCGCTCACCCCCAAACGTCCGTGCAGCAACCATCCCAGCCAATCTGCCTGGCTAAGGCAATGGGCGGCATCTCCACCCATCTCTGAGAGCAGCCAGCAGAGCTTAGCCAAGCCAGACGTAGCGCTTAACACCACCTGCTGGGGCGGTACTCGCTCGGTCAAGACCGATAGCCATTGGCTGGCACGATCGTCGTTGTACATCAGCGGGGCATGGAGTGGCTGCCCACTAGCGTCGCAAAGCAATGTGGTAGATGAGGTGCCATCAATGGCGATTGCCTGCACCTGTTGCCGAATTTTTAGCGGTAGTTCTTGGAGCAGTTTCCACAGCGTTGATTGCCAGTCAAATGCTCTATTCTTAGACGGAAAAACGGGGTAGCTGCAATTGGCCCGAGCGTGAATATCCCCATTGTCGTCAATGGCGATCGCCCTAGCCCCTGAAGTGCCAAAATCCAGGCCCAAAAACAAAGTCATGTCCTTATCTGTGGAGGGCTCCATAGAACGTTACAACGAACGCGATTTTGTAAAAGAACATCTCAATTCAAGTCAAACTAGCTGGTTAACCATGGAGAGACCCCTACCGGAGGGTTAATGTGAGGTTAATGCAGCTTGAATGTCTCTGGATATTGCTGCTTCGCAGTTTTGCACGTGTATTTCAATCCTCTGTGGACGTCTGAATTATGTCAGATGATAGAGAAGTGCATCCTGCAATATTGCGATCGCCACACCGACAGAAGCTGCATCGCTGACATGCACGCTACTCCGTGCAAGAGAGGTTTCTTATGAAAGGTAAAAGGCTATCGGACTCACGAAATGTAGCCATCGTGGGTCCGTACTCCAGCGGGAAAACAACGTTACTCGAAAGCTTGCTCTACGTTACCGGAACCATCACCCGCAAAGGGGCTGTGACAGAGGGCAATAGTGTCGGGGACGCCACACCAGAGGCCCGCAACCGCCACATGAGCACAGAAGTGAATGCCGCCTGCCTTGAGTACGGCGGCATTTCTTTTACGTTTCTAGACTGTCCCGGATCGATTGAATTAACCCAAGACACCTACAGTGCCTTGGTAGGGGTGGATGCCGCCATTATTGTGTGCGAGCCCGATCAGCTGATCTCCACCTCCAGCGAACACAAAGCCGTTACTCTGGCCCCGCTGTTCCAATTTTTAGATGATTGGGAAATCCCCCATTTGGTCACGATCAACAAAATGGACCGCATTCGGGGCACCTATCTCGATATGTTAGAGGCGCTTAAATCCGTCTCCCGTCGCCCCGTCATCCCCCAACAGTTCCCCATTCGCCAGGGGGATGACGTCATAGGTTTTATCGATCTAGTGGACGAGCAAGCCTATCATTACCACCCTGGTGCAGCCGCAGACCCTATTCCACTACCCGAAGATCTGCAGGACCTAGAAAAAGCTGCTCGCATGGAAATGCTGGAAACGCTGGCAGATTTTGATGACCACCTGTTAGAGGAGCTACTGGAGGACATCGACCCCCCCACCGAAGAAATTCACAAGGATTTGAAGATGGAGCTGGGGGCCGATTTAATCGTGCCGGTGTTCATCGGCATCTCCCAAGCAGACTTCGGCATGCGCCCCCTCTTAGACGCCCTCGTGCAGGAAGCCCCCGAACCGATGGTGACCGCCGAACGCAGAAGCCTTAAGGGAAGTGCCGATGGTGAGCCTCTGGTACAGGTGCTGAAAACCTACTATAACCAGCAGGGCAACAAACTGTCGTTGGTGCGAGTCTGGCAAGGAACCCTCACCGACAGCAGCGTTCTCAATGGAACCCGCATCGGGGGGCTCTATCGCCTCAAGGGTCAGCAGCAAGATAGCTTGCAAGTTGCGCCGGCAGGGGCAATTGTGGGCATTAGTCGAATGGACAATCCTAAGACCGGCGACACGCTCTCCTCGGTTGCAGTGGAGGAGGAACTCCCTCGAGCCAATGCAATAGAGCCGGTGTATGCTTTGGCGATTGCTCCCGATAACCGCAGAGACGAAGTTAAACTCAGCGGGGCCTTGGCCAAGCTCGTGGAGGAAGATCCCTCCCTCCATTGGGAGCATCACGGCGATACCCACGAAGTGATTTTGTGGGGGCAGGGGCACATTCACTTGCAAATTGCCCTCGATCGCCTCAAAGGCAAATTCAATCTGCCCATGAACACCCATATACCTCACGTGGCTTATCGGGAAACCATTCGCAAGCCTCGCCAGTCAGCCCACGGTCGCTACAAGCGGCAATCGGGTGGCCACGGACAGTTTGGAGATGTATATCTCGATATTCAGCCTCTGCCGCGCGGTCAGGGAAATGCCTTTGCACAGACCATTGTGGGTGGGGTAGTACCCAAGCAGTACATCCCTGGGGTCGAAACTGGCGTGAACGAGTACCTGCAGCACGGACCGCTGGGCTTCCCCGTTGTGGATGTAGCCGTCACCCTCAAAGATGGCAGCTACCACAGCGTCGATAGCTCCGAACAGGCGTTTAAGCAGGCCGCTCGCCTCGCATTACAAGAGGGCATGCCCCAGTGCGAGCCGCTGTTGTTAGAGCCGATCGATTCCCTGGAGATATCTGTCCCTTCGGAATTTACCTCTAATGTGCTCAGCATCGTTAGCGGTCGGCGCGGTCAAATTTTGGGGTACACCCCCAAGCAGAACTGGCCGGGCTGGGATGTGGTTTCTGCCTACATGCCAGAGTCCGAAATGCAGACCCTGATTGTAGAGCTGCGATCGCAAACTTTGGGTGTCGCAACGTTTGAGTGGCGCTACGATCGCCTGCAGGAAGTACCGGAAAAATTAGCGGAGAAAGTGCTGGCACATGAAAGCAACGATCGTTAACGGTTCTGCTGTGTAGCTCTCTTTTTCCTTTGACGAACTGTTTCCTTTGATGACAGACGTGCTTCAGCGAAGCACGTCTTTTCTCTACCTATGGCTTTAAGCATGTCAGTTCAGACAGAGGCTGACGGACCGGTCCAGTTGACAGTGACTGGGTAGAGAATCGCTAAATCACAAAAATCGCTAAATCACAAAAGACGATCTCGTGCCCCCTTGATTATGGGCCTCTATCTCTGGATACACAGCAATGACTCTGAATCAGCTGTAAAACTTGTAGGCTGCATGTAATAATCCTTATCATAGAATTAATTCTTTAATCTATCGGCATAAAGGAGATCTGCGATGGCAGGCGATACTGGCGAACGGCCATTTTCAGACATCATCACTAGCGTCCGCTACTGGGTTATTCACGCATTAACCATTCCAGTACTTTTCTTGGCTGGTTGGCTGTTTGTCAGTACCGGCTTAGCTTACGACGTGTTCGGTACCCCCCGTCCGGATGAATACTTTACCTCCGGTCGACAGGAATTGCCTATCGTACGCGATCGCTACGATGCTGGTGGTCAAATCAGCGATTACATCAAGTAACGTTTCATTCGATTTTCCAAGGTTGCCCTTATGAATTCCCCTAACTCTAACGAGCCGGTCTACTACCCCGTCTTCACCGTACGCTGGCTTGCTGTTCACACCTTAGGTGTTCCTACCGTCTTCTTCATAGGCGCGATCGCCGCAATGCAGTTTATTGGGAGATAGCCCACCATGCCCGAAGGATCTCAGCCCGATAAGAACCCCAACAGTCAACCAGTTGAGTTGAACCGCACCTCCCTATACTTGGGTTTGTTGCTGGTGTTTACCACTGCTCTGCTGTTTTCCAGCTACTTGTTGAACTAAGTTTTAAGCTAGCGATTTACGGAGAAAAAGAATGACAGGTCAAGCACGCATTCCTCTTTGGATTGTGGCAACCATTGCCGGGATGGGCGTTGTTGCCGTTCTAGGATTATTTTTCTACGGTTCCTATGTTGGTGTTGGCTCTAGTCTGTAAGCCATCTAGAACCCATCATTAGGTTTACTTCTCAATTAAAGAAACCGCCTGAAATTGAGGCGGTTTCTTTGTTTTTGTTCTATCGAGTTTTATTAGCAGGAGTTATGCAGGCTCGTTCTCGATCCACAAAAACAGGGTGACGATCGCAATCGCAGGCAAAACCAGACCAACAGAAAGAACCATATAAGGCTGAAGATAAGCTGCTGTCATGAAAGCATCCTAAAAGAAAGTCACACCTGCCAAGGTATCACGGGGATTTCCAGGGACGAAAAAACGTTAAATCCTGTAACGCTCGACAATTGGGGAATTCTGTATAAGCTTGGCGCGAGCCTCGTTATTGTGATGGCAAAATTGAGAATCAGCCCTTTAAATCAACGACTGTTACTGGGCGGATCGGGAAGCAGCAACGCACGAATCGTCCGGGCTGCTGACCGCTGTACCCACCGGGAAACGAGCTGTTGCCCTAATTCGCGGGCTTCAGGCTTCAAGGCAGCCTTGCCGATTGCAGGTAAGAACTTCAGGGGTTCAAAATTCCGATCTTTCTGCAACATTTTCCAAACCCGCTGTAGGTTCTCAATGCCGTCGCTACCACTGTTGTTAGAGGAGAAGACAATTCCGGCAATGCGTTCTCGAATGAAGGCCCCCCGCTCGGAGAGGAGAAAATCAAGGGCGCGATCTGCTGCTGTCTCTAGGTCGTAGTCTTCGCTGCTGCTGGCATTGCGCAGTAGATTTTCTAAACGATTCCAGCGGAACTCGCCCTCTCGAAACAGAACGTCTTGTAAGGATTTACGCAAGGCTGGCGCATCGTCACTCAATAAACGATTGGCGATGTAAGGGTAGGCAACGCTCAAGACTTTAAAGTCGGGATCGATGCCGATGGCAATTCCCTCTAATGTCAGCAACGAGCGAATAATTAACGCGTAATAGGCAGGGACACGGAAGGGATATTCGTACATTACCGAAGACAGTTGGTCGGTAATGCTCTTGAAATTCAGTTCGCTGACGCTGGCTCCCATGGCGCTTGCAAAGACTTCTCCCAAGGCTGGAATGATGGGTGATAAGTCGGTTTCAGGGGTCAGAAAGCCCAACTCGACGTAATCGTAAGCCAACCCCTCAAAGTCACGATTGACCAAATGAACGATCGCATTAATCAGGCCGTAACGCTGATGAGGTAGAACATTACTCATCATGCCGAAGTCGAGATAGGCTAAGCGACCGTCTGGCATAGCCAGCAAGTTGCCAGGGTGGGGGTCGGCATGAAAAAAGCCATTTTCTAGGAGCTGGCGTAACGAGCAATTGACGCCGATTTCAATCAGCTCCCGACCATCTAGCCCTTGTGCCTCAATTTTTTCTAGCTCTGTCAACTTGGTACCATCAATCCACTCCATCGTCATGACTTTGCGACGGGTGTATTTCCAGTGAATGCGGGGAGTGTGAATGGCCGGATGGGCATAGAGGCGGCGGAACTTTTCTGCATTGCGACCCTCCTTTTGATAATCCATCTCTTCGTAGAGTTTGCTGGCAAACTCGTCTACGATCGCCACCAAGTCACTTTTGACGATAGAAAGATTTTGCTTTGCCCAATCCGCCAACAGACGAACAATGTAGATATCGATGGAGATGCGATCGATCAGGTCGGGCCGCTGCACCTTAATGGCAACCTCTTCCCCCGTAGTGCGCAAATTCCCTTTGTACACCTGCCCCAAACTGGCGGCGGCCACTGGGGTTGGAGTCAGGTTTTTATAAATTTCATCAGGTTTCGCCCCCAACTGCTCTTCTATGAGGTTGTAGGCAATCGAATTCGAGAAGGGTGGCAGTTGGTCCTGCAGCTTGGTGAGTTCCTCTAAAAAGACTGGGGAAACTAAGTCTGGACGGGTGGATAGGGCTTGACCGATTTTGATATAGGCAGGACCCAACTCCGTCAAGATTTCTCGCAATCTGATGGCATACCGTCGGCGACGGCGCTTGGATTGACCCAACAGGCGATCGAACTGAAACCGCAGAATCAAAAGCAAAAACGGCAACGCTACTGCAACGATGCGGTTGAAAATAGAGAAAAATTGACCCTCATAGCGCTCGGAGATTGCTTCTGGGTCGTATGGATCCTCCGGGGGAGAGTCTAGCCAGCGTTCGATATCTGCCGGGGATTTTAAATTTGCGTATCTCACAAATTCGTCTGGTTTGGATGCAACCAGGCGTAATGGCGAGGAACGTTCACGACGAGTCACCGGAGGAGCGATGGGCGTAGCAGCCATAAGGTTTGCTTTTGGTTTTTCTTTACACATCTTAACGTAGTCACTGGCAATCGATCGGATTGTTGCAAGAAGTTCACCCAGCAATGCAGTTGCCATTCCAATGGCGCATGCTGACTCTGATGCAGGAATGGGGCTAAGGCGGGAATAAGGATAATTTCGAGCGATCGGCAGCGTTCCTTTGTTGATTTTTGTACATTAGGGAGCATCACCGAGACACTCAGAGAGATCGACTATGGCGAAGGGTAATTGGCGTCGAATTCAATTGGGGCTGGCTTCATTGGGTGTGGGTTTGGCAGCAACCGTCAGCGTTTGCGCCCTTTCCACCCAAGCGAACCTCTCTGACCCCAACGAGCGTTACATCGCCAAGGTGTTGCGTGTGGTGGATGGCGAAACCTTAATGGTGCAATTTCTCGACAATGATGGAGAACCAGGGGGCATTCCCTTTAACGGCATCGTTAAGCTAGAACTCTTGGGCATTGACGCTCCTCTAGAAGAGCAAATGCGATTTAGTTACTTTACCGGTCAATATTTGCAGGATCGGGTTAACCACCAAACTATCTATGTAGAGTTCCCCGAAGCACAGTTTGACGATAGCGACTTTCTTTCGGCCTACATCTGGGTCGGCGAGACGATGGTGAACGAGGAGATGCTGAGACTTGGCCATGCCTTGATTGAAGAGCCTTCTAGAGAGATCAGGTACGGACAGGAATTCTCTGCGGCGCAAGAGCTCGCCCAAAAGCGCGGGCTCGGTATTTGGAACTTTTACAGTCCCTTACGGCAAACCCCGGCAGAGTTCCGCCAAACATTAGGTGGATAAAGCGTCAGGAGCAACAGCGTTGAGATGGGGGTAGTTGGCCGAGAGGTCAACAGCGCACGTGCCACGCTCATCAATCGCTCGACAGCAGTTATTACTGTAAGGTCTGCAGTTGGGGTTAGTGTCAGAGGGAATAGCGCTAAACCAAACGTTCTCCATGTTGTGCGTATACCCGAAATCCATCGGTGTATTGGATGGCGGGTTCACCATCTGCGTGGATGCGACGATCGCTGTCCAGAAGAAGATGGATGGGGCGATCGCAGACAATCGCAACGTGCTGGAAAGGGAGTACCCAACCGCAATGTTTGAGCAAATAGCGTAGCGCAAACCAGCGTTTTTCGGGGCAATCGAGCTGAAGAACGGAATAGAAAAAGTCCAGGTAGCCGCAATAACTCCCCCACAATTCTGGGGTGAGGCAATTAAATAGGGTCAGCCCTTGGTTGTTACCGAGTACCGCACCCCATAGGTCCCCGAGGTCGTCAGTTAGCTGGCCGTTGGCATCGTAGGCGTGAATTTCAACCGGCAGTTCGAAATAAGCCCGGGGGGAATTTCCAAACTGCAATAACATTTGGGTCAAGGGCTGTGCCCAAGGAAACTCGTCTTCTAGGGTTTGTCCACCCCCAATGGCCAGCGTTAAACCCACAAAATGACGGGCACTAAATTGTGTTCCCAGTTGATTGCCCACCAGCGTCCCCAATGAGTTGTGAGGATCGGCATTCAGGTGCTGTAGGACTCGATCGCCTAACAATGGGCTAAGGGCATCGAGTTGGTCGAGCAAAATTTTGGATTGCAGCAGTTCGCCTACGGGTTTACCTAATCGACTCTTGTCGAGGGGACCAATGGTGTTTTGCAACAGCCGCAATACGGTATCGAACGCATGGAGCGGACTAGGACAATGAACGATCTCCGGATCTGGTAGCTCCGCGATCGCGTAGATCATTTTGACAGCTTCGCTGGCCTTAGCCCTAGCCCGGTCGAGAGCCGGTTGACCCACTGGATTAGTGGCTGCCAACGCAGCTTGTTTCCAGCGATCGCGATACCCGAATAGAAGGGCTTCTTGGGCAAGGGTGAGTCGATGGATGGGTTGAGGCATAAGGGAGGAACAGCTCTGGAAGGATCGCCATTGACAGTAGCGAAGTGTTACAGTGGGCGGATAATGCTACGTCTCATTACAAGCCTTGGGTTCAGCTACTACATTATGGGATCGTTCCCAAGGTAACCGATCTAGCCTGCTTTAGGGGAGTCAATCCTCAGTCGGTCAGGCGAAAGCTTAACATCTGGAAGCTTGTGGATGGCAAATTCAGATGCATCTCGATCTCGCGTCCCGTCCAGTATCGAGATGATTTCTGCCATTTATTTGTTCGCCTCATGAGATGAATGGGTCAAGCAAACCAACGATTTATGTAGAAGTTAAAGAACAAAAATAGCAGCTTCCGCTACCTATGCTAAAGTTGTCCCGACCCAGCGTTTGTTTCACACCATATGTATGTTAAACAGCTGGAGCTAACTCGGTTTAAGTCCTTCGGCAGCACCGTCACGATCCCTTTGATGGAGGGATTTACTGTGGTGTCTGGCCCTAATGGATCGGGGAAATCCAATATCATTGATGGCATTTTGTTCGCCCTCGGGTTGGCCTCTTCGCGGGGGCTACGGGCGGAACGACTGCCGGATCTTGTCCACTCTGGCAGCCTCAGTAACGGTCGTCGCAAGACTGAGACACGTGTGTCCGTCATTTTCGGCATCCCTCATCCCAATGGGGAAGTTGTGGATTGGAAGGTCAGTCGGCGACTGCGAGTGGATCTATCCGCCGACAGCTACAGCAGCACTTACTACATTAATGACATTCCCTGTACCCTGACCGAACTGCACGAGCAGCTGTCAGAGATGCACATTTATCCCGACGGCTACAACGTGGTCCTGCAGGGGGATGTGACTGGCATTATCTCCATGAACCACCGCGAGCGGCGGCAAATTATTGACGAGCTGGCAGGGGTCGCTAACTTTGACCGCAAGATCGACCAGGCAAAAACCAAGCTGGAGGCGGTCCGGGAGCAAGAAGAACGCTCTGGGCTAGTGATGCGTGAGCTCGAGGAACAGAGCGAGCGCCTGATCAAAGAATGCGAGAAGGCCGAAAAGTATGGCCAACTGCGCCTGCAGCTAGAGGAATACGAGCTGTGGCGAGAGGAATTGACCCGGAGGCACGTGCGGCTGCAGATTCATCAGGCCCAACAGGAAATTGACGAAGCAAAGCAGGCGGAGACAGAGGCAGCCAAGCAGCTTGTAGAAGTCAATCAAGCGATCTCCAAAGATGAGTCGCTGTTGGAGGACCTGAATCAACAGGTACGCCAATTGGGGGAGGCGGAATACCTCGACCTGAAAAGTCAACTGGCCCAAGCCAATGCCAATCGCCAGCAGCAAACCGAGCGGATTCAGACTTGGACCCAAGAACGAGAAACGGCGTTGGCCGACATCGAAGCCGCTAACGCCCTCATTCAGCAGCTGCAGCAGGGGGCCAACGAACTCAACAGTCAACAGCACCATCTAGAACAACAGCAGCCTCAGTTAGAGTCTCAGCGACAAGGCCGTCAGCAGGCTTTGGAGACTGCGAGATCGCAAATGCAGGCGATTGCACAGTCCTCCGATGCTTGGGCCAAGCAGCACAAATACATCACTGAGCAACTGCATCAAAATCGCCAACTGGCCGAACCTTTAGAGCAGAGTCGCATTCGCCTCACGGAACGCATCCAGCAAATGGAACGGTTACAGGCGGAAGGGGAAACGGAACTGGAACAATTGGCAGCCTGGCTGGCGGAACGGACGGAGTTGGGTAAGACACTGTCTGCCAAAAACGAGGCCGCCGAGGTAGAGACGCAGGAGCTGGGTCAGGCGCTGGCTGCACTGCAGGCGGAACTGGAGACCAATCGGGCCACCGCTGAGCGATTGCGTAGCGAGTGGCAACAGCAGCAGCGCTTACTGGACCAGCTAGAAACTCGCCAGCAGGTACTACAGGAAACCCGAGGCTCGCGGGCGGTGAAAACGATTCTGGAGTCCGGTCTCGAAGGGGTGTGCGGTCTGGTGGCGCAGTTGGGGCAAGTGGCCCCTGACTATCAACTCGCACTAGAGATCGCAGCTGGTAGCCGCCTGAGCAATGTGGTGGTGGATAACGACGATGTAGCGTCGCGGGCGATCTCGATTCTGAAGCGGCAGAAGGCCGGAAGAGCCACGTTCTTGCCCCTGAATAAAATTCGCGAAGCTCGGCCACTCCCCATGCGTCGCCTACCGGGGGCGGTGGATTACGCCCTCAACCTGGTCGAGTTTGACGATCGCTACCGGGATGTCTTCGCCTATGTGTTCGGCCAAACTCTCGTGTTTGAGTCCCTCGATCGAGCTCGCAGTTGCATTGGCCAGCACCGCATTGTCACGCTTGAGGGGGAACTGCTGGAAACTTCTGGAGCTATGACTGGAGGGACCAACAAGCAGCGCCAAAGCCTCCATTTTGGAGCCACCGAATCGAACGAGATTGTGGAAGTCCGTCGCCGCTATGACGATTTAACCGAGCTGCTGAATACTATTGCTCCCCGCATCAAGCAGCAGCAGGAGCGGGTTAAGAGCTTAACCGCTGAATTCAACGCTGCCCGCGATATTGCCCGCACCGCCCACACTGAATACGAGCGGCACCAGGCTGCTATTCAATCGCGCCAAGAACGCTACGAGCTGTTGCAGGCTGCCTCCAGCCAGCAAGACGAGGTAGAGGCATGCCGCCAAGAGCTGGAGCGCTGCACCACTGAACTCGCCCCCCTCAGCGATCGCATACGCGACCTGAACGAGAAGCTGCAGCAGTTAGAGCAGTCCTCCCTCAGTCAGCGCTGGCAGGAAATGCAGTCGGAGGTGCAGCAGGCAGAGCAAGCGTTGCAAGCCAGCGAGCAGGCCCTGAGGGATCTGGAGCGGCAGCAACAGGAGCTTGAGTCCCAGAAGCAGCTCAGCGGCGAAAAAGTACGGCAACAGGAGGCCCGCATCCAGGAACTGCAGCAGCGGGGGGCAGAATACCTGCGGCAGTGCGATCGAATGAGAGAGCAGGTGGAGGAAACCGACGCCGGAATCGCTCAACTGGAAGCCCGTATTGAAGTGATATCGAAGCGTTTGCAAGAGACTAAAGAAAAGCGGGACCAGCAAGACTTGCAGGTGCGATCGCGCCAACAACAGGCCCAGCGTCTGGAGTGGGAGAAACATGCCTCAGTCACCAAGCAGCAGGAGAAACTGGAGCTTCGACAGCACTTGGAGCAGCAGCTAGAGGAACTGATTGCAGCCAACGACCTGCCCCAACAGGAAGTGCCTGAAGATCTGACACTAGACAGTTTGCAATCTAGAATTAAGCGCACCGAATCCAAGTTGCGGGCGTTGGAGCCGGTCAACATGCTGGCGATCGATGAGTTCAATGCCACTCAAAAGCGCTTGGATGATATGCGCAACAAGTTAGAAACCCTGAACGCAGAGCGCACCGAACTGCTCCTGCGAATCGAAAACTTCACCACCCTGCGTACTCAGGCATTTATGGACGCTTTCCGGGCGGTGGACGAACATTTCCGGGATATTTTTGCTCAGCTGTCCGACGGAGATGGACATCTGCAGTTGGAAAATCCAGAAGATCCACTCTCTGGTGGACTGACGCTGATTGCTCACCCCAAAGGCAAGCCAGTCCGCCGTCTCAATTCCATGTCAGGGGGAGAAAAGTCCCTCACCGCCCTCAGTTTCATTTTTGCCCTGCAGCGGTTCCGTCCCTCGTCGTTTTATGCCTTAGACGAGGTGGACGCATTCCTTGATGGGGGTAACGTAGAAAAGCTGGCTGCCATGCTGCGCAAGAACTCCGAACAGGCTCAGTTTGTCGTCGTCAGCCACCGCCGCCCAATGATCGAACGCTCCGAGCGCATCATCGGTGTGACACAAGCACGCGGAGCTTATACCCAAGTGGTTGGAGTACAAAACTCCGCACAAATTGCTTAAGGTTCTAGGAAGCAAAAACACTAGTCAGCAAAAACAGGAGAACTCCAAGCTCCAGTTCCAGCCAAGATGACCAAACGGTAAAAATGAGACATCGCCGGACTACTCTTCCTCAGAGAAGCTACCGCCGTTCCATACCCATAGAATGCCGTAGCCTAAGGCTATGCCAGCAACGGTCAGAGCAAATGCCAAGCCTGCAACAGAGAAGATCTCGCCAGCCATTTATATTACAGTCCTTTTAAAATGTGTATTCGATTCGTACATCAGCATATAGGGTTTTCTGCCGATTTCGATAGCTCTTGTGGGTGCCTAGCCTGGAAAACGTTACCAGCCGAGATTGCTAACAATCGGCAGAATCAGGGCAGGTCCCCTTCAGCGATTTCGTTATCGTTCACCAGCAGCACAACCGTGTTGTAGAGACTGATATCGGCGCTGTCAGGCAGAGTGAGATCGAACGAGCCACTGTTGCCCGAAAGACTGCCCAGATCGATGGTGCGACGGCTCAAATCGCCATCTTGAGTCAGGTACACCGCTATTAAGGGAGCATCCACATCCGTTTGTAAATCCTTGATGGCGAGGCTGGCCCCCACACCTGCAACAAACGCGACCGACACATTGCCGGAAACGGCGTGATTGTTTAAACCGGATAGGGCTCCCATGCTTTTCTCCGCGAGCTGCAACGAACGGCTGCATCATACCTCGTCCGCTAGCTTGTTTCATTAGCTTTCTTCATGCTGTGGCTCGAACAGTGATGAGCCCCTCATTCCGGTTAGACTTGCTCGCGATCGCAATGCATCTTTACGGTGTTTTCCAGTTTTGACCCGGTCTATTTCCAGACGTAGAGGGGTCGCCGATCGCTATTGACAGCGATAGAGCGTAAATCGATAGCCTGGCACCTTGCGATTAAAATCTTCATCCCGACTGCAGCCCCGCGAGTCTAGGCTAACTGGGGCTTTAAACTGCACTAGCCAGAGCTCTAGCGGGCGCGGCAAGTCTTCTAGCGTTTCGTAAAGAACGTTTGAGGCAACACTGTCATCCTCATCCTTGTGGGCCAGCAAAAAATGCAGCTCTATGTCATTGTGCTTGGACAAATCTTCCCCTACAGAGTTCTGACTGCCTTCAAGCATTCTATCCAGAGGCTGATTGGGTAGTAGACGAGTAAATTCCCAGCCAAGACCCATCATGTCCCCCGTTTGCGTGTGGCTTTTATGCACGTTTGCCACCAGCATCGGTACCCCTGTCTGGTGGGCCTCCAACATGACGGGAACGACGAGGTCCGAGCGAGCGGGCTTTTGATAGGCGAAGTTGAGCACCACCGACATGCAGCCCACTAATCCTCCAGTGGCCAATACAGCTCCCATCCAACGGAAATTCCGACTCGAGCGAGAATCGGTCTTTGTTGTCCATTGCCCAGTTTGCTGGTCGATTGTACCGACCTGTCTCGTAAGTTGAGCCAGGGCAGCCCCCACCAGCGCCATGAAGGCCGGGTACATCACAAATTGGTAGCGGGGGGCCAACGTCAGATCGGCGCCAAACCAGTAGGCAACCCCCAAAACGATCGCCACCGTTGCCCAACAATACCCCCCCAACAGCATCACCGTTGACCGGCTCTCCAGTTGCAGCCACAGCTGGCGCAGTCCGCGCCCAATGGCCACAACACCAACAGCGATCGTACCTAGCAGAAAGAGCCCCGACAACACCGTCACCCACCAGGGAACCCCCTGCACCGGAGCCATGAGCACCATCGTCAGGGTCCAAGTCACTATCCGCAGCGGGGCTTCCCACAGGGTTTGCCATGATGGGGATTTGAATAACCAGTCAGTCAGCCGTTCGTCTGACGAAGTATTGCGCAATGGCAGCAGCCAAATGGCTCCCGCAGCTGCAGTCACCACTGTCACCCACCCCAGACGAACCATTGTCAAAGTCGGAAGTCCGAGTGCCCCGCCCTTCCGACGAGCGTCCAGCCATACATCAATGAGGATTCGCAAGAGCACTGCCGCCTCGGCCAACATTGCCAGTGCCACAAACGAGTGGGTTGCCAGCCCCAACGCATTACAAACAGCCCATCCTACTGCTACTGCGCGGGGAAGAGGTGCTTGACGGAAGAGTGTCCTCACGGCGATCGCCAGGCAGGTGAGGGATAGCGTCACCCAAACGATCGCTAGAGTGTAATGACGATTTTCCTGGGCGAGATACACCCCAAAGGGAGAAAGGGCGCAGAAGGCCGCAGCATACAGTCCTGCCCGCTGCGATCGAAAGCTAACCCACGTCAGGAGAAACAGGCTGGGGATCCCGAGGACTCCAAACCCCGCGCTCAACAGCCTTGCTTGGGCGATCGAGACAGGTTGCAGCCAGCCAGGTTCGCTCGCAGCAGTCTGCCCGATAGACAGCATTTTGAGCCAGGGATGGAGCAGCACAAAATATAGGGGAGGATGGTTGCTTTCCGCCATCAACGTCCGCACGGAATCCTGAGGGGACAGCGTCCAGTCAACGGTCATGGGGTGAAGTAATTGCCCCAAGGAAATGGGCGTATCGAGCGGAATACCTAAATAGCCGTGACCCAGACCGAACACCAGAGTGGACCATTCGTCCGCCCAGATGGTTTTTGACCCCAACTGCAAGCATCGCAGCAGTCCTCCCACAACGATCCAAACTGTTAGCCACAGCCACGTGGAGGGGGGAGCTGGAGTTTTTACCAGGGAACTTGTGGTGCTGCTAGGACTGCTGGATGCCATGCACTGCGGGGATAGGGGACAGAACATCGTCAGTGTAGGCGATGGATAACTGTTGCAGCATTCAAACAAGTCTGAAGAACTATCCTCAAAGATTCACCTCGATCGCGACCTTTCAATGCATCGCAGCACAATAGAGATAGAGCGCTCCAGTTCTTTGCATACCTCGTCCCATAACCAGTCTGGATACCTTGTGGAGGTTCGTCTCGTGCTGAAAACTCTCCCTACAGCAGATGACCGTATCGTTGGCTTTGCCATTGATGGCACCATCACCGCTGATGATGTCGATCGCATTACAGCAGAAATAACCCAGCGACTAGAGTCCCACGAGCGCCTGCGACTCTATGCCGAAGTCAACACGTGGACGGGTATCTCTCCCCAAGCCTTACTCAAGGATCTGCGTTTTTCTCTCCAGCATTTCAAGGATTTTGAGAAGGAGGCGATTGTCTCGGATAAATCCTGGCTGAAGGTCATGGCAGAAACTGGCGATCGCCTCTTGCCACATACCGAAGTGAAACACTTTAGTTGGGAACATCAAGCGGATGCGCTGGAGTGGGTGGAGGGATAGGCCCTGCTCGATCTACAACCCGTAGAGTTCAGAAGCCATTTACATCCCTAAATAGCACTACTGGTAGGACATAACCGTTCTCAAGTGTACTGATTCGGCTCTGTGAAGCAGAGCCTAGATTGCCTTCAATAGAACTGTAAGTCACTCCCCCATCTCACCTCCGGGGATCGTCACACAGCACGTTGAGAGCCGATCGTCATGTTCACCACTCAATCCCCCATATCTAACACCAGCATTCACGCCAGCTGGATGCAAGCATCTAAGAATTGGTCACAACCGGACCGCCAAGACCGCAGCCATAACCCCCACCCGCAATTGGAGCCGGACTCATTCAAACAGCCTGCCATCCTGCTACTCGCAGCGACAGTCCTAGTTCTAGCCTTGATTCCAACAGGCACGTTTAAATCGACGGAAGCAGGCCCGATCGCTGCCATCGCCGGTGGGGGTGCGATCGCCTGCCTAGTTGCCGATCGCCGCCATTCCACCTCCCACTAGCCTCCACGGCCTAGATTCCAGAGGCCAGCTCGCGCGAGAGCTACTTTCGCAACCGCTGTGGTTTGCCCAAATCCACCGCTACCCGATGAGCACAAGCAAAACCAGAGAAAGCTACCGCGTTCAGCCCTTGTCCGGGAAACGTACTATCCCCCACACAGTAAAGATGGGGGATGGACGTGCGGTTAAACGGTACCCCTAGCAACCCCAATGGCCTTTTGCTGGGAATCGGGCCGTAGCTACCGTTAATGCGCCCCAAGAACTTGCGATGGGTGCGGGGGGTGCCCACTTCCATCAACTCAATCCGATCGCTCAGCCCTGGCCAAATTGCCTCCAGACGCTTAACCAATGCCATGGCATCCTGCTGTTTTTTAGCTCGGTACTCGCTGGGGGTTATCCCCTCCCAATGGACCATGCTGCTGGGGGTGAACGTGTGAATGATATGGCGGTTGGGGGGGGCCAAATCGGGATCGAGCAAGGTGGGGATCGAGACAAAAATCGTTCCTTGTTCCTCCTCCATCCTGGCCCAGTCCTCCAACACGATATGGTGGCAATCCATCTCTTGGCCGATCGCGTCAGCTTGAACTCCCAAATGCAAACTCAAGAAGCTGGGTGACTGCTCGTAGCGCTTTTGCCAGCTCCGCTCCGCCCGAGGTAGCTCTTCTGCAGGCAGCAATTGTTCAAAGGTGTCCCAGCGGGTGGCATTGGAGATAATCTGTCTAGCGCGAATCTCTTCACCATTCGCCAGTTTGACTCCCACTGCTTTGCGTCCCTGCCGCAGAATCTGAGTGACGCGGGCACCGTAGCGAATTTCCCCTCCCTTGTCTTGGCATCCTTCCGCCATCTCTTCAGCAATCTTGCCCACCCCACCTTTGGGGTAGTTGATACCACCGTAGTGGCGATCGCTAAACACCATGCCCGCGTTAATCATCGGCGTGCGCTCGGCGGGAACTACCGACCAGCAGTAACACTCCATGTCAATAAACTTCAGCAGCTGCTCGTCCTGAATATATTTTCGTGCCACCTGTCCAACGTTCACAGGCAAGTAACGGGCCAAGCCCAAACAGCTGAGGGGCGCCTGACCAAATACCCGGAGCAGATACCCCAGCTCCTCCAGAGACAGCAGTTCCATCGAGTTGAGGTAATTGAATACCCGCCAGGCTTCGTCATAAAACTTGCGGATCCCCTGCTTCTCGTGGGGGAAATAACTCGCTAACTCCTCAATGAACTCCGCGTAGTCACGATGCACGCGCGGAGTCAGTCCATCTGGAAGGTGATAGGCAATCTGTACGGGATCGGGAATGGTTTCTATGCGGCGATCGATACTGGCCAGCGCGCGGGTTAGAAGATTTGTGGTTCCCTTATCGCCAAATCCAAAAATCATGGATGCGCCAACGTCAAACCGGTAGGTGCCAGCCTCCGTTGTGCGATCGAAGTAGCCTGCACTTCCCCCCGGAATCAGGTATTTTTCCAAGACCAATACCGAATACCCTTTCGCCACCAATTGACTGGCAGCTGTCAGCCCCCCTATTCCCGAACCGATTACAATCGCGTCGTATAGTGTTTTGCCGGTAGAAGACGCTTGCATAGAAGAGGCAGAGGAAACGGTAGTCATAGATGGCTGTAGAGAAGGCAGCTCTTTCACTGTATTACGTTCTCTTTCGCCCCTCCCGAAACTCTGTTTGCCCAGAGTAATCACTTGCCAGCATTGCGGAACTCTTTGAGAGGGCAGTGACGTTCTCCTTCATGTGGAGATCGCAGGCTCAATTTACCTCAACAGCCTGAATAGATAAGATTGCATTTTTTTGAATACAGGGAGACAGACAGAAGAGAAGCTCATTGATGAGAGTTTTTATGGGCCTACCAACAAACCTCAGAATTGATGATGTAGAGTCGATGTGTATTTAGCATAATATTATACATATTCCTGGAAGATCTAAATTTAGGGTAAAAACATATAAAACTTACTCTGTTGGTGTAATTTTTGCTCAACTCTGAATGTAAATACTGAGAAATTGGATATCCATCGTTGCTCTTTTGTCGTTAGAATGAGCAGGGTAAAAGATAATTTTTCATTATGGGGATACATAGAAGTATCTAGAGAGTAACTATAAGAAAATAAACTACAGCCACAAAACATTTATATTTACTGGATTTAAGCGGTTTTGGACAAGCAAAGTAAATTGCAGTAGCATATTTTGCCTTGACATGTAATACTTAGTCACTGTTGGCTAAATATATTTGGGTTGTTTCCAATTTCTCCCCGATTTTTTCCCGGTTTCTTCCCGGTTTTTTACCAGCTTTTTATTTGTATGTTTTCTAGGATAAATACATAAAGGTATCAGTCTGGCTTTCAAAGGTATTGTGACAATATGGCAAGGGTCAATGATAAAGGTAAATCACCATTGATGTTACTCAGAAAGCGAGTGGGTTTAAATCAGCAAGAATTAGCTAGATTGTTAGGAGTGTCGCGAACAACCATCATGCGCTGGGAAACTGGACGAGCTTCCCCGCAACTATCGCTCATCCAAGTGAAAACTCTGTGTCGTAGTCTCAGAATTACAGTAGAGGAACTCCCCGATAATTTTGCTCCACAACCGATCTCACCTACAAGAGATATAGTCGATTGATCGTAAATAGGTGATTTTTTTAAACCAGGCAGCTTTACTTTAGCGATCGCAACGGGATACAAGCTTGAGAGTCTCTCCCTTCTCATTTTGAGAGCAGATACCTACAAGCTATGACATTTCTATACAATAGATTGCTGTACAACCTCATTTTAGCTACACGACTAATGGCGCGTAACTTTTATACGCGTTGTGATAATTCTAGACTGGTATTCAGATTTTTCAGTACCGTCGAGAATCCATAATATGTTTGGACAGAATTACTCCTTAACCATCAGTGAGTCAATCTAGATTATTGGAAGACGCAGTTGAAACAGTTTTCGATAGGGAAAGTGTTGGTCTCATCATCTCCTGATTGCGTAAAACTTTGTTTGAATCGAGGTTTCTAAGCTGAGAGATAATAGCGCTTCTATCCTCACTTTCTAAGCCTGAATCGATCCTTAACGAAATATTGATAGATTTTTACATAAAACTGAAAACTGTGGATAAATTGGGGAAATCTAATAAAAATCTGATGACAGCGGACCATGAAGTTAGAGCTGTTGATAGTAAATTGAGCCAGAGTTGTTGGTTGATGGGAATGAGTTGAGTGACTTGGCTGCAGCTAAGGAACTTAAAAGAAGACACATACGTCGGACGTATACAATATGGTTGAGCAGAACAGGCTTAAACAGTGGTTTTACGTCAACTTGTTGGATAGTCTGTATATGCCTTTGTGCCCACTGTTGGTATCAAGGTTGTATCCCTCAGGCTCCACGGTTCTCTGAGCATATGACTTTCCTACAACCGAGACCGTCCGTCCGTTTTATCAGTCTGCGAACCAAGCTGCTGTTTACCTTCAGCATTGTTTTTTCGCTCCTGTTTGTAGGGATTTTTTACCGCTCCTTTCGGTTTTCCAAAGAAAAAGCTATGGACCGATTGCGTCAGGATATGGAAGATACCCTCAATGGAGCTACGGCGGGTGTCAACGTAACAGAACTGCTATCCCTCTACAGCAACGGTCAAGTCAATGACGCAAAGTTCTCTGACGATGCTCGCTATGGGAATCAACTGCAGTGGTTGAATCTTGTCAACAGCATTGAACCGCGAGCCTGGCTGTACACCTATGTGCCCGGTGGAGAAGAGGCCCGTAGAGAAGGAGCCCCCGCTCAGGGGTACGAGGTGATTTTCTTGGTGGATAGTTGGTCGGATGTAGATCCCGATAAAGCGGCCAAGTTTTTGGAGCCCTATAGCGCCAGTCAATGGATGGAAGAGAGCTTGATGGAGGGGAAGCTGGTGCAGCGGCCCGAATCCTATAGCGATGCGTGGGGCAGTTGGATCAGTGCCTATGCCCCCCTCTTCAACGACCAAGGTCAGGTGGTTGCTGGTATGGGTATCGATATCGAATTGGATTACGTCCAGTCGGTGCGACAAGGGATTCTGTTAGAAACATTGCGCTGGTACGCGATCGCCTATGGAGTTCTGTTTGTCGTCGTATATTGGCTGTCTGGAGTTTTGACTAAAAATCTCTCGGCCTTGACCCATTCCGCCCGGCTGATTGGGGCTGGGGACTACGATAGCGACATCAAATTTGATGCCCCAAGTCGATTCCCAGATGAAATGGACACCTTAGCCGAGGTCATGGAAGCTACCCTCGATCAAATTCGCACCCGCGAGCAACTGATTTTGGAAGTCAAACAAACTGAGGACGAGATGCGCCACGCCTTGGAGGAGGAACGCGAACTGAATGAGTTGACATCTCGGTTTGTGTCGATGGTGTCCCACGAGCTGAGAACCCCCCTGACCGTTATTCGCACCTCCTCTGAGTTGTTGGAACATTACGGCGACCAAATTGGTGAAGATAAACAGGAGGAATACTATCAGCGTATCCGAGGGGCCATTAAGAACATGGCGCAACTCATTGAAGATGTTTTAGTTGCTGGCAAGGCTGAAGCTGGAAAACTAAATTTCCAGCCTGTCTTCCTCGACTTACCTCAATTTTGTCAAGAGACCTTGGAAGAAATCCGCCTAGGTTTACAGTCCGCCTGCACCATTTCGTTCGAATATCACGGTCAAGACTCGGAGGCATGTGTCGATCCCAAGCTGCTGCACATTATTCTGACGAACTTGGTTTTTAATGCGGTCAAGTATTCTGACAAAAACTCTCCGGTCAAGTTGGAAGTTTTCAGAATGAAGGATCAGGTGATTTTCGAAGTGCGCGATCGCGGTATTGGCATCCCTGCCGCCGATCAACCCCACCTGTTTAAAACCTTCCATCGTGCCAAGAATGTCGGTGCGATCCGGGGGACTGGGTTAGGATTAGCCATTGTCAAGCACTGCGTTACCTACCACAAAGGGCAAATCACCTTTGTTAGCACTGAAGGGGAAGGGACAACATTTGTGGTGAAGCTGCCCACGATATGCCCCGTTGTTTCCTCTATTCATTCTTCTGCGGAATCCATCGAGGAGAAGCAGTCATTCGATCTTGACCGCAGCGATATCGACACTTCAGAGAGCGAGACTTTGTAGAACAACACTGTAGACATTTAATGCGATCGATGTGTGCCAGGTGAGATGGCAGAACGCTTAGCCTCTACTAGCTTGGGCACCATCAATGCTCTACTAGAAATCTCCGCGGGCCAGAGACATGCAAAGAGCTATTAGTTGCCCCTTGTATCCGCTGTTGATGCAGTTCAGGCGATGGAATCGAAGTCAGTTCGATAAAATTGGCCCCCAATGCAAAATGAGGGGCTACTTGAACGAAAAGATTGGCATTCGAGGGACTTGTTCTCCTTTCCCGAACCGGGGGAGGGCCATCGAACTCGGGTGAACCGGGTACGGCGACGGTTGGTTTCTCTTTCGAGATGCTATCTACGAGTGGGATGAAGGCAAGGCGATCGCCGGGTCACAATTGCCCAATAGCCGATGAATTGTTACTAAATGCTGCGTAAAAAAGGCAGTTTAGGTATGCCCAACATCAAAATGTTAAATATTGAGTGATAAAAACAGGTATTTCGAGAATAATGACATCTAATTAGTTTGAGTCCGCTCTTCCGGGTGAAAGTACGATGCACGAGAATGGCACCCCAACTGAGTCTAACCAGGTCTTTCCTGACCCAGCGGAAGCCGGGAATGGTTTCACTTGGCATGGGTCACAGTCTAAAATATCCTCTCAATTGGATGGAATAGTGCCTGGAAGTACGGCAAAGATTAAGGTGATCGGCGTCGGTGGTGGAGGCGGGAACGCCGTCAACCGCATGGTAGCCAGTGAACTCAGCGGTGTTGAGTTTTGGACCATCAATACAGATGCTCAGGCATTGGTCCAATCTCATGCCATGAAGCGCCTGCAAATTGGCCAAAAGCTGACACGAGGTTTGGGGGCGGGGGGAAATCCCGCTGTGGGCCAAAAGGCGGCAGATGAGTCGCGGGATGAAATCCAGGTGGCATTAGAGGGCGCGGACCTAGTCTTTATTGCTGCCGGCATGGGGGGGGGCACCGGCACCGGCGCTGCACCGGTGGTGGCCCAAATCGCCAAAGAAACCGGTGCATTAACGGTGGGCGTTGTGACTCGGCCCTTTACCTTTGAAGGTCGCCGTCGTACAAAGCAGGCTAACGATGGCGTTGCTGCATTACAGGGTTGCGTCGACACTCTGATTGTGATTCCCAATGACAAGCTGCTGTCGGTAATTTCTGAGCAGACACCTGTGCAAGAGGCCTTCCGTGTTGCCGATGACGTGCTACGTCAGGGTGTTCAAGGAATTTCGGACATCATCACCATTCCTGGCTTGGTGAATGTTGACTTTGCCGATGTTCGCAGCGTCATGGCCGATGCAGGGTCTGCGCTAATGGGGATTGGTATGGGGTCAGGCAAGTCTCGGGCTCGCGAAGCTGCTATGACGGCGATTTCCTCACCCCTGCTGGAGTCCTCCATTGACGGAGCGAAGGGTGTTCTCCTTAACGTAACGGGTGGCGATGACCTCACGTTGCACGAGGTAACTGCGGCATCAGAGATTATTGCTGAAGCTGTTGATGAGGATGCCAACATTATCTTTGGGGCTGTCATTGACGAGAAGATGCAGGGGGAAATTCGCATCACAGTGATTGCAACTGGTTTCCAAGGGTTCTCTCCCATGCAAGCTGTGGCGGCTGTAGAGCAGAAGATGTCCTCTAAAACCGCTCAGCAAACAAAGGTGATTGCGGCATCAGCAGCCCCCAGCCTGAACGGCAGCGGCGGTTTAGATATTCCTGACTTTCTGCGCAAGCGTCGCGGTCGTTAGATGAGCCGCTAGAATCTGCAACTATACAGTATTACACTTGGCAAGCAACTTAACGCTGCCAAGTGTATTTTGCGTCTACTACTGAATTGCATTCATTATTGTGGCCTCGTACATTCTCGGACTTCATACGGCTACGCCTACGTTGGCATTGGGTCTATTTGACCTGGAAACTTTTAACACGATCCAATCTCGCAGCTGGTATCTCGATCGCCAGATGTCCAGCGAGTTGCATCCCTGTTTAGGGGAATTTTTGCCTGCGGAGCGCTGGTCGGAATTAGTGGCCGTTGCAGTGGTCGTGGGACCGGGAAGTTTTACCAGCTGTCGCATGGGGGTGACAGTTGCCAGAACGTTGGGGCAAGCATTGGAAGTGCCCGTTTTTGGAATTTCGGCTCTAGCGGCAATTGCCATGACTCACCTACACAATGCGTTCCTGCAAAGCCGGGCAGGCGAGACCCGCAGAGAATCAGCCCCTGTGGTAGCAGTGCAGGCGGATGCCAAGCGGGGGGAATGGTATGGCGGAATTTATCAACGTCAAGCGCATCAGTTAGTCCCCCTTCAGAGCGATCGCCTGTGGACTGATTCTGAATGGGAGGAAACATTAGCCGGCCTGGGACTACTCGAAACCAGCCAAAGAGTTGATGCTAAAGAATGGGAGGCGCATCCGCCTGTAGAGGGGGTTTTGTTGTTGGCAGCAGAGAGCTACCGCAGCGGTCTCAGGCCAAGTTGGCAAGATATTCTGCCGTTTTATGGCCGCAAACCTCCGATTCATAATGGCTGAGTCTACATTGAGAGACCTGTCGTCAGGAGTAGGCTGTTCAACAGTGTACGAGCCCCTGATAACAAGGAGCTGTTGAACTGACGCCTATAGGGATGAAGCACTTAGCCAGGACAAGCCAGATTGCTACGGATATCCAACGAGACCAACTCAGCTTTAATTGCGCGAAATGGGCATGAGCAGCAGCACAACATCTTCAACCCATTGATGAGTACACCATTGCACTTGATTACGATTGGGTTGCCCCTATCCTCTTTCTGCCCCAGCGTAGGTCAGTTGATGGGCGATCGCATACACCCGGCAATCTTGATTTGAGGTGCCTACTTCCAGTAGAAACTCTCAAATCTCTGTCTGTTTCCAACCGAACCCGATGTTTAGTAGGCTGAATTTTGACTTGGGATTAAAAAACTGCCTTTGTTAATCTTCACAAAGCATAGATTTTCTTATTGCTATAATTGAGCCATCCCTGTCTATCTATAGTGGGAGGGTTTTTTATGAATGCAATAGAGGGATTTTATCAGGAAGTCCTGCAAAATCCCTGTTTGGCTAGCGAGGTAGATTCTTTGCTCGAGCAGAGTGATTTTATTGAACCTTTCATTGCTTTGGGTAAACGTCAAGGATTTATCTTCAGTACTAGCGATGTTGAAGACTCGATCTTGAAGAATACAGCCCGCAATCAGGGGAGCTATTTTTGCTTGCCCATCGGATGCTACGAACGGCACTAAGCCTGACGGAGCGCTGTTCTTCAAACTGTGTCAAACAGGCTGTGAGGGGTTTCTGGACATAGGTTAAGCTAACGTAAGATCTGACAGGGTTGCGCTCAATTGTATACTTTAGCTCTGGTTAAAGAGATGAAGTATTTTATCTACAAACATACTGCTCGTGCCGATCGTGCATGTTCGGAGTTCGTTATTCCCATTGCAGAAATTGAGGCAGATTCTTCAACGTCTGCATGTAAATCTTTGCGATATCAAGTTCGTGTCGATGACAATCAAATTTTAGACGCTTTCCCTGCATTTTTGCCGACATTACAAGCTGAAGCTGAAGAACTAGCATTGTCTTCTTCAGATAATTTGCTGAATCAATAGGAATATCTTGACTGTATCGACTCTCCATTCAGTCATATTTTCGAATGTCATTCCTTTTTGCAAGTTCTCGTGATTCAAGGGATTTTAGTGTTGCGTGTCTTGGTGAATGAATTGAAAATGGGCACGACCAGGGAATGATTACTGTTGATGTTAAGAGGGTGTGACAGGGGTGGTGTTTTGAGGTCGGGATAGGGATCGCAGCACCATGGGAGGCGAGATTGTGAAATGACTACCATCCACTACCAACGGAGACCTGTTGCCATAGTTGGAGCGGGGCCGGCCGGATATACGGCTGCCATTTATGCTGCACGCGCGAACCTGCCTCCACTGATGGTGCGTGGACCCGTTCCCGGTGGGCAGTTGATGATGACCACCGATGTGGAGAACTTTCCTGGCTTTCCAAAAGGAATTTTGGGGCCAGAACTGATGAATCTTTTCCAGCAACAGGCAGCTCGATTTGGTGCTGAGGAACGGGTGGGGACAGTCACCAAGGTCAATTTTTCCCAATGGCCTTTCCTACTCACCATCGATCGCAAAGATATCGTGCTGGCAGATAGCGTCATTATTGCAACGGGTGCCACCCATAGATATTTAGGGGTCAAGGGGGAACGGCGCTTGCTAGGACGAGGAGTCTCAGTGTGTGCCACGTGTGATGGGGCATTTTTTACAGATGTGCCGGTTGCGGTCATCGGCGGGGGAGATACTGCCGTCCAAAATGCGCTGCTGCTGACGCGGACTGCCAGCCACGTTTATTTGATTCATCGTCGCGATCGCCTGCGGGCCAGCCAGATTATGCAGCAGCGATTGGTCGAGCGGGACAAGGTCACTGTTGTGTGGAATAAGGTTGTGTTGGAGATTTTGGGGAACTCGATGGTCGAGGGGTTGCTGGTAGAGGATGTTATCTCTGGCCAAACGAGTTTAGTAGAAGTGGAAGGGGTCTTTATTTCGATTGGGCACAAGCCAAACTCCGAAGTTTTTCAAGAATGGTTGGAGTTAGATGATACGGGTCATATTGTTACGGCCCCTGATTCTACCCACACGAGTATTCCGGGGGTGTTTGCCTGTGGCGACATTCAAGATCGCTTGTATCGCCAGGCCGTAACTGCGGCGGGAACCGGTTGTATGGCAGCCATGGATGCGGAACGCTGGTTGGCGAAAAAGCACGAACAGACTGCAGTTAGTGAGTTTGAGGCATATGTGACTTATTTGTAAGGGAAAGATCGATCGCCAACCTTTATAGTCCTTGACATTTTAGTTAGGACGTCAGTCTCTATGCCCAGTCATCGATTGGGATCGCTAAAATGTCCTAAGCGACTTGACGGTCGCTATAGAAAATGATTGTAGGGAAGCGAAATGATAGGCTAATCGCGATCGCGCATCCGTAAGTCAATGACCCTTTTTACCCTAGAGACAGCACTTGCTGTTGCCAATCAGTTAGTGTTTAGAACGGCCCACAGGTATTTAACGGATATCGAGACAGTGGTGTTCAACGGGGCATGGAATCGGGAAGACTACGATGCCATCGCAGCTAAGGCGCAATATTCTACAGGTTATATCAGTCAAGATGTTGCACCAAAGTTCTGGAAGTTACTCTCTGAAGCTTTAGGTGAAAAGGTTCGAAAAAGTAACTTTAAAGAAGCCTTAAAGCGTCACTGGGAACAGGAGGGGATTTCTCTTGAGAGAGAGAGAAATATCCCAATGTCGCTGTCTTCATCCGATAGCTATCGAGTCCCAGTCAGCAAGCTAGCTGCTGAAAATCTAGATGTCGATCGGGAGAGTATGCCCAGCTATCCCAGCGGTGCAATTGCAATAGACTCAAAGTTTTATATTGAACGTGCTGCTATTGAACAGAGAATTCAGGAGGAGCTCAAACAGCCGGGAGCCTTGGTTCGAATTAAGGCTCCTCAGGAAATGGGTAAAACCTCTTTAGTGCTTAGGGTTTTGGCTTCATTAAGGCTGCAGGGATGTCTCTCTGTATATTTAAATTTCGAACAGGCGGACAGCAGTATTTTGAGCGATCTGGACCGCCTGTTGCGATGGCTGTGCGTCAATATTGCTCGTCAGCTTCACCTCGATACCAATCTCGATGCCTCCTGGGATGCAGAGATGGGGAGCAAGCTGAGTAGTACGCTTTATCTTCAAGAGCAGATCTTAGAACGTATTCAATCTCCATTGATTTTAGTGCTCAATCACGTCAATCAAATTTTTGAGTACCCTGCAGTCGCAAAGGATTTTCTACCACTTGTTCGATCGTGGTACGAAGAATCTAAACGAATACAGGCTTGGAAAAAGCTGAAGATAGTGATGGTCCATTCCACGGACGTGTACGTTCAGCTGAATTACAATCAATCCCCATTTAATGTTGGGCTTCCTATCCAGCTTCCCCCCTTCAATCTTGACGAACTCAAGCAACTGGCTCGACTTTACAAACTTGATTTAAGTGAGGAAGAGGCCAGCAGTCTGCTTGAGATGCTGGGGGGACAGCCTGCTCTAGTTCATGCAGCTATTTATCGTATTAGTCGTGGGGAATTAACTTTACCAGAATTACTCGAAACAGCTACGACTAGCGAAGGCATATATCGCTATCACTTACAGCGTCATTGGATCGCTTTAAACGAACGGCCGCAATTATCGAATGCCCTGTCTTCAATACTGATGGAAAGTGAACCGAGCTACTTCGAGCCCCACGTGATTCATCGTTTAAGCAGCATGGGTCTCATTAAGATTGAGGAAAACATACCGGTCATCAGCTGCAAGCTCTACCAGACCTACTTTGAGTCTCAATTGTTGCATCGGGAGATTGCTGATGAAGCAAACGAGTCCGATCGTGTTTGAATTGCTCGGAAAGCTCAACTCAAACGATAAATTCATTCTCTGATCTGATTCCTACAAATCATCATTTGCTGTCCTAACGGCAGCAATTGGTGACAATCTCAGCCGCTTATTGTTCAATACGAACGGTGAGGTGAAATCGATACAGTGATCGAGCAAAATGCTGATTGTCAGCTTGGTCTAGAAGTCCATTGGATGCTTGCTCTGGCCTTGACTGCTGGAGTTGAATGTGTTTTTCCAGTGGCACTGAGGGCTGAGACGGTTAGTGATTGTCAGGATTTTCCTGCGGCTTGCCTGCATGCACAATCGCCTTCTTTGGATACGCCAACTGGGCCTTTCCCTCCTATCCCCAATCGCCCCTTGCCCGGTCCTGAAACTGTTACCGTCGAGCGGTTCGAGTTTGAGGGCAATACGGCCTTTAGCGATCGCGAACTTGCAGAAGTCGTGAACGATCTAGTGGGACGTCCGCTGTCGTTTGTGGAGTTACTTGAGGCTGAAAAGGCGATCGAACGGGCCTACGTGCAGGCGGGTTACCTCAACTCTGGGGCGGTGATTGTTGCCGACCAAACGCTGTCACCAACAAATGCAGTGGTCAGAGT
>JBFRWN010000082.1:0-92099 GCA_051439605.1 Synechococcus sp.
CTGAAAGGCAACTGCGTTCATCGGTGCGGGTACTACTAAAGAGCAAGACATCTCAGCAAGCTATTGAGGGAGGACGGCTAGTAGCTCATAAGATTGATAACTACAGTTTCTATGAAAAACTAGGACTCCTCTATCAATATTGAGGGTGCAGCTCCACTCAGAACCTATATCGCGCAACCCAATCTGTCGATTGCCATCTATGCAAACCTGCTACTGCCTCAACCCAGACTGCCAGCAACCGCATAACGAGCACAATGCGTTATCATGTGCCGCTTGTGGCACAAAATTATTGTTGCGGGGACGCTATCGGGCTTACAAGCGTCTCGGCCAAGGTGGGTTTGGAACAACCTATTTGGCACGCGATCTGGACATGCCCTCCCAACCATGGAGAGCAATCAAGCAGCTGCGGGTGGCTGAAGCCTCCGAGCAAGTTGCCCAACTCTCAAAAGAACTGTTTATGAGAGAGGCTCAAGTTCTGGAGAAGCTGGGAGAGCATTCCCAGATTCCCACCCTTTACGCCTATTTCGGAGAAGATAACCGCTTCTATCTGGTACAGGAATTTGTCTTGGGAACCACCCTATCCAGCGAGATACATCGCAATGGGGTCATGAACGAAGAACAGGTGCATCGTATCCTCAAAGAGGTTCTGTTGATTCTGAGCTACGTCCACAGCAAAAACACCGTCCACCGAGACATTAAGCCCGCCAACCTAATTCGTCGTAAAGATGACGATCGCCTCGTTTTAATCGACTTCGGCGCTGTGAAACAAATGGGAATTGCGGGGATGGAAGAAATGCCCTCTTCTGTGACTGCGATTCGCTCTTTGGGTTTCTCGCCCCCCGAGCAAATGTCCGGCCACGCGGTTGGTCCAGCTAGCGACCTCTACGCCTTGGCGGCTACCTGTGTCAACCTCATGACCTGCAAATCCCCCAACCGCTTCTTCGATGCCAAACGGAATTGCTGGACCTGGCAAGATGCTGTGAGCCTCGACAATCGACTGGCCGAAATCATCGAACGGATGCTGCATCCCTCGATGTCTGAACGATACGAAAGTGCAACTGCCGTGTTAAGGGCATTGCAGGAATCCACGAGCAGCGGCGTTGGGGCAAGAGCCACCGTCCAATCCAGTAACACCACGTCCACCATTACTACCACGGCCGAGAGTAATCCCATTTCCCGTAACTGGTCTTACCGCAGCGGAGACACGGGGTTTCGACCCGTTTCTGCCTATCGTAAAGAACAGCCCACAGCCAGAACCGCATTGTCAACTAGCAGTACAGGATTTTCTAAAGTCAGCAGGCAAGACTTCGCCATTAAAACCGTTGCACGGGAAAATTCCTCATCTGGGTCTTCCTCGACATCTCTTTCCCTTTCTACAGCTGCCCCAGTGCCCTCTATGGAGGGGGCGGATTTGAGCAACCGAAATATGGCAAAAGAATGTTTAACAGGCTGTAATTTGCGCAAGTCTAATTTGGCTGGAACCAATTTATCGGGGGCCGATCTACGGGGGGCCGATCTGCGGGGAGCGACTTTTACGGGACCAGCACCCAATTGGCAACTGATTCTAGTGCACTTGTTCTGGATGGGTCGAAACCTGTTGGGCATCATTATTGGGGTCCTATGCCTCGTTCTGGCTGCAGGAACGGCCGGTTGGGGAATTTATGCGCTCACCAGCAATCTGTTGCTGGGGGGAATAGGTGGATTGTTGGCAGCAATCTGTGCTGGCTGGTCCGTGTGGCAATTCACAGAGCGTCGTATCAGGTTGCCGATGACTCCCGGAGAGAGCCCACAGCGTTACACATTGCTGAGCGGTGCCGATCTTCGACAGGCACAAATGGATAGCCGCTTGCGACTGCATGCCAAACGGCAAGGGGCACGGCTGAGCTAGTAGCTCTGCATAGTCACCCCCCATTAACGACGTACAGGGATATGTTGCTGCATCAATGCTGTTTTGATGGTATCGATCGACAGTTGACCGAAATGAAGGAGGGAAGCAAGCAAAGCCGCCTCCGCCTTCCCTTCAGTCAGAGCCTCGCAAATGTGCTCGGTGTTGCCTGCACCACCAGAGGCAATTACAGGAATCTGAACGGCATCAGCCACTCTGCGCGTTAGTTCTAGGTCATAACCCGCCTGTGTACCATCGGCGTCCATACTGGTCAGTAAAATTTCACCCGCTCCTCGCGATTCCATTTCTTTTGCCCAGGCGATTGCATCTAGCCCCGTAGCTTCACGCCCACCCCGGACGTAAACCTCCCAGCGATCGTCACGATGTCCGCCCCTCTCTCGCTCCGGACTACGGCGGGCATCAATTGCCACCACAATGCACTGCTGTCCAAACAAAGCGCTGGCATCGCTGACTAACTCTGGCGTATGCACCGCAGCAGAATTCATGCTAACTTTGTCCGCCCCGGCCCGCAGCAGATCGCGGATGTTATCAACCGTTCGTACGCCTCCCCCAACCGTTAGAGGAATAAACACCTGTTCTGCAGTCCGTTGCACGACCTCGTAAATGATGCCTCGGTCTTCGTGGGTGGCCGTAATGTCTAAAAAAACGAGCTCGTCTGCCCCAGCTTCGTTGTAAGCCCGCGCTAGTTCCACCGGATCCCCGGCATCCACAAGATTGACGAAGTTAACGCCTTTAACAACACGCCCAGCATTAACGTCAAGGCAGGGAAGAATGCGTTTGGCAAGCACAGATTTCGGTTGAACACGGTTCTCCGAGTGTGCCATATTCTGCTAACGACTATTGCTGTTGCCATTTCAGTTAGGGCTGACATCTCTATGCTTTGTAAGGGATCGGGAGGGCTGAGATGTTCGATGACTCTCAAGAGCGTCTGACCCGCTGAGCATACAGAATTGATCGGTGAAATAACCTATTGACGTTCCTGAATGGGGACACTAGCATTAGGGTAAGTTAATATTAGGCAATCACTTTTCAGGGATTTGCCAAATCTACCAACCATTGACCCAGATTATGTACAGAGTTCGATTTAACTTTTGGTTTACGGAGGCGCACCTGATGTAAGTTGCTCTTATTTTGAGCGTTCAGGTGGCCCCCACAGTGCAATGTGAGGGGCTTTTGTTTTGCTTATCTAATGTTCTCGTTCGCTACTGTCTAGCTACCTTCAACTCCAATGATTGTTAGTTCCTCCTTCGCCAATAACTGGGTTCAGTCGATCGCTAAGCGTTTCGACTGGGTTCAAACAGCAGTTGCGTACCAACCAATTAGCAACCTTAACGGTCTCACCACACCCGTCTGGAGGCACAGGCAAGTATTCGGACACCTCAGTAGCAATCCATTTTTTAGCAGCTTTTTCTGGTTCGGATAGCCGTCCGGGTAGAGGAACGCGTATGTGCTCATCTTGCCCAGCCCCCAAGGTCCGGGCTTTTTTATTGCCTATCTCGTCTATTGTTCTCCAATTCTTCAAGTCAACCATTTGGACAACCCCATGAAAAATCTTAAACTTGCCAGTAAAGCCACTGTCAATCGACCTACCGTAGTACCCATCAGCAAAACAGTTGCCTTTGGTGGAAATGAGCTTGTGATAATCGGTGGCCCCTGTGCGGTTGAAAGCCAGCATCAGATGGAGGCTGTAGCCCAAGAGTTAGCCCCCTCTGCCATCAGCATGTTAAGAGGGGGAGCCTTCAAACCACGAACTTCCCCCTACAGCTTTCAAGGGCTAGGACAAGAGGGACTGGAGATTTTAGATGCAGTGGGTCATGAGTACGACCTACCGGTGGTGACAGAAGTCATGGCAGTCGAGCAATTACCAGCGGTTTGCCAACATGCGGACATGCTGCAAATTGGCAGCCGTAACATGCAAAACTTCGATTTACTGAAAGCGGTGGGTGGCACCCGTAAACCCACGATTCTTAAACGAGGTCTAGCAGCCACTCTAGAGGAGTTCGCGATGGCCGCCGAATACATCATGAGCAGCGGCAATCCTAACGTTGTGTTGTGCGAACGGGGCATTCGCAGTTTCGATTCTTACACCCGTAACGTGCTCGATCTAGGGGCAGTTGTGGCCCTTAAACAACTCACTCACCTGCCAGTGATTGTCGATCCATCTCATGCCTCAGGAAAACGGGAGCTGGTTGCCGATCTTGCCCGAGCCGCGATCGCCTGTGGAGCCGATGGACTCATGATTGAGTGCCATCCTCAGCCGGAACAATCGGTTTCAGATGCTCGCCAAGCCCTGTCGTTGGAAGCCATGGTCAAATTGGGCGAAGACTTAAGACCGATTGCAGCAGCAGTGGGGCGCATCTTACCCAGTTCGCAGCTGCTATCGATGAATGCTTCTTGGAGGAAATCTTTATCTCCCGAGCAGACGGTGACGGTAGCATAGTTATGGGCTTAGATTTCCAATAAGCTCGCGGGCTTGCAGGAAGATATCGGCTTGACAGCGAGGAAACGAGTCATAGACAACTGCATTACAACAATCTTCTGTGCCCGTTTTCTCTACTCTCCAATTCATGTAATGTGGTGCAAAGATCGCATTGCCAGCGATCGCGGCGTTTCGCCACAAACCAATCAGAGTGTTTTCGGCAGGAGGGTTAGGCAAACGTGTCGCGATTTCTTTTTATTGGCTCCACAGCCGCCTATAGCGGTAAGTCCGCAGTCATCTTGGGGGTAGCCAGCTATCTTCAGCAGCACGGGTTAAACGTTGCTTACGGTAAGCCCCTGGGAGCCTGTATGGAGGGGGATTGTCTGGCAGACGGTACCGATCCGGATGTCGCCTTCATCGGAGATTGGTTGAAGCTTCCAGGGGACTGCCGCTTCCCGACAATTGCCCGCCTCGATCCTGACACCGTCATGGCTGCAATTGATTCCTCAACCGAAATCGAATACTCTTGTAGACTCTCCGCGTACGAAAACGACTGTACGGCAGATATCAAATTACTAGAAGGACCGGGAGATCTTCAGGAAGGGCAGTTGTTCCACCTTTCCCTCGCCGAAATGGCCAATCGCTTGGATGCTTCAATCCTTTTACTGGTGCGCTACGGTTCCGCCGTAGTGGTCGACACAGTACTCGGAGCCCAACGGCTGCTGGGAGATCGCCTCATGGGGGTGATTCTGAACGATGTACCCACTGACGAGCTCGAAACCATTTCCGAACATGTAGTGCCCTATTTGGAGCATCACAAGATTCCTGTATTAGGAGTGTTGCCCACCAATCGGATCCTTCGCAGTATTAGCGTTAACGAGTTAGTGCATCAACTCGATGCCCAAGTGCTCTGTTGTGAAGATCGCCTCGATCTCCTCGTAGAGGAAATCACCATTGGTGCCATGAATGTCAATTCGGCGCTCAAATATTTCCGCAAGTCAGAGCATAAAGCAGTCATTACGGGCGGAGATCGAACAGATATTCAATTAGCAGCTCTCGAAACCTCCACCAACTGCCTGATCCTGACCGGACAACTGCCACCCACGGAATTAATACGCCTGAGGGCGGAGGAATTAGAAATTCCCATTTTGTCAGTCGCACTTGACACGTTAACCACGGTGGAGCGGATCGAGCGGGTTTTAGGCCAAGTGCGATTGCACGAGGAAGTTAAGGTCCGTTGTATCGAAGATTTGATTGCTAACACTTTCGATTTCCCCCGTCTGTTTAGCCTCCTGCACTTGCCCCATCAGCCACCAAAAGTCAAGTCTGCATAATTTTCCTGAAAACACTATATGTAGCGACTGTACTGATATTTTTCCGGCAAAATGCTCTACATTTATTGCTTGTTAGTCTAAATTTATTTGTTAGAAAATGATAATTGCGATCGCATTTCTAACCAGGGAAAAATACTTGTTCACTTATTTTTGAGACGATTGAGGTCCCCTTTTGGGATATCGAAGGATATACTGAGGTTATTCATCACCTCAACACACCACTCCTCCCCCAGACCTGTCTGGGGGTTTTTTTAGGGGTTTTGGTAGTAGCACAGTTGAATATTCGAAATTGATTTTAAAACACTGTATTTAGTGGGTGTGAGTTTCTTAAAGTTCCTTTTTGAATGCGCTGAATGTTTGTTCTGACAAGCATTTCTCGCACCTCTTAGAAGGTTGTAGACTCCGCAGAAATAGTAGGGGTCTATTGCAACCTCTACCCAGTGGATTTATGGTGTCTGGTGAGAAATAGGAGTTTTTGCGGTGGGAAACTGGAAAATCTATACAGATGGGGGCTGCTCCCCCAATCCTGGTCCTGGAGGTTGGGGCTACGTAGTGGTCGAAAATGGGGAGCCAGTCCATGAGTGCTTTGGCGGAGAACCCCACAGCACCAATAACCGCATGGAGCTAACTGCCATCATAGAAGCGTTGAACTATTGCCAGAAGAACGCTGAACAGTGGGGAAAAGTAACGATTTATTCTGATTCCAATTTGTGCGTTCAAACCTATAACACCTGGATGAGCGGCTGGGAAAAGCGGGGTTGGAAACGCTCTAAAGGCCCTGTGGTGAATCTAGACCTAGTCAAGCAATTGGCTGCCATGAAAAAGCGGTCCTCCAATATTCAATTGGTCTGGATCAAAGCCCATAACGGAGAGACCTGGAATGAATATGCCGATCGCCTCACCTATAAGGGACGACCTTCGGTGTGATGGTGTCTCAAGCTCGCAAGCCCCTACTACCTGGATGGCAACGCCGTCGGTGGAGAACTCGAGGGCTAGTTCTCTTGGCGATCGTGGCGACGGTCGTTGCAGCTCCTAATCGAACTTTGCATTGGTATCCTGCCGCCTTCGTCTCACTTGCCCCCCTGTTTTACCTTTGCTGGAATCAGCCGTTTGGGAAACAACTGAAAATCTGTGCATCGATCTGCTTCGGCTTCTGCCTGCTGGTTTTCTTGCCCGACCCTTGGGCAGTGGAAGCCCTTACTCAGGCTGAAATCATCGCGGGGCTCCTGGTTTCCCCCTTGGTTCCCCTCTATTTCACAATGGCAGCCCTGCTGAGCCTGTGGGTCAGTCGCCCATGCCCCACTTGGTTGCGCCCCTGCGCAATTGCCGCAGCATGGACTGGTTTTGACGGCTTGTTTGCCATTCTGCAAATTCCTCTGCCCCTCCATTTCGGGGCCTGCTTGTACGACGGGTTAACCGTCATTCAAATTGCAGATATTGCAGGTATTTGGGGGGTGACGTATTTCACCATTCTCACCAATGCTGCGGTTGCTGCAGGTTGGATCGCCTTTCCTCGCCGAGGTTGGTGGTTACCAGCTGTGGGGGTTGGCTTAGTTTGGCTCGCTATCCTCACCTATGGCTGGCAGCAGCTCTCGAGGTACGCGCCCACAAACTTAGAATTAGGCGGGGGAAACCCATTCATTATTGGTACTGTCCAACAGGTGACTTGGCTGAAAACCGATCGCAGTTGGAACTATCGGACGGAGCGGTATCGCGAGCTAGAAACCTTTTCTAAAGCTGCACTAGAAGAAGGGGCTCACCTATTAGTGTGGCCGGAAGGGGCAATGCGCGCCCAGTTAATCAACAGCGAGATCGAACGACTCTACCTGAAGCCACTTTTACCATCATTACCTAATGGGGGAGGCTTGATTGTGGGCAGCAGCGAACTGGCAAATCCCAATGCCATAGGCGCCCCGTGGAACGAGCGCAAATTTATTAATGCCGCGCTGTTGTACACCCCAGATGGCACAGTGCGCGATCGTTACGGAAAACAATGGTTGTTTCAATATTTTGAGACCTCCCGTTTTGTTCCCTCCCAGGGGGGATATCGTCCATTGGATGCGGGCGATCGGCTGGGATTGTTGGGCACTCAAATTTGTTTGGAAAGCGTGATGCCGACTGCCTCCCGCCGCTTGGTGCAGAGGGGGGCCGAGTCGCTGATAGTCATCTCCGATGACAGTTGGTTCGGCAATAGTAATTGGCCACAACTACATAGCGTGCTATCGGTCTTTCGGGCTATCGAAAACCGCCGCAGCTTTGCCTTCGTCAACAATACGGGCGGAAATATTATTGCGCTGCCCTCTGGAGCGATCGTTGCCCAAGGTGCCATTTGGGAGCAGGGCCAAGTTTCCGGACCTATGTATCGAAATCGCACTCACACGTTCGCCAATCGGTATGGCGATTGGTTCGTATGGCTGTGTTTGGGAGGAACAACAGTCTCGTTTGGCTATTTTAAATTTGGCCATCCAACCCAAACAGCCAGACTTATCGCTGGAAACCTTTGACTCGTGCCCTCAAGACAGTTGAATTGGTACACAGATGGATTGGTACGCACCGTAACCCGATTAGATGTCCACCCCGGAGGACTGACTGAGGGCAGAACCCACAATTTGAGTGCCGCTGCCTTCCTTCGTCAAAATCTCCAACAACATGGAGTGGGGATCTCCTCCATTCAGAATAGTTGCGGAGCCAACCCCCTGGGCCAACGCCCGAATACAGCACTGCACCTTGGGGATCATTCCTCCAGCTACTACCCCATCTTCAATCAGCTGGCGCGCCATTGGGATATCCATCTTCTCGATCAACGTTCCCGGATCGTCTTTATCCCGCAAAATGCCGGGGGTATCTGTCAACAAAATCAGTTTCTCAGCTCCTAAGGCTGCGGCCACTTCGCCAGCAACTGTGTCGGCATTGATGTTGTAAGCCTGACCGGTGTCGTCAGCCGCCACGCTGGAAATCACGGGAATATGGCGATCGCGAATCAGCGTCTTAAGCAGAGTAGGATCAGTGCCAATCACCTCACCCACAAAACCAATTTCCTCCCGACCCTGCGAGCGCGCCCGCACCAAATTGCCATCTCGGCCGCATAACCCAACTGCCGAGCCCCCAGCGAGATTAATCAATTGCACCAATTGCTTGTTTACTCGACCGACCAATACCATCTCCACCACTTCCATGGTGTCGGCATCCGTTACCCGCAGGCCATCCACAAATTTGAAGGGAATCCCCAGCTTCTTGAGCCAGAGGTTAATTTCAGGTCCACCACCGTGAACGATCACCGGACAAATTCCGACACAGGATAGAAATACTGCATCCCTTAAAATTTCTGCACGCCTCTCCTCATGAACCATGGCGGCCCCGCCATATTTGATCACAATCGTGCGCCCCTGGAATTTCTGAATGTAGGGGAGGGCCTCGCTGAGGATTTGCGCCCGACTGAGGGGGTCGCAGCGGAGGGTAGAAGAACGAACAATCATGAGGGATTGGGGGCAGTAATCGAGACGACTATACCTCAAACTTGTTCCGTGTATAGGTTGGGATATTCCGGCTGCCAGTCTGACTCATTCGATGAAACCTGTTGGGGTCTTTCCCAATTCAATCGAATCGGTATGGCAAACGTTCGCTGGTATTGAAAACTTAAGAGCTGGGTCGATCCAACTCTGTGGAGCTAACCAAACTTTCAGGAATGCGCTCCTCTAAGTCCACTGGAATCACATCGTTGAAGTTTGTGTAGTTCACCACCCGACGACCATCGGGCCGGGTAGAAAAAATATCTACAAAGCGGTGGTTCCAAAAAATTTCTTGGGGTAGATAGGAGTGGCGAGCATGAATGGTTTGTGAGAAAGTTTCGTCCAAACCGGTCATGGTGGCGATCGCCTCCCCCTGCATGTTCATAAACTCCTGGGCGGTCATGCCGTATAAGGGGCTGGAGCGATCGATGGGATGCATGACTGTCCAGGTGAGGGCAAAAATTGGCGTCTGGGATCTGAGTAACCGCAAATTGTGAAAGCGGTACATTTCTTGCCCCTCATAACTCACCTCTCTCCGCAGAAGAGACAGTATAATTTGTCCCTCTAAAATTTGATTGCGTCGCAAGTTGCGAATGCGGAACATCAGGGTGGGTATACCGTTGTAACTAGAAATCGTTGCTACATCGCTAAACACCACCCGAGCGGTGGGTCGGGATACGCGCGCAAATACTACACCGGTTACGGTCGCCAGCCCCAGCAACCCCACCAAAGACTCAAAAGTTACCACCATATCGATGTAGAAGGACGTGGGGTGCATCGCCCCATATCCAAGGGATGCCATTGTTTGCACGCTAAAGAAAAAGGCATCCCAAAACGACCCAGGGGTAGCATTTGCAATTCCCTCGGAATCGAAAAGATAGAGCAGGGCGAACACACCGTTAGCTACGAGGTAGAGCAGAAACGTCAGAGCGAAAAACCCCGACCAAGGGATCGTCATCAAGACGTGATACAGATCGCCCCAAGGGGAACGATCGTCCCCAATGCGTATAACGTTGGGTAGACCGTTGCGAGTAATCACTCGATTCTCGAAGCAAGGGCTCTTCGGATTCTTCCAACGGCTTAAGCGGAAGCGAAAGCGTTGCAAGATTCGGCTCGAAAGCTCTAATACAGGCTGAATGCTCATGGCGTCAGCAATAAGGAGAGGGGAGTATCAAGTACGATGCTTTCACTTAGCATAACCACCATTGGTTCGATATAACTGCTTGGTGGCTAACCCCTCAGTTCAGCCTGAAAAGCAAAGCATCGGCAAAATGCTAATGCAGGCTAAAAATCAACCTGCACGTTCGCCAACCGACGGCCGCGAGCAACGGTGAAGACAGCCGATTCGGGACGGCTGTCTAAAAAATTAAGCAGGGTGTTGAGATTGCGGATGGGGGCACCATTAACTGCCAGAATACGATCGCCCGGTCGAATTCGGATGCGATCGGCGATCGAGCCCGGCTCCACTCGCTGAACCCTCAGAGTTTGGATATCTACAGCAACCCCAAGTTTGGGGGGAGGAGCCATTTGAGAGCTCCCGAAAGGACCGCGAGCGGACGTACTAGGGGCAGCGGCGATCGCGGGACCGTCCCCTGCTCGGGCGAGAAAAGACTGAGCAGATGGGGCGCTGGTGGCAAAACCTATGCCAATGTTTCCTCGTCCACCTGGGCTGAGGATAGCCTTATTGACACCGATCAGCTCCCCAAGGGAGTTGAGCAAGGGGCCCCCTGAATTACCGGGGTTGATGGCGGCATCCGTTTGCAAATCGCCATTAGCATCGATGCGGCTAAGAATTCCCGTGGTGAATGTTCCATCTAAACCAAAGGGATTGCCGATCGCGTAGACCTTTTGTCCTACCCGAATATTCTCGCGGGGGGCAAACGGAATTGTGGGGAAATCCTCGTTAGCGTTGACACGCACCAGTGCTAAGTCATTGGTGCGATCGATCGCTACCACATTTCCCGCATAAGTCCGTCGTTCTGCAGTGATCACTTGGACCCGCCGAGCCCCACGAACCACATGCTCGTTGGTCAAGATCAGGCCAGATGAATCGATAAAAGTACCTGTGCCCGCTCCCCCGCGGGTGTTGATGGTGACAACGGCAGGACGGGCGCTGTTGTAAACGTCGATGGTTGTTTGCTCATCAGCCTGAAACTGAGCCAATGCAGGTTGAACGGGGAGCGCCAGTATGGGAGCAGTCAGCAGAACAATCGGCAAAAGCGGAAAAAGAATGCGGCTGTGGTTCACGATCGCAACGTTCCCATAGACGGAGCCTTTAAATCTTAAACAATGAAAATCAGCTATCTAAGGGGTAGCTGCTACAAATGGCATGCTATTTCCCGCAATGATATCCACTTGTGTATGGTTCAAGTGGACAATAGCCAGTTCTCCCTCATGCCTCTATTCTGAGGTGCTTTCAACACTATTCGATCGCACCTGAAGCAACCGGCTTGGATTGCTATTGCCTACAAACAGAGCTTGCTCGCCCAAGCATCCACCAGCTTGTTGACTTGAGCGGGAACTTCGTCATGGGGGCAATGGCCAGCATTCAAAAAGTGTTCGGTGAGTTGAGGGTAATGTTGGCGAAATTGGGCCGAGCGCGAGCGTGTATTCATCCAAGGATCCCCTTCCCCCCATATCGTCAACAGGGGTTTTTCTAGCTGTTGAAGCAACTCATCGACTTTGGCCCCCTGCCGAGACTGGAACACTGACCGGAAAACAGTCACAGCCCCAGGGTCGCAGGAGGGTTTGTAGATCTCTTCGATCAGGCGATCGGTGACGGCGGTTGGGTCTACGTAAACTTTTTCCAAGGTTTTTCGGATGGTCGATTTACGCCGCACGAACTGAAACAGCAGGTAACTAGCCCAGGGCTGCAGTAACAGCGAACGGGTGACCTTGCCGAGGGTATCTTTTATCGGGCTTTTAGGAGGGGCAGGGTCGGTGGTGGCAAAGGGGCCGGCGCTATTAAGTAGAACGATCCCTGCCGCAGATTCGGGACGCTGCGCCCCCACACACAAGGCGGCATATCCTCCCAAAGAATTGCCCAAAATAATCGTCGGTCTCCCGATTTTAGCCTGAATGAAGTCATGCAGCTGATCCCGCCAGAGATCCCCGCAGTATTTCGTATCGGCTTTGTCCGATCGTCCAAATCCTAAGAGGTCGATGGCCCATACTTGATAATTTTGGCTCAGCGGTCCAATATTCTTACGCCAGTGATCGGTAGATGCCCCAAATCCATGAACGCACAGCAATGGAGGCTTGTGGAGGGGTGATTCCCCAGACCGTACGTAATGGATGGAGTGCGATCGCCATTGCCAATATTGGTTGGCACAACCACCATGTTTTGTAACCGCTTGCATTATTAAATAATCCTAAAATTTTATGTCTTTTCAGTTTTCATTGTAAGTTGAAAAACTGTCCGATTTGGCGGTGCCTGACGTTGCCTATTCTCTTGTGGCGCATAGGTTGTGTCTGCCATAAGAGGGGCGATCCCCAGACCTGGATAGTGAGGTTGAGATCGGATGAAGCCATAAAATTTGATAGGAAGGTGGTCGATACGTAAACTTATGTGCCACTCTCTTTGCGTAAAATATGAAGGATTACTAACCTTGCATAAGCGGAGTACTCGTGCAGAGCACCCCTTCAGACTTTCCAGCTAAATGGACTCCCAGTATTTGGAAGCCAATCGCTTTTGCTGTCGTTCTGGTGATGGTGATTTTTGGCTTTTTATTTATTGGTTTGTCCCAATGGCATCAACCGGATTCCTATACTCAGGCAGTGTTGCAGGAGGTAGGTAACCCCGAAGAAGGCAAGGTGTTGTTTGCCCTCAACTGTTCTGGTTGCCACGGTTCTGGGGGAGATGGGCGCGTTGGCCCCAGCTTGCACGGTGTGAGCGAACGGCGGTCGGACATTTCGCTGATCGAACAGGTTACTAGCGGAAAGACGCTTCCCATGCCTCAGTTTCAGCCCGAGCCATCCGAAATGGCCCACCTGCTCAGCTACCTAAAGAGCTTGTAGCCTCCACTCTTTCACCGATCCAATCGCCTTCTGAAGCAGTCATACATTCAGATTCAAGTCGAAAAACGCGGTGAGTGTCCGATTGGACACTCACCGCGTTTTTCGGTTCGCAAAGAGCTATTTTCCTCAGGAGGTTGAGATGCTAGCGCCTTAAGTCAGCCCCACCAGCTTGCTGCTCAGATCCCAAAGTCGCTCGCCTTTGTACATATCCAATGCTTCATCGGAGACCTCTTGTACAAATTGCTTGCGGCCTTCCTGCTGGCGATTGCCCCAGCTATAGTAAGCACCAGACTGGTTGAATTCCGGATTGGCCACCACTTGGGCTAGGCGATCACCCGCCAGTTCTTCCGTAACATATCCGCCGGTAATGTTTTTCTGAAACCAGGGAAAGATAGTCCTAAATAGCGAGAAGTGATTGCGAAACAAAGCTGTTTCGGCAACACACCCGGGGTAGAAAGAGGTAAATTCAATCCCCGTATCGTAATGGTAGCGGTTGTGCAATTCCCTCATGGTGAGTACGTTGCACAATTTGCTATCTTTGTAGGCTTTTCCTGATTTGAACTCTTTGCCATCGATCATGGAGATCGGTGCTTTGAACCCTGCTTCCATACCCCTCAGCTCTCCGAGGTCGGGGGGAGCTGGAATCGGAATTTTGCCCCCCAGTTCTTTCGGGTTGGCTGTTACAGTACCCACAATCACTAGGCGGGGATGTTCCAATTTGGACTGTTTTAAATCCTCCAGCATCAGGTTACACAGGAGGAAGTGACCCAAGTGGTTAGTGGCTACGCTGAGTTCGTAGCCATCTTCGCTGCGCTGGGGCTCTTTTTCCAGGGGCAGGTACACTGCTGCATTGCACACCAAAGCATCTAATGGAAGACCGCTGGCTCTGTAGTCATTCACAAAGTCACGAACGCTTTGCAGAGAGGCCAGATCTAGCTTCTTGACGGTGTAGGTCCCCTCTTTCATTCCCACAGACTGGGCCATTTTTTCCGCTTTCTCTAGGTTGCGGCAGGCCATCACCACGTGCCAACCCATTTCTGACAGGGCTCTGGCCCCTTGCAAGCCGACCCCTGAGGAGGCTCCCGTAATCGCAACCGTCGGTGTTTGCTTGTTTTCCATTCTTGTTAAAACTTCAAGCGCTGTTAACTATTCTCAGGATCTCACGACAAATCGTTGGCTACCAGGCATGCAATAAAGCTTAAGCACCTCCTCAGTTTGCATGGAGGCCACGACACCATTGCTTGTTTTCAAGACGACCCACCAAAAGGTTTAACCCACCGAGTCAAAACCGACAACCTGCTGCCTCTAGCTAGAGGTAAGACGATGTTCTAGCTGAAGAACTCAGGAGACTCCAGCAAGGGATTTACTCGAGAGCAATGGCCCCCAGAATAGTGTTTTGGTAGTAGTAGTCGAGAATTTGGCGGTAGTGCCATCCCTGCATGGCTAATCCGTGGGCTCCCCACTGGCTCATGCCGATGCCATGCCCAAATCCCTGTCCCGTCAATACAAAGACAGTAGGAGGGAGATGCCTTTGCGACGCAGCACTTGAGGGTACCGTCGGACCGATCGCATCTACCTCAAACAGAGTGCTGCGCAACTCTAGTCGCTGGCGAAAGGTAATAGCCGAGAACTCTTTGGAGGACTGTGTTCCCCTCAGGCGCATTTGGAGTGCCCGTCCGTTGGGGGTGGACTGGGATACCTCTAGGGCCAGTACGTCTCCCACCTCGCCAAAAATCCTTTCAAGGCGATCGGGATCGATCTGCTCTTGCCAGGGCATGGCTGGAGAGACGTGGCTGTCGTTGACTGCCCGCAGATAAGGGCGGGCTTCGGACCAGACATCTTCAGAATTTTCTGTGTGTCCACCGGAGGAGGAGTGGAAGACTGAATCGATGGGCTGGCTGTTGTGGGCCAGAATTTGACCTCGCGTCAGGTGGGCAGCCTCTTTCGATCGCAGCGTGACGCTTTCCATGCCTTTGTAAACCTGCCAGGTGACACTATCTCCGAGGTCAAAGATCTCTGACAGGCGGCGGTTGCGGTGGTACAGGGCATAAGTGCGAGCGGCAACTGCTTGAGCCTTAAGAGCTTCGTTGGAAAACCGATCGCCCATTTCAGCCCCCACGACGCTGGCGATGTAGTCCTCAAGCGGGACGTGGTTAATGGCGGTCAATCCGCCGCCATCGGGGCGTAGCTCGATGCTGCCCCTGTACCAGCGGTCATTGATAAACACCATTCCATCGACGGTACTGGGGTGGATAAACAGGCGATCGCTCCTGGTTCCCGACAGATGAACGCGCCCTTCAGAGATGGAGGCGGAGCGAGGTTTCATGGGGTCGATCTCCCCCACCACTTGGCCGCTGCTGTCCGCGATCTTTCCTGCCACCGAGCTACCGAGGGTGACCTGAGGAGTTTTCTGGACGATCGCAATGCGAATCAGTAGTTCTTCTGCTTGGACAGGAAATAGCATCATCATCCACCACAGCAATCCCCAGCTGATTACTCGACTGAACCAGTGGATGCCCCACATCGTACGTAGACTCATCAATGTTTACGGTGTTTGTGTTTGTCAAAGAATTGCGCACTGTTGGGCGGTTTGCACTGGATTTAGCGCCACTAACTACCCAATCGATCTGTTCTACAAGTCACGAGTGACCCTATCAAAATTTGCCCCGTCCATCACCCTGACTGTGCAGAGCAGTTCCATGTTGAAGAAGCCCATTGGGCGAAACTATCTGGAGAAAATGTCTGGCTTTGCTGGGTCTTGGGTCGATCTCGGGCGATCTGTAGATGGGAGCGCCATCAGAATCAGACGGAATTGGACTGTTCGATGGTGTCCAACAGCTGTTGACGGTATGTTTGCCAGTCGGCGATCGCCGTGGGTAGAGACTCACCATTCCGTTGCAGCAATAGGTTTCCGTCCACAAACTGTTTGAGACTGTAGTCACCGCTCTCGAGCAGTCGATCGATGGTGGCGATGCTGCTGGAGAGAAGCTGGCGATCGCGCTTAAAAGCCACTTGGTAGCGCTCCAGCCGCCATAGGTCAGCGGCTACGTAGTCCACTGGCACTGTCCCTCGGTCGTCGGTGTTGAGTTCGAGTGTACTGGGGAATCTGACCAACTCTCGGCGGCCGGAGAGATGCGGAATGATGTACGTAGAGGCGGACACGCTTGCATCTACAGGTATATCCGCCAGTAATCCATAAAGATTGTGGCTGTGTCTGACTTGTTCGGGCCAAGAAACGTAGACGCGGGGAACGTAGGAATCGGGCAGCAGAAAATAGAGGGTTCGGTTGGGACTAAAAGCCAGACAGACTAGGGCCGATACAGCGATACAAAAGGTCCACCAGCGGCGGAATTTGGGCTTCAGGGGTCTGCTCACAAGTTGTTCTAGTGGCCGCCAAAAGTTCTGCAATCCACGCCCCGACCACCACAGAATTGTTCCGTAAAACAATCCAGGTACCACGGTCATGGCGTAACGAATGTTCAGAGACAGCACCGCTCCTTTGGCCGCCAAAATCTGCAGCAGTGGCGGTCCCGCCATCAACCAGCTTGCCGGTGCAACGATCGGGATCAAGGCCAATGGCAGCGATTGTCCCAAAATGTAGAGAAGGGTGGTTTCCACAGGCATGAATATTTCGGCGACAAACCGCCAGGGCTGGCGCAGGATACCGATAACTAGGTCGAAGATGGTGGCCTCGTCGATGCGATCGCCCAGGTAAACCAGGTACTGCCCGAAGCGCTCTTGCAAAAATCGTTTGGAGACATCTTCTGAGAACAACGGCATCAGCTGGCTGGTGACCACCACCACGTAAAGTAAGCTTCCCAAGCACACGGCAGCCCCAATACGGGGAAAGCGACGGCTGGCAAACATATAGAGCCCGACACCAAACAGCACCACACCGCTGTCTTCCCTGACAGCCAAAGTGCACAGACACAGGGGCACAAACCACCACCACCAACGCTTTTCCATTGCCAGGAGCAGACCGAACAGGAACAGGGGTATTTGGCAGATGTCGTGGAAGTTTGCCAGTGTTGGCCCCAAGACGGCGTTGGCGCAGTAGAAGCTAATGGCGATCGCCACCGAGGTGGGTGGTTCTAGATAATGGCGGGCCAGTGTAAACAGGACTAGACCTGCAGCGGTGACAAGGGTGACCTGAAGCACCGTTAGGGTGGCGGGGTAAGGAAAGAGCGCGTAGAGGGGCCACCACAGCAGCAGGGCGGGGGTGAAATGTTGCCCGAGGCGGCGGTAAAAGACGGAGGGGGATTCGCCGCTGTGGACAACGTTGGTTGAGAGTTGGGAGGAAAGTGAGCTTTGGAAGAATCTGCCATGCAGGTTGTTCCAGAACACCTGATTAAAGATGCCTTGGTCGTAGTCGGAATAGAAGGTGAAGTGGCGGTTGAGGGTGAGGGCCAGGGTGAGGGTGAAGAAGATGGCAGCAGCTGCGATCGCCCATTTCCAGCCATTTTGTTGTGCGAGTTTCCCTTGCATCCAAGTTATGGGGTGAGGTGGCAGACCAATTATCGGGCATATGCTGCTAGGCGAGAATTTCCTGGGCGATGTGTTACTAGTAAATATCTTTGTTGGGGCGCGAGCTTTACATCCAAGTGTTGGTGTTGCTCTCTAGGTCTAGAGAGTCTTCCGGAATGTCTCTACGCGTTGCACCGTGTTTAACATGACCAGTTGATGGACAGTAGCAGATTCCCATCCTCTACACCACCCAATAGCTGATTGCGACTTATTCCCAATAATAAAAATTAATGTGACAATGCCCAGATCGAGGTGTTTTTTGGCGAATAAAACATGACAGGGCAATCGCATTTCAATCGAATTTTCAAACCACTGTAATCTGCTCCAATATTTGACTGCACAATCAAGATTCTGTCTCAACCAAAGCTCCAGAATTGAGTGTGCTGGTGCCAGCCTGACATCCATCTTCTAGGACTTGACCTGCCTCAGTTAGTCCGTGAACTGCTTAAACTTAAGTCTCTCATCGATCTGCACCCCTCTTCAGCCAGCAACATTAGCCGCCAAGATTTTCATCAGGACGTGATTGTTCGTACTGGCCAGGGCTGTTTCATGGTAAAAATCACCATTTCATGACTTGACGAGAACGCGTCACTTTAGACTTTCATTGATGCTCCCTGTTAATGGCTGGAAGGCAGCAAGCTCTATGTTTGCATCTGGAATGAAATGCTCCTGCATTGAAAGCTCTGAGTCAATTGAATATTTGTGGCTTGCCGTAATATCAGATTGGCTACTCTCGGATGGGATCCTAGGGGGTGACAGTTTACAGTCGAGATACGTGGGGAATTGGTCTGACAGACGTCATCTATTTAAGGTAGGGCTGAGCAACCCAGCAGCAACTGCCCATTAGCCCAAAGACTAAACAATTAATCAAGATACAGAAGCCTACAGTATTGGAATTAACAAATGGGAACAGGCTGAGTAAATATTATACAATTTAGAAAAATATAAAGTATCAAAACAATCTATTCCGCCCTTGCATAGGCAAAAATATACTCATTTTATGGAGGTGATAGTTTATGTTAAGGTGCTCTCTATAATGCTGGGTGGTTGCAAAATAAGGTCAAAGGAGATGTTCTTGCCATGGTACTAGAAGTGAGCCGTGTGAACTCATTAACAAGATTCACGGTGGTTGATTTAGGTGTCCGGAGAACGTATAGCCTCAATGACGATACCTACTTTATCGGCCGAAACTTCGACAACACGATTCGTTTAAAAGATGAATGTGTTTCAAAGTATCATGCGAGGATTTCTCGCGTTAAGGACAAAAACGCGCCTCTAGGTTACATTTACCTTCTTGAAGACGGCGGAAATGATTCGGTAGGCAGTACGAATGGCACAGAAGTTAACGGAAGACGAATTAGCTCTCATATTCTGAAACCAGGAGATTGCATCAAGTTTGGCCCTAACTGCTCTGCTTTCTACTCAGAGATTAATCTTGAGGGTGGCCAAGACGAAGATTCTACAGTATTTGTTGAGCCATCTACAGTATTTGTTGAGCCAAATAGACCCATATCGACCCCAACTCCTTCTTTATTGGCGCCAATTGCAAAAGATGCCAAACACAGTCTGAAATCCTTGAAAGTGGGATTAGTTATCACCGGTGTACTTGCCGGCTCGCTGCTCGCATACTTTTCACTGCGCAGTCTGATGTCAGTCCTTCGCCCCGAGTTAATCGGTTACGAGACCACCGAGGCTGTAGCCTCTTTCGAGCTACTAGAAAAGAGCATCCCCACCAATGCTGCACGATGCTTCCGAGACTCCAGCGAATTCAAGGACGGTACGCTGGGAACTGCTTCCTGTAATTTGATTCAAGAAGAGACTCTTGCTCTGAGCAAAGCTACCACGGCCATCGAGGAGGCTTGCATGGATGGGGCGATAAGCCGCCGTATATGCAAGCTACTAGAGACCCGTATTAGCCAGGTCAATGCAATAACGACGGCAGTTTCTGAAGGGAGCTTACTACAAGCTGACTACCAAGAAGGCAAGTATCTTTCGCCCATGCAATCGGCCCAGCTCAGAGCAAGCATTCGCAGGCTTAGTAACCTAGCTCCACTTGAGAGGCAATGAGCTGCCTTTGCGATTTCTAGCTCTCGACCGACCCCAGATCTCACAGAGTCTTGTAAATCTGTAGCGGAGTTTTCCTGTTGAGAGCCCCCATTCATGGCTCTAGCTTTAACTAATTGAACGCTTCAAAAATCGAATCTGAAGGGATGCTTCAAGTAAGCCCCTCAGAAATGATGTTTATACATTGCGGCTTGGCTGGATAAGCCGGTCGTGAACCACGGAAGAAAAACGGACTACAAGCTTTGGTATACGGATAATTGGGGTGGGTACGAGCGTGTTCTGCCCCGAGATGATTCACATCATTAGGAAGCAAAATACTCAGCGATTAGAACGCACCAATGGCATCATTCGTCAGCAGACTGCTCGCTGGCAAAGCCTGCGGCAGGCTAAAGCCAGCGACGGCAAAACAAATTTGGCAAACTGTGGGAGCAGACCAAAGTCACGACTCGGTTAGTCGTCAGTTATTTCAACCGGATTTGGTGTCATAGTCGAACAAAGGATACAGCAGCTCAACGAGCTGGAATCGCCTCTTGTTCTTGGCTCTGGCAGGATATTATCGCCAATACCAAGCTTATCTGAAGCATGACCCTTTCGTTTATTGATGTAGTGAGGATAAATTGCTATTCCTGCAGGGAGAGAAACATGCTGCCCCCCAACAGCCTTGGTAGTGTTGAGAGGAGTGGCGATTGTTTTGTTCTGGCGATGAAGTCCCCGCGCAAAACAAATCTTCTGTCCCCACAACAACTCGATAGAATGTGATGTACAGAAAGACTTCACATTCGCATCTATCCAATGACTCAATCCTTTCTCGAACGACTGCAAAATCATGTGCTGGTCTTCGACGGGGCTACAGGTACCTCCCTGCAGGCCCAAGAGCTTACTGCAGAAGATTTTGGCGGCCCCGAGTTAGAGGGATGCAACGAATATTTGGTCTTCTCCAAACCTGAAGCAGTCGAGAAAGTTCACGTAGGTTTCCTAGAAGCTGGCGCTGATGTCATCGAAACCGATACCTTTGGTGGCACTTCAATCGTATTGGCAGAATACGACATTGCCGACAAAGCCTACGAACTGAACAAGACTGCAGCTGAAATTGCGAAGCGCGCCGCTACCTGCTATTCAACCCCAGACAAGCCCCGCTTCGTCGCAGGCTCAATGGGGCCGGGGACAAAATTGCCCACCCTGGGTCACATCGACTTCGACACCATGGTGGAAGCCTATATCGAGCAGGCAGAGGGGCTGTACGACGGTGGAGTAGATCTGTTTATCGTAGAAACCTGCCAGGACGTACTGCAAATTAAGGCAGCCCTGAATGGCATCGAGCAGATATTTAAGCGGAAGGGCAAACGCTTGCCGCTGATGGTCTCCATCACGATGGAACAGCAGGGGACAATGCTCGTTGGTTCCGAAATTGGTGCGGCTCTGACCATTTTAGAACCGTTTTCCATTGACGTGTTGGGGCTCAATTGCGCCACCGGACCAGACCTTATGGTGGAGCACATCCGCTATCTCTCTCAGCATTCGCCATTCCACATTTCCTGCATTCCCAATGCGGGATTGCCAGAAAATGTTGGCGGCCAAGCTTTTTACAAGCTGACACCGGAGGATTTGCAGAAATACCTGCGCCGGTTTGTGGAGGAATTTGGTGTCAGCGTCATTGGAGGCTGCTGCGGTACCCGCCCCGATCACATCAAATCGTTGGTGGACACGGTTGCCGAGCTGAAACCCAAAACTCGCACCCCTGAGAGGATTCCGGCCTCTGCATCCATCTACAGCTCCCAACCTTACGACCAAGACAATTCGTTTTTGATTGTTGGCGAGCGCCTCAATGCCAGCGGATCGAGGAAATGCCGTACTTTGTTGAACGATGAAGACTGGAACGGTCTGATTTCCCTAGCGAAATCCCAAGTGAAAGAAGGGGCGCACGTTCTAGATGTGAACGTTGACTACGTGGGTCGCGATGGTGTCAAGGATATGCACGAACTGGCCTCCCGGCTGGTGACCAGCGTGACGTTGCCATTAATGCTGGACTCGACCGAATGGGAAAAGATGGAGGCGGGCCTCAAAGTGGCTGGCGGTAAGTGCTTGCTGAACTCCACCAATTACGAAGATGGCGAAGATCGCTTTTATAAGGTCCTCGAGCTGGCAAAGACCTACGGTGCTGGAGTCGTCGTCGGAACCATTGACGAAGAGGGCATGGCCCGGACTGCAGAGAAAAAATTCGAGATTGCCAAGCGGGCTTACGATGCAGCAATCGCCTACGGTTTACCCCCCTACGAAATCTTTTTCGACCCCTTAGCTCTACCTATTTCCACCGGTATCGAAGAGGATCGCCTGAATGGAAAGGCCACGGTGAATGCCATTCGTCAAATTCGCGAAGAGCTGCCCGGTTGCCATATCCTGCTCGGCATCTCAAACGTTTCCTTTGGCCTTAACCCCGCAGCCCGCATTGCCCTCAACTCGATGTTCCTGCACGAAACACGCGAGGTGGGTTTGGATGCAGCGATTGTCAGCGCCAGCAAAATTCTGCCTCTGTCGCGCATCAAGGAAGAGCACCAGCAGGTGTGTAAAGATCTGATTTACGACCGGCGCAAGTTTGAGGGGGATGTGTGCGTTTACGATCCCCTCACCGAACTCACGACCCTGTTCGAAGGGGTGTCAGCCAAGCGCGATCGCACGGTAGACGCCAACCTTTCTCTAGAAGAAAAACTCAAGCAGCACATCATCGATGGGGAACGCATCGGACTCGACGAAGTACTGGCGGAGGCTCTGGAAAAATATCCACCGTTGGCGATCGTGAACGAGTATCTCCTTGATGGCATGAAGGTGGTGGGAGATTTGTTTGGCTCAGGTCAGATGCAGCTACCGTTTGTGCTGCAGTCAGCGGAAACCATGAAAGCTGCTGTGGCCTATCTGGAGCCCTACATGGAAAAAGTGGAGGGATCTACAAAAGGGAAGCTGGCGATCGCCACTGTAAAAGGGGACGTCCACGACATCGGCAAAAACTTAGTAGACATTATCCTGACCAATAACGGCTACACCGTCTACAACCTGGGTATTAAGCAGCCAGTGGATAACATTATTGCCGCCTACGAAGAGCATCAGGTGGACTGTATTGCCATGAGCGGCTTGCTGGTGAAATCTACCGCATTCATGAAGGAAAATCTGGCCACCTTCAACGAGAGAGGCATCACGGTGCCGGTAATCTTAGGGGGGGCTGCACTCACCCGTAAGTTTGTGGAAAAAGATTGCCAAAGCACCTACAACGGTCGAGTAGTGTACGGTCGAGATGCCTTTTCCGACCTGCATTTCATGGACAAGTTGATGGCAGCGAAAGGAGAGGAAAATTGGGACGATCTGCAGGGATTTTTAGACGAAGAAATCGAGGTGCCGGTCGGTAACGGGCTTGTAGAAGCAGTCGAGCAGGCTGAGGCTGAATCTGTCGGAGCGACTGCCGAGCCAGAAGTCATCGATACCAGACGGTCCGAAGAGATTGACCCCGACATCGATCGCCCGCTCCCTCCTTTCTGGGGCTCCAAAGTTCTGTCGGGCAAGAATGTCCCCTGGGAGGAGGTTTTTGGTTACATCGATCGCCAAGCCCTAATTGCCGGTCAATGGCAAATCCGCAAACCTCGCGAGCAGTCGAAGGAGGAGTTTGAGCAGTTCCTCAAGACGGAGATCGAACCTATTTTGGAGGACTGGAAACAGCGAATTGTTTCGGAAGACTTGCTACATCCAAAGATTGCCTACGGGTATTTCCCCTGTCAGGCGGATGGCAATACTGTCCTAGTTTACGACCCGGCTGAATTGGCGGGATTAACGCCAGAATCCTTGGATTCGTCAGCTTTTGCGGGCGATCGACCCAATCTATCAAGTGCTGAAACGGTATTAGCAGCAATCGAGTTCCCTCGGCAAAAGACCGACCGCCGTCGTTGCATTGCGGATTTTTATGCCCCAAAAGAACAAGGGTTTGCGGATGTTTTCCCGATTCAGGCGGTCACGGTTGGAGAAGAGGCATCTATTCTCAGTCAGCAGCTATTTGCGGAGAATAAATATACTGACTACCTTTACTTCTACGGCCTCACGAACGCGCTAGCTGAGGCATTGGCGGAATGGGCACATGCCCGCATTCGTCGGGAGTTGGGGTTTGGGGAAGAAGATAGCCCTGACATCCGCCGGATTCTGCACCAGGGCTATCGGGGTTCCCGCTACAGTTTTGGCTACCCCGCTTGTCCCAATATGGCCGACCAGCATCACCTTCTCAAGTTATTAGATTGCGATCGTATCGGTCTGATTATGGATGAAAGCGAGCAGCTCCATCCCGAGCAATCCACCACTGCTCTCGTTGCTTATCATCCGAAGGCTAAGTACTTTAATACTTAAGGGATGACTGCTGAGAAGTCTAAATTCTGCGATAGGTTTCGTAACGATATCCCTCATGCTGCTCGCTGCGGAGCAGCTGAAATTCTTTACCGATGAGATGTTCATAGGCAGGGAAAAATGTATCTCCTGTGTGGCTTGATTCCACAATCGTGAGTTCTAAGATGTCGGTGATGGGCAGTGCCTGTTGGTACAGGGTACCGCCACCAATGATAAAAATCCGATCGCAGTTGTCCGCAGCCGACAACGCTGCTGTCAGCGACTTAGCAAAGGTGAGTTGGTATCTTTCTGTTTTGCAAGTCTCGGACCTGCGATCGCCATCCGGCGTTTTGGAAACCACAATGGTATGGCGTCCCGGTAGCGGACAGTTTTCCAGATCGAACTCCCAAGTTTTACGACCGACAATGACTGTGTGTCCCCAAGTGATCTGCTTAAATCGCTGCAAATCTGCTGGGATGTGCCAGGGGACTTTACCGTTTTTGCCAATGACCCGATCTCCCTCAGTTAACGCCGCGATCGCAATGATTTCCGGACTGTTCATGCAAATTCGAGAAAAGATGCCTGCTTATAGTGCCACAATCGGACTCGGGTACAAGACGAGCCATCGCGCTCGTGTCCCCGCGATTTCATGAATCATTGAAATTGATGACCCATCGATCCTATTTATATCTGCACGGTTTTGCGTCAGGCCCCAGCTCTTCGAAAGGGGTTTTTCTCAAGCAAAAACTTCAAGAGAAGGGGATCGATCTGCAAATTCCCGATTTTAATGCAGGGGGCTTTTCGGACTTGACGGTGAGTCGACAAATTCGGCAAGTGTGCGATCGCCTGCCCGCAACTCCTGCGATCCTGATCGGTTCCAGCTTGGGGGGGCTGACGGCAGCTTGGGTGGCGGAAACCATGCTGCAGGTTGAAAAGATTATATTACTGGCCCCTGCATTTGAGTTTGCTCGACGCTGGCAGCAAGTGTTTGGGGAAGTCGGACTATCCGAGTGGCAAGCACAAGGACAGCGGTGGTTTTACCACTACGGCCAGAAACAAGAGCTTGCTCTGAACTATGGGTTTGTGGAGGATGCGATTGGCTATCGGGAAATCGACTTGAAGCGGAAGGTACCGACTGTCATCGTGCATGGGCAACAGGATGAGGTCGTACCGGTGGAAGTGAGTCGAGCTTATGCAGGTGAACGGGATTGGGTAACGCTGCACGAACTAGACAGCGATCATTCCCTCGGAGATTTGACCAGTAAGGAACGGATTTGGGAACTCGTACAAGAGTTTTGCGCGATCCAAAGCTAAAGCAGTTTGAAAATCGAGATCGGCTAGAGTTTTGAACGACTATAGGCTAGAGCGCTTGGGTACATCTCGATTGCCGAGGGCAACTGAAGTATCTTGCAGCGCTTCCAGCTCCCGCTCTACTTCCTCCCGCTTCAGTGTGGCCAGATTGGGTATTGGTGTCTCAGAAGTCTCTCTGTCGAAGTTTCCGGTGGCGCTATCGTTTGGCAGCCAGCGAATCAGGGGTAATGGTAATAGTGTCGTCAGATTGGTAATGACTACTAGCGTTGCCAATGTTGAAAAATCCGTCTCGGTGACCCCCAATCCCTGCATCAACAGGGCACCCAGCTCTCTCGAAAGCAGTCCGGACAGATTTAGCAGCGACATCAACAGGGCAAATAGCGTGGCTTCAATTCCTGGGGGACAAAGACGAGCTGCCAGCACCAAAATGGGCATAAAGGCAATTTCTCCTGCCACCGTCAAAATGACGCTGTCCCCCAAACTGAACCACTCATCCGCAATTCCCCAAATGCGATTGGTGTGGGTAACTAGAATCAGACTCGTCAACCCCAGCCCAAAAGAAATTAAGGTCATCCATACAAAAATCTTGCGCAGGGGCACATCTCGCAACCACCTCTGAAAAATCCCGATCCCCAATAAAGCAGCCACGCTAGTAGCCAAGCGAACTCGCCCCAAGAACTCCGGGCCGAATCCCAAATCGTTGGTCACGAAATAAAAAAACGCCGATTCTGCGCTGGGGGTGGCTTGCCACAGACAAATAAATGCTGTTGGCAGAAAAATGCCTGGCAACCGAATAGCTTGCCAAACTTGCTTCACTTGCCCCAAACCGCTGGTTGAGGGTCGTGATGCTCCGGTGGGATCTTCAGAAATGGCGATCGCCGCCATTGCCACCAAGAGGGGAAGTATAGCAGTCATCCCAAAGACAGTTTTTGGGCCGACCACATCCAAAAGAGCGCCCCCCCAATAAGCGGTCAGAATTGACCCTAATGCAGTCGATCCCCAAGCCATAGACTGCAAAGTCCCTGCCCCCGACCGATCCTCAGCTCGAGTACGCTCTACTACCAAAGCATCCACAATCACATCGGCGATCGCGATCGATAGCGAGCTAGTGACCATCGCCGCCGTGGCCGTCCACACAGAATTGGCTACCGTTGCCAACCCAATCCAAGACAAGCATCCGACAGCCCCCGACAACATCAAGTAGGGGCGGCGGCGGTATTGGGCAATAGGGTAGGTATCGGAAATCCAGCCATAAAGGGGCTTGATTGTCCAAGGAACGGATGCAATCCCCAAAAATGCAGCGAGTTCGGCAGGTCCAACCCCCAACACATCTTTGAAGTAAAAGCTCGTTGCCAACTGGGATAGCCCCAGCGCCCCTTGTACGAAATACACTAGCAAAATTGCCAGCAGTTCAGGTGACCAACAGGTACGCTTCAATCCCGGAAAGGAAAAGGCCATGCAGGAATGTAAAGAAAAATAAATATCTCCCTCATTCTATTAGCTAAATAGCCTCTTGACTGTTGATGAAGCTGTTGCCATCTCAGGTAGGACAGCAAGATCTTGTCCCAGTCAGGATTTTAGATTGCTCAGATTTCTCAACCGACTTGAATGCAGGTATAAATTACCAGCTAGCGCTGAGAACTTTGACCATAAACTTGCGCACAACGGCAGTTGGCAAGGTTGCGACACTCATTTGGGCAATCATTGTTGCACGTAGCTCCTGATGGCCTGTCACCAAAATCGATCCTAAGCAACAGGCTCTGGTTCCACAGGTTGGATACCTTCAGCTTCTTCCAAACCGGGTAGTGCCAACGCACCGCACTGCGCCTGCTGCCGAAGGAAGTGATCGCATAAAACTAGCGCCACCATCGACTCCACCATCGGTACCGCCCGAGGCAAAACACAGGGATCGTGGCGGCCGCGAGCTGCCAGTATCGCCTCTTGGCCATCTTTCGTGACAGTATTTTGCTCTTTGCGAATGGTGGCGGTGGGTTTAAACCCCACTCGAATTACAATAGTTTCTCCGTTGGAAATCCCTCCCTGAATACCGCCGGAACGGTTGGTGACGGTGCGGATGCGATCGCCATCCATATAAAACTCGTCGTTATGTTCTTTCCCAGTTAGGTAAGTCCCTGCAAATCCCGAACCAATCTCAAATCCCTTACTTGCAGGCAGCGACATCGCCCCTTTGGCTAAATCCGCCTCCAACTTGTCAAACACCGGTGCCCCCAAACCCACGGGCACGTTACGGGCAACGCATTCCACCAGCCCCCCAATGGAATCTCCCTGCTTGCCAGTCTCTTGGATTAGCTCGATCATCTCTTCCGCTAACGCACCGTCAGGGCAGCGGACGATATTCGATTCGACGTCCTCCAGCGTCACGGTATCGGGATCGATGTCGGCTTCTAAGTCTTTAATGCGCTTGACGTAGCCAATCACTTCTACACCAGCTGCCAACTTCAAAATCTTCTTGGCGATTGCCCCAGCCGCCACGCGACCGATGGTTTCGCGGGCGGAGGCACGCCCCCCCCCTTTCCAGTTGCGGATGCCGTATTTTGCTTGGTAAGTGGCATCGGCATGGGAGGGTCGAAAGGTGGTTTTCATCTCCGAGTAATCCTGCGAGCGCGCATCTTTGTTGCGCACGATGATGTGGATTGGAGTGCCAATGGTCAGCCCTTCAAACACCCCCGATGTAATTTCGCAGGTGTCGGATTCTTTGCGAGGGGTAACGATCTTGCTTTGACCGGGTCGACGGCGATCGAGATCCACTTGGATTTCATCAGCGGTAATCGGCACCCGTGGTGGGCATCCGTCGATAATCACCCCGACCGCACCGCCATGGGATTCGCCGTAGGTGGTGATGCTAAAGAGCTGTCCAAAAGAATTACCGTTTGCCATGCGATCTGTTGGTATGCGTGGGAATAGTGTCGACCGAAGAGCCTATTGTTAAGGCTGTGAGAATCTTAGCTTAGCGGGGGATTAGGTTCGCTCTCAAGCAATTCAAGTTGCTGCGAGATTCATGCTTCTCTGAACGCTGATTGGCTACTTTCCAAAGGGGGGAAATTCTTGGCACATTACTGGCGATCGCCCATCGCTCGGTTCCACAAAAAATGAGCAGGGCCCTTTTTTTGAATGGATGCTGCTAATTTCTCCAGCGCCAATCTTTCTCTCGCCGAAAGTCCAAACAACTCGTACTTGCAATGCCACAGAAGGGTGGTCAGAGTCACAGCCGCGCAGGTACAGAGACCAAATCCGGCCACAGGATCGAAGATCAGAGAATATTTCAGCCCTGCCCACGTAAAAAACTCTAGCAGCCGACGAAGCTCGGTGCGTAACAACCATAGGGACGGTAGCCCTAAACAAATCCACAAGAGAGCGACAACACCCCAGCGGCACTGAAATTGCAACTTCAACAATCTCTCAGCTACGGGGGAGAGAACCGTTGTCTGGTGCCACTGATAAGAGTTCCGAGGGTCGATCGCACGAATTCCTTGATTGCAAGATGTGAGTTGCGATATGTACTGCCGTTCAACATAGATCGAGAGTTGCCGATCCCACACAGATCAACCAGCCAATCCCAAAATGCCCATTTCCTATGAAATGCGCATCACTCCTAAAAACCATCAAATAACTCCATCTTCCGGTAGACCTTGCTGCAGCTTAGGGCTGGCATTGCTGGTGGGGTACTTTTCCCGCCACCAAGTCAATAGAGTACTGGCAATGAAAATGCTGGAGTAAGTGCCCCAAGCAAAACCAATCAAGAGGGCGAGAGAAAAGTAACGCAGCGTGGGGCCACCGAATAGGAAGATCGCCAACAGCGCCAGCATCGAGGTCAAAGAGGTATTGATGGAGCGGGCGAAGGTCTGGTTCACCGAGATGTTCACCACCTCCGGGAAACGGGTTTTGCGACTGAGCAGGCGACGGCTGTTTTCGCGGATGCGATCGTAAATCACCACGGTGTCATTCACCGAGAAACCAATAATGGTCAACATCGCCACCACAAATAGCTGGTTCACTTCCACCCCCAAAGCGATTCCCAAAATGGCAAAGATCCCAGCAGTAATCAGGATGTCGTGCATTAGGGCCACAATCGCGAAGATGGCGTAATCCACTTGAAAGCGGAAACTGACGTAAACCACGATCGCCGCAAACGCCACCACAATGGCCAGCAAGCCAGTTTTCAAGAGGGTTTCCCCAATTGCGGGGCCAATGGTTTCCACCAAATCACGCCTGAAAGGGCCAACCTCTTGCATCAGCGTCTCTTCCAGTTCGAGGCGCTCACCCTCACTCAGGGGAGGAGTCCGAAGAATCGCCGTTTTCGAGGTGGTGCGATCCACCTGAATCACGCTACTGCCCAGCTCTTGGGAAGCCAAAACCTCCCGCAACTGAAAATCGGTTACTGGCTGCTCGAACTCTGCCTGCAGAAGGGTTCCCCCCGTAAAATCTAACCCTAACCGCAGCGGTGCTCCCGTTTGGGCAAAGCACATTGCCATCGCCACCAAGCCCGCCAAAATGCAAGCTGCAGAAATAGTAAACCAAGTCTTACTGCGACCAACGACATCAATCATTTCTCAATTCCTATCTCGCCATCAAGCCACAGATTTCACACCAAAAATTTCCGGCTTACGCAGGCCGCTACTGGACAGCAGCATTAACAACAGCGTACGGGTACAGGTCAAAGCCGTGAAGAAGCTCACTAAAATGCCGATCGCCAGCGTCAGTGCAAATCCTTTTACCAGACCCGTTCCCAGCCAAAACAGGACGAGGCAAGCCAATAGCGTTGTGACATTACTATCTAAGATGCTAGCTAAAGCCCGACTAAAGCCCTCTTCAACGGACTTATACACGGACTTTCCACTACGCAATTCTTCGCGGGTGCGCTCGAAAATCAATACGTTTGCATCCACAGCGATTCCAATACTGAGGATGAAACCCGCAATGCCCGGTAGGGTCAGTGTCACGCCCAACAGCTGGAAAATGGCAAAGGTCACCAATGCATAAATCAGGAGTGCGACACTGGCCATCAACCCTGGTACGCGGTAGTAAACCAACATGTATCCAAAGGTTAGAACCAACCCCCCCAATCCTGCAATCAGACTGCGCTTGACGCTAGCCGCCCCCAGAGTCGCCCCAACGGTGCGATTCTCAATGACTTCCACCGGAACGGGTAAAGCACCAGCCTCTAGTTTGGTGGCTAGGTCAGTGGCTTCATCCACCGAGAAGTTTCCGTTGATCACGGCCGCTCCACCGGTAATTCCCGTGCGAGCGAATTCGGCAGCGACCACTGGGGCACTGATCAAATTGCCGTCCAAGAATATCCCCAGAGCGCGACCCGTTCCCGCTATCTCCTGAGTGATTTCAGCAAACAAGGTAGCCCCCTCTGTATCAAAGGTAATAGCCACTTGCCAATCACCGCCTGCCCTTTGGGGGGCACTGGCCACCGCACTGCGCAGTTGGGCCCCTGTTAGCTCTGTCCGTTCAAACACCCTATCGACATCTTCCGGAGGCAGCAGGGGATTGCCGGTTTCCGGATCGCGGGGAACCACTTCCCCCAAAATCTGAGCGCGAAATTCTAGTTGAGCTGTATCTTGCAACACGTCTACCGCCCGGTCTGGGTCTTCTACGCCAGGTAATTGAATAAACAGGCGATCGTCACCGCTACGCTGCAGGACTGTTTCGGATACCCCAAACCCGTTAATGCGCTGTTCGAGGACAGACTCAAGTCCCTGCATCACCTGTGGGGTAATTTCCGGTACCTGTTCGGTGGGTTGTGCTTGCAAGGTCAGTTGGGTCCCCCCTTGAAGGTCTAACCCCAGCTGCACTGGTTTAGTGGCAACTATATAGATGGCAGCCGCCACCGCCAACACGATGCCAAAGATGCGGCCCGCTAGTTTTCCCATACTTTAGAACTGCTCGCAATCTCTCGATCGAGACGTCAAGCACGCTACTTTACGACATCAGTCATCATAGGCGATCGCCCGAAACCCTCAGGATTCTTTTTCCCAAGCTTCACACTCCTCATGCCCCACAGCAGAATCTCTCAGCAGGGTTACAGAAGATGGAAATCAACTTGCTCCCATTAGCAGGTGGAACTGAGAAGCCCGTGCGGTTCTAAAGCATGAGCTGCGCTCGACCAAGACAGGTAACGGATGCAGGCGTAACATCAAATCGGTAGGGCAGGATCTCTACTCCCGCATTAGCTGCCAACCGCAACAACTCCCCGTAGGTAGAATCTTTTTCATCTCCGGGCGCAAATTCCGTACAATCGCCGCGATTGATAAAATACAGCATCACCGACCTCACTCCATCCCCTACAGTTTCCGTCAACTCTTGCAGGTGTTTCTGACCGCGCGCAGTCACTGTATCTGGAAAAAGCGCCCTAGGACCATCACACCAAGTAGTGTTCTTGACTTCTACGTAGGCCACTGTCTCGTCAGGGTAGGTGAGCAAAAAATCAATTTTGCTATTCTGTCTTCCGTAGGGGGACTCCCGTCGCATCTTGCTGAATCCTTGCAGCTCTGGGAACCAGCCATGTTCTAGACCGTGACCCACTATCCGATTCGGAGCCGCTGTATTCACCCCCACCCAGACCTTGTCCACCCAGATGGCCTCCCAGGTATATTTCAACTTCCGCTTGGGGTTATCGTGGTAGCTCACTAAAACAGGTGATCCCAATTCGCACACCCCCGTCATGGGCCCTGTGTTCGGGCAGTGGGCAGTCACGATCTCTCCAGATTCCAGCTCAATGTCCGAGAGGAATCGTTTGTATCGCTTGCGCAAAACACCAATTTGGGTGGAAGGCAACGGGTAAGGATGGTTCACGCTAAATCCAATAGCAAGGACAAGTCAACGGACAAAAAACTCAGCGAATATAAGGATGCGATAGGCAAAAGAGACACAAAAAACACATCTATATGGACAAGATTCGATAATGTAAGTGAGTCTAAGAGCTATTTCTGCTTGACTTTGCCATGAAATTTGCGCTGCTTCAACTGAATCCGATCGTGGGGGATCTGGCCGGCAATGCGGCGTTGATTCAAGCGGCAGTCGAACAGGCTGCGATAGCAGGATCGGATTTTGCCGTGACATCAGAGCTAGCTCTCTTGGGCTATCCCCCCAGAGATTTGCTGCTGCGCCAAAGTTTTATCGATCGCGCCTCCAAAACGCTTGAGGAACTTGCCCAATCTCTGCCCCAAAATATTGTGGCAATTGTCGGCACTGTTGCCCCAAATGTCAGTCAGGTGGGACACCCTCTGCACAATAGCGCCGCTTGGCTGGAAAACGGTCGCATTAAGCGGGTATTCCACAAGCGCCTGTTACCCACCTACGATGTATTTGACGAAGATCGCTACTTCGAACCCACCAGCAAACTCAATCTGGTTAGCTTTCGTGGCTGCAAAATCGGCATTAGCATCTGTGAAGACATGTGGAACGATCGCGATTTCTGGCACCATCGCCGCTACGCAATCGATCCAGTAGAGGAAATGGCTCGAGCCGGTGCAGATCTACTGATTAATATGTCCGCGTCCCCATTCAGCATCGGGAAACAAAAACTGCGGGTGAACATGATGGCTGCCATGGCCCGCAAGCACCAATTACCGCTGCTTTATGTCAATCAGGTGGGGGGAAATGACGATCTAGTCTTTGACGGTGCCAGTTGCGCCTTCGATCGCCAGGGAATCGCGCTCGCTAGCGCTGCGGCTTTCGAACCAGACATCCTACTCACCGAGCCACTGGCCCCTCAATCGTCCACCCATATCCAAACCCCTTGGCCCCAAAATCCAGAAGAAGAACTCTATCGGGCTTTAGTGTTGGGAACGAGAGACTACGTTCGCAAATGTGGGTTCACCCAGGTGGTATTGGGTTTGTCTGGCGGTATCGATTCGGCGGTTACTGCGGCGATCGCGGCAGATTCGCTGGGTCCCGAAAACGTTCTGGGAGTTTTGATGCCCTCCCCCTACAGCAGCCAGGGGAGCATCGATGATGCCCTGGAACTGGCCGAGAATTTAGGCATAGAAACTCACACCATCCCCATTTCTCCCATGATGAATGCGTTCGAGTCTGCCCTAAGCAAGCCATTTGCGGGGCTAGAGGCGGATGTTACAGAAGAAAACCTGCAGTCGCGCATTCGCGGCAATTTACTTATGGCCTTCTCCAATAAATTGGGGCGTTTGTTACTGACAACCGGAAATAAGTCGGAGTTAGCTGTGGGTTATTGCACGATTTATGGAGACATGTCCGGTGGCTTAGCTGTCATCTCGGATGTCCCCAAAACCCAGGTTTACGCTCTGGCCCGCTGGATGAATCGGGATAGGACGATCGTGCCAGTCTCAACCATCGAAAAACCCCCCTCCGCCGAACTCAAGCCCGATCAGCGGGATTCAGACAGCCTTCCCCCCTACGAAATTCTGGATGAAGTGCTGCGCCTCCATATAGAAGACCATCTGGATGTCAGCGAGATTGCCGCCCGAGGCTTTAATGGGGCCATGGTCGATCGCGTCATAGCTTTGGTGAAAAGAGCTGAATTTAAACGTCATCAAGCTGCGCCGGGGCTGCGGGTAACCGATCGCGCCTTCGGGACAGGCTGGAGAATGGCGATCGCTCGTCGATAGGGGGCGATCGAGGTAATATAGAAAAGCCTTACGGGATGTAGCGCAGCTTGGTAGCGCATCTGCTTTGGGAGCAGAGGGTCGCAGGTTCGAATCCTGTCATCCCGATACCGAACGGACGTATCGACACCCATTGCAGCCTTTGTTGGAGGATGCACCTCTGCTGTTGACCGTATGCCATTGGAATTAACCGTTACGGGGTCAGCGCGGAGGGACCCAACGAACCAACCATTCAGCTCGTTGTTACAAGAACCTTGCAGAAGCATTCGCGATGGTACGTGACTGCTGATTTCTGCTATGGCGACCGTCAAGTCGCTGAGGAATTTCAGCCATCCCAATCCCTTGCCTGGTAGTGACATCTTTGTCCTCACGGAAATGTGATGAGATATATCTCCTGCAATAACACTGCGGAACAACTCAATGAATTTCTCTCGCAGGACAGCTAGCAAGACTGGAAAGGGGTCTACAAGCGAAACTTTATTATTCGTTCGACTGATTTCCTCAATAGAAACACTTTTGAAATACCGCAAATAATTTCTCAAGTAACCATTAATAGTGATGAGAAGTGCATAGAGAACATCCTGGTAGCTCGGAAAACTATGAAAGCGCGCAGATTGTTGTTTCAAGCTGTGAAATTTTTTTATCACCCTCTGGGTAATCTGACGTTGTCAGCAAAACAGCTGAGTAACGGACTGTAAAAGTAGGAATGGTTATGAACTCTATTCTCCGCGCAAAATTGATGGGTCGCTCTTTGAAAGATGCTAAGGGCTTTACCCTGATCGAACTTTTGGTTGTAATCGTAATTGTCGGCGTTCTGTCTGGTGTTGCGGTTCCCACCTTCTTGAGCCAAATTCGTCGCTCCCGCGCTGCTGAAGCTCAAAGCGGATTGGCTAGTGTCGGTACTGCTAGCGAAATCTACCGTTTTGATAACGGCGTTTATCCCGGTGCAGTTGGCGATATTGAAGCCTCCGGTGACTTGGAAATTACCTGGGCTAACTTGGCTCCCAACTATGGAATCGCCGCACAAACTGGTGGTGGATCTCAATCTGGCATCCTTTGGAGAGCTACCGGTAACGTAGCGCCTTACACCACTTCAGCTGGCGATGGAACCGCAGTAGTCTGCGACAAAGGGTTGGGCGATCAGTCAGGCAACTCTACTGTTAATGAGAACTGCAACATCTAAATTGAGATGTAGTTCAAACTGCAGCTACTCATCAGTTTGAAATTCAATAGTTGTCAATGTAGAAGAAGCGGATCGATCCTTCTTCTACATTTCTCTTCTTGAGAGACACATTTTGTCGATAATTCCAATTAATAAATCAAAAAACATACAATAAGAACCTCCCTAGAAATCAACTCTAATAATTAGTCAGAAAATTTTGGGAGTAAATGTCATGGTTCGTCAGAATTTCTCGTTTTTTTCAACATTATGTCGTTACCTATTTTCGCCGATTTCGGCAGGTTTTTTGTCGGGGTTAACAGCCATCTCTTTACAGTGGTTTGCCCTGCAATCCCCTCAGGCATCAGACAACCATATTGCAGAACAAGAGGATCCGCATTTAACCGCTCGGGTGGGAAGTAGCCTTGGCTATCGAGGATTAACAGCGTCCAACCTGTGGCTTTCGTTCATTCAATATTACGGTCACGAGGCCCGACAGGAAGTTGGCTACGCATATGTTTCCGATTTTTTTGAAAGCATTGTAGAAAGCGAACCGCGATTTGTAGATGCCTACTTCTTGGCTTCTTCTGCAGTAGCTATTCGGTCAGGCGAGCCAGATAATGCTGTCAACATACTTGAAAAAGGTCTGGCGACAGTCACGCCAGACTGGTATGGCGATGCTTACCGGATTCCCCATCAACTGGCCAGTCTCAATTTTCTATACTTAGGGGACGTGCAAAAGAGCCGAGAATATTACTATCAAGCCGCAGATTGGTACGAGGCAACCTACGCAGATTCCAGGCAAGGATGGAGGGCTTTAGGCAATAATATTGCGAACAATCCCCGCAGCAAGCTCGCGCAATTTAATGCCTGGATGCAGTCTTTTCAGGTGAACCCCGATCCCGAGATCCAAGATTACATCTTAGAAAAGTTAGGCGAACTTGGAGAAGTCAATAGACTTCCTGACGGAAGTATCCAAATTATTCCTCCTACAGAAAGCTAATCGGGAGAAACAGAGTACAAGCATCTGAAACAACGGCACGATTAGTTCACGCTAAGAGGTAGCGATACTTTAGGCGCATGTCCCCAGAATGCTTCTAGGTCATAAAACTCTCGCTCGGCTTCAAGCTGAACGTGAACGATCACATCTCCATAATCCATCAAAACCCATGTCGCCTCGTTAAGTCCCTCAAGTCGGAAAGGTTCCAAATTCAGCTGCTCTAGCAACGCCTCTTCAATCGCCCCTACAATCGCTTTCACCTGAGTTGTTGAATATCCCGTCACAACAACAAAGTAATCAGCAATTACCGAGACGGCACCCACATCCAAACAAACAATATCCCCCCCCTTTCGCTCGTCTGCAGCTTTTGCCGCAGTAAGGGCGATCGCAAAACTCTCCTTGTCCCGGATGGATGTCGAGTCGTAACCAAAGTCACGAATACTGTCGGCATCAACGCTGGGGGAAGCATCTAATGTATTCGTCATGGGGGAATTGGGGTGTTTGTTTAGCAAGCGATGGTCTCCAGAGACGTGGGTAAGGGGGATTGGTCTGCGTGTTGTAAAAACCAATTGCGGGTCTGAATGGTTCTTGGGTGAATGGGACAGCCTTTCGCTATTAGATACTGTAGAGAATCATCACTCGTTGCCACAACCGCACTATAGAGATGTTGCTCGACCAAATTACGTAGATTCTTCAGTCTATCGGATTGACCGCGGCTGGGCTCCAGAGCATCGGCTAAAAAGACAACGCAGCTTAAGGTAGACATGCCAGCACCACCCAAGGTATGGCAGCGAATTGCATCCAAAATATCTGGGTCGGTGACCTTGAACCGATCGCGGGCCACGATTGCCCCCACATCCGCATGAATCAGATGGGGTTGAGCTTGCAAAATAGGATCGAGGACTAGTCCCTCTGCGGTCGCTATACTGAGCAAGCGATCGCCTGAGTAGTACTTCGCGAGGTCGTGCAGCAATCCCGCGCAAGCAGCTTTTTCTGCATCAACGCCATATAATTGCGCCCAGCGACTAGCTGTCTGCTCGACCCCCAAGATGTGGCGCACTCTAGGGGGCGGAACGTTATTGGAAAGCCAGTTCAACACATGGGTGCGGAATGAAGACAAATACATATTTATTGGAAGTTAAAAGACCCAATCACTTAGTCCTTTTCTCCAGACTAGCCTTTGTTGTGTGAGATGAAAACTCGTTGAGCCACAACGAACAAGACCTATCTACCACCGACAAAGCCGCACGCCTACTGCAATACCAACATCTCTCGTAGGAGCCGAGCAGCGGCATAATCATAAGAAGCTACGAGAATACTGTCGCAAATCTGTAATGTACTTACCTTGCCTACAAGCTCGATCTCAGCAGCCCAAAATAAAGGGACAGTAGACCCATTGCGGAACAATTGAGTTAGAGCTGATTCTCCATACTTGAGCCAGTCTGTCTGAGTTCAGTCTCAAACGTAAGCGTCTTTACAAAAAATCTTATCTAGTACTGTTTTTTCAGAGCTGCTGTACACAGCATCAACAATGACAACGCGACATCTCTGCCTCTATCGATTGCCCTAGGAAGCTTGACCGCACATCACAGTCAGGGAAAAAGGACATGACCATTTCGATTGCTAAATTATATAGATAACAATGGTTTCGACATGTGTCGGAGCTCGTAAACTTTGACTGAGAAGTCGATTAAGAAATGTCACGAAGCGGGGTCTGGTACTCGCCTAATGCCTGACAATTGGCATCGGTATCCCTGTTATACTCTTCCTAAAATTGCCTTGAGGGTAGTCATTAAATGAGTGTTGTCACTAAATCTATTGTGAATGCGGACGCTGAAGCGCGTTATTTAAGCCCCGGCGAATTAGAGCGAATCAAGTCCTTCGTTGCTAGTGGTGAGCGTCGCCTGCGTGTTGCTCAAACATTGACCGAGAATCGCGAGCGCATTGTGAAGCAAGCGGGTGATAGGCTATTCCAGATGCGTCCCGACGTTGTTTCCCCCGGAGGTAATGCTTACGGTGAGGAAATGACCGCCACCTGTCTGCGCGATATGGACTACTATTTGCGCTTAGTCACCTACGGTGTAGTGTCTGGAGATGTTACCCCTATCGAAGAGATTGGTTTGATTGGCGTTAAAGAGATGTACAACGCTCTGGGAACCCCAATCCCTGCAATTGCAGAATCTGTAAACCAAATGAAGCAGGTGGCTACTAGTTTGCTATCCGGTGATGATGCAGTCGAAGCAGCTTATTATTTTGATTATGTCGTTGGTTCTATGACTTAGTTATGGTTCGCTTCTGCTTCTAGATTCAATTAAGACTCTTTACAACAACTTGTTATTTGATTAGGAAACAACATCACCATGCAAGATGCAATCACTTCAGTCATCAATAGCTATGACATGCAGGGCAAGTATTTGGACAGCGCAGCCATCAGTAAGCTGCAGTCCTTTTACACCACCGGTGAGCTGCGCGTGCGTGCCGCTGCAACCATCTCTGCCAATGCTTCTGCAATCGTTCGCGATGCTACTGCTAAGGCGCTGCTATACTCCGACCTAACCCGTCCTGGCGGAAATATGTACACCACCCGTCGCTACGCTGCTTGCATTCGCGACCAAGACTACTACCTGCGTTACGCTACTTACGCAATGCTGGCTGGCGACACATCCATTCTGGACGAGCGCGTTTTGAACGGCCTGAAAGAGACCTACAACTCTCTGGGTGTGCCCATCGGTGCAACCGTCCAGGCAATTCAAGCCATGAAGGAAGTAACCGCTGCTTTGGTAGGTCCCGACGCTGGCAAAGAAATGGGCGTATACTTCGACTACATTTGCTCTGGTCTGGGCTCCTAAGTCTTACCCAGCTCAATCGCCCAACCTGTGGGCAGTTGTAGCAGACTGTATATTTAATTACTTGTCTAAAAAATCTATCGGGTCATGCGCTGTAGAACCTGAGGTTCATCTGCAGGTTTTTAAGTGGCTGACCCGTTTACCGATTAATACCGATTGTTGGGGCTACTTGCCATGCGGACGTTCAAAATTACAGCCTGTTTTCCAACGACAACCAACATTCGAACTCAGCGTCAGTTACAGAACACCTATGTGACGAAGATGGTGAGTTACAACAACTGGTTTAAGGAACAACAGCGAATTCAGAAAGCTGGTGGCAAAATTATCAAAGTTGAGCTTGCAACCGGCATCAAGGGCCTGAACGTAGGGTTGTCCTAAGAGCTAACCATCCTCTAAGCGTGGATTGCTCTTGATTTTTCCATTGGGTGGCTAATGCTTTGCAACTAGCCACTCGTATTGTGTTGGTGGAGTTCTGAATATTAAATCGCGTGATAAGAATGACATTTTTATAATCCGCCTTCAGGATGGCTGCGTTCATTCCCCAATCCGGTTTATGGTGTTATGGCTGAATGTACGTGAACTGGATCGACGAACGTGGCTTACAATCTGGGGTTACTCGGCCTGGGAACTGTGGGTACGGGAGTGGCCCAAATTCTTCAATCCCCCAGCCAACGGAATCCTTTGCTTAAGGAGCTTCGCATTGCAAAGGTTGGCGTCCGCTCTCCGAATAAGGTGCGCGATATTCAGCTACCTCAAGACATCTTGACTGACAATTTGGAAGAGATTGTCACAAATGAAAATATCGATCTAGTCGTAGAGCTATTGGGTGGGATTGAGCCAGCGCGAAGCCTGATTCTAAAGGCGATCGCCCACGGGAAACACGTGGTAACTGCAAATAAAGCTGCGATCGCCAGTCATGGTGAAGAGATCTTTGCTGCAGCCGAATCTCAAGGGGTTTGTGTCTTTTTTGAAGCGGCAGTTGCGGGAGGCATTCCAATTTTGCAACCTCTGCAGCAATGTTTAGGGGCAAACGTTCTAGAGTCCATTAGCGGCATTGTTAACGGTACAACAAACTTTATACTCGATCGCATGACCCAAAACGGGGCTGCATTTGAAGATGCGTTGGCAACGGCTCAGGAGTTGGGGTATGCCGAAGCCGATCCGACGGCTGATGTCGATGGGTTAGATGCAGCAGACAAGATTGCGATTTTAGCTAGCTTAGCCTTCAACCAGCGCGTCAACAGAAAGGAAGTGTTTTGCGAGGGAATTCGCCACATCACAGCTAGCGATATTTCCCATGCTCGCGATTGGGGCTTTGAAGTGAAACTGCTGGCAATCGCCAATCGGCTTGATGGAAGCAACGGTCAGTTGGATATTCGCGTGCACCCCACTCTGTTGCCGCACGCACACCCTCTGGCCAACGTGCACGATGCCAACAATGCTGTGTTAGTGCGTGGTAGCCCTTTGGGTGAGGTCATGTTTTATGGCCCGGGAGCTGGACGCGGACCAACAGCCAGTGCGGTGGTGTCGGATGTGATCAATGTGATTGCTCGCTTGGAACTGGGGGGGAAGCATCCCAACCAGCTTTTCCTCTCTAGACCTCTGAGCACTGCGGAGGTGCGCAGTATCGAAGAGACGACTCTGCGGTTCTACACGCGTCTGCTAGCTCGGGATCGGGCTGGTGTTATTGGCGAGTTGGGTCAATGCTTCGGAAAATACGACGTTAGCTTAGAGCAAGTGGTACAGAAGGATGTCACTAACGACATAGCTGAGGTGGTCGTCTTGACGCATAACGTTGCGGAAAAGAATTTCCGACAGGCGATCGCCGCCATCGAACAGCTCGATTCCATCCAGTCAGTACCCTCCACAATCAGAGTCCTACCAGGGTAGAGGTTGAACGAAGCGGAAGGAATTAATCCTTCAAGATAGACGATTCCAGCACCGTCCATTGCTCCAGCAAGCAATAACCTGGCCCTTGATTTCTTGATTCCAGTAGGGGGTAGCTGTGGATAAGCTGTACGCAGACTGTCGATTTAGAGTCCAGGAGCGATCTGGGACGAAAATTGTACAATTGGCCGACTCGCCAATTGCGAGGGTAGGTGAAGGCAACCTTAGTATTGCAGCCGGCTTTTGAGACAGGACAGACCATAACTCTACTGAAGAGATGCCCCCCTCCATCACCAGCCGTTGCCACAGCAGTGGCAAAGCCAGTTCCAAACCGATCGCTCCTGCTGGAGCTTCCGCAAAGGCGACGGTTTTCTCTTCAAAGGTGTAAGGGGTGTGATCGGTGGCAATTGCGGAGAGCGTACCATCTTGCACGGCATCAACAAGAGCTTGGCGATCGCTGTCGCTTCCCAACGGAACGTGGAGGTGAAGGGCGGGGTGATAGTGGTAGGTTTCGATGTCGCGATCGGCGAACAGTAGGTGCATCCAGGTGGTACTGGCGGTGATGGGTAAAGCGGTGCTCTGGGCCTGGCGCACAAGTGCGACACTGCGGGCTTGGCTGAGACGCATGAGGTGAACGGGGGTTTCCGTTAAGGCCACCAGTTCAATGATTTGGGCCACTGCAAGGGGTTCGGCCGCTGTACAGCTTCCCTTTACTCCAGCCCGAATCGACCATTGCCCCTCCAGCATGCCCCCGCCTGCCAGAGAGTTTGCCTGAGGCCATAGCAGAATGGGAATTTGCAGGGGATGGGCATATTCCAGCATTCGCCTCAGTAACGGTAGCGAGTCGATCGGGCGGTTATCGCAGAAGGCGATCGCCCCTGAATCCACCAACTCAGCTAATTCTGTCAGGGACTCTCCACGGGTGCCGTGGGTTATGGCAGCAAATGGGAGCCAGTGGGGGGGGGCATTCGATGCCCGATGGTCCAGAATCGCTTGAATTGCGTCGGGGGTATCCACCACCGGGTCAGTGGTGGGCAGCAGTCCAACTTGCGTAAATCCTCCAGCTAGCGCCGCATTCGTGAGCGAATGCAGCGTTTCCCGCTGTTCAAAACCGGGTTCCCCCGATTGGGCGTATAGATCGATTAGACCTGGGCCCATTACCCAACCTTGGGCATCCACTGGCTCCGCCCCATCGGGTATGGACTCTATTCGATCCTCAATCGCCTGCAACTTTCCCCGTTCGATCCAGACATCGCCCACCCGGTTAGTCTTGCTAGCGGGATCGAGGATGCGAATCTGTTGAAATATATAAGAGCGATCGATGTCGAACATACTCATCTAAATGACACACCCCTGAGCATCCCCACTGCTGGAGAGATAGGCTCAGTCAAGTCAAACGTAGCGACAAATTAATTGAGAGGGAACGATTTTGCAAAACCCGATCGACAACAGTCCCTAAAGACAATCAACCAACAACAGCTGCCTTGAACCAACTCCCTCTGAGGGGTGGGATGGGGATAAACATCTAAGCTTTAGCGCTGTCGGGCTAATAGCCGCTTGAACCCAGGAATAATCGCTAAAACTGTCAGCAGAAGCATATCGAGAGACAGCTCAAATAGGGCAAATTCCCGCCCAAAGTATTCTGGGTCCCAATAGCTGATAGGGCTATAAAATCGCAGATTCCAGTTGAGGGGAAACAACAGTAGCGGTCCATCGTTCACATGGGTGGATATATCTATCGCTGTATGGAGCAGACATGCCATAAAAAAGTAGAAGCCCCAGCGGGAAAGACTTCCCACTCGATCGCGAGACGTCCACAAACAGCTGAGGGCAACGAGCAACACCAATGGGGAATGCAAAAAATTATGGAGCACAATCCAGAGGGGATCGTGGAAAAAAAGCCGATCGAACATCAACCGAAAAGACTCAGTCGCACTCATGCCTTGGTTGGTGTAGTGAATGTAACCACCAATTGAGAGAAGATAAAGAGGAATATCGGGGGCAATCGATCCCACTAAAAAGGCACCGGTCACTATAGGATGGCGGGCAAACTTCGCCACGGCTGCACCGATCAAAAAGTGAGAAGGGGTATTCATTCCTAACTTTGGATGCAATGTCCTTATCCTATCGATCCGCAGTGTTTTGGTATGACTCTCTTTGACAAGTGAACCGAGAGTTCTGACCCGAAGACTACTGCAGAGTGAGCTGTTTTCATCTCTGTTAGAACAGAAAGCTTAAGGGGCCTGGAGCGCTGAGATGTCTCACGCGATTCAACGGTTGCGATGATTGTCCTGTAGGTTTGCCAGAATATTACAGAGAAGCACTTCAAGGGCATCGCCATGGCAACTTTAGCCCAACGCCGCTCGGAAAATGTCGCAGGTGAGTTCTATGTGGATAGCACTTGCATCGATTGCGATACCTGCCGCTGGATGGCTCCACAGGTGTTCGGTCGAGTGGGAGCGATGTCGGCGGTGGAGCATCAGCCCACAACTGAGTTGGAGAGAACCCAAGCCCTGCAAGCCTTGCTATCGTGTCCCACAGCCTCTATCGGAACCGTCACTCCTCCAGCAGACATTCGCTCGGTCCAAGCCAGCTTCCCACTCAACATTGCCGCAAATGTTTATCACTGCGGCTATCACTCGGACCAGTCCTACGGCGCAAGCAGCTATCTGATTCAGCGTCCCGAAGGCAATATCTTAGTGGATTCCCCTCGCTTTACACCTCCGCTGGTGAAACAATTGGAGGCGATGGGTGGGATTCGTTACCTCTACCTCACCCATCGCGATGATGTCGCTGACCATCGGAAGTTTCACGATCGCTTTGGGTGCGATCGCATCTTGCATCGGGATGATGTGACGCCATCCACCCAAGGGGTGGAAATTCAGCTTGAAGGCAGCGATCCCCATACCTTGGCGGATGATTTGCTAGTGATTCCTGCCCCCGGTCACACGCAGGGTCACACTGTATTGCTGTACGGTCGGACTTTTCTATTCACTGGAGATCATCTTGCGTACTCCGCTCGGCTGGGCCACCTCACCGGTTTCCGTAACTATTGTTGGTACTCGTGGCCCGAACAGGTGAGATCGATGGAACTTCTCTCGCACTATTCTTTTGAATGGATTCTGCCGGGACACGGACGGCGGTATCATGCGCAACCAACCAAGATGAAGCAACACCTGCAGGATTGCATTATCTGGATGAAATCGGTGGCTTAGTCAGAGGTTCGAAAGACTCCATCCCCCAGTTTTCCGTTGACGGTGCTAGCGGCTTGCTTCACTCAGGCGCTGCATCGGATGGTACTGGCTCAATTTGCATTGACTGGGTGTCTAAGTCCAATTTCAGTTGACCAAAGTATTCCCGCCGATCTTGGTCAATTATCTCTGATTCAGATGACTCTGAGTCTCCTGACCCTGACTCTCTGGACTCTGACTCTCCGGACTCAACTCGTTCTGACTCACCTGGTACAGAAGCGGGGTTCGCTTCGCTGACTCGTAAAGGCGTGAGAGTAGCAGGCTGCCGCCACCCGTCATACAACACAATCGCCCCTGCATCGATCGCTGCGCGATCTCCGGTAATTTGCCATTTTGGCGACAGGATTTGCACTGGGCCAACCAAACTGGCCTTACCATCGCGCAACACCATGGCCTTTGCCAATACCTGTAGGTCGGTGGCTAACTGTACCTGCACCTCCCCTTCTAGCAAAAAGATTTCATTGCGGTGGTTGCCCTCCAATCTTTGGGCTTGAAACTGACGATTACCCACTATCAGCGCAGCATTGCCAACTAAGATACTTTGGCCACTAATGTTGTTATAGCTGCCGCGATCTCCCTGCAATTCCACCCCCCCCTGGCGAACTACAAAATTTCCTCGAGCTACGACTAAGGCTGAATTGTCGTCGTAATCGATCGTATCTGCCGCAATCGATACATCCCGCTGGGCGATCGTCGGACTCCCCAGCAGCCAGCAGCTAACAGCTAGCAGTCCCCCCCATCGTTTCCATCTCTGGGTTAACGTCACAGACCTTTCGCAAATAGCATTAGTTTGAGCTTAGCGCGACCATTCAATTGCACAATAGATGTTATGACTACACAGTTTGATTGGATCGACCTGCAAAAAGCTCTTCGCGGCACCAGTGTATATCTGGTGGGCATGATGGGGGCGGGCAAAACAACCATTGGCCGAGAACTGTCTTACCAGTTGGGCTATCGTTTCACCGACACAGACGCATTAATTGAGGCGGTAGCCCAGAAGTCCATTCCTGATATCTTTGCCCAACAGGGGGAGACAGAATTCCGCAATCTGGAATCTCAGGTTTTGCAGGAGCTAAGTCAGTATCCCCGGATGACAATCGCCACTGGAGGAGGAATTGTCTTACGCAAGACCAACTGGCGAGATCTGCGCAACGGTATTGTAGTGTGGCTAGATGTACCTCCGGAGATCTTGGTGGAACGGCTACAGGCAGACGATACCACGCGCCCGTTGCTGGCCACAGCCGATCCTGTGGCCACCCTGAATAAGCTGTTGGATCGGCGGCGTTCGCTCTATGCCCTGGCAGATATCTGCGTTCGTTGCGAGCGACAAACCCCCGCAGAACTTTTACCCCAATTGGGCTATCAAATTCTTAAACAACTGCAGGTTAATCCCCCCGATTCGGCTAAGGTGCGTCCAGCAGAGTCCTAACCTCCGCGAGGCGATCTTGGTATTCCAACTGACTCGGGTTCAAAGTCACCGCTACCTCAAAACTTTGGGCAGCCCCCTGCAGGTCTCCACTGGCCAACAGCCGCAGCCCGTTGTTGTATTTCAGCACCGCCCGCTCCTGAAATACCTCGACAAATTCAGCGTAGATATTGGGATAATCTCGGCGAATGCGCTCGGCCTCCCGCTTAGAGGTGAAATTATCGGCAGAGGCGCGAAACTGTCGCAGCGCAATCCATCCTTCTATATCTTCAAAAAATTGCAGATTGCTGTCCCGTTGCAACTGGATCGCCTCTTGGGAATCTAGCGTGGCAGATAGATAATTCACCAGCCACTTGACCGTTTGACCCAGGCTACGGGCGCGAGCATATTCCCGGTTTTCAATGAACTGCCGTGCAAGATCCACCGGAACGGCACTTTGGAGATCTAAGGCGAGTTCCTTGCCCTCTTCCTTCAAACGAACGTCCAACGCCTGTTCTGCAGCTGACGATCTGAGCTGATTTCTTAAGGACTCAGCCTCCTGAAGTGCATCCCCCACTGGCGTGAGGTCTTCGGCAGTCAGAGCATCATCCAGCTGCTGCACGATCGTATTCACCCGTCTCAATTCAGCAAAATCACCCGCCACTCTGGCGGCAGCTAAAAGCGTCACCGTTAAGGCACCCACCGTTATCACCACCATGCCCGCCTGTTGAGGGGTTGGTTTCCAACGGTTCAGCAATTCCATCGTTCTGTGGGAAGGGCAATAGGCTAAGCTTAGCCCTGTGTGATGGCGATCGCGAATGTGGCTAGTGGGCCATCATCACCTGTCTCTACCCCCTCCTGTTTTGACTGTTCTGCATTTTTTTGGGGCCAAGCTTATGACTTCGGAAGTTGTGACCGATGCTGCCTACGGCCTTATTCCTATTTGCCGCGATGCTACGGGTCTTCGCTTTCTGCTGATCTTGCACAGTAAAGGTCATTGGGGATTTCCAAAAGGGCATAAAGATCCTGGAGAAAGCGACCTCGAAGCAGCCTGCAGAGAATTCGTGGAAGAGACAGGGCTGAGCTCTTACGAGATAGTCGACCCCGCAGTTGAATTTTCCGAATCGTATTCCTTCATCAAGAAATCGGGGAAGCGAGTCGAAAAAACGGTGAAGTATTTTTTAGCGATCGTGCCCTCAACCACTGGAAAATGTCCTGCAGTTACGGTGCAGCCAGAAGAAGTTGCAGATTATCGTTGGTGTTTGGCATCAGAAGCCGAAGGCACTTTCACATTTAACGCCGTCCGTGGCGTACTCAAAGACTGCCTAGCCTACTTAGAGCACCATCCCCTGTGATCCTGGGTGGATCCACAGGCTGCCAGCAGCACCCATTATTTTGTGTTTTGACCCACCCAATAATCACTCCGATCGCGAATCCCTCACAATCTCGGTTGCCTTCTCCAAATAAAAGCGATAGCATTGTCGCAGAATTCACTAAATACAGTGAATTGAGCAACTGAATAGGTTTAAGAATGGGCTTGAGAGGGGTTGGTAATGCATCAGCACTCGCGTCTTCACCGTTAAGTCTTTCGAAGAGTCGTCATCCCCCGATCCACGACCCACTGCTACAAGCCCCCAACACAATCCCTAATCGTAACCAGGAGTCCCGCTATGCCCCGCAGCACCGGACAATCCACAAAAAACACCTCCACCAGTAGTAACGAAGATGCTGCCAAGAAAAAAGCATTGGACGGAGTCCTGAGCCAAATAGAGCGCAACTTTGGTAAAGGTGCCATCATGCGTTTGGGGGAAGCCTCCCGCATGGAGGTAGCGAAGGTTTCCTCAGGGGCACTAACCTTAGATCTGGCCTTGGGGGGCGGTCTACCCAAAGGGCGCGTGATTGAAATTTATGGCCCCGAGTCTTCCGGTAAAACAACGCTAGCGCTGCATGCTGTTGCAGAAGTGCAGCGTCAGGGCGGAACCGCAGCAGTCGTCGATGCTGAACATGCCCTCGACCCCATTTACGCTGCGGCGTTGGGGGTCAATGTCGATGAGTTGTTGGTGGCGCAACCAGATACAGGTGAGGCGGGTTTAGAAATTGTCGACCAGCTGGTGCGATCGGCGGCTGTTGACATTGTAGTAATTGACTCGGTGGCTGCCCTCGTCCCACGCGCCGAAATTGAGGGGGAAATGGGGGATGCCCACGTGGGGCTGCAAGCCCGCCTCATGAGTCAAGCCCTGCGCAAAATCACTGGCAGCATTGCCAAAACTGGCTGCACGGTCGTTTTTCTCAATCAACTGCGCTCCAAGATCGGCGGTATGGGGTACGGACCGCAGGAAACCACAACGGGGGGTAATGCTCTCAAGTTCTATGCCTCTGTTCGCCTCGATATTCGTCGCATTCAAACCCTGAAAAAAGGGACTGAGGAATACGGTATCCGGGCTAGGGTGAAGGTGGCCAAAAACAAGGTTGCCCCTCCTTTTCGGCGAGCAGAATTTGATATCTTGTTTGGCCAGGGTATCTCCAACCTGGGTTGTTTAATTGACCTCGCAGAAGAAGCCAAGCTAATTCAGCGGAAAGGCTCTTGGTACAGCTACCGCGAGGAAAATATTGCCCAGGGCCGAGATAACGCGATCGCCTATCTGGCCGACCACGAAGACGTCAAAGAAGCTTTGGAGCAACAGCTGAAATTAGAACTGGCCGCCGGGACAGAAGTTTCCGCAAACTCGGTCGCTCCCTCAACAAGTGATGCTAAGCCAACTGATGAAAAGGAATGAGTTGATGTTGATTGCCGGTTATAGTCTTTGACATTTTACGGCTTATGTGGATTGTAGTAGTGCCAGGAAAGTATTGAGGGGGAACCTCACAATAAAGGTAACCACCCAATCTGGAGGCCCCATGAACATGGTAGATGTTCCCACCCTCCTGACCATCATCTTTGTTCTGGTGGACGATTGGTATCAAGAGTTTGGCTATCTGTTTGTTCCACCGATGCCTGGCCCCAAAATCAGCTTCAGTGATAGCGAGATGTTGACCTTGCTGCTGGCAATGGATTACTTCCCTTATCCAGGGGAGAGTCAATTTCTCGGATTCATCCGGGCCAACTACTTGCACTTGTTTCCCAAGCTGCTGGACCAAAGTCAGTTTAATTGCCGTGCCCGCCGTCTAGAAGGGCTTCTGGAGGACTTACGACGCTTCTGGGTCCAACAGATGGGGTATCACTTTGAGCGGACGCTGGTGATGGATACCAAGCCTATTCCTTAGGAAAAAGGTTTCAGGACTCTGTACTCACGTGGCTGCAAACATGGACAGCCACACGCTGAGAATTCTAATGCGTCAGCGTTTTAGAATTGATGTACTCACCTTTGAGCAAACCCTCAACCAAACGGTTTAGAACTCACATAAGACGCTTTATATTTTAGATTTGTCAATGCAGGAAATGGCGAATTCCGGTACAAACCATGGGAATACCTGCCGCATTTGCTGCATCCACTGACTCGCTATCCCGAATACTGCCACCCGGCTGTATCACCGCCGCAATTCCCGCCGCCGCCGCATTGGTAACGCTATCCCCAAAAGGAAAGAACCCATCGCTAGCCAACACAGCCCCCTGTACGGCATCCCCCGCCTGCTCCAAAGCAATCTTGGCAGCACCAACTCGGTTCATTTGGCCAGCCCCAATGCCCAACGTTCGTCCATCCTTTGCCACCACGATCGCATTCGACTTGACGAACTTGCAGACCTTCCAAGCAAACGTGAGGTCGCGCAGTTGTTCGTCACTCGGCTGCGTTTTCGTCACCACTGTCCAGCTGTCTGGGTCAGCTGGTTGCGAGTCCGCATCTTGGACTAGATAGCCGCCCGCGATCGCCCTCACTGTCTTCGCAGGACCACTAACCAAATCGGGCAGCACCAATACCCGCAAATTCTTTTTGCCTTGCAGGATCTTCGCAGCATCTTCATCGCAGCCAGGAGCCACCACGCATTCCAAGAAAATCTCCGTCAGCGCCTTTGCGGTCGGAGCATCAATGGGGCGATTCATGGCGACAATGCCGCCAAAAGCTGACACCGGATCGCCTGCCAGCGCTGCTCTGTAGGCTTCCTCTAGGCTGTCATCCAGTGCCATGCCGCAAGGATTGGTGTGTTTCAAAATTGCCACGCAAGCCTGCGGCTCGTTCGCGAACTCAGCGGCGATCGCTCTGGCTGCTTCTAGGTCCACCAAGTTGTTGTAGCTCAGATCCTTACCCTGCAATTTTTCAGCCCCCTGCCACCCGACAGGATTGCGGGTATCGCGGTACCATACCGCCTGTTGCTGGGGGTTCTCGCCATAGCGCAGTGTTTGTTGGGGGACCCCCTGAATCAGGAGGGGGGCATCCCGAAGTTCGGAGTCGCCCACTGTTTGACCAGCTAGATAGGTGGAAATAGCGAAATCGTAGCTGAGGACGCGATCGAAGGCAGCACGGGAGCATTGGAAGCGGAAAGACTCGCTGGCGCTACCGTTGGCGGCAATCTCTTCCAGATAGCTGCCGTACTGTTCGGGACTGGTCAGGATGGTGACGTGAGCGAAATTTTTTGCAGCTGCGCGCACCAAGGTGGGGCCGCCAATATCGATCTGTTCGATCGCCTGCGCCAGGGTTGCCCCCTCCCTCGCCACCGTGGCTTCAAACGGATAGAGGTTGCAGGCCACGACTTCAATGGGGGGAATATTTTCTGCTTCTAGATCGGCGCGATCGGTCTCTAAAGAGGGGCGACCCAAGATGCCGCCGTGGACGCGGGGGTGCAGGGTTTTGACGCGACCCCCTAAAATTTCGGGGGCACCGGTGTGGGCAGAAACTTTGGTTACGGGGATACCGGCATCCAGTAAAGTCTTGGCGGTGCCACCACTACTAATGATGTCGAATCCGTGGGTTTCAACCAGCGCTTTTGCCAATTCGACAATACCAGTTTTATCGGAAACGCTAAGGAGTGCTAGCCGTGCCATGACGCCAGTAACCAGTGAGGGTGTAAAAGTGCCCTGCTATTGTGCGCCACGATTGGTCCGACCACAAGCATGGCCTCCTCACAAGCCAAAGTCTTTGTTTAGAGCCCTCAGCAATATTTTCCTGGCAAGTAGCCTGGGAATTCCCTATGGCTTTTTAAGTTAAAACTCATGTCCGATCTGGAAGAGACTTCTAGGATGTTGAACAAAGCCGTTCCCTAGTTTGTACAGCAATAAGCTGCAAAACTGTTGTGATATCGCTGCTGGGGAAATCTTGGGACAGCCTGCATCAGCGGGCGATAAGTTTAAATGGCAATTCAACAAGGTCTACTTCAACACCAGCTGATTTCAACACCAGCTGATTTCAACAAGGATGGTGAATTGTGGCAATTGACTACGACATTGTGATTATCGGTGGGGGGTCCGGTGGCTTAGTGGTTGCCAGCGCTGCTGCTCAACTCAAGGCCAAAGTTGCTCTAGTAGAAAAAGAGCGCGATCGTCTGGGGGGAGACTGTCTCTACTACGGCTGCGTCCCCAGTAAGTCCCTGATTCACGCGGGCGAAGTGGCCCATGCTGTCAAGACAGGGGATTTAGTCGGCGTCAACAGCAGCGAGCCCCACATCGAATTTGCCCGTGCCACTGGTCACGTCCAAAGCGTGATTAAAACCATCGCCGTGCACGACTCCACTGAACGGTTTGAGAGCTTGGGGGTGGAGGTGATTTACGGCAGCGGAAAGTTTAAAGATCGAGACACCTTTGTCGTCAACGGCCACGAACTTAAATCCCGCACCTTTGTTATCTCTACTGGTTCTCACCCTGTAGCGCCTCCTGTTCCTGGTTTAGAGGAAGCTGGCTACCTAACTAACATCGAAGTGTTCTCGTTGGTCAACCGCCCTAAGTCTCTAGTGGTGGTTGGAGCTGGTCCCATCGGGTGTGAGCTGGGGCAATCCTTTGCCAGATTGGGTTCCGAGGTGACTATCCTCTCCAGCCGCGACGTCATTATGCCAAAGGAAGACGTTGAGCTTGCCCAAGTGGTGCAAGATCGGATGGCGAAGGAAGGTATCAAAATCCTGAATCGCGCTCGCTTAGAAAAAGTAGAAGTCCACAACGGCAAAAAGATTGTTTATGCCGGTGGTCACCGCATTGAAACAGACGAAATTTTAGTTTCAGCCGGCCGCAAGCCTAATGTAAACGGGTTGAATCTGAACGCGGCTGGTGTTCAGGTCGGTAAACAAGGGGTCGTAGTTAACGACCAACTACAAACCACCAACCCGAAGATCTATGCCTGCGGCGACGTGATTGGAGGCTATCTGTTCACCCACATGGCTGCCTACGAAGCCAGCGTCGTGATAACGAATATTCTGGCCCGCCCCTTCAGCCTCTTTTTGTCCCTCAAAGCTTTTAAAGCGACCTACTCTGTCGTGCCTTGGGCAACCTTCACCGATCCCGAACTGGCTCGGGTAGGGATGACTGAAGCGGAGGCCCGCCAGAAATATGGAGATGAGATCGTCGTAGTCACCCACCAATATGCGGATGTCGATCGCGCTTTAGCAGAGGGGGCTGGCTACGGCTTTGCCAAAGTGATTTGCACCCCTAAAGGCAAGATTTTAGGTGCCCATATTGTGGGTAAATCTGCTGGAGAATTGATTCACGAATACGTCATGGCAGTTACCTACGGTTTAGACATTAACAAGGTGAGCGGGATGATTCACGTCTATCCCACTCTGTCGGAAATCAACGCCAAAGTTGCCCTGCAAGTGAAGAAGATGAGCTACGCCAAAAATACCGGCCTGCAGAACTTCTTAAAGAAATACTTTGCCTTTCGCCGCTCCATCGCCTAAATCGAGCAATCTAGATCGGACAATCATTTTGCAAGTATCGGGTATTGGAAGTTTTGATTCACTCGGAATTGGGGGATCGTATTACGCAATCGGTGGCGATCGGCATCATGGGGGGCAGCGGTCTTTACCAAATGGCGGAGTTGAAAGACGCGGAAGAGGTCTCCATCTCTACTCCCTTCGGAGACCCGTCAGACAGCTTTCGTATCGGCAGCCTCAATGGTGTAAGGGTGGCGTTTCTCGCTCGACACGGCCGTACCCACAGCCTCTTACCCACCGAAATCCCCTTTCGGGCCAATATCTACGCCCTCAAAACCTTGGGCGTGAAGTACTTGGTGTCTGCCTCCGCTGTAGGCTCTCTCCAGGCAGAAGTCGCACCGCTGGATATGGCGATCCCCGACCAGTTCATCGATCGCACCCGCCATCGAGACGATACCTTTTTCGGGGACGGAATTGTGGGTCACATCAGCTTTGCAAATCCAGTGTGCAGCCAGCTCGCCGATGTCCTCGCTGCATCTGCCAAAGCCGCTGCTCCCGAAACCATCCGGGTGCATCGCGGAGGCACCTACGTTTGTATCGAAGGTCCAGCATTTTCCACCTTGGCTGAATCGTTGCTGTATAAGAGCTGGAATGCAGATGTCATTGGTATGACGAATTTAACCGAGGCAAAGCTGGCCCGCGAGGCAGAAATCGCCTACGCCACCCTGGCACTGGTAACCGACTACGACTGCTGGCAAACCGATCGGGAAGCCGTTTCTGTCGAGATGGTGATTGACAATTTGCACAAGAACGCGGCTCACGCTCAAACAGTGCTGCGGGAGGTGGTGCAGCGGTTGGGAGATAACCCCTTTGTGTCCGAGGCTCACGATGCACTTAAATTTTCGATTTTGACAGATTTATCAACGGTCAATGCGGAGCATCTGGCCAGGTTAGATGCCATTTTGGGGAAGTATTCGCCTGCAGCATAGATTCGATCTGGAGATCGATGGACTTGTCATGCCTCCCAAAAATTCAAACAAAAAAACTGCAGCTAAGTTGGCTCTACTGCAGTTCGTTCCTTCAATTGAGGTGGAGCAAATGGAATTGCTTAGCGCACAAGATTTTCCTTGCCAGACATTAATTTGGCGCTAATCACCTTGTCCTGCAGAGTAATGCTGCGCAAATCTTCAACTCCTTCGGTTACGTAACCGAACGTTGCAAAGTTACCATCCAGCAGATTCAAGCCTGCCGGAGTCAGCTCCGGCTCGGCCAAAAAGATGAAGAACTGAGAAGAGGCACTGTTTACGTCACCCTCGTAGGTGGCCAATGCCAGAGTGCCTTCTGCGTAGAACGGAATCATAGGTTCGGCCCCCACAACCCCCATATCGTCAAAGGTCATCTCGTAGAACGGCTCTTCTTCTCCACGGGCACGAATCTCTAGAGGGATAATGCGCTTCTCGCCGGTAGCGGGATCGACATAGCCATCGGATTCACCGGGGGGATTCCCCAACTGCACCAGGAAAAAGTCCTCAACGCGATCGAAGCTCAACCCGTCGTAAAAGCCTTTATCCACCAAGTCCGCAATATTACCAGCGGAAAGGGGAGCGTTATACCCATCTAATGTCATCAGAAAGCGGCCAGCGGTGGTATTGAATTCTACGTCTGCCCGACCCAACAGTCTGGGCAAACCGTCGTATTCGCTGGGAATTTCGAACGGGAATCCGCTGACAAAGTCTTCTTCAAACGAAGTCAGACGGGCGATCGCCGCTGCCGCTTTCTCTTTCGACAGGTCACGATTGTCAGCATCGAGGGCTTCTTCCAAGGACTCAATTGACTGATGTAAGGCTTCTAAATCCGCTTTTGCTTCCGCCAACTGCCCCTCTGGTACAGCCTCAAGAATACGCGCTTCCTGACGATCGAGGCGGCGGTTAGCCTTACTGGAATGACCCTTCGCACTCTTAAGGCTGCGGACTTTATTAATATCTTCTTGCGCCTCCGAAAGTTCGTCATCTGCGTAGCGCACATCAAGTTGCTCGAAGGGCAACCCCATGCGCAGCAAACGCGAACCGTCGGAGATCGCGTTGCCCTGCGGCAAAGCCTGGGCTGGAAGCGACTGTCCCCCCAGGATAGAAACCCCAACGATCATAACCGCGACCAAGCCGGTCACGATATAATTTTTGATCTCAGAGATCCAGCGGGATCGGATAAGATTGCGAGCGCCCATCATAACTGATTTAAAAATTGCCAGCCGTTGCGGCTGTCTACATTCTTTAGAGTAACCCGACCCGCGAACTGGCAATTTACTCTTTTGCCAAAGACAGTTATAGCTGTCGCCATTTCAGTCAAATCCGACAACGTTACGCCTAGTCAGGACTTTGGATAGCTGAAATGTCCTAAGCGACTTGACGGTTGCCATACAGATCGGAAGAAAGGCGGAAGACTAGTGTAAATTGTGGGTGGTTTGACCTCTGCTGGCCCCTATGAAACCTATTATCCTGCTCGGCTCCACCGGTTCAATTGGCACTCAAACGTTGGACTTGGTGGCCCAAAATCCCGAACGTTTTCGGGTGGTTGGCCTGAGTGCCCATAACAATATCGATTTGTTAGCAGAGCAGGTACGGCAGTTTAAACCGGAGATTGTCGCCACCTCCAATTCCAACAAATTCAACGAACTCAAAGCGGTCCTGTCTGGCTGCGAGCCTGCCCCCAAAGTTGTTGCAGGGAACGAAGGTGTCTGCGAAGTAGCGGCCTACGGAGACGCAGAGCTGGTGGTCACCGGTATCGTGGGCTGTGCCGGGTTGCTGCCCACCCTGGCAGCGATTGGTGCAGGAAAAGATATTGCCTTAGCGAATAAAGAGACATTGGTGGCCGGCGGTCCCGTCGTACTGCCCGAGGTTAAAAAGCACGGTACCAAGCTGATCCCAGTTGACTCAGAACATTCTGCCATCTTTCAATGCCTGCAGGGGGTGCCGGAAGGGGGACTACGTCGCATTATTCTGACGGCCTCTGGGGGGGCTTTCCGAGATTTACCGATCGAGCAGTTGGCCTCTGTGAAACTGGCGGATGCCCTCAAACATCCCAATTGGGTCATGGGCCGAAAAATCACAATTGACTCAGCCACTTTAATGAACAAAGGGCTAGAAGTCATTGAAGCCCATTGGCTATTTGGCCAGCTGGACTACAACAACATCGACATCGTTGTCCATCCCCAAAGCATCATCCACTCGGCGATCGAGCTGCAGGACACCTCTATCATTGCCCAATTGGGTTGGCCCGATATGCACCTACCTATTCTGTATGGCATTAGCTGGCCCGATCGCATTTATACCAACTGGAAGCCCCTCGATCTGGTAGAAGTTGCCACCCTGACTTTCAAGGCCCCCGACCACCGTAAGTATCCCTGCATGCAGTTGGCCTACGCCGCCGGACGTACCGCTGGAACCATGCCGGCAGTCCTCAATGCAGCCAACGAAGCAGCGGTGGCTCTCTTCCTGGAAGAAAAAATTGGGTATCTCGATATCGCTCGTCTGCTTGAAGCCACCTGTGCAAAACACGATGCGATCGCCGAGCCAACTCTAGACGACATCCTGCAGGTGGATGATTGGGCCAGGGTAACGGTGGAGGAGCAGGCAGCCCAGCTGGGCACAAAGGTTGTTGCCTGCTAAGACCTCTGAGGCTTGTCAATCCCATTTTTTTATTGGCTCAACAGGCTGTGCGATCGAGCAATTCAATAGGAATTTTTACGCAAAGGTGCCACTTCTAAATCGATCCCCTACAATGGTCGCAAAGGGGTATTAAGTATATATACGTTGTGGCTTCGAGCATGGAAACTTCCTATCGTTCTACTGATAACCTGTCGGATCGCGAGCTACAGGTAGTTGAGCTGATCGCCACAGGACTGACCAATCAAGACATTGCAAAACAGCTCGAAATCAGCAAGCGTACGGTTGACAACCACATCAGCAATATTTTGGAGAAGACCCGTACTGCCAATCGCGTAGCGCTTGTTCGATGGGCTTTGCAATGGGGCAAAGTTTGTTTGGATGATGTCAACTGCTGCTCGTTAGATCCGGGTGAAATGCAGTCCCAGTCTGCATAATCTGGATAACGCTTAAAGCTGACGGTAGTGCTGCCACTATCCAACACCCTTTGGTTCAATGTTAGAACACGTCCTCCCCAGACCAGTCACACCGCGATTGAGCAAAATTGGTTCCACAGCATACTGGTATCAAGAGTCAGCGTCATCGCCTCGCCCTCAAATGCTTGGATTTCAAGACTTGTCTACACCACTAAACCCCTTAGCTGACACTCTCGTTACTCAAGCTCAGCCGACGTTCATGGCAGCCTAAGCATGTGCTCGTTTGGTTTTCCACTCAAACCAGGCATCCGGGCTGATCTGGTTCATCAGCTGATCGATCGTAGAAAGCACGAATATGTTGTAATAGCCGCGCAGCTTCAAGACGACGGATTGAGGTGCCCACCTCAGCGATACGGCATAGCCAGGTTCGTTGTAAACCATATGGTGCCAGTATCCACTGGGCATAAATAGCGTTTCTCCTGGCTCGATCTCGACGCGATATCCTACAGCGTCTTTCAGCTTAGGATAGCGTTCGAAGTCAGGCTGGTGGACATCAATATAACTTCGGCAGGTGAACGGATATCGGTAGATGTTTCGGCCCTGGTCGAAGGGATATAACGTAATCGTCTTTCTACCGTAGAGAGCCGTATGGAAGACATGAGCCATATCAATATCAAAGTGCATTTGGGTGGCAGCGCCCTGGCACCCAAAAAACATAAAAACAAAATTCTTTGACACCCCATCAACTAATGGGGGTAGGGTAATGTCTTTAACAAGTTCTGGAATTTCTGTGCGAATGTTGTAAAGAAACATTCGCAAGTCTCGAGAGTTGTTTAGCACCTCATTAAGATAATCTTTGAAGGGAATTTTTTCCACATTCGACATATACCCTTTGCCAGCCTTCACAAAGCTAGAATCGTAAACCTTAACTAGCTTGTCGCCATAATTTGACTTGAAGAACTCAGGAGTCCACTTCCGTAAAGCCACCCATTCAGCAGCAATATCTTTGATAATGACTGGAAGTTTCGGGTTGAGATAATTGGCTTCAAACTCTGAACGAGTAATGGAATCAACCCGGGGGACTGGACAAAGATGAAGCTCAGACATAGTGCGCCGCATATACAGTGGACTAGACGCGAGAAAGAAATTCGCTGTAAGTATGGAGGATTTCCTCCCGTTCCCAATGAAGGAAATGACCAGCATTTCTGATCATCTTGTATTCACAGTTGGGGATATGACTGGACGCTTCTTTTATATCGTCCTTGTCTAGAATGGGATCGTATTCTCCACTCACAATCAGCGTCGAAGCCTTAATTTTTCGCAGATCGATATAGTTATCAATATCTTTTGTCTGGCTAACAAACTCGCAGTGCTCATAAAATGATTTATACTGTTCCCAACTCATTTTTTGAAACTGATTGATGATTTGGCTTTTATGAGATTCTGAAATATTCTGGCCAAAACGCTCAATCATCAAAAGTGCAATTTTTGACGTCTGATTATCTTTGAATAGCTGTTGCCCCTCGCGGATGACGTCCAAGATGGCCTGTGTTGGCTTGGCCCCAAAGCTGCCGAGGATCATCTTATCTACACGGTCGGGATAGCGTGCGGCATAAGCGGCTCCAATAATGGTTCCCCATGAAGCCGCTGCGATGATGACCGCCTTATTTGGGCTGACCTTTGAAATTACGGCGTGCAAAACTTGAACTTGCTCGTCGAATGTTACTCCTTGAGAGCCTTCTAGAATGAGAGAACGCCCCTGCCCCGGCATATCAAATACAACAATGGAGTAATCCGCAACAAAATGGCTGATGAAAGAGCGCCACGAGGCCATTGTCTGCTTTGCCCCGCTAATGCATATGATAATCTGCTCGGCATTTCCGTACATTCTGCAAGGTACAAGAAATCTGCCGAGCTCAATTTCAAACTTCGCCTTTTTCATGCTGCAGTCACCTTGAACAAACCTCTCATAAACTCCGTCTATTAATCCAGCAATATAAGCTGTAAACAACAACCCAAACTCTACATGGATTTCCGGCTGTAAAATGCACGCTAGATTGGTGATGATTTGGTAAGAGTACTCAAAATGGCTTCCAAGCTCTTATTCAGCTTGGCATGATGAGTGCAACAGGAAGATGCAAACTCTACCAAATCCCCCGAGCTATGTTCAGTGTACGAAGACAACTTACCCTCTCATTAAGTTATTGATGCTACTAGGGCACAGATTTAAAAGAACTCCCGTATTACAGGAAGTCTTTTTGAGGCGGTTTGAGGAGTAATAGGCTAGCACGGAGCAAGAGCTCATTTGGATGGGTGATGGTACATCGTATACGTAGCTGAACCGGAATCCGAGCTCGCTAACACCTTACAATAGAAGGCTAGCTAGAGAACTTCAGGCAGCGGAAGGACAAGGGGTGGGATAAGCAGACGGCTGGGCGTCGATAATATAGCCGTCTTCCATATTGATAACGCGATCGGCAAACTGAGAAATACGGGAGTCGTGGGTAACCACCAACACGGTACAACCAGCCTCTTTGGCCAGTCGCTGCAGAAGTTCGACCGCGTTATGTCCGCTCACAGAGTCTAGCGAGGCGGTGGGTTCATCCGCCATAATCAACTCTGGATTCCCTACTAAAGCACGGGCGATCGCCACCCGCTGCTTTTGTCCCCCTGACAAATCAGCCGGCCGGTAGCGAGCCTTATCTGCCAAACCCACCAAATCGAGTTGTTCTAGGGCCATTTTCTGTGCGCGAGCCCCTTTAACATTGGCCAAGTTTAGTGCCACTTCTACGTTCTCAGCAATGGTGAGGGTAGGAAATAGGTTGAACCCTTGAAAAACGAAGCCAATGTGGGAGCGTCGAAAGCGACCGAGCTGTTTTCGGGACATGTGGGTAATGTTTTGCCCCAAAAGATGCACATCCCCTTCAGTGGGGGTCAATATACCTGCCAGGATCGAGAGCAGGGTTGTTTTCCCCGACCCCGAAGGCCCCATCAGGAAATGCACCTCTCCTAAAGCAATCGATATATTAATATTCCTCAACACGGGTACTGCTCGGGTACCAGAGCCGTAGGTCATACTCACGCCCCGTGCGGAAATGGCGGCCTGGGGCCTGCGCCGTGCATGGGATGTAGGGGCAAGAATAGGAAGAGTTTGCAATGTCGTCATCCGATTACAACAGGACAATCATCCAAACGGGATGTCACTTATTGATACACAACTTTACATGATTATCGTTGATAAAGCTGTTCTTGGTGGTGAATGATTCGCCCAAAGGGGGAAGCAACACGGAGTTTTCAAACCAACCGAGAAAAAATAAACGCTGATGGTGTGAGGAGAGAGCAGCGTCAAATAAGGAATTTATTAAATCCAAGAGTAAAGCGCTAATCCACAAAGAATGTGAAAAAAATCTGAGATTTTCGAGTGTTTACTATGAGGAAGCATGTGGCAGAGTAGCGATCCAATCATTCATAAGCGTTTTACACGTCTTCAATTGTTAAAAGTTCTGCCTCTGACTTTCACTGTGGGAAACCTCCTTGTTTGCGTCAGTCACTATGCAGTTAGGGAGATCGCTGCATAAAGCCTTAATTGTTGGAGATACCTGTAAGTGAAGCCTGAAAGCAATATGAGCAAACTCTCATCAATTTTGCGGGTCACCCTGACCCCTACTGCTCTGATTTCTCAGATTCATGAGCCTGAATAGCAATAGCTGAATGATGTTTTAGCCGTCATGCTAGCACTCGCCCAGCTCAGTGACGGGCTATCCGTCGATTGCAGTTCAACCCCATGCTTTACAACCTTGTAAGCCATACAGCATCGAGGAGAAATGCCTAGGAGGGTACCGGAGTGGCAAATTTTAAACATTTGGCAATCGATTTAACGATCGCGGCGATCGTGACTGCTGTCATAGGATGGTCTGCCACCTCTTCCCGTCCACAGCCCCTCAATCAGCCTGCAAGCAATCCTTCCAGAATGGCCCAACCCAACGCCGTGCAGATTGTAAGCGCCGCGGTAGATGCCTCAATATCTGCAAGACAACGGCAGTAATGCTGAAGACCCGCCCATCCTGCGTTATCACCAACCATCCACACCACTTAACATTCCAGCTAGAGGCTGGAGCCGCGATATTGCGCTTTACGTTGGATTTCGTAATAGCCCTTCAGTTGAGGGATCGCGTCGATCCGTCCAATGACAATGATGGTGTCACTCCCAAACAGGGTCAGGGATGAGTCGGGGCGAGTAATAATCGTCCCATCCGCTCGCCGCACTGCCACTGCAATAAACCGCCCCTTTGCCTGGAGCTCGATATCGCCCAGAGTACGACCAACCAAAGGAGAATTGGCGGGAATCGGCAGTTCATCAATCCGGGCATCCAACTGGGCCAGCTCTTCATTGAGAAAGCTTGTCCCCTCAGCTCCAGAAAGCACATCTTCCGAGGCTGGATGGGTAATGGTGTGGGCCATCCGCAGTGCTCCGATGGCGGCTGGCATCACAACCCGGTTAGCTCCTGCCAATTTTAATTTCTGTTCGGTGGTGGGGGCGGTGCCGCGAGCTACGATCGTTAGGTTGGGGTTCAGACCTCTAGCCGTCAAGGTGATGAAGACATTGTTCGCGTCATCCGGCAGCACGGTAGCCAGAACCTTAGCCTTTTCCACCCCGGCAGATTTGAGAATATCCTCGTCGGAGGCACTGCCGCAGCGGGCCCAGTAGGCTAGTTCTCGGGCCTGGGCGACGCGATCGGGGTCAATGTCGATCGCCACAAATGGATGGCGATCCTCGGCCAATTTGGCGGCTAAAATCTCCCCTACATGGCCAAAACCACAAATGATTGTGTGGTTCTCCAAATTATCTATTTCTCGGTCCATCCGCCTAACCTGTAGAGCCCGATTAATTTCCCCCTCCGCCAACAGTTGCACCGAGCCTGTAACAATGTAGGCCGCTGACCAAAATCCCGCCAGAATCACCCCAATGGTGAACAATCGCATTTTGGGGCTGAGGGGTTGAACCTCTCCGTATCCCACCCCAAAAATGGTGATCACTGTCATGTAGGTGGCATCCAACGGCTTCCAACCGGCCGCAACGTAGCCAGAAATTGCCACTACGTTGGTAACGGCGAAAAAGATAGCTCCAGTCAGAATGCGTTTAAAAGACCGTTGCACGTTTCTCAGGAAAGATGAGGTTGGATAAACGCTAAACTGTCCTGGATCCCCACGATGCTCGGCAGTTTCAATTGGCTACCTAGCAAGAATCGGACAAAATTTAGCCTGGAACAGTGTGCACCTGCAAGCCTGACAGATTGGTTTCATCGCCACCAAAACCAACGCGTCAGTAATGTTCGTTGTTCCTGGTAGCGTGCGAAATATATCGTGGGCAGGCCGATATAAACCCACCTTAGATTCATAGAGGACACAGATTTGTAGCTTACACTGCCGATCTCTGGTGGGTTCAAGACGGGAGAGCGATCGTCGGGATCGACAGATTATTGCAATCTCTAGGATAACGAACCAATATCTACCCTATGCCCTGGGAGATTGCTTAAGTTCAGTTCAGGACGCGATTCCAAGCCCACCAAGGATCAGAATCAACCGACGCCTGATGGCATTGAGGAACAATTTCGCATCCTATAGCCCTGTTTTGGCTTCCACCCAATAGCGACTTTCTCTTTCCAGGAATACAATTGTGTCACCCTCCGACGCTTCGTGGAGGAAAGATCTCATCCAATCGGGTGTAAAGCTCATCTCCTTTATAATTCTTGCAGTTACTCGCTCAGCGGACAGTGCTCGTTAGTCCAACCCTATGATGATTCGTACTAAATTTTGACTGAAAGGAATAAATCCAGGCCGCTTGTCAAATCAATCGTTTTAATAGAAGAATATCTAATAGAATTGATATAAAATAATTATCTATTGACTTAGATTATTTGTGGCTTATGAATAAATTACGATTCCAGTTCCTACTTAATTGTAAACTCTTGTGAAGAAGAAACTTTATCGAACGGTTTAGCAGGAAGAGGCTGATTGTTAAAGCTAGGATGCCGAGCATCAATTTGATGAGCTTTTTTGACGATTGAGTTAAAGCGAAGGTTGGTAAGTTCTAATTCTCTAAAAATTTTCTGTGGGTCAAAAAGATGGGTTTTTGGCAGCTTTTTGCCCATTTCTTTGAGGACTAAACCGACAGGTACATTAATCTCGTCCTGGAGTCTGAGGTAGTGGGCAAAGACTGGAGCGAAAGCACTAATAATCGAGCCTATTCCGCTTCGAGGTTGATACCAACCGATATAATATAATCCCTTATAGTCATCAAGGAAAGAGTCTCCATAGCATTGGACTACCGAGCCTTGAACTCGTTGAAGTTCTGGGGGTAAAAATGGATAAGCAACATAGTAACCAGTGGCACAAACGATCAGATCGAATTCTTCATGGCTTCCATCAAGAAATTCCACTGACCATCCATCTAAACTACGTATGCCTGGTTTGGGAATAATGCGACCGTGTTTGATGTAGTAAGGAACTTCATTATTGATAGTGGGGTGTTTTTCAAAAATTCGATGCTTAGGTTGGGGAAGTCCGTAACTTTCGTGCTTTCCAAAAGTGAAGCGGATTAGTAGGTAAGTCATTAGACGTTGATACCAGTCTGGACTCCTCCCCTTTTTGCTTAAATCGGCCACAGGAATACCCGCAAAGGTTTTAGGAATAAACCAAACCGACTCTCGCATACTTAAGACACATTTAGCTCCCACGCGAGCAGCTTCCGCAGCTATGTCACAGGCTGAATTTCCTCCACCGATTACTAGAACTCTTTTACCAAGAAGTTGTTCGGGTCGTTTATAATCTTTAGAATGGATGATTTTCCCATTGAATTCACCCTGAAAATCAGGAAAACGCTTACACCAGTGATGACCATTACACATCACTACACCTTTATAAATACGTTGTTCTTGGTTGGCGAAGGTTACTTCCCAGAGATTCTTTTCCACTGGTCGCACATAGGTGACTTTGCGGTTGAGTTCAATAGGTTCCCACAAATCAAAGCGATCGGCAAAAGCATTAATATAATCCCACATATTCTTCCGACTAGGGAAGTCGGGATAATCTTCTGGCATGGAAAAATTTGTAAACTGAGTAACCTTACGGGAGGAGATAATATGAGCAGTTTCGTAAACTCCATGATACCAATTTCCACCTATTTCATCGCTGGCATCAACTTGATCATAGAGAATACCGGCTTCTTTAAGAGCCTGAGCTATACCTAGTCCGACAAAACCAGCCCCGATAATGAGTTGCTTGTGGGCTGTTACCCGTATCTTTTGATTGTTAACAGAGTTACTCATTTAGATTGACTTTTAATTTACTAAAAATCGGTTACTCACCCAGTTAAACAATCTGGGGAAATATTGCTTGAGAATGTGAATCCTATTGGCCATCTTGTCGGGAAATACGTGAAGTTGATTACGCATAATTCCTTTAATGGTTTTTTCCATGACTTTCGCTGGGTCAGTTGCCAAATGTTCAGGGAAATCTTCCATTCCTTGAGCTAGTGTTCCATAACGTTCCGACTGAAGAATTGGTGTACGACTAAAAAAAGGATAAACGGCTGTAACTTTGACATTATAGGGTTTTACTTCATTCCAAAGTCCTTCACTAAAACCACGCAAGCCAAATTTGCTTGTAGAGTAGTGAGTCATCCCCGCAGGAGCGATCCAACCTGCTAGAGAAGAAATATTAACAATGTGTCCTTGGTTACGCTCAATCATATCGGCGACAAAAAGAGAACTTAACCGCATTGGGGCTAATAAATTGACCTGCATCAACTGTTCCCATTTATCGGGAGGAACTTCGTCCATACGACCAAATAATCCTATACCGGCATTGTTAATCAAGATATCAATAGGTATGTCTAATGCTTTTACTTTAAGGTAGACAATCTCGCATCCTTCGCGATGAGAAAGATCGCTCTCAATACAAGCAATGATTTCTCCTGTAGTCACTTCACTTTTGATTTGAGAAGCGCGTTTATCTAGGATAGCTAGATCGATGTCGGTAAGAATTAGACGACCACCAGCTTGTAATAATTGGCGAGTGAGTTCTTGACCAAAGCCTCCTGCTGCACCAGTAAGGACTATTACAGCTTGATTGAAATCAGTCATTGTTACTAAATTTTGTGATTGTCTCTTTGATTGCTTATTTGCCTATCCATTAAATCTTAGGAGACTGAAGCACTGCCCATAGCAATAGAAACCAGGGCACTTTAATATTAGGTATCAACCAGAGATGTTTTCTTAGTGATAAAAAAGTAAAAGGAATCAGAAATCGAAGGGAACGTAAAGAATCAGGGCGAGTGCCATTTTGGTCGACAAGATTATATTTTTCAGCAAGTTCAGCAACAATCTGAACTTTGCCCGTATATTTCATTATATTTGGCTCAGTAGAAAGAGCCGCAATAACTCTACCTGTTAGTAATGGAGTTTCCCAGTTGAAACCATCAGAAAAGCTTTTCTTGGCATCGCTTTCATTCATTTGCTGAGCAAAATTAGTCATATGCTCTGTTGCTACAATTCCTGGCCAAAGAGAAATAGAAGCAACGTTATCTGGTCTTAACTCGGAGGCCATATCTGCCACCAATCGATCGCAAGCTGCTTTTCCTGCGCCATAAGCCGCACCAAAGATATAAGACATACCGCCCCAGGAAGAGATGGTAAAAATAATTCCCCGTTTCTGTTTAGTCATCATGCGAGCAGCATAGACGCTGGTAATATAGTGACTCCGAAGACCAACATTATTAACCGCATCCCAAAGAGTAGGTTCAGATTGCCAAAAGGGCTTACCATAGGCATTTCCAATTGCCTGTACTCCTGAAAAAACATTGTTAACTAACAAGTCAAGCTGTCCATTTTGTTCATCCTGAATACGATTAAAGAGTAAACGTACTTTCTCGTCATCGCTATGGTCTACTTGAACTGGAATACACTTACCACCCGCTTCTTCAACAGCCAATTGGGTTTCCTGTAGACTACCTGAAACTTTATCACTCACGTTAGAACGATTCAGACTACGACCGGTAATATAAACAGTTGCACCAGCCTCACCCAAGCCCATGGCAATTCCCTTTCCAATACCCCGCGTCGCCCCCGTTACTAATGCTACTTTTTCCTTAAGGTCTGACATAATTGCTTGAGGATGCCTATCGAGTACAGTTTACACTGATGTTTGATGTAAGACTATTTGACTATACAAAAGCATTTTGAAATGTCTCAACTCAACTTATTAGAAATTTCTTTGTTCTTGAGGGTAGCCTCCATACTCTTAAGTATGTTGGGATTCTTTCTCAGTCTTTGGATAGTTATTCCTGCTCCTACTTTCGCTTTACTTCCTCTTGGAGTGGGTGCGCCAGAAGTTAGCCCTTGGTTATTTATCATGAATGCGAGCGCGCTTCTGCTAACCGTTATGGTTTACAAAAGTTGGTTGTCTACTCTGATTATCATCTGTAGTTTACTCGGGCTAATCTTGAGTCTACTGCCTGCGATCCAGTTACCCGCTGCCAATAGGAGATTTACCGCCGAGATAGAAACAGTTTTAGGTGCAGACTATTTACAAGCTGTTCCTCAAGCTTTACGAACCCAAATACGTCCCAAGCCATTTGCGATCGTAGATGTTTTTCGGGGCATTCCGATCGAAGAGGAGATTCGCATTGAAAGAGGTATTATCTTTGCTAGTCCCGATCGAGTCGATCTCAAACTAAACGTTTATCGACCTCTGCCTCAAGGAAAATATCCAGCCCTTATGATAGTCTACGGCGGAGCTTGGAGACAAGGCAATCCTGATGCCCATGATAAATTTAGTGCTTACATGGCAGCCCAAGGATACTCGGTGATAGCAATTGATTATCGCCACGCACCCAAGTATAAGTTTCCCGCTCAGCTTGAGGATGTAGAAGTCGCTTTGCAGTATATTCGAGATCGTGCAGATGACTTTGAAGTTGATATCGAAAAGATTGCGATCGTGGGTCGCTCGGCAGGGGGTCATCTAGCTTCTCTGGCTGCCTATCGGCAAAATGCTTTTCCTTTTCGAGCGGTGGTGAGCTACTATGGGCCGGTTAATTTGACAGAGGGATACTACGATCCACCTGTCCCTAATCCCATCGATACCCAAACCGTACTGAAAAACTTTTTAGGAGGAACTCCCGAAGAACTCCCCGACCTTTATCGACAAGCATCTCCCATCAACTATTCTAGATCTAATCTTCCTCCTTCTCTACTAGTATATGCAGGTCGCGATCACCTAGTGCAGGCGAAGTTCGGACGACAGCTATACAAGAAGCTAAAGTCAGTCGACAATCTTGCTGTTTGGCTAGAAATTCCTTGGGCGGAACACGCCTTTGATACAGTTTTTTCTGGAATTAGCAATCAACTGGCTTTATATTACACTGAACGCTTTTTGGCATGGGCTTTAAAATCTTCTAATATGCCACTATAAATCTTATGCTAGGACGGTTGAGAGTAACGATCCTAAAGACTCTTTGATGATGAGATTTACCGTTGAAATTCTTCTTTAAGAAGACCGCTACAAGCTATTTGCTTCAGCACAGAATCTATCAAACCTAACTGTCGATAACCCGGTAGTTCTAAACAGAAAAGGATCTGAATCTTATCCGCGTAGGGACCTAGGGCTCCTTCAGGGGATCTTTTGAGGCTGCAACCTATATTCCAAATGAGATTTTAGCCGATTTTTCAAATCTAAATGATTCTAGCAAGACATAGTTGATTTAAGACTTTACACAGGATTGCAGCAACACTCGACAGACGGTCCATTCGCAAACTGCCTGACTGATATGTAGATCGTTTGTCGACTTATTCAGAGTCCCCCCATTTGTCTAACGTTTAGAGTGAAGGTAAACGAATGACAGTGCGCGAGGACGCTTGATAAAGGGCGTTAAGGTCGATCTCTGTCACGTCCTCAGCCACTTTATCTAGCACCAGCTGACCCCCCCTCAATCCCAAAATGCGATCGCTGTAGTCCCTGGCTAACGAGGCTTGGTGCAAGTTACAGAGCACCGTCATCCCCTCCCGGTCGCAAAGGGAGCGCAATAGTTCTAGTACGAGGCGGGCAGATTCGGGGTCCAAGCTGGATATGGGCTCATCCGCCAAAATGATGCGGGCTTTTTGTGTCAGGGCGCGGGCGATCGCCACCCGCTGTTGTTGACCTCCCGAGAGGCGATCGGCCCTTTGAAAGGCTACCTCCAGCAGTTTTACCCGCTCTAATGCCGCGAGGGCATCCCGCTTGAGGGATTGCGGAAACTGGTTGGTTAGACAGCGCCACAAAGGTAATTCCGGCAGGCGACCGGCAAGGCAGTTCTCAAGAGCGGTACGGCGGCGTACTAGGTTGAACTGCTGAGCTACCAAGGCCATTTGCCTGCGGCTATCCCGGAGTTGCTGGGGAGAAACTTGGGTCAAATCGCGATCGCCGAACCAAACCGAGCCACTGTCAGACTTGAGTAACCCCAACAAACAGCGCATCAGGGTTGTCTTACCCGCACCGCTAGGTCCCAAAACGGCGGTGAAGGTGCGCGGCGCGATTGCAAAGCTCACCTCCTGCAACACCGGGCGATCTCCATACAGTTTGCTCAACCCCATCACTTTCAGCATGGCCTAATGCCTTTCTCCTGTTTCAGCCAACAGCCCTAGGTCCCACAATGACTACCCGACTTATTTCAAACGGTGACGCAGCCAAGCACTGACCCCATCGATCGCCGTCACCATGCCTAGGATGAGCAGGAGCAAGGTGGTCAAGCGGCCAAAGTCCAGTAGCTTGAGGCTGACGGACAGTTCGTAGCCAATCCCCCCAGCCCCGACAATCCCTAAAATGACAGAGGAGCGCACGTTCACTTCCCATAAGTACAAGCTAATTCCCACTAAGGTGGGAATTGCCTCAGGTAAGACCGCAAATGCAATCGTGCGCCAGCGATCGGTACCGGTAGCTTCCATGGCCTCCAGCGGTTCTGCGGGCAAGGTCTCTATGGCTTCTGCATACAGCTTGGCCATCGAACCCGTGGTGTGACACATCACCCCCAAAACTCCGGCAAACGGCCCCAGCCCCACAACCGAGACAAAGAAGAGGGCAAAAATCGCCGTATCGATTCCCCGCAGCAGATTGAGGACGCTTCGAATGGGCCCCGCCAGCCAAGGGGCGGGGGTGATATTGCGGGCCACCACTAGCGACAGCGGCAGAGCCAAGGTAACCGCCACCAGCGTGCCTACAATCGCAATCGCCAGCGTTTCCCAGGTGGCCATCAAGAAGGAGGGCAACTCCGTCCAGTCGGGGGGCCATAGCTCGGAAAGCCAGCGGGTGAGGCGGGGAATCCCCTCCACAAACTCACTGATGGACACTTCTGCCTGGCGGGCACTGGCTATCAATATGGCAAGCAGGAGAGCCGTCCAAAATCCCTGGCGCAAAAGGCGACCCACCCCACCATTGCGCCGCTGCTCTGCCGCCAAAATTGCATCGAGGCGATCGTCCAGCGGGCGATCGGGTAGTGGGGATGTAGGAGGGGCAAAGGGCGGGAGCCTGAGGGTCACTGTAACTTACCTAGGCTGGTGCCGGCATCGCGGATGGGTTGGTAGTTACTGCCATCGGAGGCCACAAACCCGGTGTAGTTAGGGGGCAATAACGTCTCTGCCTCTTCCGTCGAAATGCTCACCAGTGCCTCTTGCAGTGCTGTTTTGATCTCGTCGGGAAGTCCCCCGCGCACCACGATCGGGTCGTTGGGCAATGGAGCTGACTGCCAGACGATCTTGAGATCGTCCCGTTCGATACGTCCGGTGCTGTCTAACACGTCCAGATTGCGATCGTAGTCTGAGGCAATATCTACTTGGTCGCTGAGCACGGCGATCGCCTGGGCGGCGTGACTGGCCCCTTCGTTGTAGTCAAAAGTAGATTTGGGATCCACCTCAAGGCGCAGAAATTCAGCGCTGGGGATCAACCATCCTGAGGTAGACCCGACATCCGCCAGACTGAGTTTGAGCGGTTCCTCTCCAGTTTCGCTGAGGGAAATGGCTTCTTCAATCGAGTCAAAAGGGGCGTCTGCCTTCGCCATCAGAACCGAGAAATAAATCGGCTGTTCGTTATATTTCACTGTGGCGATCGCCTCTAGGGAAGGTTCGTTGTGTTCCGCGAGCACGTATCCCCAAGGCCCCAACCAAGCCACATCCAGCGTACCGGAGCGCAGAGCCTCGGAAATCCCAATCCAATCTTCGGTGACCACAACTTTGGCCTCTACACCAGCGGCAGCAGCAATTTCTTCAAACAGCGGCTCAAACTGAGCCCGAGTTTCGTTGGGGGTGGGGAAATAGGGACCAACGCCAAACTCTAACACTTCCAGCTCTTCTTCTTTCTGGGAATCGGCAGCTAGAGTACTGCTGTCAGGAGCCTGAGTGGTTGGGGAACCACTGCAACCCACCAGGACTACCGCCGCCACGAGTCCGGTGGCAATCCTCCCCCAAGCAGAAGAAGGTTTAGAGTTTGCCAAATTTAGTTGAAACATATGCACCTTACGTTCGTTCACATGATGAAACAGCGATCGCGCGCAACTCCAATTCCGGATCGCTAAGCCTTCCAGCCAACCCCTACAATCTGCATCGTCTGTCTCCTAACAGAGCGCGGCAGGAATTCCCTAAACGGCAGAGGCAGCGCTAAACGGGGGGGCTGGTAGCCGCTGACGCACAGCCTGTTCCTGCGGCGGCAGGATTTCCGCACAAGTGGTCCAAACCCCCGAACGCAAGCTATCGCAAAACTCTTCTGGCAACCCCTCAGCTCGCATTGCTGCAATTGCCGCCGAGGTGTCGTAGTCCATGGCCACAAACTTGGGCTGTGGAGCTTCCGCCCCTGCCGGAAACTCCAACAGGGCGAAGTAGACGTGGGGTTGACCGTCGTGGGGAGGGCGCCCCAGGACCCCTACATTGCACCAGAAGCCATTGCCCACTTTGCGCGTCCAGGGCAAACCGGAATGGGTGGCGCAAATTCCCTGTACCCCAAATTCATGCAGCCACCATTCAATCCGGGCATTCTCCGTTTCCGTTTCCCAGACAAACTCGTTCACCTGTTCGGGGCTGCCGTGGCACAGCAGGATCTTTGCCGATCGCCATTGAATTTCAATCAGTTGGGGCAGTTGTTTCAACCAGGTGCGATTGGCTGCAGAGGTGTTGGCCACCGTGTAGTCGTAGCTAATTTGAGCAAACTCCCGATCTCGGGGGTTAGTATAACCGCAGCCGCAATCCCGCTCGCCATATCCTACGGCTCGATCGTAATTCCCCTGCAGGACGATGGTGCCCGAGTCCCGCAGCAGGTCAATGGTGCGATCGGGAAAAGCCCCAAAGCCCCCCATGTCTCCCAAACAGAAACGGTGGCTAACTAAAGAGGTCTCGCTCAAAAATTGCTGTACGGCCATAAAGTTGCTGTAGGGTCCACCACAGAGGGCAATCGAAGTAGTGTCTTCTGGAATCGTCACCAGCAGCTTGCGCACCACCTCCGGCTGAGTCGGTAAAGTGCAAAGCTCGGTCGCAAATTGGTCAGTTGAGTTGGTCATGCTTCCGTTGCCCCTCCACAAGAACTACCTGCCCCTGCCGTACAGCCAAAACAATGGCGGTCGGTGACAATCTGCCGTTCGGCAAACTGCTGCGGGTCAAAGTCACGAACGGTGGTGCGATCGCCATTTGACAACTGTGCCTCTAAATCCAGCATTTGGTTGAAATCGCAATCGAAAATCCGGCCATCCCAGCCAATCGACGCTGTATTGCGGCACATCAGGCCATCCACAGTGCCGGAATTAAAGGAATTCACCAACAGCTCCATGTACCCCTGCAAATTGCCCGTTTCTTCCAGCCATTCCAGAAATCGGGAGATGGGCATGTTGTTGAGGGCAATTAAGCGATCGAAGGTCACTCCGTGATTTCGCTCTAAACCGCGTTTCCATTCGCGTTCTGCCTGCTGCTGGTCGGTGAATAAAAAGGCCCCCACCGGATTGGTCATGAGAGTCAGCCGTCTGTGGGGATTCCCCTGACCGTAGCCCACTTCATTCAGGCGTTTCAGCGCCTGAATGGATTTTTCGTAGGTGCCATCCCCCCTCTGTTTATCGGTGTTTCGCTTGCGGTAGTGGGGTAGCGAGCAAACAATTTCGACGTTGCGTTCTGCCAACCACTCGGGCAAGTCTTGCATCCCCGGCAGCAGCAATACGGTTAGATTGCAGCGATCGATGACATGCTTGCCGCGCTTCGCACATTCATTCACCAAATAACGGAAATGGGGGTTCATCTCTGGTGCCCCCCCCGTGATGTCCACTGTGTGAGCAGAGGTACGATCGAGGGCGGCCAAGCAAGCGTCCACCGTAGTCCGATCCATGTTTTCGCGGGTGCGATCGGGACCGGCGTCCACGTGGCAGTGGCGGCAAGTCATATTACACAGCTTGCCGATATTGATTTGAAAGATCTCTAGTTGGGTGGGGGTGAGGGGAAACCGATCGCAACTCTGCAACGCCGCCTGAAAATCATCCACCTGTTTTGCCCTGGAGAGATCGAGCCTCTGCAAGTCATGCAATTGCCGTTCGGGGGATGCCAAGGGCGATCGTCTTCTCTGTAAAGAAAGAGTGCGCTTCGAAGTGCTCGTTTGCTGGGCCATATCAATGGTTGTTTTGTCGAAGATGAGCGAATGATGTTTTCCTAAAACGGGTTGGATACCTGGTGGAACTGCCTGCTAGAAGCTGAGTCTTTCAATTATGTCGCTCTCCCATACCAACCTCTCCTGTGCAAATCTCTCCAGCTCGCCAGGGCAGGTCTACATCGTCAGCTGATTGACGCGATCGAGCATCTGCAAGCCGTGAATTAAGGAGGCCCCTCCGCGAATGGCGGTGGCCACATGCACCGCCTCGGTCATTTCCTCTAAATCCGATCCTTGCTGCAAGGACTCCTTTGTATAAGCCTCGATGCAGTAGGGACATTGCACGGCGTGAGAAACCGCCAGTGCAATCAGAGCTTTTTCTCGCTTCGTCAAGGCAGCCTCCTCAAACACAGCCCCGTAATACCCAAAAAATTTCTCGGCCAGCTCGGGGTTACCTTCGCCAATTTGGCTGAAATTGGGGAGATGTTCGGCCTTGTAGTAATCGTTCATAGCAACGTAACGATGCGAAGATGTTGGGCAATGTAGGGTCAATCGGTACCGGTGGCGATCGCAAAAGGTCGAGGAACCAACCAGAATCACAACAGCACTGATAACCAGTTGTACACAACACGTCCATAGCTGTCTAAGCTACACCACACTTTGGTCTCAGGCCTGAGACGTTCCTGAGAGTTTTCCAATCAATCCGCCACCCCCACAACAAGAATCACCCCCACCTAGTTAAAGGTAGAGGCGATCGAATAGAGCGACCTCGCTGCATTGGTTGCTAAACGGTAGAGTTTGCAGAGCTAACTACTTTGCTCTAAAGACCTTACGGACAGGTTCTCACCCCCGACGTCCCCGCCACCGGCGAAAAGCCTGGGATATTAATAGTATTCAAGCTGTCGTTGTTGTCTGCACTCAAATCCGGAAGGGAAGTGAACCCAACGATTTCGACTGCTTGGGTAAAGCTCACGATGCTCAAGTCAAAGCTCGATGGGTCAGGAGTATTGCTGGTGTTACCAGATAAATCGATACAAATGTTGCCGCCATTACTTTCATTGAAGTAGAAACTACTGGAGTTGGACGCCACAGTCACGATGTTATTTGAAACTGTTGCGCCAACATACGAATATCCATCGGAGCTGACCTGCACACCACTCGAATATTCATTGGTGGTTACGGTATTGCCAGTAATGAGAGTGTTGAGCAGGTATGTGTATCCACCTCCGGAAGTATTTCCTCCCTCTATCAAAATACCGTCAGAGTATTCCATGGTGGTCGTAATTGTATTGCCCGTAATGACCGTGTTCTCAATAGTGGCCAAGCCATAGTTACTGCTCGCATACACACCTATTCCTGGCGACCCGTTACCGTTGGTGGTCACGGTGTTACCGGCGATTGTCGTATTGTTTATCGATGCGGAAGCGTAGAAGTCTGATGTAGCCGCGACTTGTATACCGGGGGCGTCGACACCGTTAGTAGTTACGCTGTTGCCAGAAATCGTTGTGTTGTTGATTTCTACGAAAGCGTAGCCTGCATCGGCCACAACTTGAAGACCGGCAGAGTAACCACCGTTAGTCGTGACCGTATTGCCCGTAATGACTGTGTCTTCGATGCTGGTCGAACCATAATAGATGTCTGCAAAAACTCCTATTCCTAGCGATCCGTAACCGTTGGTCGTCACGGTGTTACCAGAGATTCTTGTATCGTTTATCGCCGTGGAAGCGAAGTAGGTGTTGGTTACAACTTCAATACCGGCGGAATAGTTTCCATTGGTAGTAACAGTGTTGCCAGAAATCGTGGTTTCATTAATATCGATAGAACCGGTATAAGCTCCATACGCTTCCACTTCGATACCCGAAACAGCTGTACTATCAGTTGTTACCTCGTTGCCCGAAATATTGGTTTTGCTTACTATCACATTGGAGTCATAGGCGGCAAAAAACTCAGCCGCAATACCCGCAGAAGTATATGTAGGCTCAACGTAGGCTCCACCCCCCCCTCCCTCAGTCAAGGTAATGGTATTGCCCGAAATAGTGCTGTTGGTGACGGTAATTTCAGCATCATAGTTGCCCGATCCCCTCAATAAGATTCCATCTGCATAGATGCCAGAACCCTGAATGGAATTTCTGGAAATATCGGTCTCCCGCAAAACCATCTGCCCCTCGCCACTCAACAGGTTAATGGCGATGCCAGCAGAAGAGCTCTGGCCGCTCGAAATACTATTGTTAATAATTGTCGTGCCATCTAAGGTCAATGACGCGGAATTTAAAGAGGTCTCTTCCGCCCCGCTCAAGATAGAGCCATTCAACTCAACGCCAGTTGCGTCCTCTACACCATTCGTTGAAATCGTATTGCCGGTAATGGTGGTTTGTCTGACTGTCACCTCGGTGGAACCAGCCGTACCCTCATAAGGTCTAGCGGATGCAATGATTTGAATGCCAACGCTGCTCTCGTTATCCTTACTGGTAATCGTGTTTCCGCTGATAGTTGTTCCAGTGACTGTGCTCGCACTTCTGTTGCTACCCGTGGGATTGATGGCAATAGCAGTGTTCCCAATACCGGTAAACCGATTGAGTCCGTTACCAGAGACCGAATTTCCCGTAACGGTCAGATTGTTGATATTAACCGAGCCACCATCTATGGCATACGCTGCTGTTGCAATACCAGCACCCGTTCCGCCACTAGCAGAAATGGTGTTTCCAGACACGGTCAGGTTATTAATGCTGGCCGAACCACCGCCATAGGCAGCCGCCGTTGTTACTATTCCAGAGCTATATCCACCACCAACAGAAAGGGTATTTCCAGAAATGATGGCTCCGTTCAAGTCTGCATTCGTTTGAGAAATCTCGATACCAGCACTTCCAAAGAAGGGGTTACTCGTCAGCGAGAGGGTATTGTCAGTAATTTCGGCATTGGCGATCGCGTTATTTAGCTGAATGCCAGTGGCGTCAACCGTGTTGATTTTGTTGTTGGTGATGGTAAAGTCACTTACCCCCTGCGCCAGCACCCCTGGATCGCCGGGGGAAGGTTGAGGGTCGATCTGCACATCCAGTTGAGGTTGGATATCAAACCCGGACAACACCGTTTGATTGCCCATGGTGACAGTCCCCACCACCAAAGGAAAATCACCATTGCCCGAAGTTGGCAACAATACATCTGACAGCGTTACGTCGCCAAGACCAGCAACTTGCGCATCAATGAACTGCTGCGGTCCAGCAGATAATACCCGGACACCATCGGGGATGGTAAAGGCCGGAATGATGTCATTGCCTAGGGCGACAAACACGATGTCGTTACCTTCCCCAGCTGTGGCATCCAGACCCTCCTGCACTGTGGCAAACGGATCTTCAACAGAGCCATCGCTGTTGCCCCCTGCGGTTACGTGGGTAAAGAACCACGGCTCACCGGTGTCGGGGTTGAGGGCAGGACCAGACGCCACCACCGTTTCCACATCCCGCTGGTGGTCCACCACCACGCTATCGATGCGGGCAACTGGGTCATCCAATCTGGCAAACACATCTCCAGCGGCGGCGATCGCCTCCCGTTCTTCTGCCGTAGGGGCGATCGCTTTAGGATCGGGCAGATGAGCGGTGACCCCAAAAAATACCCGCGTACCGAACACGTCATCCCCCTGCACCCCCACCCCAAACTCCATTCCTTCCACCGGAGTCAGGGCCAATCGACCGCGACCGCCAACCGCGCTGACGTCATCGCCACCCAAGTAATACAAACCGCCAAATAGTTCTAGATTGCCGTGGTCGTTCCAGCGGAAAATACTGCCTCCCGCCTCAACGTCAAAGCCCCCCAGCGCGACTTCACTCTCTTCCCAGATTGTGTTTTCAGCGGTGAGCTGCAGCGATCGCCCCTGAAATTCCGTATTGGTAATGCTAAAACCCGTTTCAAAGCGATCCGTCTGCTGCTTGGTGTCGCCAACCGGAATGTATCCGTTCGCGCGAATATCGAACTGCCCCAATCGTTCAAATCCAAAGCCAATTTGAGGAAAGACGCTTTCCCCGGTATCTCGGACATCTAGGGAAACATATCCCCCTAAAATGCGATCTCGTTCTTCGCTGAAATTGCGATAGCCAAAGAGTAAGTTTCCCCCCACTCGACTTTCATCATCAAAATCTATACGTAGCTTGGGATAGAGATAAAAGGTCGATCTGCCTGGTTGTTGCAGAATGGGAAAAAATGCATCGCCGGAAATAAACGCATCCGTTCCGCCGCTCTCAGAATCGAAGTTGCCTCGGAAGCGCGGACGTAACCTCAGCAATTCTGCAGATGTTTCCACCGTAAGGGTTTCGGCCTCTACAGGGCCCTCTTCCCGAGATTCATCGGTAATATCTTGGGCCAGACCAGACGTAAAAAACAGCGGTAAGTTCAGCATTAACGTCAGGGCAAATGCTGGTGCAGTTTTCAGAATAGATCTGGTCATGATGGGACTCCTCACTCATGCCCGAGACTATCGAAGATGGCACTCTCTCCAGAGTTTTATTGCCAAGAAGTTAACAGTTTTTACGAACACTTTAAGTCACCTTAAAGGTTCGATATTTTATCAGCTGATTATTCCTTGTTTATACTTAGGAACCCAGAATTGTTTTTACCAGTATCAATATAGAGATCGGTTCATATTTGTGCTGCATTAGCGTTCAAGACGATCGCGTCAGTCCCTCCAAACTTTGTTTCGTCAAGCATACGATCGCTGGTTTTTGCTCGTATCACTAACGCTGTTGTCATCTCTGTTACTACAGCACGGACGGGCGCTAAGGGAATCGCTCTATGCCAATGGCAGAAGCAGCAGCTTAGGCTACCATCGCACGTAATGTCTTGACCTCCCCACCATCGGAGAATCCCCAGTGAAGCTCGGCACCGAATTTATCCAATTGCCCCTTCGCTTTGATGTGGAGCGGTTAACCTCAGAAATCGCAGCCTTCACAGAAGCAGATTGGCGCGAACATCCCAGCCGCTACGAGGGAAACAGTGCCATCCCTCTGATTTCAGCGTTTGGGGAAGGGAACGACGATCTACAGGGGCCCATGCTGCCCACCCCCTATCTCAAGCGCTGTCCCTACATTCAACAGGTGCTGGCTAGTTTCAACACCGTCATCGGCCGATCGCGTCTCATGCGACTGGCTCCCCGCCATTCGGTGCCCCGTCACTACGATTCAAACTACTACTGGTTTAATCGCACCCGCGTTCATATCCCTATCCTGACCGACCCCGATGTCAAGTTTGTCTGCAATGAAAAATCCGTCCATATGGTGGCTGGAGAAGCCTGGACATTTGACAATTGGCAGATGCACGAGGTGATTCACTCCAGCGATCGCCCCCGTATTCATCTGGTGTTTGACACTTGCGGTAGCGCAGATTTTTGGCGGGTAGTGGAAGAGTCGCATCAATTGAGACAGCAATCAACTCCAGACTCTACCAAGCCGCTCCGTTCTTACTTTGTACGTTTTGACCCTAAGCAATCCCCCCAATTCCCTCTAGAGCGGGCGGAACTCCCTCCCGTCATGTCCCCAGCGGAAGTTGACATCGCCCTGTTAGACACGATCCAAGATCTCGACATAGAGGAGGTGCCCCCTGAGCAGTATCGCCCCTTCATCCAGTTGCTGCATGCCCACCGCTACAACTGGCGATCGCTGTGGACCACTTACGGCATTAATCAGGAAGGATATTCCCACTACCAACAACTGCTCAAACAGACCCTCTCCCAAGCAAAAGACATCGGACAAGGGCTCACCTTCGCCAGCAATCATTCTTCGGTCATTGTGGCCCTAGAAACTCGGCTGGCTGCCAGCCTCCAAGCCAGCACTCCCGCTCCTACCATCCCTTCCTCCTTCAACATCCCCCGTACTCCCCCTCCCCTCCCGAAGCAGCTACAAGTAACCTTTCACCAGCCCGTCTTCATTGTGGCCGCCCCCCGCTCGGGCTCCACCCTGCTGTTTGAAACCCTCAGCCAATCTAAGGTGCTGTGGACAGTAGGGGGAGAAAGCCACCATCAATTTGAGTCCATACAAGCCCTCCATCCATCCTTTCGAGGCTACGCATCCAACCGACTGACCTCAGCAGACGCCACCTCTGAGGTATCCCAGCAATTGCTGGCTAACTTCGCGCGATCGCTGCAAAACCATGCTGGCACTCCGCTAACAAGCCTCTCCGATCCCCCAGTGGCAATTCGCCTGTTGGAAAAAACCCCAAAAAACTCGCTGCGCATTCCTTTCCTACAAAAGGTTTTCCCTCAAGCGCGGTTTATTTTCCTGCACCGCAACCCCGCCGCCAACATCAGCAGCATCATCAGCGCCTGGGAATCCGGTCGCTTCGTCACCTATCCCCACTTACCCGATTGGCACGGGATGCCTTGGTCCCTCATCTTGCCCCCCCAATGGCGAGAGTTAGAGGACGCATCTCTAGCCGAGATTGCCGCCTTCCAATGGCGCAGTGCCAATCAGACGATATTGGAAGATTTACAGCAACTGCCCTCAGAACAATGGTGTGCGGTGTCCTACGAGCAATTTCTCGCAAACCCCGAAGCGGAAACCGAACGTCTCTGTACCTTTGCCTCGATTCCCTTTGGCCGCAACCTCAAACGGCGCACCTCTAACGCCCTGCCCCATTCCCGCTTTACCCTCAGCTCTCCCCACCCCAACAAATGGCAGAGACACGAAATTGAATTGGCCCCTATCTTGCCTCAGATGCACTTGCTCGCGGAGCAACTGCGATCGCTCGTGCCCAAAGCGGTAGGTGTTTAACTGACGTTTGCAAGCCGACTGCTTTGACGAGCTGAAAGCGATGGCAACCAACAAGCTGCTTAGGATAGTTCAGCCACCCATCCATCACTGTAGCTATTCACATCCGCGGGTAGAGCGACTGTAAAACAAGACCCCTGCTTGATGACGCTAGTGGCTTTTATCGAGCCACCGTGTTGTTGGGCAATAGTTTGGGCGATCGCCAACCCCAACCCCGATCCGGTATGACGATAAGTACGGGCAGCTTCAGCCCTCCAGAAGCGCTGAAAGATGAACTTGAGTTGTTCGGGGGGAATGCCTATCCCCGTATCGATAATCCGGGTAACCACCCAGCGTGCCGCAGGCTCCACCTCAACGCGAATTGTTCCCCCTCCAGAGGTATATTGCAGTGCATTCTCGATCAAATTGCCAAACAATCGCCGTAATTGCATGGAGTTACCGACAATAGTCGTCTGATGCCCCTCGATCCGATCGAATTGCAGGTGGATCCCCTGTTGCCTGGCCACATCCCCATAGTTCGAGACTAAATCCTCTAGCAACTTATCCAGCAGGATCGAATGGCGATCGCTCGTTGCGATCTCACTCCCCGCATCTGCACGGGCCAGCAACAGCAAGTCTTCTGTTAAGCAGGTCATTTGTTCGGTGGCGCTGGACAAAACCTGCAGTTTTTTGATGTCGGCAGGATGAACCCGCTCTGGATGCTCCTGCATCAACTCCACAAACCCTTGGATCACAGTTAAGGGGGTGCGCAACTCGTGGGATGCATCAGCGGTAAATTGACGCAGCTGATTAAAACTCTGTTTGACAGGAATCAGGGCTCGATCGGTCAGCCACAAACTGCTGATACCTATACACCCTAACGCCAGCGAGCCCCCTAGACTCAACCCCCAGAGCAACTGCTTTTTGGCCACAAACACATCTTCCATCGATTGGCTGGCTCGAACATAACCCTCCAATATCGGGACTGATGAATAGGGACTGTCGCTAAACACCGAGATGGAGTAAGCGCGGATGGGATAGCCCCTATCCCCTGAATAAAGGGTCTGTGCCCCTAATTTAGGAGGACGTGCAATCGTAATGGTTCCCTTGCTAGCAAGCAAACGACTGTTTAAATCGAACCATTCCAGACTTTGGCGATCGCGATTGAAGATATCGCGCCACGGCACTTCAGCCACACTGTCTAAGAACTCGCCGCCATACGCCTGCAAATCTGTATGGGTTGGCGTGGCGGCTTGAGCGAGAGTCAGCAATCGTTTGTCCAGCTGTTGGTAGAGACTGCTGACAACAAATCCGTACACCCCCGCCCCAAACCCTGCCAGCGATGCCGCCATCACGGTCAAATAGGTCAGTAACAGCCGTAGTCGCAATCGATGAAACAGTCGGTTGTTACGCCTGCTTGAGTCGATATCCCATCCCATATACGGTCTCGATCGGGTCAGTTTTGGCACCTGCTTGTCTTAATTTATGGCGCAGACGCTTGACGTGAAATTTAACAGCCTCTTCTTCAGGGGGCTCCTCGAACGGCCAAAGACGATCGAGCAGCGCGCTGCGACTGAAGATCCGATCGCCGTTGCGCATGAACAGTTCTAGCAGACAATATTCCTTAGGGGTCAAACTCAAGGGTTGGCGATCGTAGGTCGCTTGAGCCGAATTGGGATCGAGTCGGAGTAATCCTCGTTCCAGGATCGGGGGCTGAGAAACATTTCCCCGGCGCAGCAATGCCCGAATCCGAGCCGTCAATTCTCGAAACTTGAATGGTTTAACCACATAGTCGTCGGCCCCAGAATCTAGTCCTAGCACCCGATCCTGAGTGGCATCGCGGGCGGTCAACATCAAAATGGGTGTCTGAAACCCTTGTTGTCGCAGCCTGCGACATAGAGTGATGCCGTCAATTTTGGGCAGCATCACATCCAGAAGGACGAGGTCGTATTCGAATGCTTCTATCATGTCCCGACCCATTTGTCCGTCATGGGCAACATCGACGATGAAATGATGCTCGGTCAAGCTTTCGCTCAACAGCTCGGTAATCCTCACATCGTCTTCAACCAGTAAGAGCTTCATACATCTACTGCCAGAGAGACTCGACTATTCTGACGTCATGGTGTTTTATGCAATGCTTCGCCCCCATGGGCTAGCCCCTAAGCTTAAGGCATAGGAGCCATCAAGCTTGTTGAGATTGCGGATAGCGCCCCTAGAGGGGAACCAATGCAGCGATCCTAACTGAAAGAGCCACAGTAACTGCGTCTATAGGGAAACTCAGGCATAGGATGCCTGAGTGAAGGCGCTAGCCTCAACCTACTCGGTCGATGTTGGCCCCAAAGAATCTCGCTTCATCGCATCGGGAAAGAGCGGAGAAAAGACCCTATGATAAGAGTTCTTGGATCTCCTCAAGCTGGCGAGAGAGTTCAGGATCTTGGCGAATCTGGGCCACGATTGTGCTGAATTCGCTGGGGTCGTATCCCGCATCAACGATCGCTTGCTCTTGCATTTGCAGAGTCTCCTCCGTCACCGCCTCAACCTCTGCAGATGCTTGTTCGAACTGCTGGGTTTCTTCAGGGGAAATGTTTGCATCCGCCTGCCCATCTGGGAATTGACTTGCTTGGGCGATCTCGACGTATCTTTCTTCGCTCAGTCCCGACTCGACAATTGCCTCACCGACTTTTTCGCGAGCTTCGGTGGCGATCTCGTCAAGGTCGTTAATCGTTTCTGCAATCTGTTGCAGTTCTTCTTCAGACAGCTCGTTTACACTAGCGACCCCTTCTTCTGTCCCGGCTTCAACCTCACCTGACTCAACGTCTGCGATAGTCGGCTCAGTTGTTTCGGGTGAAGCCGGTGCTTCGGCTGATTCAACGCCATCAGAGGCGGATGTTTCCACATCGCCGCTGATTTCAGAACTCTCCCCATCGAGCAGAGGGGCTTGAGCGGAAGGGTCCAACTCTATTTCGGATGAGGCAGAATCGGGTGCTAATGCATCCTCCACGATAGAATCGGTCTCCTCAACCATAGGAGGATCAGTAGTGGGATCTTCTTGTGCATGCAGCACCGTGAAGCCAAAGACGAGGAACGATAACGCTGCGCTACCTACGAGTAATTGCTTCAACATAACGAGTCACTTGAAAAACTACTTGAAATCGAATAGCCGAAAAACATATCGCGACCTTCGATACCCTGCAGCTTTTGCGCTGCATCGGCTTCAGTGTAGGAACTCAATGGGAGGAAATCGGGAGAGGGCATGAAAATCCAAAACTAAGCACAAAAACATTTGATGAATCCCCCGCGAAAGAGCAGTCTCTCTTTCCCGCCAAGCATCCCGCCAACCATTTGCCAGCGTGGGCCAAAACCCTTGGGGTAATCTGGATTCAACGGTGTAGTTTTGCCGTCTGCAACAGTTTTGAACTCTGTGGCATCGATCTGTGTGGTGTGGAAGTTATGAAGAAACCGATTTTAAGTGTCCGAAATTTGCAAGTGGCATTTCGCTCAGACGATCGCCTCACCACTGCCATCCATCGCCTAGATTTCGATCTGTTCCCCGGTCAGACATTGGGCATCGTAGGCGAGTCTGGTTCGGGCAAAACTGTCACCTCCTTAGCCGTGATGGGGCTACTACCAGCAACCACCGCACAAGTCTCTGGCCAAGTACTCCTTCGCGAGGAACCCGAGAGCGATCGCACCACTGACCTGTTGCAGCTTTCCCCCAAACAAATTCGCGCCTACCGGGGCAATCGCATTGCTATGGTGTTTCAAGAGCCCACCAGCGCTCTGAACCCCGTTTACACCTGTGGATTTCAAGTCATCGAAACGATCTTGGCCAATGAAAAAGTCAGTCGTGTCGAAGCCCGCCAACGAACGATCGATCTGTTTCGGGAGGTGCAGTTACCCGATCCGGAACGCATGCTGGATCGCTATCCCCACCAGCTGTCTGGAGGGCAAATGCAGCGGGTAACCATCGCAATCGCCCTCTCCTGCAACCCCGAAATCTTAATTGCAGACGAGCCCACTACCGCTCTGGATGTGACGGTGCAAGCGGAGATATTGCGCCTGATGAAGACGCTGCAACAGCGACGCAATATGGCGATTATTTTCATCACCCACGACTTGGGGGTGATTGCTGAAATAGCGGATGACGTCGTGGTGATGTATCGCGGTCAGCGGGTGGAAACCGGATCCGTCAGCTCTATTTTCGAGCAACCGCAGAGTCCCTACACGAAAGGTCTGCTCACCTGCCGACCTCCGCTGGAACGCCGCATGAAAGTATTGCCCACCACCGCCGATTTCATGCAGGTAACGAAGAATGCAGATGGCACGCTTAACATCCAAGAGAAACAAGCCAGCTCGGTGCGGCAGGCCCTATTAAATGCTGCGATGACTCCGGCAGAAGCAGAAACGCGCCTAGCGCGGCTACAGGGACAAAAACCCCTGTTGCAGGTGCAGCATCTGAAAACCTACTTCCCGGTGCGCCAGGGACTGTTCGGCCAGCAAACCGGCGTGGTTAAGGCAGTCGATGATGTCAGCTTCGATCTGTTCCCAGGAGAAACCTTGGGGTTGGTCGGGGAGTCTGGTTGCGGTAAATCCACCCTCGGACGGTCAATCTTGCAGCTCATTCGTCCCACCAGCGGTACGGTGCTTTACGACGGCGATGACCTGGTACAGCTGTCCTCACGACGACTGCGTTCGCTGCGGCGCGAACTCCAAATTATCTTTCAAGACCCGTTTAGTTCCCTCGACCCCCGCCTGACGGTGGGGGCATCCGTCATGGAACCGATGGTGCTGCACGGTATTGGTCGCAATCGGGCTGACAGAAAAACGAAAGCGGCGGAGTTATTGGAAAAAGTGGGCATGGAAGGGGACATGCTCAACCGCATGCCCCACGAGTTTTCTGGAGGACAGCGACAAAGGGTGTGTATCGCCCGCGCCTTGGCCTCTGCCCCAAAACTGATTATTTGCGACGAGTCGGTGTCCGCCTTAGATGTGTCGGTCCAGGCGCAGGTGCTGAATTTGCTCAAGGATTTACAGTCAGAATTTGACCTGAGCTATCTATTTATTTCCCACGATCTAAGTGTCGTGAAGTTCATTAGCGATCGCATCGTAGTGATGAATCGAGGCCGAATCGAGGAAATTGCACCAGCAGAGGAGTTATATGCCAACCCCACCAAGGAATACACGCGATCGCTAATTTCCGCCATTCCAGGGGTCAAAGCCGCTTAGGATATGTGTCCTCATCTTCTGAACATCTCCTAGAATAAGCACTGTTTTTCTGACGCACCGATCGAGGGAACTGATTCACATATTCTTTGGCTGTACCTCTTGTGCCAGTCCCTTGAACAATGGCGATCGTATTACCCGAAATAGTGTAGAGACATGAACGATAATTGCTCAACGTCAGGCTATGCCACTCGCCTCATGCCTGCAGCGTCTGGGTTAAAGCTGGGATTAAACCGAGTGTCGCAATTGTAGACTGCTTCAACCAAATTGGCAGTTTTCAGACCGGTGTACGATTCGCTGTCCTGTTCCAAGATGGCTTCTCGCAAATCTGCCCGACTGAGATTTGCCCCTTGCAACTCCACCATCACCAAAATGGCTCCCCGCAGATCTGCGCGTTCAAGCACACTATTAGCCAGATTGGTTTCAAATAAATTAGCCCCCCTTAAATTTGCGCGGCTCAAGTCAGCATCTTTAAAAATTGCTCGCCGCAAATCTGCTCGCCCTAAGGTGGCCCCCTTCAAGTCGGCACCATCCAATCGCGATTCAGAAAGATTGGCCTCCGACAAATTAGTCCCCCACAGGGCTGCCCCTTTCAGATTGGTTGCGTGGCAATTTGCCCCCAACAGTTCTGCTCCGCTTAAACTGCCACCAAATAAGTTGGCATAGCTCAAATTTGCCCCTGTCAAATCAGCCCCATTAAGTGTAGACGCTGACAGATTAGCCTGTATTAAGCTGACATTCACCAAACAAGCGCGGTTCAGATTGGCTCCGGACAAGTTAGCACCATCCAACCGAGCCCCAGACAAATCAACTCTGGGTAGATTGGAATCAGCGAGCTCAACCCCGCGGAAATCCCTTTCCCCCGCAGCATAAGCTTCCAGCAGATCGGCAACAGTGGAAACGCTCAACCTCGTCATCCTCTCCGTAACTTGAAGATAGGCAGCTGCCAGCTCGAAATTACTTCTCTTTGTAAAGCTAACCTAACGATAGAAGCTTTCCCCATTCACCCATAGATAAATGCAATTAACGCAGACTTACATGGCAATTTTCTCTGTATTTACCACTAACCCCCACAAAAACAATTAACCAAAAAGGTTCTCGCATACCTTGTCAGCTTGCTGCAGGGACAAACAGCCCGGCGTCTGTCGGGACAGTGGTAGATTGTGGGTTTTGCCCATATGAGCTTGTGTGGCAGCCTCTCAAGGATGCGTTCTCATGACGAGTCTTTGAGTCGCTTGAGCAACTAGGCCAAGCCAAACTTTCATTGACAGGCTGTATCTATAAACTTGGGCAGGTAAGAATTTGGTCCTATGCGACGGCCAAAGGGGTTACCAATGTAGATTTGCTCAAGCAGTTGTGATTGGAATTTCCCAACCACACCGTCAAACTCATGGGATGGGACTCTTTATTAAGGTTCCGCATTGGTTTGGCAAGCACCCAGGTGCTTGGCTTCCTCTGAGTAGACTCATTTTTTTCTCTCCAAAGATAAAGCGAGTAGGATTAACCTCAAAGCTCCATCGAATCGGCCATGCATCTGTCCCCTCAAGAGAAAGACAAGCTTCTAATTTATTTGGCTGCTCAATTGGCGCGCGAGCGGCGTGAACGTGGAATCAAACTGAATTACCCTGAAGCTGTGGCCCTCCTGAGTTCCGAAGTCTTGGAAGGGGCAAGAGAGGGTAAGTCGGTGGCCACTCTAATGAGTGATGGACTGAAAGTCCTGTCCTATGAGGACGTCATGCCTGGAGTACCAGAAATGATCCCCGAGATTCAGGTGGAGGCAACCTTTCCAGACGGTACAAAACTAGTCACCCTGCACCATCCCATTCGTTAGAGGGGCAAACAAAGCTCTCATTAGGAATCTAGGCTGACACAGGAGCGGTTAATCGCGGAAAGACAGGTGAAGATTTCAATTTCCGTAGATGGTCAGGAATATTTCCCTAGGAATATCTATTTATGGATATGTGCTTAACATTCTTGCCTAGCGGGACTAAACTCCTGAAAGCCCCAAACACTCGTTGCCAATACCAGCTAAAATGCGGGATCGCAGAGCTACTCATGCCAATCGAGCCTCCTCCGATGTTTCAGATGCGATGAGTGGCTGTGGTCTGCCAACTTGCTCGGCATTTTTTTGTGAACTGGACTGCCCCCTCTTCTCTTTCCCAACTGCAACTCGCAACCCAGCGAGGGGAATTTTTGTTGACCGCTGAAGTGGCTCCCCCAAAAGGGGGGGATCCCCGCCACATGCTGGCGCAAGCATCCACACTGCGAGATCGCGTCCATGCGGTGAATGTCACGGACTCAAGCCGTGCTATGGCCCGCATGAGCCCCTTAGCAGCGGCGACCTTGCTCGAATCCATAGGGTTAGAGTCCGTTATGCAGTTGGCCTGTCGCGATCGCAATCTAATTGCCCTTCAAGGGGATTTGATGGGTGCCGCCGCATTGGGCATCCGCAATGTATTGGCATTAACGGGCGACCCTGTAAAGCTGGGAGACTGCAAGCAAGCCCGACAAGTATCCGATTTAGAAGCCGTTCGCCTGCTCAAGCTAATTCGTAATTTAAAGACAGGCACCGATGCAAACGAAAAGCCCCTACCAGATGGAGCCGTGAAGCTTTTTGCCGGAGCCGCCGTCGATCCGCAGCATCCCAATCTCAGCAGCTTGCAAAAGCGGTTCGCATGCAAGGTCCAGAATGGAGCAGACTTTTTTCAAAGTCAGATGATCACCGACTTCGATCGCTTTGAAACCTTTATGGACAAAGTGGCGCGCCCTCTAGGGAAGCCAATCTTGGCTGGTATTTTTCTGTTAAAGTCCGCTAAGAATGCCCGCTTCATTAATAAGCACTTGCCTGGGGTTAAGATCCTCGACAGCACAATCGCTCGTCTTGAAGGTGCCGCCGATCCACTATCAGAAGGTATTGATATTGCAGCAGAGCAGGTGAAAATCGCCCGTGAGTTATGCGAAGGCGTACACTTAATGGCGGTTAAGGCCGAACACGTAATTCCTGAAATCCTCGATCGGGCTGGAATTCTTCCGCTATCTAGAGGGGAAGGCGAGCGGGGAGTATTAGCTTCAGCCGGGAATATTCAGGTATAAATGCCGTAATATTAGTTCGGTTGGATGCACAAAAATAGCAAATTTGTCAATAGGTGAATTGCGCAAATATTTTGCTTGACACCCCTACCATAAAACTTTAGGAAATATTAAAATCTGTGGAAGCTTGTCAACCGACAGCACTAACCGACTTTACCCATTCAGGGAGCCAAATATGACTGCAGCTGCCGAGCGTGCTACCCCCACCATGACCCACAAGGGCTTTCTTCTCTGGTTCACCGGTCTATCTGGTTCTGGTAAATCTACAATCTCTGTGCCTGTCGCCAAGGCCCTCAGAAAAGCAGGTTGCAAGGTTGAGGTACTGGATGGTGATGTTGTCCGGATGAACCTCAGCAAAGGTCTAGGCTTCAGCAAGGAGGATCGCGACACAAACATTCGTCGAATTGGTTTTGTGGGTGGAATGCTGTCCCGTAACGGCGTGATCTCTCTGACTGCTGCAATTTCCCCTTATCGTGCTACCCGCGAATCTATCCGCGAGCAAACCGTTAACTTCATTGAAGTTTTTGTGGATTGTCCCGTTGAAGTTTGTGCTCAACGAGATGTGAAAGGTCTATACGAAAAAGCATATAGAGGCGAGATCGCTAACTTCACCGGTGTCTCAGATCCCTACGAACCTCCCGTTAACCCTGAAATCGTTCTCAAAACCCACGAGGAGTCGATTGAGGAGTCTGTGAAGAAAGTCATGACCTATCTAGTAGAGCATGACTATATTTCTCGCATGCCTTAATCGTCCTATTTCTCAAGAGGGCTAGCTCTCCATTTCACTATTACAGTCTCATCTTGCCCTGCTAAACAGCAGGCTTTTTTTATGCAGGAGCCTGTTTGCTACCAGCGGTTGAAGAGCCAACTATCGAGTAGCTAAGAATAATTCAATCCATCCCCGTTTTCAAACTTGATTCAGCTGTATAAATAGGACTAATTCTGAGTCTGGAACAACCTAACAAAAACTGATGTAGGAGAAAACCTGAGACTGTTTTTAATTTCCCTGCTGTAGAAAATCACCAAAGTTCAAAATTGCGCTTTGGTTGCTTACAACCGTCTTGACATTGTCGGGTAAATTGCGGACGTACTCTAGCTGAATCACATCGGGGTTTTCCTTAATGGCTTGGCCCTTCAGCTCAATTGCCTCTGCCTCTCCTTCTGCCTCAACGACCACTCGTTGGGCAATCAACTTAGCCTGCTCGACGCGATAAACCTCCCGCTGTTTCTCCTGTTCGGCAATCTGTTTAGCTTCAATCGCCGATTGAAACTCGCGAGAAAACTCCACGTTACGCAGTAAAAGGCTCTGCAAAACCAGCCCCTCTTTCTTCATCACCTCTTCCAGCTCTGCCTGAATTCGATCTTGGATTTCGGCCCGCTGTTCCGAATAGACGCCAATAGCCGAGTACCGCGCAATGACGTTTCTTACCACCGCCTGGGACGCAGGACGGATAATTTTGCCTAAATAGTTGGGGCCCACATTTTGATGGACGAGGGCAACGCTATCGGGCTGTAACCGAAAACGAACAGAGATATCGAGATCCACCCGTTGGCCATCTGCGGTTAAAGCGGTGAGTGAGTCGGCAATCCTTTGGCTACGTTCTTCATTTTGCGAGGTCATGTTGTAGGTTTGCGTGCGGACATCGTACAGCACGGGAAACTCAAGTGCTGGGACCAACAGGTGGATGCCTTCCCTGCGGGGGGTAAGTTCCGTCCCCAACAGGCGATTAAAGATAACGGCTTCGTATCCTGGCTGAACGATCAGCAGACAGCGGGGAATAACCAGCAAAGCAAATAAAAGAATAATGAGCCAGGGAAAGAGATTGAATTGGGGTGCTTGAATATTTTTGCCAGGAGAATAGGGGGGGCGCATGCAGTTCTACTAATTCCTCTACGAAATTCATAGTAGCTGCAGGTGATGGGTAGATTGTAGGCTGAGGCAAGATTTTGAGGGTTTACGAAGGAGAATCGCAGTCCAGCAAGGTCATGAAGAAACGTTGTAGGCGATCGCACCGTTCCCCCAAGCTCACCTGCAACTGTCGCTGTTTTTCCCCAGTTTTCAAGACGTTCAGGCGCATCAGGCCCGATCCTAAAATTTGAATTTCCTTGAAAATTTCCGTGTTGTAGTGCTGTAGCTGTTGTCGATGTTGCAACGATAGAGTCGCCAGCATAGCTTGAAATTGAGTTTGGAGATCAGTGTGCACAGCGATCGCGACTTGAGTCTCAGTCTGAGTTATGGCAGCTTTCAACTTCGAAGCTTGCTGTTGCATACCTAAATACTGGGTGGAAATTGATTTAGGAAGGGAGAACATCTGCATTGTTGTATGGCTAGCGTTTCCCAATCTGACTCTTTTTCAGGATTGACGGTCGCTATAAAGCGCATTCACTGAGTTCTTGGGGAGCGGGCCATCAGTTCTCCAAGTACTGCTCCTCTAGCACCATCTCCATGCGCAATCTGCGAGAAATTGAGATAGCATGCTGAGGGTTCCATTGATGGGTAGCAATCGACGCTAGAACTGGATGCAGCCATAAACAATTAGCATCCTTGATGAACATGTCGCTATTCGGATATTGCTCTTGGAAAGCGTCTATAAAACCTGAGTCTGCAGAAATTTCATCCCAGAAAGTCTGCGCATTGCCTCCGAGCGCTGCGGCAAGTTGGGCGGCGTCCACAAACTCGCCACGGGTTCGGATATCGTGTTTCTCTAGAAGGTGTTGAAAGATGTCCATCAAATAGCCTCAACAGTTTGCAGATCGGTTCTAAGACTTGCCAAGTCCAATTCATTCATCTCTGGCGATCGCCATCGCCCCTTTATACTGTCACTGAGATGTTGGCGCCACCCTTTAGCTCGATAAGAAAGCAGAGTGAGGGGCGCTTCAGCCCATCCACAAGACCTATTTTCTAGATCCCACCATCGACTTCGGAGTCAATAGCTCCTGCAACAACCCGGCTCCCAACCGCAACCGTCCTGCCGGAAACTCAACAATCGCTACCCCAGCCTTCTTCATTTGAATGCAGCCGCTCGCCTGCCCCCACACAGCTAGCTCAACCCAGGCCCCTAAATCGGGCTGATGCCCTACCACCGCGATCGCGTTAATACCCTGCTTTTGCGATCGCCACCAGGTTTCTAACTCGTTAAAATCTCCCCCGGGAGCCAGTGCCTCAAATGTGTCCACCACAGGTGCCAAACCTGTCTGCCGAAGAATCTCGGCCGTTTGCTGCGCCCTGACAAGCGGACTGGACAGCACAACATCCCAACAAACACCGCGAGCTTGTAACCATTCAGCAATCTGTTTCGTGCGCTCCTGACCTTTGGGGGTGAGAGGACGGTCGATATCCGGCAATCCTGCTGCGCGCTCCACGGCAATTCCATGTCGCACAAACATCAACTGCATCGAAAGTTCGCTCCACTATGCCATCAGTTCAAGTGTAAAGGCTGCATATACAGTGTTGCTTTTAAGCACCGATAGCGTCGCAAATTGAGCAAGGAACACGGGGCAAATCTATCCGAGCCTGACTGTTGGCCGCTAGGAATTGCTCGAATAAGTCAGCGTCTAAATTTCCCCCCCAAGTTAAAAACAATCGCTCGTAGCAAAGGAAAGCCGAAGAGCAGCCTACCGAGCTTGAACGAACAGACGTCTATGGTCATATTTAATACGTTTAGTTAATGAGAGCTGGAAAATAAATATCTTTGATCTGCAGTCAATCACTAAGAACCGACCCAACAACTGCTCCATACCGCAGCCTATTTCTGCATAGTTTAAGTTGTGGATAAGTTGGGGTTTAAATTGGCGATCTTTCGTTGTGGATGCAATTCATTTCAAGGAATCTAGTAAGCAAGCAAACGAACTGCTTCCCACAGCGTTGACTCTTCAGGAGTACTTTTTCAATGAAACTCAGATATCGCGGTACTCAATTCCAGACATTTTCCCAAGCCGTAACCACCGAATCCACCGACCTAATAGCTAACTTTCATGGCAGCTCTTTTCCAGTCCAGCGTGCCGTTCATCAAATCTCTACGCCATCCTTCAATCCTCTGTTCTTAGGCAGAAAAGCTTACTAATCTTTGTCCATGGTCATCACCTATATCGCGCTTTTCCTAAAGGTATTCAAGACAGTGCTGCTGTGCAAAAAATGCTGCGATAAGAAACCATGGTGAATTCGCTTTTCAAACTTTATCAGTAGAAATTGTAAATTTCCAGCAGGAGTTCATGATGCATCCCTCCCAAACTCAGCAGATCGCGATCGCTCAACTCACCGAAACTATTCGTAACCTTCAACAGCAACTGGCCGAAGTCAGCCAACGTTTGGAATTTGTGGAAGGGATCGCAAAGGTTCCTTCAAGCAGCGAAGATACTTATACAGAAGGGCATCCTGTCTTCTTGGGCAGACAATACCAGAAGTCTGATTTGGAGCTAGAACGCAGCGAAAGCGATCGCGACGGCCACTTCTTAGGCAATAGCTACACTGTTGCCAACACAAAAGTTGAAATGAAAAATGATGGCACAAAGCGTCGATTCTTAGGACGCGAGTTTGATGGCCAAGAACTGAAATAAGGTTTCAAAATTACCCTTTCCATAAAATTAATTGGAGGTGGAAGATGTCTTCCCGCCTCCTTTTGTATAGCAGCCGAACAGGTAGTCAGGACAATTTTCTGAAGGCATTGTCTACAGCTTCCCAAAGGGTTTCAAAATGGTGTAGCGTTTTGCGGAGATAGTGTTTCAGACGTGCCCAGAATTTCTCAATCTTGTTGAGGTCTGGGGAATAGGGCGGCAGAAACAGCAACTTACATCCTGCCTGCTCAATCAGCTCCTGAATACCTGAGTTCGACGTAAGCCAGGTCTTCTGAAAGCCCCAAAATAGAAGGCAGAGTAAAGGTTAGAAAGAATCCTCAGATGGAATTGGAGCAGCTGTTTTGGGATGTCGATGATTTTTGCCAGAGCTT
>JBFRWN010000083.1:0-4519 GCA_051439605.1 Synechococcus sp.
GCGCCAGCGAGTTTCACGCTTGGTACGCAAAACCCTCTCCTTTTCCAAAAAGCTCGAGAATCATATCGGAGCTATCTGGATGTTTGTCCACAACTACAACGCATCCTTACTTGTCTAGGACTACCAACAACGGATTGATTTAACTTGCTAGCTTAACTAAAAAGGCTCAGTCAAAATATTGCTTCCCCACCCAGGAGCAGACTGGGCAGATTTCAACACAAACGCGGCTAAGTTACGCAACGTATCGTCATCCATCCAGCCTTCCGGAACCTGACGGCATTCGACACTATATTCCATCCCGTCGTAGGTCATGGGCTCCCTTTGAAACTCAATCAGAGCAGCAAGGTTATCTCTAGAAGGGGTAGCGCCAGCTAAGTCAGAAAGAGATAAGGCCACGGTCGGATTGGGCAGGGTTGCCCCCCCAACGTGACAATTAATGCAATTGCTTTCAAACAATCGCTTGCCATCACTGAGCTGCTCGGCTGTGACAACAGCAGTTGCGCCACTGGCATCAGCCGGCAACTCGACAGACTCTCGCACTTTGAGGTAATTCACGACATAGTTGTCCAGTTTCGCGATCGCTGATGTCTGAAAGGGCAGCATCAGCATCAAACTTAGAACTAACGTTGCAAAGAGTCTCATAAAATGAGTAATGAACGGAATTACTTACGCTGTAATCGCTCGAAAGTAGGGTCATGAGCAATATTCTTCGACTGGCCCCAACCGGGATTGACCTTCGCCTGTTGCAGAATATAACCCGCAATCAACTTCACGTCGGGCTCGGTCAAACCACGCATCTCGATGTAAATGTCATCCATATCTAGATTGGGGTGGAAGTCAGCCAAGGACTCCATACCATCGTAGGTGGTGGGGTTGATGACGTAATCGACAATCCCTTCAACGGTGTCACGTCGAGGAGTGGCATTTGAAAGGTCATCCAAGCTCAACTCGATATCAGGGTTAGTATATGTGGAACCTGCGATATGGCAGTGGCCACAGGTCGGACCAAACAACCGACGGCCTCTGTCCAACTCTGCTTCAGTAAAGGTAATGGTCTCGTTAGCGTTCAACAGTACAGTTCGATCTTCGGCGCTGAACTTGGCAGCAAAAGCAGGAGATACACCAAAGCCAGCGGTCAGGGCCAAAAAGCCTGCCAATACCCAAGCGGTGATTTTCTTAAACGATGCCAGTACGCGAAACATGGTTTTCCTCAAGACAGTCGATAATATTCAAAAGAATTTAGCACTGAAGGAGCGAGTTACAGTCAGTCGCCCATACAAATATTAGAACAATAAGTCAATTTATTAAGGAGAATTGCAGTGTTCTTAAGAACGCTCTTGGGGTCTGAATTGCTGTTTCTGGGATTCCAAATTGAACAACATCTGCAGTGTTCGCATTGCTGCTCGACGCGCTTCAATATCCCGTTGAGCGCGTAGTTGCACCATCGGATCGTGCAGAATCTTATTCACAATACCGCGAGTCAGGGCATCAATGACCTCTAGATGCTTCTCCGCAAACTCAGAGCCCAAGCGGGACAGAGCTTTCTCCATCTCCTGTGCGCGGATGGTTTCCACTTTATTGCGCAAGCTGCTGATGGTGGGCACGGTCTCCAGGGAACGCCACCACTCGTAGAAGACATCAACTTCATCTTCTAACATCGCTTCCGCTTGTTCCGCCATCTTGAGGCGATAAGCGCGATTTTCTTCAACCACTACCGATAAGTCATCAACGTTGTAGCAGAACACGTTCGGAATCTCTTCCACATCCGCAGCAATGTTACGAGGAACGGAGATATCCACCATCGAAATTGGGCGATCTCCCAAAAGGACGGGTTCTAAACATTCTTTATAAAGGATGGGATCGGTAGCACCGGTTCCGGTAAAGACAATGTCAGTCAAACCGACACAACCCATGAGTTCGTCCAAAGCCTTCACCTGAATATCGCAGGTGTAGTTAGAGACCAACTGTTGGGCTTTGTCGATCGATCGATTAAAAACCGTAATCTGGTTGGCCCCTTTGGCGATTAAATGGGTAATGAGCAAGCGACACATCTTGCCTGCCCCCACCACTGCCACATCAAGATCTTTGAGGTTGCCCTTCTTAGTCAGCATTAACTCGACAGCAGCGGAACTAATGCTAACTGCGCCAGTACCAATATCCGTTTCGGTTCGCACCCGCTTACCCGCTGTGATAGCAGCCTTAAAGAGACGATTAAGAATGCGACCCATCCCTTTACTGCTTTGTCCCACCCGCTGAGCGGTCTTCACCTGAGCCAAAATTTGACCTTCGCCCAGCACGAGACTGTCAAGACCACCGGAGACACGCATCAAATGCATGATGGCGTCCTGATACAGCAAGGTAAAGAGGTGGGGACGAATGCTACCCAGCTCCAAATTTTTAAAGTCAGCGAGAAACTGCATCGTTTCTCGGACACCGCTCTCCATATCACCTGTAACGATATAGACCTCAAGGCGATTACAGGTGCTGAGGATAGTGGCCTCTTCAATGTGGGTGTAATCGCAGAGGGCCGAGATGGCCCCCTCAACCTCGGATTCAGGGATGCTCAGTTGTTCGCGAATCTCAACAGGAGCAGTGCGGTGGCTTAAACCGACAACAGCAATGAACATAATCTTTTCCCTAATTCCTCCCTGATATCAAACACCTAGTTCGCAATGCTGCTTGGGCAGATAACTGGCACTCCAAAGTGACTCAACCATCTCTAGCAACTGCAAAGCGCCTTTTGCAAGCGATGGCTCGGTAGAGGATTCACTTTGACCAAGGCATAGAACGACAATGAAACGTTTTTTTATTAGTCCAGCTTTTTAAGGCTTACCTAAGTATTAAGACCAGTATCGAGCCATATGAAGGACTTTTGGCTGAAGAGTTGTTACAGTTTTACAGAACTTAGTGATTTGCAATCCGTAATATTTTGATGGTTTAACAGGCATCCATTCAGACGTGTAAAGCATCGAAAGTGGTTGCTATAGAAAACGACAGCAGGTCTACATGAAAACCTGCTGCCGCTGGCGTTACAGTAAGTCGGACTCATCTATCGCAGCGATCAGCGCAACTGCAAGTAGTTAGGCAGGTGCTCTTTCACGTGAATCGTGTCCACAAAGCGAACGCTCTTGGACTGGCTAGAGATCACCAAAGACTCGGTACGGGCACCGCCTTTGAAGAAGCGGACGCCACGCATCAGGTCGCCGCTGGTAATACCGCAAGCCGCGAACAGGACTTCTTCTCCACTGGCTAGCTCGTGGGCTTCGTAGACTTTATCAAAGTCTGTAATGCCTTTCTCACGTAACTCGCGCTCAGTTTCTTCCATAGAAGGTAGGTAGGTACCTGCTTTCACAATGTCGGGATCGTAGATTAAGCGTCCTTGGAAGTGGGCACCGAGACAGCGCAATGCTGCGGCAGAGATAACACCCTCAGGAGCAGCACCGATCCCCATCAGAGCGTGGACGCCAGTTCCGCTGAAAGCAGCAGATAGAGCAGCAGAAATATCGCCATCGGAGATCAGGCGAACGCGCGCTCCCGTCTCGCGGATTTCCTTAATCAAGGTGTCGTGGCGACCCCGATCCATAACGATCACAACCAAATCTTCGATCGCCCGATCGAGGCAATCAGCCAAAATTTGCAGGTTCTTAGCCGCAGGGTAGTCAATATGCACTTTGCCCTTTGCTTGAGGGGGAGCAGCCAACTTCTGCATGTATACGTCAGGGGCATTCAGCAGGCCGCCTTTCTCAGAAATAGCCAGCACGGCCATAGAACCATTGCGGCCGGTGGCGACCAGGTTGGTGCCTTCGCAAGGGTCAACTGCAATATCAATTTCGGCCAGCTCTTCGACGCGGCAAAACTCTGTTGCGTTGGGCTGAGTGCAGATGCCAACCTCTTCACCGATGTAAAGCATGGGAGCTTCATCGCGGGTGCCTTCACCGATCACAATGCGACCACGCATTTGAATCTGGTTAAAACGAGCCCGCATTGCCTCAACGGCAGCTTCATCAGCCTCGTCCTTCAGGCCAGTACCCATAAATGCAGAAGAGGCGATCGCAGCTTGCTCCACCACTTCAATAATTTGTAAACCTAATGTGTTGTCCACAATTGCTCTCCCAGATGCTCTCGCAAAGCCGAACTGTCCTACATGCAGGAGCTCGGTCTCCAACTCTGCTTTTTGTTCCTTGTGAGCATGGCTGCAAGCAAAACTGCCAGTGGCAGATATCACCTCGCACTAATTAACAATCAGTTCGTGCAACTGAGTTTTTTGCAACCACCGAGAGCCGAAAAACCTTCGAAACCAATCGTTAAATTAATATGCCAACTCAAGGATTCAGTGTACCAGGGAGGGGGATCGATTCCCGTCACTGAGATCGCTTGATGGTAGAGGTCGATGCTTTCTAGCTCTTGCTATGTCAATTAGAAAGATCTTTGCCCAGTGAGTGCCTGGACTACTCAACAGACCGAGTGTTCCCGAACGGAAACGGTCCAGCTGCTCAACAGCGGGGCTAAAAGCAAATGA
>JBFRWN010000084.1:0-11491 GCA_051439605.1 Synechococcus sp.
TCGGGTGAGGGTCGTTTTTGCAAGGGGTGGGGGGAAGGCAATGGAGATCGCGACATGTAGGTAATCAGAGAGCGAAGTAGCTGTATTACAGCTCGTTTAAGTCAGAAAAGACGGTTTCAGTGGTGAAGGTTACAACCTCGCCACCCTGACCGTCGTTTTCCCACACTTCTACAAGCAGATGGCGGCGGGAAGGAACTGTTGGATCGCAATATTCTAAAGAGTTGTCGGTAAAGTCCGGGCAATAGGTGACCACAACAGAACCGGCCTCCCGTAGACTGGCATCAAAGGCTACGCAGGCATAGTTACTGGAGGGATTGCAAATTTCTTGAGTTCCACCTGAAGGCATAGTGCTGATGTCGGACAAGCGCAAGCGATCGAGAACAGTTCTAGCCCCAGAGACTGTTGATGTGCTGAGTTCGGCTTTGCGATTTAGCAAGGTGAATCCCAAAAAACCTTGGGAAACCCCTGTGACCCCCACAAACAGAATGAGGGTTGCAGAGATCACTTCCAGTAACGATTGGCCGCGACTAAAGAGTTGCGAGCAGTCCCGTTGCACCTGCGGAGAGTGACTCCGTTTCATCCCGTTCATCCCAATGTGTTCTCTCACCAATCCTGCACCTCCCTCTTGCATTTGTTAAAGCTTCTTGTGACTCACCGCTCCAGCTAACAACACATCGATTTGTGTCGAGCTGCTCGAGGCCCCGTTTTGATAGGTTAAAACAACATCTGCAATGGTGGATGAGGCCCCTTGGCTGTCAAAGCAGGTAATTGTTTGGGGAGAGCTACCGGAATAGGAGGAACCGTTAATTGATGTAATCTCGACGTCTTCAAGATCGAGTCTTCCAGCGGCGGTAAAAGGAGTCCAAGTGGAACTGGTACACGTCTCGGAACATTCAATCTCTAGTTGTGAAGTTGTATTGGCATTAATACGACAGGAAGATGTCGTGGAAATTGCCACGGACCGAGCATATTTCATCGCCCCACTCGCCTGTTCGGTGGCCGCCCCAAGGGGGTTTCTCAGGCCAAAAAAGAAGACCCCTGCGGTTGCAGACAAAATCCCTGCAATTACAAGAGTTGCTATGGTTTCAAAAGCAGTAAACCCCCGAAAGCGGAACTGGTTCGGTTGGTTGGGGGGAGCTTGTAATTGATTACCGTTCATGTTTAGAGCCGAGTTGAGGCAAGAAATCCAGCAAAGAACAAAAATGTCTGTTGTCAAGTCAGCAAGCGAGTGACTCAATTAGAGGAATGGCTCAATACTTAGAAACACTTTCTTGGGATGTTGTTTACAGCATGGTTTAAATAGATTTCATGATTTCACAATCACTGTCTGCATGAGAAGGAACAATCAGAACTTTACGTACAATCAATCATAATTGATACCTCCATCGTGCATAATTTATAACACAAAAGACCCATTAACTATAAACATTAACTCCTTGCGCACTTGTGTTTTTCGTTTTGGGTGAGTTGATGCAGCGCTACGGGCAGACTCCGAACCAGCTCCATAAAAAATGCCTACGTCAAGAGCGATCGGCCCTCTAAAGGGGATTTATCTGTTCAGGGGTTATAGAACAATCATAGTTTTCCCTGTTTTGAGGGAACTGCTGTCTCTTTCGATCGGCAACAATAGCGGCCGTCTTGTTATTTCAAATAGGGCGGTGCTTTATAACTCCTGCTGGGTATGAAGATTTATGGTGTGACTAATATTGCAACAGCGTGAGATGGAAGGATTACTCGTACGGCAAAGAGCATGTCGAACCAGTAAAGTTCGAACTGTCCCTACGATCGCGCGGCTGGAGATGCAGATTGGCAGCCTCTGCGAGGCTAACGATGTAGGCTGGGGGCGATCGCTTGGAAAAGGAAACCCATTGAGAGCCTGGCTAGAAGGGGACACTCTGTTGATGGTGCATCGGGATGATGTGCCGCAATTCAAGCGCCAAGGGGGAATGGTGCGCAATAGCTATTTTTGGGCGCTGAAATCCATTGCCGGATATGCCCCCCGCAGTGGAGAGTGGGAGTTTGAAAGTGATGTCTGGGTGGCGTTACAACGGATGCTGCTGTCCTTTGCAGCATCAGGGTATTTAGGGGTGAGAGAAACCCAGCTGGAATTTCCGTTGGACGGGCACATCCCTGAAATTTTGAGGGCGATCGCCACTTGGCAAGAGTCTCATGATGAGGGGACTGGAAACAAGAGAAAGTAGTAGCGGGGCGATCACATGGCTAGCAGATGGAGGAAGAGGATTGCAACGAAGCTAACAGCCAGTTACTTTTTACAGTTCCTGGAAAAGTTCGAATTCGCGATTGGCCGTGTCCTGACTGTAATTTTGGTAATCGTGGTGATTTCCGCCACATTTAGTTTGGCTTGGACGATCGCTGTAGATTTATTTATCCCCCCTTATGGCAGGTTTGGGGTCGAACTCATTAGTATTTTTGGCTTGATATTAGATGTACTGATTGCGATGGAGTTACTGGAAAATGTCTCGGTTTACCTCAAGCGCAATGTCCTACAGGTGGAGCTGGTGATAGCCACAGGTTTGATTGCGATCTCCAGAAAGATTATCGTGCTTGACTTTCCCGATACCTCCGCATTGAAGCTCATCGGTCTGGCCACAGCTATTCTTGCGCTTGCCCTGAGCTATTGGTTGGTGCGCAAGTCCTCTCCAAAGCCTCCAGAAATCTAAAAAGAGCTACAGGAACTCCTGCAGCTCGAACACCTTACAGATTTAAAAAGATATGGCGTTTTTTTTACTCCTCAAAAGCAACACTAATGGCGATACCGTTGGTCCAGCCAAACTCTGAGGGACTCCTCGGAACAAAAGCGATACCTTGCCCCCGTCATAGGGTCGCAGACCAAATATTCCAGACTGCCATCCGCATGGTTGCGAGGCTTTACGCGTGGTCCATCCAGTGGGGCTAACATCGACAAAATCCCTTGCCAAACGGGTTGTAAAACTGTTGCCAGTCGAGGCCTCTGTCGCCATACCGGTTCGGGTAGAGTGTATTCGGATTTGGCGAAGGTCAGTTCTAACTGTTCTCGGTTGGATAATGGAATGCGACTGGTCATGATGAACCCTCCTAGGACATGGAGTGGGTGGGTAGAACAACCACGTTCACAAACTATCGAGACTGCTCTTGACAATCAAAAGACTGCATGAATCAGTTGGATGAAAAGTATTCATAGGTGATTGATAGTGACCGTCCAGTCGCCACATCATAAAAAAACGGTCTATTGCTAGACCGCATGAAACTGATTTGTGTTGCGAGCCTGGCTAGAACGACGGGACCGTTACTACCACTGAATGACTTTGTTCTTGACTGCCTCCATGCACATGGCCACGCGGGGGTTGGTTTCATCCTCTGTACCGTAGACGTCCAATTTTTCTTTCAGACGCTGAATACAGTTTTGGACTGTCTTTTTGCTGGTGTGGATACGATCGGCGATCGCCTGGTCGGTGAGGGCTTCTTTACACAGCAGTTGCAGCACCTCGATCTCCCGCTCGGTCAGTTTGGTTAGACCACGCAACTCCCTAGGCATGCGCAATTCCCCATTCAGAGCACTTTTCGCCCCATCCAAAAACAGAGTGCGACGCTCCATCTTATTGACGGCCGCAAATCCCCCTTGGTGACGGCTGATGGACGCCACCAGCGGAGTCAGCAACAGAGGCTCGCTGGAATAAGCCATGACATTGAGGGTGGGATGGGAGTTAAATACATGACGCAGCAGTTCCAACCCTGGTTCTGCAGACTGTTCGCCATTGGACTGACCGTACAGCAAGTCCACCACCATCAAATCGGGGACCTCGCGTTCTAGACGCTTGCGGGCCTCCTGTGGGGCATTGGCAGTGGTGCAGATGGCATTTTCGTCTAAACGCTGCAGCCATTCGCAGTTGTTTTGGGCCACTTCTGGATGGTCTTCAACAATCAAAAACTTGAGCGGAGCTTGCGCAACATCTGACATAGAAAGAACCTGGGAGACTATCTGAGTTCGCGATACGTATGGGGGATTGGCATTTCAGCTCGGACAGCGGGTCTGTCCCCATCGGTGACGACAGCTGGCGAAATGTCCTTAGCGACTCCATGGCCGCCACAGCTTAGCTTAGCCGATGTTTTTGTGTCACCAACTCAGCGGAACCGAAAGAGCGACAGCGAGGTAAAGTAGTTCCCTCAAGCACTTGTTGCCCCAGGGATTGCGCAAACAGGTCACGGATTTTACAGGAATTGGTTAGCCACCCGCCACGCTTTAGCCAGGTTGCCACGCATCAGGGCTGCCACGCCATCTAAAATCTGAATTTCTTCAAGATCCGCATCCAGCGAGAGTGCGGCGTCTATCCAAGGTTGGGCCAGATTGGGGTGCCATGCGTAGAGGTGAACGAAAGCCACAAAGCCCTGTGCAAATGGATTTTCAGGATCGAGATGGGCTGCTGTTTCCAGTGTGTGAAGGGCAGCTTCAACATCCTGCTGCTGTACGTTGGCGAGGGCGAGGGCGTACAGCAGGTTGAGATCGTCTGGGGTTTCTGCAAGTCGATAGTTGAGGGAGGCTGTTGCCTGGTCTAAATAATCTTGAGTGGGGTCGTATTGGTTAATACGGCCAATTTCACCAAACACCCGATCGAAGTCCCCCCGCCGTAACTGGGGTGCTAGGTTGCGCAGTTGAGAAACTAAATCCAGTTCTGGGGCGGGGATGGTCAGGGCTGACGAAGAAATGACAATGCGGGCGGTTTCGGGAACCTCCAGGTCATAGTGACTGCCGGTGGTGCGGTTGAGGTACGTGGCTCGGAGAATGTAGCTGCCGGAGAACGTATTGGCGGGTGGCAGCATAGCCGTTCGATCGACGACCAGAAACTGAGTATCTGGGCGATCGCCCGTGCGCAACCTTCCAGCCCCGATGCCGCGATCGTGAATCCATCCTTCTTCCTGTAGAGCTTGTAGTTCGAGTTGGGACTGCTGTTGCCGTTGGGATGCTTGGGAGTCCTGACTCAAATCCTCCTGCGGTGTCTCTGCAGTGTCACCCTCCTCCAGTTCTGCCACTGGCTCCCAGGTCAGAACCACGACGCCATGGGCGAGTTCATCTCCGGACCCCGCCCAGGTATAGGTGACGGGTACAGGCTGACCAGGGGGGGCTGCTTCAGGAACTTCGACCGCTGTAAGGCGAACGCGATCGCCTTCCCCTGTAACCGCCTCAGACATCACTGTCCTAGAAGTTATTTCGTCAACTGACACGGAGGGGTGAATCTGCCGATAGAGCTTTAGCGTCCCCCGATCTCGGGGTAAGTTCCAACTCTTGTGTAGAGCAAAATCCCCCCCCTCTTCTACAATTTGCTGCATTTCTGACTGGGTACTGGGGACGGAACCAGGGTCACCAGTTTTGGTGAGGAACCAGCTGAGCGATCGCCCATCTCGCTGCAAGTCAGCCTGTTTAGTACCCACCTGCCGACCGAACACCTGCCGATTTTTCAACGCTCCGTAGTAACTGACATTGTGTTGATTGATTTCTGCTGTCGAGGGCAACACCCCTACGGTGGCCTCTAGATAAGGTTCTGCCGACAAGATGGAGTCCACCATTTGCGGGTGGGGCCATTCCTCTTGCAGGTGGGGGGAATGGGACCAGCCCAACCCCACGCCGGTCTGGATACCTAGCGGCATCAGGTTAAAGCTTGCGAGAAGGAGTGCTGTGACGATTGTTCCCCAGCGAAGTCGCTGTCCCCATCCCTGCCGTCCCCAGGCAACCAATCCTGCCGCTAACACAATCGCGACAACCGGTAATAGCGGCAGAATGTAGCGTGCATCTTTATTGACATTCAGTGAGGACAGCAGGTAGCCCCCCGCCAAATAGACCAGCAACCATCCCCAGCTATTTGCTCGCCAATGGGTTGCTTCCGTCCGATCGCTGCCGTTCTTTTGAGGACGCGATGGCCGATGTAGCAGCCTCCAAACCCCGTAGGCAATCAATCCGGCTAGGGACACCACCATCAACGGCCAAGCGATAAAACGAGGTAACTGCTCAGCATAAAACGTCCAAGCTGCTAGTGTATTCAGCGGTGGATCCCCTTCAATGGCAGCGGAATCAACTGTGGCCCGCTTACCGGCTGTCAACATTAAAAACCAGTTGGCCCGATACCAAGGCCCCCAAATCATTAGCGAGATCGTAAAGGCGGCCAACAGCTGCAGCAGTCGTCCCCACGCTCGCCGCACCAAGCTCCCCACCAGCAACCACAGGCAGGGCAACGCCAGGAAAAATAGTGCCGGTTGTTTGGTTAAAAATGCCAGCCCCAGCGAAATGCCAAAGGCGATCGCCGCTAGCCATTGCGTTAACCAGCGAAACGGCCAGGCTGCTCTGCCCTTAAGCTGTGTCAGGGGTTTCGAATCCGTTGCTAACGAGCGATCGCTTGCCCGCCAGAGGGTGAGTGCCGCAAAGCTAGCGGTGACCATCGCCGTTAGGGGATAGTCCAGCAGAAAATCGAGCCGAAATCGGTAAAACCCTGGCAGCAGAAGGCAGAGGGCCGCTGCCCACACCCCGATCTGAGAACTAAACAATACCGTCCCCAGAACAAAGACGGATGTGAGTAATACTCCTGAAAACAGCGACAGCACGATCGCCGCTTCATCCGGCCCCGTACCCGCAACCATCTGGACGATCGCCGCAGAGATATAGGTCAATGGAGGAATTTTAGAGCGCAACTTCCAAAACTGCGTCCACCAGTCCCCCGATCCCCATTGGGGCTGCTGTAGCCCCCGCAAATAGGTCAAAGATGCCGATAAATAATCCGCTTGATCCCAGGCAGGCACAGATTGGTCGGCCAGAAACCACAGGCGATCGGCGATCGCCGACAGTCCCCACAGCAACAGCACGATTGCTAAGGCGCGGCCCCAATGACGATGGGTTTGCGATTGTTTCACGGTAAATAACTCGTCCGGTACAGTCCAGATGAATCCTTATCTCATCACTGACAGCTCGGTTAGGACAACGCTATCTTGGCTCAGTAAGGTTCTAGATAGCTGAGATGTCCCCAGCGGCTTGATAGGCGCTGTAGGCGAACCGGTCTCATCGTATACACCAGGCTATGCAATACACCAGGCTATGCAATCCGCACGTGACCCTTTGCACGCTCAATTAATGTCTCAACAGCAAAACGTTGCCACTAGCCGCAATAATACGAACAAGCTTTCGCCTTAGGGCCTCGAACTTGCTGAAATTTCTTTTTGCCGCTGTCAAACCCTACTTGCGCTGGGTCATCCTGGGCATCACATTTAGTTTTTTAGGCTACACCCTCTACAAGCATTGGCAGGAGGTGGTAGAGATCTCCATTTCCCCAGCTGGTTGGGGTCTTGTTGGAGTCGCCACTGTTGTTACCCTGTGCTCCCATATTTGGTCTGGGTGGGTGTGGACCTTGATATTGCGCGAGTTTAACTGTTACGTACCCAAGCTGTGGACTGTGCGGGTGTACCTCAAGACCAATATTGCCAAGTACATGCCGGGTAACATCTGGCATTTTTTTGGGCGGGTACAAGCGATTAATGCGGTGGGGATCGCGTGGCCGATCGCCGCTCTGAGCGTTCTCATCGAACCGTTATTGGATATCGCAGCAGCGCTGTTGGTCGCCATTTCGCTGGGGGGGTTGGAACGGCCAGTGCTACAGTTGGTGGCGCTGGCGATCGTTCTTTCAGCCCTTCATCCCAAGCTACTTAACCCCGGTATTCGTAAGCTCAATCGAATGAAGTTAAAGAAGGGAGCCATGCCTCCCGAATCAATGGATGCATCGGTCATCGATCGCTATCCGTTGATTCCGCTGATTGGGGAAATTATTTTCTATTTGCTGCGCAGTGCTGGGTTCCTCCTCATCGTGTTGGCGATGGGGCCGCTGCAATGGCAACAATTACCGCTGTTGATGAGTAGCTTCAGCGTGGCCTACTTTCTGGGTCTGGTGATTCCGGGAGCCCCTGGTGGTATCGGCGTATTTGAGGCTTCGTTGGTGGCGTTGCTAGAGCTACACTTTTCTGCAGGGCTGTTGCTGAGTTCGGTGGCGATCTACCGGTTGGTGAGCATCATTGCTGAAGCAACGGGTGCTGGACTTGCGTACGTTCACCTCCCCCGACCATTCCGTCGAGTAATCCGATGACCTCCCTTTCTCCACCTTCTTCTTTGGCGATTACCCCCTCCACTTACGACCTCGATTTATCGGTGGTGGCCCCGATATACAACGAGGTGGAAAGCCTTCCTCGGCTGATTGATGCGATCTCCGGTGCCGTAGCCGACAGCGGCCTCAGCTACGAAATTATTTGCGTTGACGATGGTTCCAAAGACGGTTCAGCTGAGTTACTCAGGAAGCTGTCCGCCACGAGGCGGGATCTCTGTGCCGTTCTGTTGCGACGCAACTACGGTCAAACTCCAGCAATGGCGGCGGGATTTCATCTGGCCCGGGGCAAAGTGATTGTCACCCTAGACGGAGATTTACAGAACGATCCCCGAGATATTCCCAAGTTGCTGGCTAAGTTAAACGAGGGCTACGACCTGGTCAGCGGCTGGCGCAAGAATCGCAAAGATGCCACCCTCACCCGCACGCTGCCCTCTAAGATTGCCAATATGCTTATTGGTCGCATCACCGGGGTACGCCTACACGACTATGGCTGTTCGCTAAAGGCATATCGCTCCGAATTGGTAGCGGACATGAATCTTTATGGAGAGCTTCACCGCTTTTTACCCGCCTTGGCCTACATCGAAGGAGCGCGTATTGCCGAACTGCCGGTGAACCACTTTGCTCGCCAATTTGGGCAAAGTAAATATGGTTTGGGGCGCACGTTTCGGGTGGTGATGGATCTTTTCACCATCTACTTCATCAAGACTTTTTTGACTCGACCGATGCACGTATTCGGCGGTTTGGGGATTTCCTCTCTGATATTGGGATCGGGGACAGGGTTGTATCTAGCCTTCATCAAATTGTATATGGGTCAGGACATTGGTAACCGACCGCTGCTGGTATTGACAGTTGTTCTCCTGTTAGGAGGTATCCAGCTATTTAGCTTTGGCCTATTGGCCGAACTTCAGATGCGCACCTACCACGAGTCACAAAACCGCCCCATCTATCGCATTCGCGAAGTTATTGCACCGCGGCAGGGAACGTAGCCAGCCTGACTCCACTATTTCCCCTCCCAGTCCAACAGTTGATTTCGGTACTGCGAACGTAAAGACATCAACCTACTATCTAGGGCCGCGTCAACTGTTGCAGCTAGATAGCCAATTAAATATCCATATCTGTTGGACAGAGACGCTTTATTCTAAACAGACTATTGCTTTTCCCTTTGATTCATCCATCTATTGGCCATTACTTATAGACCGACATTTAGGGCTATATGTATGTCCAAAAATTGTTCACTTTAACATTCCAAGGAAATATTAAAAACAAATTCGTTTGTTAGCTCATTTCAGGATACTGGCGTCACAATGATACCAGCGCTGCTTGTAGGTTCGGTGGTATGCAACCTTCTGAAGAACAAACGCTCGATCCCAAGAAAAAAAGATCCACCTTGAAGGTCGTCGCCATCTGCGTAGCAACGGGTGCAGTTGGTATTGGCGCAGTTCTTTATCTAGGGGTTCGCCCCTTCGTCAATCGGAGGATTCTTCCTCAGATTCAAACGGCTCTGGAAGAATCTCTATCGACTGAAGTCGATTTGGGTTCCGTCAACGCAATTTTGCCTTGGCAGGTATCATTGGGGGCCACCGAGATTGAAGGGTTTGCCACGGTAGACAGGATCGACATCCGAACCAACCCCCTCAAACTCTTGCTGAAACAACCGACTTCAATGGAGGTTGAGCTGCATCGACCCGACATCACCCTCGTTGAATCTGAAGATGGCAGCTGGCAATTGCCCCAACTTCAACTAGAGAAGAATGGTGACCCTCCCCCCATCACTCTGGATTCTGCAAAGCTAATTGTTCGTCGAGGCCATATTCGGGTACAGCCACAAGATGGCAATGCCGTTGAACTCTCGAATATCTTCGTCGATGGTCGTTGGGATGCGGGGGAAGAGTCATTAGATTTTGATGTTCGTACCAAATTGGATTCCGGAAAGCTAGAGCTGGTTGGGCGAACATTGTTGCCGACACTCGCAGTTGATGCGGAGGCAATCGCCAAGAACTTACCCGTCAATTCGCTGGTCACTATTTTTCCCCAACTTCCCCTTCAGCCAGAAGGGGGGATGCTCAACGCAGACTTGCAGCTAGCTTGGCAACTCAATCAATCCCCCAATATTGAAGGAAATCTCACTCTTGATAATGTGAGTGCCTCCCTACCTCAGCTCAGCGGCAACCAGACGATTTCAAATTTAGATGGGCAATTCTCATTCCAAAATCAAACAATTCAAATAGACAAGTTTGAGGGAAATCTGGGGGAGATTCCGTTTACCAGCGAAGGGACGGTGGAATGGTCTGACTTGCTGGATTGGGAACAACTCAAGCTTCCGATCCCACTTCCGGCTGAATCGGTGTCCTGGCTTCCTAGAAGCATCCCCCCGCGGTTAGCCTATCCAGAGCAATTGGGAGCAGAGCTGATATCCAGTGACGAGCCTATCTTCTTTGCCGTCCCTGCCAGTCATCATCCCGGCGATCGCGATGCAAGCATTGCGCAGCAGCCGACACAGGCGAAGCCTGGAATAGACGTTACCGTATCCATTCCGCGCGCGACTTTCCAGGAACTGTTGGATGTGGCGGGGCTAGAGTTGCCCGTTCCAGTTGAAGGAGCGGTCACCAGTACGTTTCAGCTGAAAGGAACGGTGACGAGACCCATCCTTGAAGGGGAATTTGAGGCCATTGAACCCGGCAAGATCGATCGCATCGAACTACCCAGTTATGCCGGTCGTTTTAGATTTGCAGACTCGCAATTTACGCTGGTGGATCTTGATGCCCAAATGGCATCTGCAGGAACGCGATTGGGGACAATCTTGGGTACGGGCATTGTATCGATTGGCGATCCCGTACAGGGAAACGTACAGCTAAAGCTCTCCGGTGTGAACGCAGATGCGCTATTGGCCCTCTACGACATAGCAGACCTACCCGTTGTCCTTGGCTCGACCGAGCTATCTGTTGTTGCTGGCATTGCGGGGACTCGCTTAAATGCAGTGGCCAATTGGGAAGGGAGTGGAGGCTCGATTACTTGGGGAGGAAACGCGCAGCTCGCTCTCAATGACGGAGGATTTTCCGTTCCCAAGGCACAGTTGCGAATTGAGGACGGCACAATTGATGCCACCTTGGCCTCTTCTTTGCCTAACTCTGCTGGGGTCAGAGCGCTGGAAGCTACAGTCACCCCACGCAACATTCCATTATCGCTGGCCTCACCTCAGCTAAGCGGGGTTTTGAATGGCGATGTATCCCTGCAGGCTAGAACAGACAATCTGAATCTAGCTGGATTGCGGGGGCAGGGACAGATTGACTTACAGCAGGTGGCTGACCTGGGTGATTTTGTTGCGGATGTGGAATGGGACGGAGGTGGTCTTAATA
>JBFRWN010000085.1:0-7878 GCA_051439605.1 Synechococcus sp.
AGCTTCAATCAGGCGATCCACTTCGGCATCTTGCGCATGACATTCGCTGCCGATCCTTCTTTCCAAACTATTCTTCTACTTCGAATTTGCTCTCAACGACGGAGATTCCTTTTTCAGCAAGCCCTAACTATTGATGCGAGTTTGAAAGGGGTGTTGAAGGGCGATCTGTGGAGGAGTGAGTTGGGGATTTAGGATGAGTGGAGAGCCATCGAAAAGCGAGTGAACCAGCGATCGCGGACAGAACAAAGATGACAGGATTCCACATTCCCAATGTCAAAGCAGCAATGCCGGGACCGGGACAATAACCCGCAATTCCCCAACCCATTCCGAATAAGCCCGCCCCAACAAGTAATTGGCGATCGATCGCTGTTTTGGCGGGCAGGAGAAAGCGATCGGCAATCAGCGGATGGGGACGTCGCAAGACGAAGCGAAAGGTGACGACCGTGACCCCCACCGCTCCCCCCAAGACAAATAGGAGGGTGGGATCCCAGACTCCAGCTAGGTCTAAAAATCCCAGCACCCGCTCTCGGTCAATCATTTGTGAGAGAGCGAGGCCAAAGCCGAACAACAGGCCAGATAGAAGCGCGATCGCTTTCTGTTTCACGGTTTACATCTCCCAACTTTCGATCCGATCGTTCAATGCCAAGAGTGGAACTGCTCACAGTCCCAACAGGTGCCGAACTGCAAACACTGTCACGAAACCGGTTGCCAAGAACGTTAGCACTGCAGCAAGGGAACGGACGGACAAGCGACCCAACCCGCACACGCCGTGACCGCTGGTGCAACCGTTGCCCATACGCGTGCCAAAGCCCACTAAAAAGCCCCCGATCGCCATGCTGACGGGAACCAAACTCGATCGCGGAGTGGGGACAGGGGCGATCGTGTATTCGTAGAGAGCTGCCCCCATCAACATGCCGAGTAAAAATATCCATCGCCAACTTGCATCGGAAGAGAACCGAATTGCTCCGTTGAGAATTCCACTAATTCCAGCGATCCGTCCATTGAAGGCAAGCAGCAGAGTGGCACTACTCCCAATCAGAATGCCCCCCAGCAAAGCGGTTAGCCAATTAAATTCCGCCATCGGTCTTTCCAAGTCCTATACCCATTCTGACGCTTGCCAAATCTTTTCGATCGTCTCACAACGGCGATTTCAGACCAGGGCATTTTACTTCAGCAGAGGAAGGTATTGGGGGCTGCGTTAGACTCATCACTCACGCCAATACTCGGGCTGGTTGAGCGCATTTGCACAAATCACTTTTCCTTCAATACGTTTACTTTCACCCAACCTAAGTTCTTGAACCATCCATGCATTTGCATGCTTTTCCGGGATGGGATAAGGGGCATCGAATCCGAGAATTCCTGCTGGTTTGAAACCATGACGCGGATAGTAATCAGGGTGACCGAGTACAAACACAAGCTCAACCCCAGAGTCAGACAGTATTCTCAAACCTTCCCTAATGAGTTTTCCACCAACACCTTGACGCTGTGCATTAGGAATCACCGCAAGTGGGGCAAGGATAGCCGCTGAGATTGAATCATCAGAGCCCGTAATTCGTGCTTTTGTGAATAATACATGCCCAATTGCCCGATCGTTATCGATAGCAAGCAGTGACAAATATGGACTTGCGCTTGGATCTTGCATCAATTGAATGACTAAATCCGCGATCGCGGATCCTTCATCCTGACCAAATGCTTGCTTGTGGATATGTAAGACATCGCTTAACTCGCTGTCTTTCGATTGTCTTATCTCCACCTTTTGTGCTCCAAACGTTTGGTATTTCTATTTCCCGAGCTAAAGCCCGAATATCAAAGAAATTTTGTTTCTAGATAATTAACCTCGACATCGAAGGTGGTATTAGACCCTCTCTTCAGGAGCTTGAAGACAGTAATAACCGAGAGTCCCTGTCTCGATTTGAACCGTAATGTGATCGATTCCGAAGCGACTGTGCAGTTCCTGTTGCAGTTCGTGCAAAAACGAATCTCCCGGGCATCCCTCTGGCAACACGAGGTGAACGGTGAGAGCCGTTTCAGTGGTACTCATGGCCCAAACATGCAGGTCGTGGATGTCTGTAACCCCCGGCAGTTTTTCTAAGAATTGCCTCAAAGCCACAGGGTCTATACTTGAAGGCACTGCATCCAAACTCAGGCTGAGGGCACTCCTCAGTAGGCCCCAAGTCGTCACCACAATGACGATCACAATACTTAAGCTAACCAGAGGATCGATCCATAGCCAACCCGTGGACAAAACGATCGCGCCAGTGACGGCAACACCAACAGAGACTAAAGCATCTGAAGCCAGATGTAAAAACGCGCCTCGAATATTTAAATCTCGACGGCGATCCGAGTAGAAAAATAGCGCGGAGGCTACGTTAACCAGAACACCAATTGCGGCCACAACAATGACCGCTTCTTCTGCGACTGGCGCTGGATGGAGCAATCTAGGCAGTGCCTCTCTGGCGATCGCTCCTGCCGATAGCAATAGCATCGTAGCGTTGAATAAAGCAGCCAGAATGGAGCTACGTCGCAAACCGTAGGTGAAACGCGCTGATGGAGGTCGTCGAACCAAGAGTACTGCCACCCAAGCGACCCCCAAGCCTAATACATCTCCCAGATTGTGCAGAGCATCCGCTGCAAGAGCCACCGAATTGGCTACAGCGGCATAGATAAATTCCGTCACGACGAATCCAATATTCAGACCTGCGCTGGCGATAAAGGCGCGACCATAGGTTGGCGGTAAGTGGTGCTGGTGAGAGTGTTTGTGAGAAGGAGCCATTAGACTGTCTTTGCCCAGTAAATCTGAAGACGGACGATTCCTTGCTGCGACTAGCTTTAAAAGCTGTTCCTAAAGAGATGTAAATTCACCAGATCGCGAACCATACAAGGGCTCTAAGTCCCAGCGAGTACACGTTCTAATCCCACTCTTTAAGTTGTGAAACCCAGACTATACAAGCGTTGCTCGGCTTTGCAATAAATGTTTAGAAGCAAAGTCTAAGTACGAGCCTTCTTCCCGCTTAAATTTTGGGTTGGGAAGTAGCCGTTTATTGTCACACCGTTAGAACGTTACATTGAACGCACTCAAACTATCTTTATTTCCGAGCGTTGATTTGTAAGAAATGCAACGCCTTCTTCGATTGCCAAGATGATGTTACTAAGCTCGTAATGTAGATGATTTGCAGCATGCGATTATTTTTCAAATTATCAGCAACACCTTTTTATGGCTTTAGGTAAATGGTTGGCCGACTTTGGTTTGCAATACTTCTTCTCTTGTTTGGAGGACTGTGGCTGTCGGGGTGCCAACGACAGACGCCCATCTCTTCGACTGACGATGACAGCAGGTTACAGATTTCAGTCAGCATCGTGCCGCAAAAGTATTTTGTCGAGCGGGTGGGGGGTGATAGTGTCAGTGTGAATGTGATGGTCGAGCCGGGAGACGAACCCCACACCTACGAACCCAAGCCGGAACAGCTCAGGATGCTCAGCTTTGCCGATGCTTACATGCGTATCGGTGTCGAGTTTGAGGATGCCTGGATGGACAGGATTTCTGCGGCGAACTCCGAGATGGCGATCGTCGATCTAACTGAAGGAATTCAGCGAATGCCGATTGCAGGGCACCATCACCACGATGGAGAGGAGACAAAACACGCCGACGAGATCGAAAATCCCGATCCACATATCTGGCTGTCCCCCAAATTAGTGAAAGTACAAGCCAAAACTATCTTTGAAGCTCTGGTACAACTCGATCCCGACAACGAATCGGAATATCGAACAAATTTAGAACGCTTCCTCAGCGAGATTGACATACTCGATGCCGACATTAGTAAGGCATTGGTAGGCGTGAAACAACGCAAATTCATGGTCTTTCACCCTGCATGGGGCTACTTTGCTCGCGACTACGATCTTGAGATGCTTCCCATAGAGGTAGGCGGTACCGAACCCAGTGCCTCTGAGTTGGCTGCACTCATTGCCGAAGCCCGTGAAGAGGAGATTCGGGTTATCTTTGCTCAGCCCGAGCTGAGTTCGAGGGACGCCGAAACCATCGCAAGAGAGATCGACGGAGAAGTACTGCTGATTAGTCCTCTAGAGTATGACTGGCTCGAGAATATGCGTAATATTGCCGAAACTTTTGCAGAAGTGTTGGACAGGAGCGTGGCACTCCAACCTAGGCAAAACGCCATCGCAATTGGCCTTCCGAAAACCTCTGGATTGGTACTAATGACGAAGCGACTCGATCCAAGCGGGATGAAGTCCAGATTGAAATAATGAGAATGAACGATCCGAGCAAGAGTGGCGGTTGTGCAAAAAGAAGTTCTCTCCATTCGCCATCTCTGGGCCGGTTACAATCGCCAGCCCGTGCTAGAGGATATTAACCTTTCGGTCAAGGAGCTGGACTTTATTGGGTTAATTGGTCCGAACGGCAGCGGCAAAACAACCTTGTTTAAGATGCTTCTGGGACTGCTGCAACCCATGCAGGGAGAAATCCGCATTTTGGGCCATAGTGTTCGACATGGACGACGATATCTGGGTTACGTCCCTCAAACGGTGGAATTCGATCGCTCCTTTCCCATCAGCGTAGGGGATGTGGTCCTGCAAGGACGCTTGGGTCGACGGCGACTCCTCCGACGCTATACAGTCCGGGATATGGAAGCGGTCACGGAGGCTCTGCAAAACGTCGAGATGCTGCCGCTGCGAAATCGCCCCCTAAGCGAACTTTCGGGCGGCCAGCGCAAGCGCGTCTACATTGCCCGTGCCCTCGCCACAGACCCGAAAATACTGCTGCTCGACGAGCCGCTGGCCAGCGTCGATCCCCATATGGAAAGTCACATTTACGAGCTGCTCAAACGCCTGAACAATCGCATCACCATTTTGATGATTTCCCACGACATCGGTGCGATTTCCTCTTGCGTCAAAACAGTCGGCTGTCTCAATCGGCAGCTGTACTACCACGGCGAGAAACAGGTGACAGCAGAGATGTTAGAGCTGGCCTATCAGTGCCCGGTGGACTTGATAGCTCACGGTGTTCCCCATCGGGTTTTCCAAAAGCATAATCTCGCAGAACAAATGCGCAACCAACCGAAGCGCCCTAAGGAGTTTCCCCGATGATTGAGGCTCTCCAGTTTGAATTTATGCGCAACGCTCTGATTGCGGGGGTGCTGGTGAGCATTGCCTGCGGCATCGTCGGCACGTTTGTGGTGGTCCACCGGATTGTCTTTATTAGCGGCGGGATTGCCCATGCGGCCTACGGCGGGATCGGTTTGGGATATTTCTTTGGGTTCAATCCGGTACTTGGGGCGATCGGGTTCAGCCTTGCCGCGGGATTGGGTATGGGGCTGGTGCAGCGCAAAACCCGACAGCGGGCCGACACCATTATCGGCATGATGTGGGCCATCGGCATGGCATTGGGGATTATTTTGGTGGATCTAACAGAGGGGTACAAAGCCGATCTGTTGAGCTATCTGTTTGGCAGTATTTTGGCAGTGCCATCGAGCGACTTATCGATCATGCTGGTCCTCGATATCATTATCGTCACGTTAGTGGTGCTGTTCTACAAAGAACTATTGGCGATTTTGTTTGACGAAACGTTTGCGACAGTGCTGGACGTACCGGTTGACGCGATCTACCTCACCCTGATGTGCATGGTAGCGCTCACTGTTGTGATGCTGATGCGAGTGGTGGGGCTCATTATGGTGATTGCCCTCCTGACGATGCCAGCTGCAATCAGCGGGCAGTTCGTTCGGGACATGAAGAAGATGATGGTAGTGGCCAGCTTTCTGGGAATGGCTTTTACTACTGCGGGGCTATGGCTGTCATATTTCTGGAATCTCACATCAGGAGCAACGATTATCTTGGTTGCTGCTGCTACTTATCTGTTGAGCTTTGCCGTACAGTGGCAGGGGAAAAGGGGTTTCCGGTTCCAACGCGCGGTAAAACTTCAGCGGGAAAAACGGCCAACTCCCCCTCTACCATCTGGAAACCCAGGTCGAGATCGAGAGGGGCAGTTTTTCGATGGTAATGCAGACAGTTGAGCCATTGGATGAACCCTAGCAATTGTTACAGCAACATCCATTGGAAAGCTAAGAAGTTCAGGGCTAGACCAACAACAAAGACCAAACTCACCAATACAATCTGATACCACTCAATCGGCTTCACACGCAGGTCCAGGGCAACGTGCAAGAAATTCATAACGCTATAGATAACCGTTAGGCCAAAGTGGATTGTTCTGTATAGAGGCGATGCATTAAGGGCTGTCGCCACGATCGCAATCATCGGCAATGCGAAGAACGCCAACATCCCCCATAGATGAGAAACGGGTACTTTGCCCTCGTAGCTCGGCATTGCTACGCTGTCTACATACAGGAGTGGCATTAACGCCAATTGGGTATGGAAGACCATTCCAAACAGAAATACCATCCAAAGGGCAATAATTTGTTCTTGAATTCCTAAGCTCATATTGCCACCACCTCATACCAGCAATGGACTAAAACTTAACCGGCTTCAAACCTATTCGTTCTCAACTTAGGTTCTGACTCCTATACCCATACTTAGGATTCGTACCGACATACCCAATGTGGCTGTGACAGCTTCCTGCTGATAACCTCTCTCTCGCTTTTATGTAGATCTTGACCTGTGTCCGATCGATTCGTTGACCGGACATTGGCAGCAAGGGGATATCAATTGCTGCCAGTGTCTCCGTGGCTACCGATCAACATGTTCGATGTCAAACGGTCAAGATACTTGTCGCCAAATAACTTACCCACAGCTAAGGATAAAACAAGTGCGACGATGGTACGAGATGCTGTTGCAACAGCAATCGGCCAGTTCTGGCAGTCAGTGCGAACGAATGGGATTCTGCCAAGCCTTTTTAATGGTGGCAAGTGCATCCCGAGTGGGCGCAGCCAGTGGATCCATCGGAATGTCCGTTAGCACAAGCATCGCTACAGTAGTGCTTGCCATCTTTATCGATGGCCGAACCGACATCTACAATGCACAAGCAAGACTCGCAGGCACATTTCATTTGAGTAACGGTCGTCATTGGATTTCCTCCTATCAAATATCTGAAAATACTCTCATATATTCAATCGTAACATCAGAACGGATACTCAGATATTCTAGTGATGAAGTCGTAGTATTCTGCAATGGTTGCTCAAAACACATCAATCCCTCAGGACGATCGGGTTGAGAGCGATCGCCCTTCTGCTCAATTGCCGAGCAAACAACCTTGTTCTACGAATGAAATCCTTAACGATCGGGAGATCGAAGCCCCACTCTCCATGTCTAAGGCTCAGAGGATGGCTGAATTCTTTGGGGTGTTGGCAGATGCCAATCGGCTGAGGTTGCTGTCGATTATGGCGCAACGGGAGATGTGCGTGTACGATTTGGCGGCGATCGTCGAGATGTCCGAATCGGCTGTGTCCCATCAACTGAGGACGTTGCGCTCGATGCGGTTAGTGCGCTATCGCAAGCAGGGGCGCAAAGTTTTCTATACCCTCGACGATAGCCACATTCTCGATCTCTACCAAACGGCTGCCGAGCATCTGGATGAATGAAACGGCCTGGCAAAGGAACAAGTTTAGGAGTTGGGGCTTTCTAGGGCTCCGTTCGCCCTTAAGGTTTTAGAAAGCTAAGTCGGTTAAGCCGCCGTGTTATTCTCCACTCATTTCCACCAACTTTACGCCAGAACGCAGAAAGGAGAATTGCGACCGCTTCATTTTCGCCCTTAGCGTACACCTGCTTAACCGAGACATCAAAGCTTAGGCATGGTTCACTTGCAGCGGCAATAAGGTAACACTTCGGACAGTTTTCAATTCTCAAAAATGTCTGCCAGTGAAGGCTTTGAGGATTTGATGGACGCTCAAAAGTGTCATCCAAGCTTGAACCATA
>JBFRWN010000086.1:0-5805 GCA_051439605.1 Synechococcus sp.
CACAGCCTCCATCCAAGGCAATCCTTGTATCTTCGCGCCAAAGATTTCTGCCAGTGACTGACCCGCCCGTTTAGCGTCTGGCAGAAAGCTGCGCAGATTGTTCACAATTGCCCAGGCATTGAGGGTAATGTCCACTGTTGTTTCCTGCCGAAACTGTCCAAAGGTTTGGAGTTTTTCATCCAAGAAGCGTAGGGAATGATCGAGGGGAGCCAAATAGGGAGAAGCCTTTGGGAAGTTGAGATACTCCGTAAACAAGAACCGCTTTTTCTTGAGGATTTCAAACCGTCTCGCTAAGATTTTGCCACCTGTAAATTATTCGGGGATGAGCGATTCAGCATAATAGGGGAGGGGAATCGATATTTCAAAAAGTCATGTAAGTCGGTAGCTCAAGTCTTTGTTCCAACTCTCTAAAAGCTATGCAGCATGTCCATCCCCGAATAATTTACAGGTGGGGGTTTATTGTGGCCGAGCTGAAGCTGCGGGAGGGTCAATGCCCCCATCGGAACGCACCCTTTCGAAGGGCCTTGCACAACCAACAAGAGAGGTTGTTGGCGTTTGCCAAACTGCTCGACGACAAATTGGCGGGGATCGCCGAACGGTATGCTGTGCCTTTGGTTTGGGTGAGAGAAGTTTGTCTACTTCAGCGCAAGTCCATCTCCAGCACAGCTTACTGGCAGCGCTGGAACCAGCTTCACCACCAGCTCAAGGGTCGCTTTCTTCCGATTCTCGAAGCAGTGATGGAGGCGATGCGACAGATGCCACGAGCCAGTTCGATGGTGGAGAATCTTAACTCTCGGTTGCGCAATTACTTCTTCCTGCGTCGACAGTTGGGGGCTCCTTATCTCGAGCTGCTGCGGTTTTTCCTAAACCACCGAACATTTATGCGAAGCGAGCGTCCTGAGAGAGTAGGGTAAAGTCCAGCGGAACTTTGGTCCTTTTTGCACCAAGCCGCAATCTATTACGCTTCCCTATCCGCTTGGTAGACCGCCCGCTCATACTTGAACAGACAGGCACTATCTCCATTCGCGAGCTTACTGAGGATCTGGCCTTTGATCTCAGGAAATGCCTGTTGAATCGCTTCCACTTCCAGATCGCAGGTTATCTCGCAGGGGGAGGGTAGCCCAAACTCAGCTGCTAGTTCCCGATAGGGACAAATGCGCTGAATTTCCAGTACTGCATCCTTAACCTGGTTCGAGAGGTCGACGACTTCCATGTCCATGCCCAACTGCTCAAAATTTGGGATGGCATGGCGAAAACCCTTCGACAGAGAAACATCCGTAATCAACGGCCCCATGAGCGTTTTTTGGCGTTCGGCTAACCTCTTTCGCAGCAGCTCCAAAGCCCTTGCCTTACCGTATTGATCCCGTAATTGGGCAAACTGCTCAAAGCGGATACGGAGTTGTGCCCTGGCGGTTTCACTCACCCTGGATGTTAGTGCAACAGATGCCAGCAAGGTTGAGGCTTCAGGGTGAGTTGTTGCGGGAGATGGACATAAGGCGCGCTCTGCTTCCACCAGAGACATTCCCTGGGCCAGATTGGCAAAGAAATCCGCTAACCGTCGCCAGCCGATCGCGGTGCCTGTCGCATCTGGGGTGCGGGCAATGAATTCAAAAAACTTGAAGAGGGCATAGGCATTGTAGTTGAAGGGGCGGATCAAAGCCGCCATCAAACTGACCGCCCAGGCTGGTAAGGTCTGAATGTGAGGTTGCTTGCCCAGGGCTTGAAAGGCTAACTCTGCAATCTGGCGATGGGTAAAAGTTTCGCAACCGCCCACTTCCCAGATCGTGTTTCTCTGTTCCGGCTCTATAATCGCCCGGACAACCTCCTCGCCAAAATCCAGGGCACTCAACGGATTAATTCGTCCTTGACCATCGCCAAACAGACGAATGGTTCCCCGGTTTTGGGCGGCCAAAAAGAACTCTGCCATGTCATTGAAAAAACCGGTCGGAGCAAAGATCGTATAATCCAGACCCGATGCTCGAACCGCCTGGGCCACTTGCTCCCTTGCCTGGGCGATCGGACTCATCCGGGCCATCTCTGCTCCCCTTACCACAGACACAAAGATGAAGTGCTTCACCCCTTCTCGTTTTGCCACCTCCAGAAGATTCAGATTTCCCTTGTAATCTACTTCCCAGATCGTTGGTTTCCGGCGAAACGATCGCGTGCCAAGGGAAGAAAATACTACGTCAATTCCCTGGCAGAGTCCTGTGAGGGTTTCAGGGCAAGTGGCATGACCTACAAAAATGTCATTACAGTGGGAACAGTCTCGCAGTCGGTCTGGATTGCGGCACAACGCCCGCACCCAAAACCCCCGCTTGTTTAACACTTCCAGAACCCCACCGCCGATATATCCGGTTCCTCCTGCAACCATGACTTTGGGCAATTCTGTTGGATTCATAGCTTGAACATCAGCTCTTACTTCTAAGTGTAGGAGCTATCCCTATTCAAGGTGTTTCTTTTTGGTCGGGTAGAGAGGACTCCTCCAATACTTAGGTCTGCTGTTTAGTTACCTAAGCAGGTAGGTCGATGGTACTGATGACAACAGCCGTATTGTTGAGGAGCCGTGTACTGCGAAAGTAGTAAACACGGTTTTGAATGGGAGGGTGACAGGGTGACCTGTCACTCGACCCTAACGGGACGTCAGTTCGACAGCAATGACTTACTAGAAGAGAGCAGGCGGCAGTGCTTTGAGACCTTTGAAATCAAGGTCCAAAGAAGGCTTAGTGGGTAAATAAGTGTAGGCCACGTGTCAAGACAGGAGATTTACCAAGAAATTCCAGATACTGCGATGACGAGAATGCTCGATCTGAAGAATATTCTTCAGTTGATTGTTGACTGTCTCAATCAGAGAGCGCTTGCGCAACAAGATTTTGTCCATCAGTTTCACTAGTTTCTGCTTCATCTTTTTCTTGAAACGAGTCTGGTTCTTGCAGATTTTGTGGAGAGCTTGAAAGCCTTGATATAAAAGGCATTTCCAGATTTAGGGCAAATCTCAGCGACGTACAAATCCTTGCTTATTGCCCTAAATCCACCCATAAACGGACCATCGCAGTCCCTGTAGGGGAAAATTTGCACAACACTGGAATGGCTGAAACCTTTTAACTATAAGCCTATGGCGTTTTAGCAAAGACCAGCAAGTCACCCCACAAAATCCGCAAGAAGCAGCGTCATACTTCGTTCCTAGCCATCCGCTGCAGATTATCTTAGGTACGCTGCAAATGGCTCCTCTGTGGGCAGTGTGCAAGGAATTGATTGCGTGCAAGCCCCCGATCGCGAGATTTTCAGCCAATCAGTTTTGTTTTTGGAGGTGTTATTGCCTTGAAAGTCAAGAACAATATTTAAGACTCCTACTATCAGAAACTTCTGTTCAGGCGGTACAACACGTGTCGTTGAAGAGGATGGCCTGACGGCAATCTAGGGTGGTCGAAGTCATCGGCTGCCCGATAGGTCATACCAAGTCGTTTCATGACAGCGATTGATCGCAAGTTCAAATGCGATGTAAATGAAACGATTTCGGACAAGCCCAGTACTTCAAAACCATAGCCGATCGCTTGCCTGGCTCCCTCCGTCGCATATCCTTTACCCCAAAATGGTCTTGCTAATCGCCATCCAACCTCAACAGCTGGCGTGAAATGGGCCTGAAAAGATGGCACGTTTAAGCCAACAAAACCGATGAAAGTTCCTGTCGATATCTCTTCTACGACCCACAAACCAAACCCGTGGATTTGATGATGATTCTCTATTCGTCCAAGCAGCTCATTAGACTCATGTCGTGAAAGGACTACCGGGAAATATTTCATCACTTCGGCATCCGCATTCATCTGGGCAAACGGCTCTAGATCCGAGCTTTGCCAGCTTCTCAAAATCAGACGTTGAGTTTGAAGCACGAACCAGCTCTCCAAGAGGAAATGCGCTATTCGGCGTTACGCCGTTTAACAAATTTTATTTCTCCTTTGAAGTCTCCTTCAGATTCAACAGCAACTGGTATCCAGCCGAGATGGAGGTAAAAACCATAGGCTCTCAAGTTCGGATCGTTGCCTGTAACTAACCAAATCTCTTCAATATTCTGCGAGAACAACCAATTTTCAGCAGCTTGCATTAAGGCACGCCCAGCCCCCTGTTCTTCAAAAGCAGGAAGGACAAATATGCCAAAAATCGTTTTTTCACTAGCATTCGCGATTGAGAAGGCAATCGGCTGATCGCCAATCTCAGCAACCCACGCACAACAGTCTGCTTTTAACATCTTGGAAACGGACTGCGGGGTAATGCCCAGTTCGGCAATCTCTTCGCGGGATTGATAATTTTCTACGACGCTGGTTCTAATTTCAAAGAGAGTATCGATATCGTCATCTTGAACAACTCGAATATTCATATCGTCCGTTCTACGAGCTTTGTTTGTTTCTGGGGACAGACTCTAAGTGTAAGGGCTAAAGATAATGTCGAAATATACGAAGACCCAAGCGAGAAATGCTAGCCCTACGAGTGAGCCCAGAGGGAAGACAACAATCCACCCACCTGTAAATTATTCGGGGATGAGCGGTTTGGCACAGTATGGGAGAGGAATCGATATTCCAGAAAGTCACGTAAGTCGGCAGCCCAAGTCTTTGTTGCAACTCTCTAAAAGCCACGCTGTATGACTATCCCCGAATAATTTACAGGTGGATCTTTTTTGCAGGAGGTCTATTGCCCGTCTCAAGTCCGGTGGCTACAACCCTTGGGACTTCTATAAATCCAATTCTGAACTGAGACAGGTAATCGGCTTAATTAGTTCGGGCATGTTTTCTCACGAAAATCGCGACTTGTTCCAACCGATTGTTGACTCTTTACTGTTCAGAGATCCCTTCCTGCTGCTGCCGGACTATCAGTCTTATATCGACTGTCAGGAGCGCATCGATACGGCCTACAGAGATCTCGAGAACTGGACGCAGATGTCAATTCTCAATGTTGCACGCATGAGCAAATTTTCTAGCGATCGCTCGATTCGAGAATACGCCGAGAAAATCTGGCATGTCAGGCCCGTTCCGATTCAACTTCAAAATTACTCCAAGCAAAATGCTGGTCTAATTGCTCGACCGCAAGAAGGAGGTAGATAATTAGGAATTATCTCAGTTAACTTAGCTTATTGTACTATTTTTCAACCCCAATCGAGTAAGTTTAATCGTCATAGTGTCACTGGCTACGCATGCAAACTCAGATTCAATTTTTCATCCTCATTTTCGTAAGAAAATTCGTAAGAAAAATTGATACCGTCTGTTGTTCCGTCTGGGTAATATAACCCCCTCGATAATGGCATGCCTCCACCCATAATCCGCTCTGCGTGCTTGATGTCGATGTCGGTTAGGTCTGAAGCGTCCTCAACGTCCGCAATGTCGTTGATAACTAGTTCCCGCCACATATTAAATACCCTCTAAAAATCATAATAATTTTAGCATTTGCCCTATGTAAATGATTCTACTTGGCAACACTTCATCACATACTCGGCCTACTACCAGACCCGTGTCCTAGCCTAAAGGGGTGTGGTTCAAAAATAGACGAATAGGGCACTAAAACAGGCTAAAATGAGACGCCAGAATAATGGCTTTGGGAAGCGATCAAACCCATTTATTATGCTGCGATATGAAGAGACCTCTTGCAAAAAAGTTTTGTGGTAGTTTGGTGAATTTTATTCACTCCTCTAACCAAGGGGGCTTGCGTACACAACCAACTGGTTACGGGTTTTGGATGTAACCAATCAGAACTGTCGACTTGCATAGCCAGCTTGAGAACTCAATCAGATAAATCGAGCTGATTCGGCAGTTGTTCCCG
>JBFRWN010000087.1:0-5971 GCA_051439605.1 Synechococcus sp.
GCACATTTTCTTTCAGTTGCGCGATCGTATTTGCAGCAACGATCGCGCAGTGAACCCCCGGTTGCGATAGAGCATAGCCCAGCGCCTGATGCATCCCATCCAGGACCCCTGGTTTGAACAAGCGACCGTAAGCCGGAACCTTCATCGCCGTGATACCGACATTCTTTTCTCGAGCCAGCGGTAGCACGCTGGGAATAAACGGACGAGGGTGATGGGAATCCGCTGCATTGACGGGGATCAGAGCGTGATCGAACGGATAGCGCCGCAGCCCTTCCGCAATAATCTCGGGTTCGTGGTGGCCGGTGATGCCGCTAAAGCGAACCAATCCTTGTTCCCTCGCTTCTTCTAGTGCTTTGATGGCTCCATCTGACCCGAACAGCGTATTAAGTTCTGACTCAAACGAAACATGATGTAATTGCCACAGATCGAGATAATCGGTATTCAGCCGCTTCAGCGATCGCTCGAGCTGCCGCCATGCACCATCGCGATCGCGAACTCCGGTTTTACTGGCGATAAAAATCTCATCCCGATAGGGGGGCAGAACTTTTCCTAAATGAGATTCGCTTGCTCCGTAGCCCGCCGCCGTATCGAAATAGCGAATCCCTAACTCTAGTGCGGTTTGAATGTGCTCCAACGCTTCCTGTTCCCGTTCGGGTTCCGACAGCGGAGTTTTTCCTCCCCCCCCTAGCCCCAAAACAGGTAGCTCTACCTCGGTACGACCCAGTTTTCTCTCCGGCATTGCTGTCGGTAAGGTTATCGATGAGTGTGCATTGGGCGATACACCCTTGTTTGACAAGTCAGATGCTTGCTGCGGCTGCCGCCGAACTCTTGATACGCCGATCGCCCCAAATGCGGTTGATAGACCAGTGGCCAAAAACTTTCGGCGGGTGTTTCTGCGGAAAATGTTCATGGTTCGATCGCTCGAGCTCTATTCTATTTTGGTGACAGTTGCTGTCGACGTACTGTTTTATGGAGAACAATTGTCCCAATTGGCCGTTGAAAATCGGGGGGGTTGTTGCCGATCTCGACCGTTAGTTTTCCGGTAGCCAGCTCTCTGTCAACACTAGCTCTAGAGAATACGGACAAACGTTTGGAAAGGCAGATCGATTCATGCCGGTTTGCTTAGCAGCTTGACGTCGAGCCCGCTGGTAACTGTCTGCAAGTTTTTCTGCGGGATAGCTTTGTAAGCTAGGGCTATCTTCGAGTGCCAGCTCGAGCTGGGTACGCGCATCGGTGATGGAGTCTAGCCAAGTATCGGAGCGCCGTTGAGGTTGGTACTGCCACTTCAGTAAATGCAACAGAAGACGAGTGAGCTGACTGACAATAGCCCGTCGTTCGCTCTTGCCCAAGTCTTCTATCTCCTCAATCAGATGAGCGGTATCGACTTCATGCCAGCGCTTTTCTCTTAGAAGCTGTGCTGTTTTGGCAGTCCATGAAATAAAGTCTGTTGAGTAGGTTTCACTCATAGTGTGAGACTTGTTGCTCAAGCGAGGTTGTACAACGCACCTGTGACTGTTTAATTTTAACGAGCGGAAACTATGGTGGATATCTTCACTGGATTTAGTCTCTTAACTTTGCCCAAATAAAACCGCCCGAACCAAACGAATTTCTTCAAAGCTAAAGGACTCTCCCAGCAGCTCTCGAATTGGAGTCAGGCTGGCATAACTACCCACATCAAAAATGGCTCGAAAGATTTGTCGCTGCCGTTCTGGAGTCACGATCGCATCAATATCCACTGCTTCACCTGCCGCTAAGAGCTGAGATAAGTGGGTCAGGATGGTTTTGGGTTTCAACTGCCTGGACTCCGCAATCTCATCGACTGATAACCCTTGCCGGTGTAGCCGCAGCGTTTCCTGCTGAGTGGCACTGAGGGTAATGAACTGTGACAGCTCTACGGGCTTTTCGATCTCCACTGACGATCCATTTATCCGTGCTTGGTGGGTGGTTTTTTCCTCGACTGCAGTAGCTCTAGGGGCTCCTGATTCGTACACCGGATAGAGAGAGAAGTTGCGAGGAGAGAATAAATCCTCTTCCTCGGATTGGGGGCGATCGTTCCTCACAGGTAAGGTCTTTATCGCGCTCGCTTTTGGCTGAGGGGCAATCTCTTCAACCTCTTCTCCGCTTTCCCACCGTTCCGCGTTGATTGCTTCCTCTTCAGCTTGGTCGTCTTCAACCTGCAATTCATCAACCGGTGCAGGTCGGGCGCCTAAATAGTCATCCAGCGCATTCAGAAAAATCTGTCCGTATTGGTTAATCTTCTTTTGACCAACCCCGATCAGTTGTCCAAATTCCTCCAACGTCTCCGGCTGCTCTTGGGCCATCGCCTTAAGGGTGCGATCGGAAAAGATGATGTAGGGGGGGACGGACTGCTGGTCGGCTAGTTGCTTGCGCAACTTGCGTAAATGTTGGAAAAGGTTCTCCTCATCTTCAGAGAGCGGTTCCGCCTCTTTGCGCTGCACGACAGGAGTCTCCGAGGTTGACGATCGCAGTTGGGGGACTTTGACGTCTAGCTCTCGCTTGAGCACTAGCATGCCGAGATCGCCAATGGACAGCGTGCCGTAGCCATCGGTGCTCTCGATCAAGAAATCCTGATGCAGCAGCGCTTGACCTAACTCCTGCCATTGCTTGGTGGTCAGTTCTCCACCAATGCCGAAGGTGGATAGTTCGTCGTGGCGATTGCGACGGATGCGATCGTCAGATTTCCCTTTCAGAACGTCGATGATATAGCGCATGCCAAAACGCTGATCGCAACGGTAGACGCAGGACAAAAACTTTTGCGCTTCGATGGTGCGATCTTCCAGCGGCACTGGGTTGAGACAGTTATCGCAACTACCGCAGTCCTCTGCTAACGTTTCGCCGAAATAGCCGACGAGTACCCGTTGGCGACAGAGGAATGACGAGCCGTAGTCAAGGGTTTGGCGCAGTTGCTGGCGAGCGATGCGCTGCTCGTCGGGGTCAGACTTCTGCTTAATTAAAAATTCAATTTTGCTGCGATCGCCGTAGCTGAAAAACAATACGCAATCGGAATCTAAACCATCTCTACCCGCCCGTCCCGACTCTTGGTAATAGCTTTCTAAATTGCGCGGTAAATCGGCATGGACGACTAGGCGCACGTCCGGTTTGTCGATGCCCATGCCAAAGGCGATCGTGGCCACCATCACCTGGGCATCGTCCCGTACAAAGGCAGTCTGGTTCTCTGCCCGCAGCTCGCTCCCCATGCCCGCGTGGTAGGGCAGGGCGGAGATTCCCGCTTTCTGTAGGGCATCCGCCAGCTTATCTACGGAGGCTCGGGATTGGCAGTAGATAATCGCCGACCCATCTTTGAGTTCCCGCACCATACGAACGATTTCTAGGGACATTTGCTTGGGCTTGGGGCGCACGGTGTAGTGCAGGTTGGTGCGGTGAAAGCTGGCAACGTGTACAAAAGGGTCACCATCGCCTAAGTCCAGTTGATGGACAATATCTTCGCGGACGCGTTCGGTAGCCGTAGCGGTTAACGCTGTAACGGGGACGGAGGGAAACCGTTGACGGAGGGTGCGCAGTTGGCGGTATTCGGGGCGAAAGTCGTGGCCCCATTCGGAAACGCAGTGGGCTTCGTCTACGGCGATGCGGGCAATGCCGACATCGTTAGCCAGTTCGCTGAGGGTGGGTTGAAAGGTTTCGTTCAACAGCCGCTCGGGGGCGACGTACAGCAGTTTGTATTTCCCGTCCAGCAGGGCGTTTTCTCGAGCTCTCGCTTCTGCTCCAGGCAGCGAGCTGTTGAGGAAGGTGGCGGCGATACCGTTATCCAGTAGGTGCGCTACCTGGTCTTGCATCAGTGCAATCAGTGGCGAAACGACGATGGTGACGCCGGGGGTGAGCAGGGCTGGAAGTTGGTAGCAGAGGGATTTGCCGCCGCCAGTGGGCATCAGGACTAGGAGGTCTTCTCGGGCGATCGCGCGATCGACAATTTCTGCTTGGCCCGGTCGAAATTGGTCGTAACCGAAATACTGCTTCAGAGCCTCTACGGGGGAGGGGGTCTTCATGGAGCGCATCAAGTCAACACAGCGTCAGCTTAGTATAGGCGGTGCCACCGACCTTGAGTGTCGGGTAGTTTGACGACGTGTTTGGCCGGAATCGCGATCGCTGTGAAGCCGAAAAGGGCGATCGACCCCGATCGAGAGTTTGCGAATACTCATCAATCTACCGATTCAATCTTCCCCAGGCGAATATCGGTTTGAATTTGCTGCAGCAGGTCTCGCTCTTCAGGACTCACCCGACCATCCGCCAGTACAGCTGCCATGATTTCATCTTGTTCGGCGCGAGTGAGCTTTTGGTCGGATAAAGCCCTCTGCACGATTGCACACACCCGTTCGATATCCACCTGCACCTCTCTTGCTTGGGGAGTAAGGCGTAGCCTCCAGCACGAAAGTATCATCCTATTGTTGTGAGAGGGTAAAAGAATGGCCGAGTAACAGCTGGTGAGCCCTTTGGGATCGACCACAGGTAAGGAAAACAGTTTCTTACAACACAGGCCCGTTATAGCTTCTGGAAACACTTTCTGATGGATTGGAGTGCTGCAATACCAGCCTTTGTTGTCACGCTGAGGGAGGGGGTAGAAGCCTCCCTCGCAGTGGGGATTGTGCTGGCCTATCTCAATCGAGTCGGGCAGCAACAGCTGTATCGCTGGGTCTATGGCGGAATCACCGCAGGACTGATTGGCAGCGTTGTTGTGGGGCTGCTGCTCAAGTCTGGCGTGAACTGGGCCAGGGAGGTTAAGCCCGAGTACGCCCCTGCAATTGAACCCCTGTTGGAGGGCGCGATCGGCATTGTTGCAATTACCTTACTCAGTTGGATGCTGGTGTGGATGGCTCGGCAAGCCAAAACGGTGAAGGGGGAAACGGAAAGGGCGGTAGCGTCTGTGCTCGATCGCGATCGGGGGGCAGCCTGGGGCATTGCCAGTTTGGCTGGGGTGGCTGTCATGCGGGAAGGGATCGAGCTGGCCCTGTTTCTGCTGGCTCAAGTTCGGCAAGGGTGGATGTCGCTGTTGGGAGCGCTGCTGGGCTTGACTGGGGCAGTCGTCATTGGCCTGCTGCTGTTTCGCTGGGGGATTCGCATCAATGTGGCGCGGTTCTTCAAAATTATGGGAATTTTGCTACTGGCGATTGTGGCGGGGTTGGTGATGTCCGCCCTCGCGGATTTAGATGCAGCCACGCTGGCGTTGGATCGGATGTGGACTGTTGGAGGGGTTTGTCCGGTGCTGGGTAGTTCGGGTTCAGATGTCTGTTGGTTGGGGCCACAAATTTGGGACTTGAGGGATACGTTGCCTCAACGAGAGTTTCCGGGATTTATTCTGCGATCGCTGTTTGGCTACTGCGAACGGTTGTATGGAGTGCAGGCGATCGCCTACGTGGCATTTTGGGGTGTTGTCGGGGGGATGTATACCCGTAGCTTGGGGCTTTCCAGCGTGACAGTTCCCGACCAGCACAAAGGGAGCGCGAGAGCCCAAGAACCAGCAGAGAGTGAAACTTGAAACTCTAAATATAGTGCTCGAGCAGTTTAATTGTTCTGACATTATTTTCCGATTTGCCTGAGTGAATCCTTGAATGTTTCTCGTCACCCCCGACCCATCTCAGCTCTCAATGCCCTGGCGCAGGATATGCAAGATATAACTGAGTCGGTAGATGGGGGGGCAACATCGAGGCACTGAGATGGCAAGGGATGAAGCTTATCAGAGAGCGGTAGAACAGATCGAAGCGGCGCTAGAGAAAGGGGCAACTGAACTTGATTTGAGCGGATTGGGACTCACCGAGATACCCGAGGCGCTCGCCCAGCTGTCCAATCTGACAACGCTTGACCTGTCCGACAATCAAATCAGCGAGATACCCGAGGCGCTCGCCCAGCTGTCCAATCTGACTAGGCTTTCCCTTTTCACCAATCAAATCAGCGAGATTCCCGAGGCGCTCGCCCAGCTGTCCAATCTGACTAGGCT
>JBFRWN010000088.1:0-42117 GCA_051439605.1 Synechococcus sp.
GACTCCCTTTACTCGTTTGACCATGCTTGTGGACTTTGGGGGATTCACAAAAGGGGCAATTCATCTCTCATGACACATGCATCTACGCCTTCCATAATCCATCACACTCTTAGCTGAAGCACGACCACTATGAGTTCCGTCCGCTCCTGCGTAATGTTAGGCAGGCGGGTAAACCGTTTCACCAAGCTATTAACCTGAAATATCCAAGTCAGAGAAAAAGCCATTGTAAACAGTATCCAAATATGGATTCATACAATCATCTTTAGAGTATTTTCTAGAGTAATAGTCTCTAAAGTCCATACTATCTCCCTCAACATCGAGTTTCTTTTCTGTTAACGCTGAAATAAATTCCGTACCAACAATACCTAGAAAATATTCTAATTCCTCTACCGCAATAGTATGCCAATGATAGTCTTTAGGAATTGAAGGATACAACTGTCTAATCTCATCTCTCAAAATCGAATTAAGAAAGTAAGAGCGGTCATAAGTGACTACTAACCGCTCAGTTATCTGAATATTATCGGACTCATTGGGGTAAGTACACAAACCGTTTTCTAGGTCATGTTCAAATTCATACATCTGATGGACGCCAGATCCAATACTTTTAGTAAGATTATCTTGGATCTCTTGTAGTTCACCCCATTTCTTTGCATTCAAGTAAAGCCCTGCTTGTTTCACCTCTATTAAAACAGTCAAACCATTTTGGATAACAAACCAATCTGGTGTATCCTTTGGTTCTTTGTTAGTCCCATATCTCCATTCTTGTTTTACATTATTCTCACCAAAGACTTCTTTGAGCAGCAAGCCAACGTATTGTTGAAAAACATATCCAAAGTAACGTCGAAATGGATTTCCTTTATCAGTCCTAAAATAGTCTGCCAATAAAAAATAAAGCCCTCTAGTTACTTTTTCATAAATCAAAGATGGTATAGGTGTTATGTAAACTTGAGAGAAACCAGGGTTGACGTTTCGATCTGGAATAATTGCTGGTTTAAGATAGAGGGGATTAAATCGAAATTTATTGTAGCTTACATCAGGTGGAATGTCGTCTCTCGACTGAGTTCGAAAATCTTGGTAACTACAAGAAACAAAATCCACAAAGGCTTGCTGTTTTTCAAGTTTAAAGTATTTTTTGGTAGAGTCAGGATACTTTTCTAGTTCATCATATAAACTAAAAAAACCTTTTTCCGCTTTACCTGTAAATGCCAGAGCTAATATAAGGATTTCCTGTAAAGTTAAACCAGAAATGTCTTGAATCGCAGCATCTACGTCAACCTTACTCTTATCCGCTACAGTATTCCATAAGTCTCTATATATGATTAAAGTCCTTGGTAGTAGATGACGAGCTTCACGATCATAGTCAAACTGAGATGCACCAAATCTAACAAAACAGCCTTGGGGATTACTTTCATCTTCTTCAAAAGGATCTGGAAGCCCAAAAAACATATCAATTGCTTTCAATAGCTCCTTTATGGTCATATCTTTGCTACGGTAATCGTTGGAATTCTCAATCAGTAGCATTGACAAATAAGCCAAGACCCCATTAAAAACCGGTACGCCGCTTTCATAACATACTCCTTGATTTGACTTGTGAATATTTTTGGATATCTCTCCTATAAGTCTAAGAGCATCGCAAAGCTTAAACTGTCTAAGATATTGGGCTATGTCACCTGCAGAATAACGCCTATTTCCTTTAGGCGAGTAAGTGATTATATTCTTACCTGCAATATTTCCTTCAAACCTACTCATAATACTTAGCTCTTGCACAATTCAAAGCTGTAATGAAGCTATTCAACATTCATTACAGCTTAAAAATGGAGTCAGGTTAGCGAATCTGTCTAACGTTTGGGTTAACTGGGCCCGAACAGAAAACATTGAGTACAATTATTGCGTTTTTGAGGGCTCCGGTTCAACCCGTTGTTATACGGTGGTAGATTCCCCAACACGGAGTATAAGGGGATAGCGATGAAAGACAAGTTTCATGGGCATTACACACCGTCGGATGACGAATTTGCGTCGATCTGGTCTGACGCAATAGTCGTTGTTGACGCAAACGTGATGTTGAATCTGTACACGTATTCGTCGGCAACTGCAAATGAAGTCATTGAGTTGCTCGCAGAATATTCTGAGCGATTATGGTTGCCGCATCAAGTTGCCGCCGAATATCACAAAAACCGTTCCGGAATAATTTTAAAGGAAGCAAAACGCTACGAGGAGATGCGCAAAATTCTCGATCGAGCGGGTGGAGAGCTAAAAGCAAAGCGCCGACACCCATACATCGATCCAAACCTTGCAACGAGATTTGAAGAAGTCGTATCTGAAGTGCAGTCGGCCTTGAAAGTCGGGGAAGACAAACTTCTCGGTCTAGTTTCAAATGATGACATCTGCACAAGAATCACAACGATTTTTGACGGCCGTGTCGGCGATGAGTGGGATGAAAAGGCACTAAAGGAGCTATTCATTGATGGAGCGCAGAGATACGAGGACAAAGTGCCGCCCGGCTATGGAGATTTGAAGAAACCTGAGCCAGACAGATATGGGGATTTGATTATCTGGAAGCAATTGTTGAGTCACGCTGAGAAAGAGAACAAACCAGCGATACTTGTGACCGACGATCAGAAGCGCGATTGGTGGGCCATTGTGAATGATCGACGCATTGGGCCACGTCCAGAATTGCGTCAAGAATTTCGGAGAGTCACGGGAAATGACATGTACCTGTACTCAACAGAATCGTTCGTGGAACGCGCGAAGGAGCTTGGGAAAGAAGTTTCTGATGAGGCGGTTCAAGAGATCGAACGTGCCGCCGACGAGAGAGCACGGCGTTTTGCGGCATTGAGGGATGCTCAGGTTTCCGTCGATGCAGGCCTCATTAAGGAGCGAATTCTAGAGACTCTTGCGCGGCCAGCCTTCGACGTGGAGCGGATTCTAGAGGCACTTGTGCGACCATCCATTGATGCGGAACGTATCCGGGAGATGTTAACGCGATCACCAGTTGATTTGGAACTGATTCGCAATGCGCTATCTCAACGATCTATCGAAGCGGACGAATTGCGCAAATTGGTTGATCGAGAGCAAGAAGACCCGCCAGAGGACGAACACAAAGAAGACACAGAGAAGGAATAGGGAGCCGTATAACGGCCCCCGGAATAACCGGCGAGAACCGGAGGCGCGAAGCGGCGATGTGTTTTTGTCCGGTTCATTCCGTTTGTTAACCTGAGTTCGACGTAAGCTCGAGTCCTTATTCTCTCGTAGCCTGTAACCCTGATTCTTTTGTCAAATAGTCGAAAATAGACCCTTATATCGAACTCAGGTTTGTTAGGGCGCTCAGCTTTCCTTCTGTAGATCTGTCTTCGCTGCCCATCGATCTCGATGGTGGACAATGAGTCCAGCGATCATCGCCGTTCCGATCACCAACTCCATCCTGGGAACTCGATCCTCCAAAGGAGCAACTACCTTGGGATTCTCCTTGATGTAGTCGATCACCTCGGCCGGACTGCTGAACATCTTCTCGCCCTCCTCTCCCAAGGGCTTGTCGAGTTTCAGAATCTGACCGACCGCATCCTTAAAGAGGACTTCGAGGGCCATGCGATTGATCCCAGTCGGTACTCCCGGACCAAGATCGAAGATCGCCCGGATCAGATCCCAGTTATCCCTGAGTCGAAAGGCTTCGCCAGAGTGGGCCACCTTGTTTCGAAGATCGCGAAGCTGATTGATCGAGCCCCCAAGGTCGAGGGGAATGAGGCCGCAAACGAGAGCAATCTGGACCTTTCCTGAGAAGGTGCTCAGAGTTCCTGGATAGCGCAACAGACTCTTGAGCTCTTTTCTGCTGAATCCAGGCGGCGCGATACGCTCAAAGCACCGCTTCAGGAGTTCATCAACGTAATTGGAACAGATCAGGACGGCACCCCGATCTGACTCATTCAGAAGCTCTGGCACCGCTGCGAATATCTCCTCCACTTCGACGTTGTCGAGAAAGTGGGCCTCCCCGTTCTCTGTATTAGCTTCTTCGCCGTGCTTCATTGAAGGACCCTCAGTCTGGCAAGGAATCGTTCCAGAGCAGCCTGACCCTATCTGTGTCGGACTAGCGCCCTACCTAATTAAGTAGAAAGAAAATTTCTACCTATGATCCCGCTTCGGGTGATTAGGTGGAAAAAATTCAGCCTAATACCCTTCTCAGGCTGTTTAGGTGGAATTACGTCAGTCTAACACCCCGATTTTGGGTGATTAGGCTGAAAGATTCCATATAATCATCCTTCCTGCTGAAGACCGCATCTATTTAGAGTCAATGCATAAATCTATACGCTCCCTACTGAATGCAGTCCCACTCCCGTCCCAAAAAACTACTCGATCGAGTACGCGATGCGATTCGCGTTAAACACTACTCGTACCGGACGGAACAGACCTAAGTGCGATGGATTCAGCGTTATATCTTGTTTCATAACAAGCGCCACCCCAAAGACATGGGAGTCCCAGAAATTGAGGCGTTTCTAACCCATCTGGCTGTTAAACAGCACGTCGCTGCTTCCACGCAAAATCAAGCCCTCAGCGCACTTATCTTCTTATACAAACAGGTTCTCCAACTCCCCTTGGATGACAGGATCGATGCCATCAGAGCTAAGCGCTCTCGTAAACTGCCCACAGTCCTGACGGTCGAGGAAGTGCGTTCGGTCATTCGGCAGATGTCTGGCGTCCACCGGATTATTGTCCAGTTGCTTTACGGCAGTGGATTGCGGTTGCGGGAAGCAATGCAGCTACGGATCAAAGACTTGGGCTTTTCCCAGCATCAAATTCTCGTGCGGGACACAAAGGGTCAAAAAAGCCGAGTGACCGTGCTACCGGCCAGTATTTCTGACGAGCTGCAAGAACACCTGCAAGGTGTCCGACGCCTTCACCAACAAGATTTAGAGCGGGGCTACGGAGCCGTGACACTACCCTTTGCCCTAGCCAGAAAATACCGCAATGCCAACCGCCAATGGATCTGGCAGTTCGTTTTCTCATCCTCAAGCCTCTGCCAAGATCCTCGCAGTGGAGCCGTTGTCCGCTATCACTTACACGAAAGCGGATTGCAAAAGGCGGTCAAGCAAGCAGTCCGCGATGCTGGATTGCAAAAGCGGGTAGGCTGCCACACGTTTCGTCATAGCTTTGCGACCCACCTTTTAGAAGGTGGCTACGATATCCGGACCATTCAAGAGTTGTTAGGCCGTAAAGATGTCAAAACAACCATGATTTACACTCACGTCTTGAACAGAGGAGGGCAAGGGGTACAAAGCCCTCTGGATAGGTGAAGGATTTCAATTAAAGGATTTGTACGGCTACGTCGATGATTTATCATCTTTAGCGACTCAGCAAAACCCCCAGGACTCCCGCAAAAATACCTTCACCAACAGCTCCGATCGCCCGACCAGCCAATCCGATCGCCCCAACTACCACCGCAAACGCAACCTTCAACAACAGCCAAAGCCCCTTCCCTAGCAGCCCCAACAATCGCCGCAGAGAACCCCAGAACTGACCCGACTTCCCTTCTCGCTCGTCTCGATACTTTTCAAAGCTGCAACCGTAAGCCTGTCGAAACTGCTCTTCCGTCCAGAAGCGCTGGCTCCCATCCGGCAAGTGCTCCACAATGCTGTAGTCCAGAATCTCGTCTTTCATTGCTAAACCTCCCGTTCCCCCTGCAAAAAACTGCCAGCCACTCCGCTGCAATCAAGGGCCGGTTCCCTTTCCGCTGCGCTCCACCCTTGACTGCAGCAAAGCCTCGTCTGGCTTCTTTCTATTAAGGGGAAGGGAGGGGGGAATCATCCTTGATGCCCTCTCACTGCAGAATTCCTGTTAGCCCCTTCAGGCCCCGGCATTCGAAAGCCCTTGAATGGAGAAGACGCATGCTTGGGGGCGGGCAGCAGTCGTTCTGCTTCGTCGTAGCGGCACTTCAACTCTCCCTCCGACATCGGCTTCCCTTGATGCTTCCGTCTCAATCGCAGCAAATCTTTCTCAAACCTAGCTCGCGATCGCTCCACCTCCGTTAATTCCCGTCTGGAAATGCTGACAGACAATCGGGCGGGCAAGCTGGCCTGATGTTTGCTAGCCAAGCCAGGAGAAACTGCAATGCAAGAACCGGTGGGCAGGGTAAGGATCTGATTGGTATCGAACAACTTGCGAGTACGGTCCTGGTCGCTGACATTGCTACTCCCCTTACCGCCACTGTGTCCTCTGGATTTCTGCTTCAGCCGCACGTCCTCTTCCCCTAGATACTTTGAGAAGGTTTCCGCCGCCTCGAATTCCTGCGGATTGAAACACATCTTCGTCCCTGCCCCTGCCATCACGATCCGCGCTCCCTCCTTCCCCCACATCCGCTCCAGCTGCGCCAGATTCTGAAATCCCAGCAGCCCCACAAACCCGTCCTCCCGACTTTCATTCAACCAGTGACCCAAGCGAGGCAGATAGAACGTGGTCAGCTCGTCGAGAGCCACCACCAGCGGTCGAGATCGCCTCGCAGACACGTTCCGCTCCACGATCAAATGCAAGATCGTCGCTACCAGCGGACCCACCACATCCCGCCGCTGCCGGTCCATCCCGAACACCAGCATCTGCCTGCCCTGGAAATCCAGAGGCATAGTGGTCTTGCCGCAGAAGGCTGACAGCAGCCCCGGTTTCATAAACCGATTGAAATTCACAAACGCCGTACTGATAATGCTCCCAATGGTTTCGGGACTTCCCGCCGTCGCGATCAACTGCCCGAAGCTGGTTTTTACCCAGTAATTCAGCTCCGCTTCCGACAAGCGGGCTGCCAAATTCTCCAGCTGCAGCAGGCAAGTGCAGGTGGTGATATCGGGATAGCGAGAGCCCTTCGCCAGCATCAAAATCGCCTCGGTCAGTTGAACGCCAGCGTTATCGAAGAAGGGATTGTCGGCAGAGACGGAACCGGTACTGCTGGAGATGCGTTTGAAATTGGCATTCAACACCTCCGCCAGCTGGCGAGCCGTTTCTGCATCCCCTTCGCTGTCGAGAAAATCGAGGGGATTGCAGGTGACGGATTCGGGATAGCCGGGAGCAAAGATAGAGACTTCGTAGCCGCGATCTCGGGCGAGACCGGCCAAGCGGGAGGTTTGGCGGGGGTATTTGAAGTCGTAGAGCAGGATGGGAAAACCCTGCCGGATTGAGGAGCGCACCAGAGGCTCGATCGCGGAAAAGGACTTGCCGGAACCGGGGCCGCCACAAACCAACACCCCCCGCTGAGCGTCGGGAACGTAGAAAGTTTTGGCATGGGGAGGGTGAATGTATTGGGACTTGCCCCGACTTTTGACGGTCTTTGCCTTGGGCGGTTCGCCAATCCACAGCGCCACTTCGTTGTGGGTTTGCTGCTTCAGCTGAGCGATCGCCAGCTTTCTGGCGCGGGTGCGTTCTCTAGTTCCGGCAAACTTACCCCGAGCGATCTGCCCTTTTGGCTTGCGAGGAACCAGCCCCAAAAGAGCCAGCAGAACGACGCAGCCAATCAGCAGCAGACCGTTGGGGGATGTGGCAAAGGAGCCGAGTTGGTGAGTAATGGAATTCGTTGCAGATTGGGAGGTTGGTTCGGCCATACCTACTCCTCCAGCAACTTGCGAGCGGTTTCGAGGGGAATACCAAACCGAGCCTGCCAGCTGTCAGGGGTCATCGGTTCGTCGTCTTCGGTGGTGAATCCTAGCACCTGCCATTCTTCCTCTACCTTTTGACCGACCATCTTGCCGCTGCGGTCGAACAAGACCCAACGGGCGATCGCGTAATTATCAACTAGCCGAACTGAATTGACGTATTTCCGCTGGGGATCGCTGGCAAGAAATGCCGCAATCGCCTCATCAATATTGGGATCTGTCGCATCTAATGTGTAGTGGGGATCGACTGCGATCCCCAGCTCCTCAAACACTAAAAGCTCTTCTTCTGAATAAACGTTGTAGATCTCAAACCCACCCGCTCCCTCGTTGAGAGCATTCTCAAAAATCTCTTTCCCTCCGGCTTCCTCAATTGCTAATTGGTAATTCTCCAACAGGAGCTCTTTGGCCACTTGCTGGGGCATCGCATCGTGAAGCGGAGTTTCGCCATCATCTGCAGCAATTAAAACTTGGCAATCCGCCTCGGTACCCGCTGAAATTGCCATCATAATATAGCCTTGTGGCGAATCGGCTCCCAGATAGTAGTAATTAAGTTCGTTCAGGGAAGCCTCACCCCGAACTTGCACATTCTCCGCTCCCTCTGGAAGACAGGGATGAACTCTATTCAACGGATTTGCGTTGACTTGCTGAGAAACCGATAGGGCGATCGCCATCGACAACAAGGAGATGAATTTGCAAGATGACATAGCCTGCTCCTAAAAATCGATAAATTCTCTGGGATTTCTGGGCTCGCCGTATACAAAGGTTTCGAAGTGGAGGTGAGGCCCGGTAGAGCGTCCGGTATTGCCCGAACGCCCGATGGTTTCTCCCTGACTGACCTTCTGGTTTACCACTACACCAATCCGATCTAAATGACCGTATCCAGTGGTGAGACCGTTCCCGTGGCGAATGGAAACATACAGTCCGTATCCATCCACGGGTCCAGCAATAAACACCACTCCATCGCAAGCGGCCTGAATCGAAGTTCCTGAAGGAGTCGCGATGTCGATGCCCTGGTGATAGCTGCGCCTTCGCTTGGTCACCGGATGTACCCTCCAGCCAAACTCAGAAGACACCGGATGCCCTGGAGCCGGATTGACCAAATCCCCCTCGCAAACCACCACTTCGGGAGTCGGGGTCGCAGTCGGCTGCGGTGAAGGAACCGGCTCCGGATTGGGCTGAAGCGGAGGCGGCACCGCAGGCGGAGCCGGAGGGTTGGGACTCGACGCTCCCTCCGTCATCCCGATCAATATCCAATCCCCCTCCCGATAGCCAAACCAAGGAAACGGCCCGATGAAATAAGGTGAGCAGGAATCGATAAACATCGTCTTGATGCAAACCCGAAAGTAAATCCCAAACTGCGCCGAACTCCCCTGCTCGCTCACCTCCAACAGCACCACCTTGAAATCGTCCGTAATCGGATGCCTGCCCGTCGGCTCCACCCCGCCGTTCAGCTCCCCCAACGGCCAGCCGTACCCTCCTTCCACCTCCTGCTCCCCCCAGATCCAGCGCTTGCCATGCACGACCGGCTGAGTGGAAAACTCGATATGGGCACACCCCATCTGCGCGCAGGGAACGCTATACCCCTCTCGGTCGCTGCCGGAAATCGTGTTGCCTAAATATCCCTCCCGTTCCCCCAACGGCAGGTCGAACTTGCCCCACACGCCAAAATTGAGCAGGTCAAAAACCCGCTCCACCACCTCCACCTCCAACCGGTCCAAAGACTGCGAAATTAGGTCCGCCACCCCCTGCCGCCACACCTCCACGTCGGCCGCAGCCAAAGGATTCTCCCGCGTCACCACATCCCCAAACACCTTCACCACCCGAGAGGCCGCGTAGTCCAACAGGTATTCATCCCGCACTTGCTTCAACAACCGGTTGGTTAGCCCGTAATCCAGCTCCTGATCCTCCAACTGCCGGAAGACCTCCAGCGCTGACTCGATCTCTTCAGGCGTAAACCCCGCCGACTCGAACAGCAGCATCAGCGCTTCGAAATCCAATCCCTCGCACGCCCCCCTACCGGCGATCGCCGGCGAGCAGTTCTGAGCGCCGGCAACCTGCGGCATTCCCACCGCCCCGGCGATCGCGGCGGCAGCCAGCAGTCCCGGTAACCGGCCGTTCACGACTCCCTCGCCACTCCTTGCCGGTAGTCGTCGTAGCCCTTCTGGGCCAAATCCCTGATGAGCGATACGGACACTCCAGATTGCTCCGCCGCCGGAAGAACCCGCTCGCCGTTTTCCACCAGCGCCAAAAAGTTCTTCACCCGCTGCCGCAAGGGACTGTCGTAGGGCATCGACCCATCTCTAGCCGCCACCTCCAACCCCAGCGTCACGTAGCCCACCCGCACTCGCCGGCGATCCGCCAGCTCGATCGTCGGCAACCCCTCCGTATCGGGATAGATGGACCAGACCGCGCAGTCGGATCCGTTGGGTCGGTACACCAGTTCAAACGGATAGGTCTTGCGGTTGCCGGAGCCATCTTGGGTGAGCACCATCACCTGAGTGGTGGGTCCCTGCGGCAGGTGGGGAATCGTTACCCCCGTCACCGGTCGCAGGAACATCGTCGTGGCGTAGCCCGAATTAATATCCCCGTCGAAATTCACCGACACCTTGTCGGGATTGCTCACCTCAACATGGCGCACCGTCTCCCCCGCCGGATTGAAATCGATGGCAGTTACTCCGGGCCGGACGTAAATCTGCTGGTTCCGCTTCAACGCCGCAGTGCTAAACATCGAGCAGACCGCCGACTCCGCTTTTACTTTTGAAGGAGAGACAGTCAACAGCCCAAACGCCACCACCGCAAAACTCAAAATGCGTTTCATAACCGAATCTCCCGATTGACCGCTACCGTTACCGGCTGTCCTGCCTGCACCACCCACAACCGCTCGCGGTCCATCGCTTCGTCAATCGACCGCTGCGTGCGCTGCTGCATCCCCGGAATCACCGCATCCGCCCCGCCGGCGAGCACGCCGCCGAGGATATTCGTGCTGTCGTTCGTCACCTGGCTGAACGTCGATCCTCCAAATCCGGAGACTGTGGAAGAGGAGGTCACGGAAGAGGGTCGGTTGAGCAAGCGTCCCACCTCGCCCAAGGCCCCCAACGCGAACAGTCCCGCTTCCTGCGAAGCAATATCCGGCCCCGCATCCAATCGCGGGTCCCCCTGCGCCAGCAGCGGCTGCCCCCCTTCGCCGCGTACGGAAAGAACGCCGGCAGGTAGCGGAATCTCCTGCCTACTGTCGACGTTCAACACCAGCGCCACGCCGCTCATGCGCACGTAACCGTTGGGGTCGATACCGTCCACCTGCACCACCACCTCGCTGCCGGTAGGCACCGCCGGCATGCCGCGGGTATCGTGCAGCGGACTATCCAGGCGAATTACAAACCGTTCTGCGGACCCTTCCGAACTGGAGGGACTCCACACCACCGGCGCAGCAATCTGCCCCTCCGCCATGGTTCCGGAAGCAATCGCGCGGGCGCGGGTGCCCTGGAAGTAGGCCCGCTCCAATCCCAAGTCAATCTGCAAGTCGGACTCGGGGAGAGCGTTGGGGTCGGAGGTCACCTGTGCCTTCAGCCAGTGCTGGGATTCTGTCGTCGGAGACAGCGACGTCGCCGTTAGGTCGCCGGCGATCGCCGCTTGGGTACTGGCGGTGAGGAAGGGCGGTTCGGAAATCTGGCCGTAACTGCCCATTGCCGTCACCTGCTGCAACACCTGCATCGGGTCGGGAGTGGGCGCCGGACGGGGTGCCGGTTGCCGGACGGCGATCGCCGGCGAGGGTGCCGGCGGGTCTTCTTCCACCTCCTCCGGTTCTTCCGGCAGCGGTTCGATCGCCCCCAGCCGCCGGTCCTGTTCGGACACCGCTAGGCGGGTCATATTGCCGGTGGATTCTGCCGGCGGGGTTGCCGGCGGATCTAGCTGGATGACTTCGCTCGGTTCCTCCGTCACCTCCCGCTCTGCTCGCATTTCCGGCGGATCGCCGGTGAGCAGTTTGTACGTCCCGAAGGCAGCTGCCGTGCCGCCGAAACAAATCGCCGCCACGATCGCCGCCTTGAGATAGGGACTTTTGGGCTCGGCGGTGGCCACCGGCAGGTACTGCTCCACATCGTCCCGTTCCGACATCCGCCGGTTGTCCCGCAGCTCGTATCCGAGCAAATCGTTGAAATCGGTCATTCCGGATCCTCCAAACGCAACGCATCGATGGCGTAAATCTCCATTCCCCCACCGCGGTAGCCCTCCAGCGCCAATCCCGTCGCCGTCGGAACACCGACATGCCGGTAGGGCTCCACCGCCCGTACCCAGACGCTCTTGTTAAAGACCGCTCGGTTCGTTTCGATGCCTTTCTGGGTCACCACCCGCGTCGCCACCACATCCACCCGCCAGCGCCCCTCGTCAACCGCCTCGGGCTCCGACAGATACGAAATCTCCAGCCGCACTTCCGTTTGCGCCTCGGGCTCGAACACCTGTGGCGGCGTCGTTTCGGCGATCGCCGCCAGCAGGTCGGTGCGGGTGAAATCCGCCGACAGGGCGTGACTGGCCGCCCAAGCGGACGTCGCCACCGGCGATCCGTCCACTTCGAACTGGCGGTCCGCCGCCTCCCCGCCGGTACCGTCCGGTACCGTGCCGGTGGCGGAAAACAATCCCGACATAGCGCGGTAGACAAAATTCTTCACGGCCGCCGGCGTTCTCTCCTGGCTGCCGATTGCTCCCACCGCCATGGAGGTGCCGTCCGCCAGCTGCACCAGCGTGGGGGCGGGCTTCTTAAACAGCTGGTAGGTAAACAGGGCCTGCACCAGCTGCAGCAGTACCGCTACGCTCACCAGCCCGAACACAAGAGTGACGTTCGTTGCCGGCAGTGCCGGCGAGTTGGTCGCCACCACCTTGATGGCCCGACCGTTGGTTTTTGCTTTCATCCCACGACCCTCGAACTCAACTTGGCCCCCAACAGCAGCAGACCGGAATAAATCGCCCATCCCCCGCCGGCGGACATCGCCAGCGCCAGGATGGGAGCCGCCACCGAAATCACCAAGGCTCCCAACAGCGGATTGCTGGAGGGAGTCAGCAGGATGAGATAGGCCGCGATGCCGGAGACGATATTGAAGGCAATCTTCCCCAGCCCCACCGACCCCAGCGCCGTCAGCCAGCCCATCACCGGCTTAGTGGCTTGGGGCAGCAGCGACAGCCCCAAAAACAGCGGTCCCAATACAGCGGTGAGCAGCAGGGAAATCTCCAGCAGCCATTCCACCGCCCCCGCCCAGGCATAGAGCACGCCGATAATCACGGCGGTGACGGCAGGGCGAATCACGCTGCCCATGCCGCGAAACAAGCTGCTCCAAAATCCCGCCGACCCGTACACCTCCCGGCGGGCTTCGTCGATGTTGGTCACCAGCCGGTTGTACAGATCGGTGGCCCAGTTCCCCACCACGCGGTTGTAGTAGGGACCCAGCAGGCGATCGAGGCGCTCCCTGACGTTCAGCAGGCAATCGTTGCGGATGCTCTCCTCCTGCATCAGGGCACATTCCCGCAATCCGTCGTTCGTCAGGATCTGCGCTTGGGATTTGAGGCTGGCCTCGTCCACAATGCCGCTGGCCTGCTCCAACGTCAGATCGTCGTTCAGGGCGGTGAGCAGGTAGGTGCTGGAATTGTTGATCAGCTGGCGCACGTCCAGGGTGTAGTCGGCGATGCGGGGGGTACCGTCAACGGAGGACAGCAGGATTAGCAGGACAACTGCCCAGATCAGGTCCGGCACCCAGCGGGTACTCAGTCCCACCACGCCGTCATCCGCCGTCTCGATCAGCACCACCTTGAACAGCGTCCAGCCGGCGAACACCAGCGCAAACGCCACCCCCAGATCGGCGATGGCGTCGTAGAGGCTGCCGGTGAGGATGGACTCCCACAACCCGTTGAAACTCTCCCGCACGAACAGGACGTTATCGCGGGAGTTGTCCAGAATGCCCTGGCTGGCGGTTTGGGCGAGGAGGAGTCTCACTGCAAGTTCTCCCGCGCGAAACCGATATTGCCGCTCAGCTCGATCGCCCCGATGGCATCCGCCTGCATCTGCAGGTGCGGATGCAAATTCTCCCGTTCCGATTGCCGGGATTGCTCCAGCGCCATGTGGGCCGTCAGCCCGCGATCGAGTTTGGCTTCCAAGGCCAGCTGCCCCAGGTAGGCTTGGGTTTCCACCAGGGAGGCGCTGTTGTAGAAGACGGCGTAATCCAGCAACGCCGTTTGGTTGCTCAGGGTTTGCAGCAGGGAGGCAATCTGGGCGTTCTGCTGCCCCAGAGCGGGATAGGCCAAAGCCATGTCTTTAAGCACGTCTTGGGTGGCGCTGCGACTGCGGGCACTGCTGGCGACATCTTCGAGTCGAGCCACCGGCGCGGTCAGGTCCAGCTGAAAGGTGGATTCCGTCAGCCGGTAGGAGTCTTCGGCAGTTTGTTGGGCATAGGCCAGGGTTTCTGCTAAAAACGTCAGGTGTTCCTGCCGCTGTTCCATCAGCGCCTGCTGCTCTTCCAGGGAAATGGGGAAATTCACCGTTCGCTCCAGCAACGCGTGCAGAGCGTACTCTCCCCCCAACAGCGACATCACGGTGGGGTTGCTGGCCAGATCGTCGGCATCGAACTGTCCGGTAGCCCCCTCTCTAGCCAAAGTTCTGGCAACTGAAAGATCTGGATAGCCGAGGTCGCCGACGGCGTCGGCGAGATTCGACGATGCCGTTGGCGACCCCCCGCCAAACATGTCCTCCCAGACGTCCCGTCCGGCCCAATCGATATCCCGCAGTACCTCCGTCGCGGCATCCTGCAAGATCTCCACCGCCACCTCAAACGTGAGATTGCTGGATTGGGCGATCGCGGCACTAGGCCACAGAAGAAGGGGCATCCACCACAGCCAGCGCAGGGGTTTGCGGTTGAGGGTCGGTAAAGGCATCGTCCGATTGCAGGTAACGACTGAAGGCGGCAATCGCCTCGAATTTGTTGGGGGTTTGCTGCAGAAATTGCTTCCGTTTGGCGGCTTCTTTCGGGTTGTTGGCCACTAACGCTAATTCGGCAGGCGGGGCGTAGTAGCGGCAGTGGATCAGCTCGCCGTCGCAGTCCAGCAACCAGCGGCGGAAGGGAACGCCGTCGGGGTCGAACGACGGACTGGCGTTTTGTCCCACAATCTCCGGCGGATATTTGAGAATCCGTTCGTAGGAGTCCACCCCCTGAGCAGCGATCTTTCCGGTGAGGCGCACGGAAAGGTTTTGAAAAATTTGCGCCCCCACCTCGCTATTGGCGATCGTGTCCGGATCCTGAGCCGCCAGGATGACTCGAATCCCGGCTTTACGACCGTTGGCGGTAAGGCGGGCAACGAATTTGGGGATGGCGGGGAATTGGAACAGAATGGGAGATTCGTCGATAAACCAGATGGAAGCCGGGTGGTGCAGGGAGGCTCGCAGCGCGGCCGAATAAGCGGTTAGGGCCAGGACGGCGGCATCGACAGAGTCGTCCACGTTCGTCAGGGCGTAGACCGTCAAACCGGACGCCGAACTCAGCGTGCTGGGACGGGAGATGGCCTGACCGAGGGTGGAATCCAGACAGGACTTCAGTTTGAGTTCGATCAGGGCCAGGGCATCGTCCACGCCGGCAGAGGACTGCAAAGCGAGATGCTCGTAGCTGAAGAACGGCAGCAAGTCCCGCAAGGTGGGCATCTGCTGCCAGTCGGCACCGTCCATCCCGGCTTTGCGGGCGGCAGCGGCTCTCGCTTGGATGTCGGGGTCGTTCAGGTAGGCGCTCAACCCCAGCTGGAAGACAGCTCGACAGCGATCGGCGAGCAGGGCATCGAAGGAGCGATCGCAGACCAGGGTCATGAGAACCGACGTCAGCAGGTCGCGGTAGAGGGCGACTTTGCGGTTGCGGTCGTCGGGGGACAGGTCGGCAAACGAAGACAGATCGAGGGGTTCGAAGGCGTTGATGGACTCTTTGGCGATATCGAAATAGGCTCCCCCCACGAATTGGGTGTAGTCCCCAAACGTGGAATCCCCATCGCTGCGGGGATAGTCCATCACGAAGACGGGGAAGTGGTGGGCTCTCGCTAATGTCAGCGTGCGGGCCAGCAGGACGGATTTGCCGGAGCCGGTGGTGCCCAATACGAGCAGGTGGCGGTGGCGCTCGAACAGGTCCACGTAGATGGGAGTGCCGCCATCTTCGGCAATTAATTCAAATCCGTTGCGATCGCTGGTGCGGGGCAGGGTGAGGGGAACTAAGCCAGGGGCTTCCTGGGAAGTGAACACCAAGCGGCGGTCGAAGGGTTTGTGTAAGAGCTTCCTCCAGCTGACGGGCAGGGTTTGCCGCCAGATCTCGAAGGCGTAGGCGGTTTCGCGGCTCAGTTTCGCCGGTTGCCGCACCAGCTGTTCCAATCGCTTGCAGGCCCGGTCGAGGGCGGCCGGACTGGAGCGTTCCACCAGAACGACCAGGGCCACCCGCACGGGCATTTCCCCTTCGATCAGCCGCCGGGTGGCTTCTTCCGCCCGTTCGGTTTTGACATCCGCTTTCACGTCCTTGCGATCGCGCTTGCGGGCGTAGGTGGAGAGTTGGTTGGAGCGACGTAAATATTCTTCGGCCGTGGCGGCGATTAGCTGGGGGTTGGCGGGGGACAGTTCGCAGATCAGTTCGGTATCCGCCACCTCCTCCCGAAATAAGAGTTCCGCCCCCGCCTTTAGCTGGTTGAGGGTTTTCCAACCAGCGGGTTTGGCGGTTTGGACGAGGGCTCCGATATAGGTCGCGCTGCCTTCCCTCGACAGTTTCACCCAGTCTCTGCAGGCTTCGGGGATGCCGTCATCCAGCAGAGCCGTCACCGGGTGTTTGCCGTTGAGCCAGTCCGCCTGTTCCAGATGGAGGACGACTTCGCGGTCTCGTTCCTCCACCACCAGCAGTTGGGGGAGAGCGATCGCCGTAGCACCGAAGCGATGGCACAGGTGCTCCCACAGCTGTTCTTCGTTGGCGGGACTAACGGTCAGGCCCAACTTGGCACTCAAAAAATGTTCCCACCCCAGCAGGCCGTCTTCAAAGGCTTCCGTCAGGATGGAGGCAAGTCGGCGTAATTGCGCGGTCTCCCCTTCTCCATTCCCCCAGCAGTTGAGGCGGTTTAAGGTGGCCAGCAGCTTGTCCGTCCAGTCCTCCCGCTTGCTGGTGGTGCCCGCTTCGACGGTGTAGCTGGCGTACAGCCGCAGGAACTTGGGCTTGCGCTGGCCGTCGTCCGCTAGCTGCTGGACGGAGGCTTTTTCGGAGGTAAGCAAAAACGCCAGTTCGGGAGGGGCGTCTTGAATCAGGCGATCGAGCTGGGCGATGCGATCGCGGTAGTCGGAGAAGGAGCCCATGTGGACCGTCAGGGTTTCGCCTCCGGGCAGATCTCGCAGGCCGTTGGAAAGTTTTTCCAGAGCCAGGTGAATCTCTCGGTGGCTGAGAGCGCTGGAGAGACCGAGGCAGTCGAATTCGAACACGACTTTGTAACTGGAGGTGCCGCGGTTGAGGATGGTGCAGCCCACTCGGCGGTCTCTTAACCGCAGGCTGGCCACAAACAAGAGATCGACGGCATCTTGAAACGGTTTGACGGTCTTGCGCTTGCGCGGGTCTTTGACCGGCTGGGTGCCGAGTTGTTGCTTGAGCGGATCGGTCACGCTCACCTCCAGGTTGGCGTTACACCAGATGGGTAAGGGAACAAAGACGTGGCCCCAGAATTTCCAGGGCTCCCGGCCGGACATGGCCCAATGCCAGAGGGCGGAGGCCAGGAAAGAGACGGCAAACAGTTCCCACGAACTCAAAATCATCTGGAACAGGAGCAGGTTGCCGACGGCGATGGAGCCCCACGGGAGGATCAAATCGCCGGGGATGGGGCCGATGTTGGGGCGCTTTCCCAGAACGGGACTGACGCGAATGTATTCGGGTTCTTGCATGTTTCACCTGGATTTAGGTGACTAAAAAGGCCGTTAAAAAGTCAGCCACGGCAATACTGGCGACAATAAAGAGCGGATAGCGAACGAACGTTTGCCAGTCTTCGTCCTGCCGAACCGCCAAACCAATGCGCACGACAAAGTAGCCGATAATAATAACAATTGCCGCTCGCAAGACACCGAAGAATACATCCACTAAGTCCGTGACGCCCTCAAAAAAAGGAAGGCCGGTCACGTAGTCTTGGGCCACCGATAGAAACAGAGCCATTGCTGGCTCGCCGGTATGCATAAACAAATATAAAACCAGACAAACTGAATACATTCCTAAGAAACGACCGGCTCCGCAAAAAGCTTTCGCAATGCCGGGAATTTTGGCTTCGATCCACGGATTTAAATACTGGCTCAAACCGGAACTGTAGGTACGGCCGATAATCTTGATGCGGCTGAGAATAAACCTGGATAGAGGTCTTAAAGCTTCATCGGAGTATTTTGGCACCCGCTTCTGAGGTCTGGATGCCACCAGTCCGGACGTAGTCTTCATGTCGAATTCCTTGTTAAGACTTCTCGGTCTCGATAGCAGTCTTATAGCAATTCATTTCAAATCGGACAAGATAATTATGTAAGTTTAGGCACACATTTATTGAAAGTTAATAGTAAGATTATGCTAAATAGAGCAGAAAAAATAATCGAGATATCGAGACCCTAACTGACCCTAATTCCTATTGCGATATCTCGGAGAAGTCTAAGTATACAGGTGTCTAAAAGAGAACTATTAGACTGTTGTAATTACGTATTTACCTATTTGGATTCTTGATTAGAATGCTGGAATATTATTCGTTTCGAAGTTGAGAGCTTGCGATTTTTGCTGGCTGACTTCGTGACGAAGAGTTTGCTTGAGGTTTTCTTTTTTAAATAGTTTTCTCAAACCCTCGTTAAAGGAGGCGAACGATGTCTTGCGCTCTCAGTTCGCGCGATCGGGAGCTGTACCCGACGCTATCTCGCAGCGTGACGAACGCTATCGAGTTAGGAGAGACGGGTAGCTTGCCTAGAAGCTACATTCCCAAAACCATCGATCTGTTCTGCAATGACGCATCGGAACCCGATCTCTCGGTCATTAGCGGCAGTATTACTTCCAGTACGTTGATTCCCAAAGGCTGGGCTCCGGATGCCATAGAGCTTCAACTCGATGGCAGGCCTGCTCTCGTTGCCATTGGCGACCGGATTTTGCTCAATCGGCTGGGAAAATTTACTGGCAGTCAATGGCCCATTAACCAGGAACTCACAGCATTGATTAGGGGGTGGATCGATGGCTGATGTTATCGATAAAGTCGGTGCCTCCCAAGCGGCTCAGACATCGGCTGAAGCTCAAATCGCATTAATTCGCTTGATTGCAACCACCATCGCTAACGCCCACTTGCTGGCAAAGTCCGTGGCTAATGGGGTCGAGCCTTTTTCCTCCTTCAAAGAAGAGGAGGCTCCAACTGTCAGAATTCAGGTCGGAAGAGACTTGGCTTATCTCGGTAAAGCCGGCCAGCCTCCGATGAAATCCAATCTGAGTCCTGCAACGATCGAGAAGATTCGAGCTGCTATCGATCGCCCGGAATCAGTGTCCGGAACTGTGCGTTTTGAGGTGGACAAGGAAATTGTCTATCAAGTCCAGAACGGTCAAGTCGTCGAGCAATCTATTGATATCGAAAGCCTCAGACAGACCCTCAACCAGGTGATTGACGAGCCAGAACTCCAAAAGCAGCAGGCTGCCCCACAGCCCGTTTCCGATGCTTCTATCCCAGAAGCTCTAGAACGGGAGCTAGCGGACTTGCGAGCCAGGGTGCAAACGCTGGAAGAACGGCTAGAGTTCGTTCACCAGAAAATCTCCACCGGTCAGCTCGTTCCCATCTCTCAAGCCATCCAACAAAGGACAAACCAGCTAAATCTCCCCGATTTGGGTCGCTTCTTTCAGCGCACCACGGAAACCATTCAAACTGCTCCATCGCAGCTGAGCGCGTTCTTCAACAACACCCGCAATCAAATGGTGGAAGGCTTCTCCCGCCAAACCGTGCGACTGTTCGATACTGCCGGTCAACTCAAAGAGTCGGCCATTGCCTCCGTCCAGCAAGCGAGAGATGCCGTCAAAACTCAAGCAGCCTCGCTGGCGATCGCCAGTTTGGGGCGGGAGGCCTTTACCCGCGCGGCTTCGATGGACGCTCTGCAAAAGTCGGTGGCCATTCTCAAAGCGGAAGGGGTGGAGCAGCCCGATGGCAGCTTGAAATGGGTCAATCAAGTCTACGAGCTTCAGCTCAAAGGCGATCGACTCACCCTCTCCGATCGCGGCGGCAATCGCGGGCAGCTGTTAGTAGCGCAGGGAAATCGCATTGCCCGCAGCAATTTACAGCTGGGGGATGTGGGCCAGATCGGTGAAGAAGGACTGCGCGCGGCCGAGGTTTTGGTGGCCGCTCAGCAGCAAGACCGGCAGCTTTCGCTTTCGAGGGGGCGCTGATGGGAATTACCAAAAAGGCTCTCTGCCAACAGCATCAGCTTTCGGATAGCAAGTTACGGCGGTTGTTGAAAGCCTGCGGGTTGGATACTGCCCAGTTGGAATACGACGAGTCAGAGGTACATCGCTTTGAAGCGGCCCTACAGATGCAGTCTGAAAGCCGCACCTTGGACGAGATTTCTGTCCATTTTGGAGTACTCACCCAACCTCAGTCGCAGCAACTGTCTCAATCGGTGGTGGTGGCGGCTCAAGAGGTGGTCAACAGCAGCCGGGGGTCGCGGGAACAGGCCTTGGGTTTGTTGGATGAAGTGGCTCAGATCCACGCCCAGCAAATTGCGCCGGTGGCCGACCGGATGCTGCTCACCCATTTGGGGAACGAGTTGAGGGAAGGTACTCAATCTCGAGAGTTTTGGGGGGCCGTACGCCAGGAGGTGATGCTGCAAATGCAGGAGGGGGAACCCAGCGGGAGGAATCTGCTCGATTCGCCCGCAACCCCGGCTTTGTTGAGTTCGTCGCCTTCCTCCGACAGCTCGTCGACGATGCCGTCGAACGGGAATTCAGCAAGCGAAAAGTCCTCGCCGCCCTCCAAGTCGACCGACTGCGACGGTCCAGACTCCAACAGCAAGAATGGCTAGACCTGCGCAATCGCTTTATTCACAGCGGAGTAGCAATGGGGCTGATGGCCCTATCCTGCTTGTTCGGTGGGGCTTGGTTGTTGGCCAACAGCTTGCCGGTGGAAATTGCTTGCGCGCGGCCGAAGGCGATCGCTTGTTGGTTGAAGGTCAAGTGAGCCCTGCCTCCTGGGAGATAGAGGATACGCGGGCACCCCGTCCGTTCGTCAAGGGACGCTTCGCTCGGTGCCCCTGACAAACGGCCACACCCGCTCTTATTCGTTGTCTGTCAGGAGGGAGGGGGAGGATGTGCCCTCTTTTCCTAAATACTTTGACTTCTTCTTGCCGTTTTCTTGCCAACGAAGGTAGAGATATGGGCCGAATCGCTTACCGTTGCGACAGATCCACTTCTTCTCGATGTAGCCACCGCAACCTTTCGCCTGAGGCAACGCAGGCTCTGGAAGAGAGTCCGTTAGTTCCAGCTGAGACCGAAGCTGTTTGTTTTCGGTTTCCAATCGAGCTATTTGGGCTAATAAAAGATGCAGAGTTTCCATAGCGTGCTGAAAGCAAATTGATTCATCGCCTTGCGCCCTGTAATTTCTAGCGAGCAGGCTGAATGTTGATAGCATACTACGCTATTATCATTGCTTTATGCGCATTAGTCATGCTTATATGTCAGGTCTAACACGATATGAATATGTAATCGTGAGACACATACATAGCTCTAAGCACTACTATCGGTGTATTGAATGCCAAATGAGATGCTTAAGGCCGTACAAATTTCACAGGCCAAAGTGTCGACAATTCGCTGGAAACTCAGGGAAGTCATGGCTAGACGCCGTATCACCAATAAGGCGTTAGCTGAGGCTCTCGGTCTACATCCCACGAGCGTTGCTCGCGCTAAAGCACAAGACATCATGCCCGAATTGGGAGGTGATTCATTGGCTCAATATATCGGTGCCATTAACCGACTCAGTTCCGATCAATATGGCGTTTGTACCCTTGAAGAGTTGATCGAGTACGAGGAATGAGGTGCCTTCAACCTCACCCAATTCGACTCCTCAAATGGAGTCAAAAGCAACCTCAATCGACATCTTTAATTGTTACGAATCTTTTGATGACGATCGGTTTTGTAAGGTTCTCGTCACATTTCCTAGAGGTAGTGCCTTGAAACCCTTGTTTCTCTTGACAACCACCATTGGCAGTACTGCGAGCCACCGATATCGGAGGTATAGTGGCGCTAGTCTTAGCCTCCCCGAGCCAGATTTTGCCTCTGGGAAAGCTTCTTTTAACCAATTGTTCGGAGGTAGAGAAATGATTTAACCCCTTAAAAGACTTGAACCCCCCTGCAGCAACAGGAGAGGTTCGGAAAGCCTATAAGCGGATGAGAACCTTAATCAAAACCTTGGGAAGGGGGACGATTACGAGGTACTCGGGGGTTTCTAGTGCCTATTTTACGAACAATAGTTCGGTGTTGCAAGTGGTAGAAACTATCCGCCACATTCTTTCTAGAAATTTCCAGTCTGTTCTCTAATCCGCTGTACACAACGGATTGAGAGACTTATGAATACTTTGACCGACACCGATCGCCCGCGCAGATCGGTTGGGATCGCTCAATATCCAGATCCCTCCACACCCAACTCGTTAGAGCAATTCGCATCTCGCACCTATCGAGAATGGACCGAAGAAAGCGGTATCGCTGAAGACCTGTTTCGCTGCAGCATCAGCATCGTCCCAGATCTAGAAGTCAGTCCTGGTGGCGAGGTCTCCACCCCCATCCACGATGCCTTGGGATGGCACTACGCCCGCTTCGGAGAACGGGTTAAAGCCAATCAGTACGGGGCAATCCTCTATACCCACAATCCAGAATCCAACTGGGATTTAGAAGTCTTTCAGGCCAAGCTGTCAAACCCCGTCATCGATCGCAAGAAAGGCAAACCCCGCAAGTACGAAAACCCCAAGGGATTCGGCGTCCGCGGCGGCTTCTCCCCCGTTCCCGATCGCCTCTGGCTGGAGATTGCGGCCCAGCACTCTGCAGAAATCGCCTGTTCTCTAGCTCAAAAACCTAAAGACGGTCAGTCCTACGAATTCTGGCAGTGGGTAGCGGATCGCCCTGCTATCGACATCACCATTACCGAAGGTCTCAAAAAAGCCCAACACCTTCTCAGCCAGGGCCGAGTCTGCATTGCCCTCTCCGGTATCACCATGGGGGTGTTTAACCCCGACGGCACTGGGAAGCGCCTGCGTCCCTATCTCGAACGGTTCGCTCAAAAAGACCGCAGGGTCTATATCGCCTTCGACGCCGAAACCAAACCCAAAACCCTGCGGGACGTGCGTCGGGAAACTCGCAAGTTGGGCCAGTGCTTTTCCGAAGCTGCCTGCAAGACCTTTGTCCTCGACCTGCCCCTTCTCCCCAATACAGACAAAACTGGTATTGACGACTTTGGTGTTGCTCGCGGCTCCGATGCAATCGACCTCTTATATAAGGAGGCCATTCCTTTCCTCAGCTGGCTGTGGCACGTCAACTATCGCAGCCAGCGCACCTATGCCGCCTGGCTAGACCTGCAGTGCGATCGCCTGCAGGTCTCCGATTTGGAGAGGTTCCCTACCACCGGCACCGTCATCCTGGAATCTCCCAAGGGCACCGGTAAAACCCACCTGATCTCGAAGTTAGTGGGCGAGGCCGAAAAAGTGGTACTGCTCACCCACCGCGTCTGCTTGGGCCGCAATTTGGCCGAGCGGTTGCAGGTAGATTGGAAAGCCGACCTGGATAAAGGTAACGGTCGCTGGATTGCCAACGGCGATCGCACCACCCAGCGGATTGCCCTGTGCGTGGATTCATTGCTGGCGGTGGACCCCAAAGACTTCTGGGGCTGCCAGCTGGTGATCGACGAAGTGGATCAGGTATTTCATCACTTGCTGGCCAGCTCCACCTGCAATAAAGATGGCAAGCGTCCTGCTCTGCTCGCTCGCCTGCACGAACTGATCCAGGTATCTCAACGAGTGATTGCCGCCAGTGCCGATATCACCGATGCCGAAATTGATTACCTCAAAACCCTTAAGGGCAACACTAGTTCCGTTTACCTGATTCGCAACGGTCACCAACCGAAAGGCTACCCCGTTCGCCTGCTGAACTGCACCAGTAAAGCCGGATTGGTGGCGGAACTGCTGCAGGACGTGCGCCAGGGCCTGAAAGTGTTTGTGGCCACCGATGCCCGCTCCGATTCCAAGGCGATCGCCCAGCTGGTGCGTCAGCTCGAAGAGGTTGGCCCCGATCTGAACGTACTGCCGATCAATAGCGAAACTTCTGGCGGTGAGTTCGAGGTGGAGTTCATCCGCAACATCAACCAGCAGGTGACGGATTTTGACGTGGTGATTTCTACTCCCAGCATGGCCACTGGCGTGTCCATCGAAGTAGAGCACTTCGATAAAGTCTACGGCCTATTTACCGGCGTGCTGCCGGATGGGGATATTGCCCAAGCACTGGCGAGAGTCCGTCCAGCAATTCCCCGCGTGGTTTGGTGCGCCACCCACGGGAAAAACTTCAGCAAGGTCTGCAGGAGCGAATATCCGCTCCCGGTCAAGCAAGCAATCCAAACCCAGTGGGACCGAGAAACTCGGCTCATCCGTACCAGTTTGAGACCGGATATCAGTCCGATTGTGGAGGAGGAGTACGGCTGGCAGGACAACCCCCATCTCATCCACTGGTCCCGCATCGTGGCTCGTACCAACGGATCGATGTGGAATTTGCGGTCCAACCTGATCGAGCGGCTGAAGTGGGAGGGGAACTCCGTCGAGATCGTACTCGCTACGGGGGACGAGGAGAGGACGAAGCAACTGCTGAAGCAGGCCCGCCAGCAGACCAAGCGGGAACGCTGCGAAGCGATCGCGGCAGCTCCTCTCCTATCTGCAGAAGACTTGAGAGCCCTCAGAACCAGCGAAGGGAGAACGCCGACCCAGCTGCTCTCGGAACAGCACACGCGCATTGCTGAGTTTTACGGGCTGGAGGAGGTGACGCCGGAGTTGGTGGAGCTGGACGATGGGGGGCGAATGCGGGGACAGATTGTTGAACTGGAGTCCCTGCTGTTCGGCAAAGAGTTTACGGTCCGCAAAGACGAAGAAGCGATGTCGCGGCAGGCGCAATGGCAGCAAGGCTTATTTCTTCCCGACCAACCCTGCAACGAGTTAAGGCGATTTGTTCGGGAACAGCTCAAGTTGGCGGACTATCTCGACCCGAAGCAAGCGTGGTCGGATGCGGACCTAGAAGAACTGGGTGAGATGGCTCGCAAATATTCCAGAGACATTCAGCAGAGCTTAGGTTTCAGCATCCCCGAAGATCCGGAACTGGCCAGTAACGGCTGGATCTTTCGCCGCCTGCTGCTGCAGTTGGGGGTTAAGGTCTCGGTCCGGCGACAGGGAGGAAGGGGAGCGCAGGTGAAACTCTACTTCATCGAGTCCGAACGCTGGCAGTTTCTGCAGGAGGTGCTGGCCAGGAGGGAGGAGCGACGCCTTTTGAAACAGATGACTGAACCGACAACGGTATCGACCCCCTTATTTAAATATTCAATAAAGGAGGGGGTGAATACGGAGACAACAGCCCTCCCCAAAGCAGAAAAGAACACGAAGAAATTTCCCTTCCAACTGGGCCAAGCGGTTCAATGGTTGGGAAAAACGGGGGAGTGGATTGTCCATCAAGTCGGGACAGCGATGGCTCAACTGCAAAGACCGGGAGGAGGAATGATTTGGACAGCAACGCTAGCAGAGCTTCAGGCAGTAACTCCTTTAACCTCAACACAGAATGATTGAGTCCAGCCCAAAGGAATGCGAGCCCCACGCTTCTCCTTTTTCGGTTGTAGGCAGAGAGTCTCCGTATGAAGCGGAAATACAAGGGTCGGATGTTCTCACACTAGCGATGATGCTCCAGAAACAGCAGCAGATAGTAAACAATGTGTCGTTCTGCACAAAACGATTGAAATTTAGGGAGATATGCTCCAGTATTGCGTTCTAATAGATGCATTCGTAAGCGGATTTGAGCGGTAAGTCTGATTGAGACAGGTTTGACCTAAAACGATTCATTAAAGGTGCCTGGGGAGTGAATATGCTTGCCATTGGTATCCAAATTTCGAACTAGAGCTGGAGTCTTCCCAGAATGAGTGCTTCGCCAACGGAAAATTCTCAGGAAAAGGACTTTTTCGTTAGCTATAACGGCGCCGATCGCCAGTGGGCGGAGTGGGTTGCCGGAGTGTTAGAAGAAGAAGGATATACAACCATCATTCAAGCTTGGGATATTCGACCGGGTAAGAACTTTGTTTTGGAGATGCAACGGGCTGCCAAGGCGGCGCGGAAGACTATTGCCATTCTGTCGGACAACTACCTAGCGGCCGCTTACACTCAACCGGAATGGGCTGCGGCATTTAAAGCCGATCCGCAAGGTCTTCAGAGCAAGCTAATTCCTGTACGTATCGACCGTTGCCAGCCGACAGGGATGCTGGCTCCGATTGTTTATATTGACTTGGTCGGCCTCAACGCTGAAGAGGCAAAGGCTGAGTTGCTTAAGGGAGTGATTCAAGGAAGGCTCAAACCCGAATTCATCCCGTTTCCAGGTGACGAAAAAGATCGGCAGGCGATATCGAAGAGGGCGGACTATCCGGGGACGGTTGACGACCTGGCTTCAAGCTCGAATACGGGTTCCTATTCGACCGCTCAATCTTCACCCTTGAAAAGAAAAGGATTTGACAAGAAAAGTCAGCTGAAATTTAAACGATTGCCCTATCTCATCAATCGCACCAAACAGGTCAATACCATCAAACTGGCATTGAACGACTTGCTCTCTCGCACCCGTACCGATGCCCGGGCAGCTCGCCCCATCCTGTTTTTAGTCAGTGGAGACGAGAAACAATGTCACGATCTATTTTTGGCTCGCATCTGCGATACCGCCCGAGAGGTCTTGCAGCTGGATGAAACAGCCCATCCCCTATCCAAGCGCATTGAATGGCCGGTCAATTTTGTGAGCCCGAAAGATGCGATCGAGCGATATCGCAAGCAGATTTGGGGATGTTTTGACGGATATACCGCATCCTCAACAGTCGAAATCAACGAATACTTCGCCCAAAATTCCGTCCCGGCAATAGTGCACACCCAAATCAATATTGAAGAAAGTGATTGGAGAAAGCACGAAGCAAAACTCTTGCCAGCATTGGTTGAGTTTTGGCAGCAATGGCCCGCCCTGTTGGAGAACCAAATCCTGATTGTCTGCATCTTTTTTATTCAATACATGCCCACGAAGTCTGCCAGTTTTCTCCATCGGCTCTGTCGAAAGCCCGATTCGCTCAAGCTAGTCGAACGAGCAATCGCAGATATCGAATCCGATCGCCAGCGCATCATCCTCGAAGCCCTACCGCGCCTGGATTGCGTTAAGCGGCAGGAGGTGAATGATTGGACTATGAGTTTGCCTCTGGAGGAATTGGGCTTGAGAGATGACGACCTACCGACCTTTAAAGCTGCCATTCGCAAGATATACGAAGACTCCCAGTTGGATGCCATCCCCCTAGAGGATTTAGCCACTGCCATGCAGAACTTGCTCGCTCGCTACATCAACCGCTCGGAGAATGCCGCGTGAAGTTTCCGTTTTTTCAAGGTCAGGGGGTTCAACAACCTAAAAAAGTGTTGGCAGAGCTGTCTCCGTCTCGTCGTCACACGCAAGACTTGCACCCTTCGAAATATCGTCCCGACGAGGGGCTAGTGGCTGCCTGTAACGTAGCGTTGTTGTTGGGGCAGCCATTGCTGCTGACGGGTGAGGCTGGAACGGGGAAAACCTTATTTGCCGACTGTTTGGCCTGGGAATTGGGGTTGGGGCAGCCGTTGAAATTCGAGACCAAGTCCACCAGCACGGCCAAAGAGCTGTTCTACACCTTCGATACGTTGAAGCGGTTTCAAGATGCTCAGGCCGGTGATGAAACCGGGAACCCGTTGGATTATTTGACTTACCAGGCATTGGGGTTGGCTATTCTCCAGACGCGATTGCCCAACGAAATCGCAAACTTTCTGCCCGAAGGATTTTCCGACTACGAGCCACGACGATCGGTGGTGCTGGTGGACGAGGTGGATAAGGCGCCGCGAGATTTTCCCAACGACATCCTCAACGAACTGGAGCGGCTGTATTTTCGCATCCCCGAACTGAAAACCGCCCGAAGCGCAGCCGATCGCGGTATTCCCACCATCGCAGCGGATCCGGAATTGCGGCCGATCGTCATCTTTACCAGCAACTCCGAAAGAGATCTGCCGGATGCCTTTTTACGTCGCTGTGCCTTCTACAACATCCCTTTCCCCGATCGCGATCGCTTGCTGGATATCGTTGCTGCTCGCTTGGGATTGAGTACCGCCGACAACGAAGTCTTCCTCACCCAGGCTTTAGACCTTTTCGAGCGTTTGCGGGAGGACCGATCCGGCTTGGCCAAGAAACCTGCGACGGCGGAGCTGTTGGGCTGGTTGATCTCGCTGCAGGATCTGTCGGAGGGGGCGGAGAATCCTCTATCGGAGGCGGAGGTTGTGGAGAGCGGATTGAGCAGCTTGATTAAAACGGCTTCGGATCGCGAGAAAGCGCTCAAGATTGTCAAGCGATGGTTGGAGGAGACGAAATAATGGCCGGGTGGCCGCGACCGGATCAATTGCTTGGTTTTATCGACCAGCTGAGGAGGTTGGGTTACAACATCGGCGTCTCTCAGTACATTGCCGCGCAAGATCTCGTCTTGGAACTTTATGCCCGTGGTGAAAGCCCCGATGTTCTGGGGCAAATGCTCGGTCCGCTGCTGTGCAGCAACCCCACTGAACAGGCAGATTTCCCCCAACGCTGTGATCGCTGGCTAGCGAGTTTGGGCATTGAAAGCGAGCCCACTAAGCCGGTGGGGGAAGGAGCGGAACGGTTTCGACGCGAGCTAGAAGAACTCGATCTCCGCAGTAAGTGGATTCCAAGGGTCGTTGCGATTTTGGCGGCAGTGGGATTGGCGGCGATTGCCTACTGGATTTACCGGCAATGGTTTGCAACTGACATAGTAGTCTCCAACCCCGATCCAATGCCTACCCCCGATCCAGTAGTTACTTCCTCTCCAACGATTGCCCCCAATCCAATACCTTCAGCCACTCCTTCAGCCATCCCCTCAGCTACTCCAACTCCCGAAGAGGCACCGATCTCCGAGGACTGTCGGGTGCGAGAACCGGTCGATCGCCTGTTTTGGCTGGGTATTGGATTTTTGGTGCCTGCGCCGGCCTATTTGGCGTGGCAAGGGGGGTTGCTTTGGTTGGCCAATCTTTACTTGATGCGCCGTCCGATGCAAGGGGAGCCGGAACTGGATCGCGTGGCGCTTGAGGGGCTCGATCGCGATGTCTTTCCCAGCTTTTCGATGTTGCGCATTGCTCAAGGGTTGCGACGGCGGTTTCGGGTGGCCTCCCCCCAGCTGGATGTCGATCGCACGGTGCAAAAGACCGTTGACAACGCGGGCTGGTTTACCCCCGCCTACGGCTTCCAACAGGTGTTGCCGGAATACCTCGTGCTGGTCGATCGCAGTGGATTTCGCGACCACCAAGCCAGATATATCGAAGAGACTCTCAACCATCTGGCGGGGAGTGGGGTGTTTATGGTCACTTACTATTTCAGCGGCGATCCCCGCATGTGTTATTTGCCGTCCGAACCCACTCGGTTGTTAAAGCTGGCGGATGTGCTGGATAAGTATCCCCAACATCGCTTGCTGGTGTTTGCGGATGCGGAGGTATTTTTCAATGGCTTTACCGGGGAGTTGGAGCCTTGGGTGGAGTTGCTGTTCAAAGCACCCCATCGAGTTTTGCTGACTCCTGAACCGCCGGAATTGTGGGGGTATCCAGAGGAAGAATTGGGTCATATTTTCACGGTTGTGCCCGCTTCCCTGGATGCCCTGATGGAGTTCGTGCGCCGCTTTGACAGCGGCAAGCCCTATCAACCGCCTTTGGGGACTGCTGCCCCACTGCCGGAAATGTTGCGGGAGCGACCGCAACGCTGGCTCGATCGCAATCCGCCGCCTTCCGAGGCGATCGCCCAGATGTTCGAGGCGTTACAGGTTTATTTGGGCGATCGCGGCTTGTACTGGTTGGGGGCTTGCGCGATTTTTCCCAAGTTGAATTGGAATTTGACGGTGTTTTTGGGGCGTGTGCTGGAAGAAAAAAGGGGGGAGCAACTGCTGGATGTGAGTTTGTTAGTGGCGATGTCTCGGCTGCCTTGGTTTCGGCAGGGGCATATGCCGGATTGGATGCGGGTGGAGGCGATCGCCGAGTTATCGGACGAGCAAGAATGGGCGGTGCGTGATGCGCTGGACGGACTGATTTACCAAACCGTGAGTGGGGAGACGTTTCCGGGGGCGGAGCGGGCGGTGGTGTTGGAAATCGTCAAGCAGAATGCGGATGTGCTGGCTCGGGTGGGTCAACCGCTGTTGCGCTTGCTGTCTTGGAGGTCTGGGAAGGAGAGTGCCCTGCGCGATCGCTTGTTTCTGGATTTTATGGTGGGGCGCAAGCGGGATAGGTTGGCGGTGCACGTGCCGAAACCGAAGGCTTCGTCAAAGAAAGAAGAGATTCGACTGACTCGCCCCCTTTGGAAACGGCGTCAGGTTATTCAGTTGGGGGTGTTCGCCAGTGCTGCTGTTGGGTCGGCGATGCTGGGGTTGATAGCCCTGACACCGGAGTTGGCTTACAAGGTGGCGACGATTCGCCTATTGGGTGAGATAAATGGATTTGCGTTTAGCCCCAATGGCAGATTGCTAGCCGTTGCGGGTGGGAATTTGATACATCGGTGGAATCTGGCTGACAGTTCGTTAGAAGAAGAGCCAGTTGAGGTGGAAAACGCTCAAGTCGAATTGGCGCAATTTAGATCCACAGGTCGTTTACGGCCCGCTGAATCCGACATTGATGCGTCGACAGATATTTTGCGCATTGGTGCCAATGGAAAACTGCAAGCCACTTTGAATGACGGGGGTGAAGTTAGTCTTGGGCCAGTGGAAGGGCCGCCCACGGTGACATTGCCGGGGGGTTATGTTGATGTTCGGGTGAGCTCGGGCAGCGACGTGGTTGCTACGGTGGATGCAAACGGTACTGTCGCTCTTTGGCAAGCCGATGGCGCTCCGATCTCCATTCTTCAAGGAAATATTTCTGCTTTGCAATTGAGTCCCGATGGCGAGCGGGTTGCTGTTGTGACTGATTTGGGTGAAGTCCGCTTATTTCTAATAGATGGAACGCTACTTTCCCAATGGCAAGCCGTGCAACTGACGCGAGAAACCACTGAAAGTTCGATCGGGGGGATTCAGTTCAGTCCGGATGGCCAAACTCTGGCGACTGCAAATCGAGACGGGTTGATTAGTTTGTGGGATCTGGAAGGAAACTCAATCGGCTCACTGTTTGATTTTGCTAACGGACCCAGTATTGATGTCGAGACTATGAGTCTCAAACGACTAATCGATCGCCGATCGCAAACCTTCGATAGTCTGAGCCAACAAAATAGTTCGGATCCAGAATTGCAGCAACAACTGCAAGACCTGGAAGTGGATGTAGAGGAACAGGCCAAAAGAATCCAGCAACTACAGCAGTTGCCGAGTTCGGTACAGTTCGATGACTTTGCCTTTAGTCCTCAAGGGGACCGGATTGTAGCTTTGGCAGAGGGAAGGCTTTTTTTCTTGCCATTCGACGAATCTCTCCCGGAAATATTGGGTCCTGTTGCGAGCGCGCGGGAAGACCATCGCAATGAAATGCGCACGGAGGAATTGGGAAGTGATGTCCGACTGGAAATGATGAACATCCCCCCCGGCTGTTTTCGGATGGGGTCGCCTGAATCTGAAGAGGATCGCGATGACGATGAAGGTCCGACGCGCGAAGTGACTATCGCCAGCTCCTTTTGGATGGGTCGATATCCCGTTACCCAAGCCCAGTGGAGAACAGTGGTGGAAATGACTCGGGACGATCCGGAGTTCGATCTCGAACTCGTTCCCGATCCTTCAAGTTTCAAAGGGGACGATCGCCCTGTCGAGAGTGTCAGTTGGTTTGATGCTGAAGAGTTTTGCAAGCGACTGTCTAAATTGACCGGAAAAGACTATCGGCTGCCCAGCGAAGCAGAATGGGAATATGCCTGTCGGGCGGGAACGACAACGCCGTTTCACTTCGGGCCGACCATTACTACGGACTTGGCAAATTACCGAGGAATTGAAACCTATGGAGGTGGCCCCGAAGGTATCTATCGCCAGGAAACTACCCCGGTAGACACCTTCAAATTTGCCAATGCTTTCGGTCTATCGGACATGCACGGAAATGTTTGGGAGTGGTGTGCGGACCACTGGCACGATTCTTACGTCGGCGCCCCCCCAGGGGGAACCCCCTGGATAGAAGGAGGGGATAGTAACCGACGGGTGCTGCGCGGTGGATCTTGGGACTTCGACCCCAGGTACTGCCGCTCGGCGAATCGTCGCTGGAGCAATCCGGGCAACTGGTTCAGCGGCGTCGGTTTCCGTGTCGTGTGTTCCTCGGCGTGATTCTCCTTCCCTTTATACTCTAACCCTGTAACCCTTTACACTCGAATTTATTCACTCAAAAAACTCGAACAGGGTGCAGAAGTCTTATGAACGAGCTGCCGATTATTCAAAAAATCTACGATCTGATTAAATGGTACGTACCGATTTTGAATCGTCTGCCCAGGAACCACAAGTACTTGCTTGGAGATCGAATTATTTCAGGTCTTTATGACTTTCTAGAAGGATTAGTATTAGCGAAATATGCTCAAGAAAAATTGGGCCGATTGCAGAAACTGAACGCTCAATTAGCATTGCTAAGACATCAAAGCCGCCTTTTATTAGACTTTGAACTAATCTCGGTCAAGCGCTACGAATATATCGCAACATTATTGAAAGACATCGGCCTCGATCTGGGCGGATGGATTAAACAACAAAGAAAGCGCCAGGTAAATCAATGAAACGAATCGGAAATCTTTGGCCTCTGGTTACGGACTTTGCTAACCTACTACATGCCGCCCGCAAAGCCCAAAAGGGCAAGCGCTTTCGCAACAACGTCCTTGCTTTCAATTACAACCTCGAACAAAATCTCCTCGACCTCAAAACTCAGCTAGAAGCCAAGACCTATCGCCCTGGCTCCTTTCGCACGTTCGAAATCGTAGAACCCAAGCACCGCATTATTTCCGTCGCTCCCTATCGTGACCGAGTCGTTCACCACGCCCTCTGCAACATCATCGTCCCCATCTTCGAAAGCACCTTTATTGCCGACACCTACGCTAACCGAATCGACTACGGCACCCACAAAGCCTTGCAGCGCTTCACAACATTTGTCCGCTCCAGTAAATACATCCTTCAATGCGACATCAAAAAATATTTTCCAAGTATCGACTTGGAAATCCTCAAAACTCTTATTCGCAAAAAAATAAAATGCAAAGATACCCTTTGGCTAATCGATACCATTATCGACAGTAGCAACGAACAAGAACCAACATACGACTATTTTCCAGGAGATACCCTCCTTACCCCTAGTCAACGCCGACGCGGTTTACCCATTGGCAACTTAACCAGTCAATTCTTTGCCGGAATCTATCTCAACGGATTCGACCATTTCATCAAAGAACAACTAAAAGCTAAGAAATATGTCAGATATGTTGATGATTTTGCGTTGTTTGCAGACGATCCCAAATATCTCAAAGATGCAAGAGATGCCATTGAAGACTACTTGGTAAAACTCAGACTCAAAATCCACCCGGTCAAAAGCCAACTATTCGAAACACGCATTGGGGCCACATTTTTAGGCTTCAGAATTCTGCCAGATCGCATCCGCATCCGAACCGAAAATCTCCGCCGTGCCAAACGCAGACTGCACCAATTTCAAGCGGACTACGCCCGAGGTAAGATGAATTTTCAAGACATCGCCCATTCCATCCGCAGTTGGCAAGCCCACCTAAACCACGGCGACACCCACCAACTGCAACACCAGCTATTCGCAGATCTCGTCTTTTCGAGATCGTGAAGAAGGGGCGGGCACTTCCGGGTGCTGCGCGGTGGATCTTGGAACAACAACCCCAGGAACTGTCGCTCGGCGAATCGTAACAGGAACGAGCCGGACAACAGGAACAACAACAACGGTTTTCGTGTGGTGTGTTCCTCGGCGTGAGCTCTCCAAAGCTAGAACTAGCGGATGGGAATTCGTTGGGAGAGCGAAGGAGAGTCCAGACCCGCCCCCGCGATGTCGGCGACGGCATCCGAACATCCCCCGGAGCCAGTCAGCTTGGTAGGTTGATTGCTGAACAGTTGATTGGCTCTCCAGTCTTCGGCATCCGAAAATCTCGGGCTGCATCAATTAAGGGTGGAGACAAGTCATGCCAAAAATTTCTTGCCTTTGCCCCTTCCGAGTAAACCCTACCTCGAACCGACCTGGTTCCATTCGATGTAGGGCGATCGCAATACTGCAGTCAAATACCTGAACAAACCTGAACGGTCTCCTGAACTTTTCGGGATTTTTTCTGCCAAGCTATTTCGGGATACTGAGGCCATCGAAGCACAGGGCGCAGCCCACCCACCACTGGAGCAAGACATCATGGCCTCTCTGATCTACCGCGGCGTATCTTACCAAGCATCTGCATGCGCAACCGTCGAGACCGACCGACAAACCACGTTTCGCGGCCGCAAGGCAAACGTCATTAGCCCGGTTAAGTCCCCTGCAACCTTACCTGCAGACATTCAGTTCTTCGGTCGCCACGCTACCCCCGCCACCCTTGAAAGAACCATCATCCTCGATGTCAGCGGATGGGCTACCGCCTAAGCGAGCGAACCCGTTATATCCAGCGAAATCTCATTAAGCTGCTTTGGAGTTAGACACATGTACTCGCTTTCCCCCGATCGTAACGAGCTAGACGGATATCCGGTCCATCCCGTTCAACGATTGCAAGTCATCGATGGTGGGAAACAAACCGAGCAAGCACAACCCCTAGCTCGATGGATTCTTCGCGACGGTAAACTCATTTGCCAGTGGAATGTCAAACAGTAATCCCCGTTGACCCGAAGGAGATCGGCTGTTCGGGCCCCGAGCGAATCCAAGCCCTTCGGGTGACAAGGTGTCAACCTCTTTAGAATGGCCGGCTTCTATGTGAGTCGGTCTTTTTTTCGATCGTCAAGCGCATGTCCCCTCTCGCTGCAAAAGTCCATTCTTTAGAGTCTCCAATATTGTTTGCTTCCGCGGCTAGTCAGACCTGAATGCGATCGCCGAGGCTCTTCGAGAGGGAATAGTATTGCCCACTAAGGATTTTTTGATTTGTATAATCGGCCTTATGTGAAGCAATTGTTGGTGATGCAGATGTATCTAGAAAAGAAACGGCTTCCTGAACTGCAACACTTTGTGCCTCTCTGCATGAGCTGTAGGACCTGCATCAGCTGGTCACCGCGGGGAACTGATGAACAGGGGGTTTGCTCAAAGCTTGCTGTCGTTACCCATCAAGGAATTTGTTCGAAAGGACTGATTACTCCTGCCGAGCATGGGTGCAAGCACTGGGACTCCCGCGTTGCCACTCTCAACTAACACTTGCCTGTCTGACTTGATGAAGCCGGTTCGCAAGGATGGTGAAATTGTCCTGGTGGATTAAGCTCCTGTGCCACGTCGAACTAAGACTGCCGATCTCGATGTGTCTCAACCCGTCGGTTAACGTACGGTTTTCCGGAGTATTTGAGGTAAACAAGCTCAGGGATAGTTGGAAACTGAGGCATGTAACCCATTGAAGATACTGGCGGTAGATAAAGACGAATCCTACCAAGAGCTTCTGAAAGAAACATCAAACGGCTCGATTTAAATTTAGAAAAACCTCAATTGCTTCAGCTGAATACTTGCGTGCGAGTCTCTGCACTAGAGATACACGGGGCTCATTAAAGACGCAGCCCCGCTCAAGTAGACAACGGATTCGTCTGTCCTTATTATCCCCGACCCTCGAGAAAAAAGAGAGAGGGGATCGGGATATTTTCGAGAATTCGAAGCATGCCCGATCTCTGGGGGAGCACACACGGCGATCGCAGCCTCGAGCTTCAAATAAATCGGCTTTCTTTAGATCTTAGCTCTGCTCCGTTATCGACGTCCGATCCAGAATCAGTCGGTTTTGAGGCAGTTCCAATCTTTGAATCTCTTGCCACTCCTAGCTTTGAGAGGGTTCGGCCATCGACTTGGGGGGTAATCTAAAACACGTTGAGTTCGTGACGTTGGCTGTGCAAACCCAGCCCAAGCCAGCCGGTCGATTCAAAAGCGCATTCGTTCTTCTTTTTTGCATGTGAAATCGGACTTCATCGTTGTCGATACGGAAGGCAATCCCCTTCTGCGAGAACTGGCTGTTATCGACAGCCAGGGCACTCTGATTTTTCACGCCTTCGTTGACGAACATCTCGAAAATAAAACCGTTCGCGTTAATCGCTTCCCCCTATCTGAAATCCTGACGCGCTTCCAAGTTATCGTCCGCGGCAAACGAGTCATTTTCCATAACGCCCAACACGATTTGGAGGTGTTCCATTACAGCAGCACTCGAGCCGGTTTGTCTTGGACTCCTCCAGCCAGCACCTGCACGGTCAAACTGGCACAATCGTTGCGCCCCAATCTGGCCAGCTATTCCCTCGAATACCTCAGCAAACACCTGCAACTGAGACTGCACAACCGCCTATTCCATCCCGACCTGGCCCACGATGCCAGTTACGACGCCGCCTTTACGCACCTGCTCTACCGCCACCTCATGCAAACCCAGCTCAAATCCACCCTTCAGTCCCTACCCAACCCTTTCGGTACCAGTCGGGTGGACAACCCCTTCCAAACCCACAGCGATCGCCGTCAGATTTACGCCCCCGAGTTCGAGCTGCTCAAATCCATCCTGCAGGACATCAAACTCGACCCCAACCATCAAAGCCGGGGAGCAGTGGTAGTGGGGGAGCCGGGCTCGGGAAAAACCCATCTGATGATGCGCTTGGCCAAAGAACTGCTGAGCACCCACCGTCTCTTGTTCATTCGCCAGCCCAATAACCCCGATACGGTTCTGTTTCACGTTTACAGCCGCATCTTGGAATCGCTGGTGGAACAGGTAGACGGAACGGATTACACCCAGCTGGACTACCTACTGGCCAACAGTTTTGCCGCCATCCTGCAGGCAGAACCCAATCCCACTTTTAAAGAGCAGTTTATTCTGGAGGCCCTATCCGCAAACGATTTGGACCGCTTGGGAGCGGAGGGGACGGCTAAGAAACTGAACTATTGGAAGACGATCGAGGCGCGGGTGAGCCGGTGGTGGTTGGAAAACCACGCGGCAGCCGGATATTCCCTTTCCATCCTCAAGGGCATTGTCAAGTACTGCAGCTACACCAATCCCCGCTATCGGGAGCGGGTCACCCGCTGGCTATCCGGCAGTGCCATCAGTGCGGAGGAGGCTGCCGAAGTGGGATTGGAGAGCTGGCAGGAGGATCTGGCCCCGGCCACGTTCTCGCTGGAGGCAATGACGGTTCTGAGCAAGCTATCGGTCTTGGACGAACCGCTGATTATCGTTTTCGACCAGCTGGAAGGACTGGGGCTGCCCCACAACCGGGATATCTTGCTGCAGTTTGGCGAAGCGGTGAAGGAGATCTTCACCCACGTCAACAACAGCCTGGTGATTGTGAACTTGTTCCCCGATCGGTGGGAGCAGTTTCGGCAGGTGTTTGATGGGTCGATTGTCGATCGCCTCTCCCAGTACCAACTGCAGCTGCGAAGGCCGACTTCCGAACAGTTGAAACAGATTTTGGCGGTGCGCTTGGAGGGGCAAGAAGTGCGCTTGGAGGAGCTATTCGACCCCGACGAGCTTGAAAATATTCTCGGTCAACCTTCCATCCGGGCGGCATTGAATCGAACTGCAGACTACTACCGCCACAAGATCCATGGGATTGCCCTTCCGTTAATCTACGAACCATCCACCTCCCAATCATCCTCCGACCCCGTGCAGCGTAAGTTGCAAGCGTTGGAGGAAACGGTGTCTGCGTTGCAGCAGCAAGTTGCTTCGATTTCCCAGCGACTGGAGATGCCCGACAGCGATGTGCCAGCTTTGACTCCCCTATCGCCGGTGGAGATTTCTCACGAGAGCGTCTCCGTTCTCTCTCCTGAAGAGGAGATGGTGATGCAGTATCTCGAGCAGCAGCGACCGGAATTGGAACGCGAGTACGAAAGGTTTGCAGTCATCAGCGACAGCGACGATTTAGGGAAACTGGTGGCGATTGCGGAAGCCTTCAAGTGTTTGCGGACGTTCGAGACGAGTTTTTTGAGATTGCAAAGGCGCAAGATTCCCGAACACTTAGTCATTCGCACCCGCACTCCCAGAGTCGTGGGGTTTCTGCATACGGAAAGCGGGAGGTCGTTTAACGCCCGCATTGGCAATTTCAATCAACTGGTGGTGGCGCATCCCGAGCTGAGATTTGGATTGTTTCGAGATGCTCGCTTGCCGGAGCCACGAAGCCACGTGGGTAAGCGACATATCGAGCAGCTCAGTAGCTGCCCCAATGGCGAGTATGTCCTCTTGGATCGCGAGACTCGATTGCAGTTGGAACTGCTCTACAAGCTAGTTGTAGATGTCCAGAATCGGGATTTGGAGGTGGACTTACCCACGGCTTTGCAGGTGGTGCTAGATCGGGAGAAACGCCACTGGCTCACTAAACTATTCGATCGCACGGCTGCCTGAGGATTCGGTCTTTGGCTGGGGAAAGCGGGCTCAGTCTACGAGGGTGAGTTTGATGCTGTTCTTAGTCACGCGGAGAACAAATTCATCTCCCGGATTGAGTCCCATTTCTTTCGTATAAGCCGATCCGATTAGCACAGTGCCATTTTTGTGGACTGTGATTCGGTAGGTGGGGGGACGTCCGCGGCCTGCAGGTTCGGAGGGACCGGCTTCTAATTTCATGCCTTCTGCTTCTAGAAGGGCGTTGTAGAAGCTTATGAGGTTAATTCGCTCTTGGCCGGTTTTAGTTTTGGTGGTGTAGCCGCAAGCTTTGGCGATCTCTTTTTTATTCGCGCCTATTAATTCTTGGACTTTAGCTTTGAGTTTTTTACCGGTGAGGGGAGTTTTGCGTGATTTTGCTGGCATGTCGAAGTGTGAAAATCTGCCGATCGCGCGATCGGCAATTCGGGTTCGTGGACTACCAGCCTAACGAACGAAATACTGCGAAACAGAGGGGGGAGACCGGACCGATGGATACGGGTTTCTAGACCGAGGGACGGATAGCCAGCAGAACTCTGCTACAAGAGTTCTTCGCTCGGGGTACATGAGACAAACACGACAACCACCTCTAAATCGAGGTGGTTGCCAATGAAAAATGATTTATCAGTTTGATATAAATGCCGGTCTTTATCGAAGGTATTTTGACTGGCGTTTTAAATGCAAGTGAATTACCTCAACCAATGTAACGGGATAACAAGAAAGCGCACATAGTCCTTAATATTTGTTTACGAACAGCATAGTCACAGCACTCCATGTCAGGACATGGCAGGGAAATCCGATGGTTGGAGAAGTAGCGTTGGGCAAGCTGGAGACTGGTATCTAATGGCTGTGAGGAGACACGGTGCGCCGGAAAAACCATGGGATTTCCGCTATTTTTTTCATCGCCATAGTAGTTTGTGTATCCTTTCCGATTTGGAGGGGGATACGCGTGCGCCTCACCACCAACCGTCCTTGCGATTGCCCTTACGACCGCGATTCGAGAGGTTCCAGGTGCGGAGGCCGCTCGGCCCACACTAAGCCAGGCGGACGAGAACCCACCTGTTACTTAGGAGATTTTCTGTGGATGCAACGGGATTTATCTTGAGATGAGGGGGAAAACATTGAAAATCTCCATGTTGGCAGCGGCAGGACTGCTTGGCTTTGGACTTCATCAGGTAGCGCTGGCGCAAACCCTTGATGGACGAGTGGTCGGGGTTGGTGATGGGGATACGGTGCGAGCGAAAGTTGATGGCGAGACCCTAACGGTGAGGTTGGCCTGTATCGATGCGGCTGAAATGGCCCAGCAGCCTTGGGGAGAAGATGCTCGCAGGCGGTTGAGCGAGTTATTGCCGCCAAGTTCTCCGGTCAAACTGAGAGTTGCAGATGTCGATCGCTACGGCAGGACTGTAGCTGAAGTTTTTGTCGGCGGGCATTCGGCCAATCTCCAAATGGTGGAAGAAGGGCAGGCGGTGGTTTATACCCAATATCTGTCTGCATGCTCGGACAGTCGCGACGAATACTTGCGCGCGGAGGAAGCTGCCCGGCAGGCTCGCTCGGGATATTGGAGTCAGTCCGATCCCATCATGCCGTGGGAGTTTCGGAGGGGGAGGCGGAATACTTCTGCAGCTGCACAACAGGAGCCGCCTTCTCAGCAAGTCTTGGCAAGCGGATGCGACCCCTCCTATCCCGACGTCTGCATTCCTCCCTCTCCGCCCGATTTGGATTGTGGCGAGATTTCTCACCGTCGTTTTCGCGTACTCCCCCCCGATCCCCATCGCTTTGATGGCGATCGGGATGGGATTGGGTGCGAGAGGTAAACGGTATGACCAGCCACTTGATGAGTCAGTCTTTTTGTTAAAGCGTCAACGGAACTTCCCTTCTTGGCCTGGTTCAACGCCGGGTTACAGTCCGAGAGGCGTTTCCGGAGCAAATCAGCAATCTTTCCGGGAGATTTACGAGGGGCGGGGCATGAGCCAGGATACTTGGCGATCGGTTTATCCCAGTGCGATCGCAACGAATGCTCCAAACCCCGTCAGTCGCCTCCAGTCTGCCTCCAGCCACCCGACAGCGTTTAGCCGTGGAGATGCTCTCCAAAACCGAACCTGTCAGGCATCTAGCTGATAAACACGAGGTCAGTCGCAAATTTCTGTATCAACAAAAGGAGAAAGCCACCGAAGCGCTGGAGAAAGCATTTGCACTTCCCAGTCGAGAATCGGAAGTCTTGTTCTACCTGCCAGTGACGCATGCCTGGCTCTATCAGTTGATCGTCAGTTTGGTCCTCATCTGCCACGCGTCCTACCGGGGTGTGGTGGAGTTATTGCGGGATGTGTTTGACTGGAGCATCAGCGCGAGCACGATCCACAATCGCGTCCAAGAAACTGCCTAGCAAGCAGAGGTGCTCAATCGGAGTGAAGAGCTGTCTGGGATTCGAGTGGGCTTAAATGACGAAATTTTCCAGGCAGGTCAACCGGTCTTAGCTGGGGTCTGTGCCCGTTCCAGCTACTGTTACCTGTTGGTGGCCGCCGAGCATCGAGATGGGGAGACTTGGGGATGGCACTTGCTCGAGGCGAGCGAGCGAGGTCTCTCCCCTGACTTCACCATTGCAGATGGGGGGACAGGGCTGCGGGCCGGTCAGGAACTGGCTTGGCCAGAGATACCCTGTCATGGAGATGTCTTTCACATCATCAAAGATGGTAAAGACTTAGCCAGATATCTGTCTCGAAGCGCCCAAAAGGCGACTACTCATCGAGAAAAGCTCGAACAGCAAATGAAGGCTGCCAAGCAGAAGGGGAAGGGCAACAAATTGTCGAAACCGTTGACGCTAGCTCGTCAGAAGGAGGCAGCAGCGCTGAATCTGGCCACAGACGTGAAGATCTTGCTCGACCGGCTCAACCACGACATCTTGCATCTGGCGGGTCCAGAATACAACACTCGCCAAGAGTTATTGTCGTTTATTGTGGCTGAACTGGAACTGCGGGAATCCCAATGCTCTCACCGGATCGGTCCGGTCCGACGAGCATTGCACAACCAACGGGAACAGTTGTTGGCCTTTGCTCAGGTCCTCGACGACAAGCTAGCCGGGATCGCTGAACGCTTTGCAGTGCATTTGGTTTGGGTACGAGAAGTTTGTCTGTTGCAGCGTAAGCACGTCTCCAGTACGGCTTACTGGCAGCGCTGGAATCAACTTCACCATCAACTCAAAAGTCAGTTCCATTGGGTTCTAGAAGCGGTCACGGAGGCGATGCGAGAGACGCCACGGGCCAGTTCGATGGTAGAGAACCTAAATTCTCGGCTGCGCAATTACTTCTTCTTGCGCCGACAGCTGGGAGCTCCTTACCTTGAGCTGCTGCGGTTCTTCCTTAACCATCGGACATTTATACGCAGCCAGTGTCCCGAGCGGGTGGGTAAGAGTCCAGCGGAACTGATGACGGGGCAAGCGCATCCTCATTGGCTAGAGCTTTTGGGCTTCGAGCGTTTCAAGCGAAATCCAGCCTAAAATCGCAGCCCGACGTCAGCTTGCGATCGCTCGCTAAAGCCACCATTTAGATGGCTCATTTTCGCCTATTTTGTTACCCAAAAATGCCCGATTTTGAACCACCCCCAGCAATGAGTTAGAGATCGAGACCCAGCTTGACTTGTACGACCCAGAAGTAGCTGAGGTGCTTCTGTTCCAGGACGGTATTCAAGTCAAACAACAGAAGCAGAGCAGACTGTCTCGCTACCAGAGA
>JBFRWN010000089.1:0-31612 GCA_051439605.1 Synechococcus sp.
TGGACTTTGAGATAAACATCCCTTCCTGACAAATCAGGTTTACTTAGCGTCAGGCTTTCCATCTAAGTCCTTCCAGGAAGTTGTACTCAAGCTTCATCACAACTCGATCGCGGCTGTGACTGTCACGCTCGCAGGACTGCACAGCATGAGTTGTCGCTATAGAGGTTTCCCATTTAGCCAGTATTTATTGGCTCAACACAGAAGATGGCTTAATCGGGGATTGTTGCAACTTTAGGAAAGCTTCTCAAGTTAATGTTCCGTTAGGCTGTTGGAGTGCGTGACGGCGACATGCGATTTGGTGGAGGCTTTTTTTCAGCTGGGGTTGACCGATCGGGGGATGGGGGAATCGGGGTTAGTGAAGAAGGCGATCGGGCGGGCGATTCGCTTGTTTGCGGAGATGGATGCGGGGGGGCAGGTGGCGCGGGTGGAACGGAGTTAGGTTTCTGACTTTTTTCGGGCTTTGTAGGCTTTGATTTCGGACATGGGGAGGAAGAGGGTGTCTTTGATTTCTTGGAGGACTTCGCTGCTGACGTTGCAATCGGTGTAGAGGCAGTTGGATAGGAGTTTGTTAGCTTCGTAATAGCTTTCGAGCAATTCGAGGTTGTTAAATTTCCAATCGTGGCAGATATTTCTGATTTTGCGGATCAGACCCAAAAAATCTTCAATCCATTGAAGCCCATTCTCACTAAACCACGCAGCTAGTTCTTCTTTCCTTCCTTTAGGAAATGTGTTCATTAATAGTTCTAGACGCTGAACTTCTACATTATTTGAATCCTTGAGAAGGGTAATAGCCTTGGAAAAGGGATAATTAAATCTATTAGGTACTGCGAATAGTATTAGAGTACTCCCTATGGTGCTATCGTTGGCTATGACACGCTTCATAGAAACAATAAAGTAGATGATACTGTAAAGGTAATAGTCGATCTCAAACTCAAGCCCAAGCTTGAACTTAGGCAAAATGTCACTAGGATTAGGTTTTTGCATTGTATTGCTAAAAAATAATCCTGATTCAATGTTTTGCTCTAGGGCAAAGTAAATTGCTCGACTCGCTATAATATCAGGTGGTTTTGCCGCTGGCTCAGATTTTTGTTTCAACCATAGAAGAAAATCTTGAATGCCTCGATCTTGAATAATAAGTGAATCAATATTTTCTTTAAGAAGAAGCAGTAATTCGTCTGCACTATTTAATCCATTGGCCGTCCACAAAACAATTTCTCGCCAAGCTTTATCTGTAATCCTGGAAGTTAGTACCTTATATGAATCAGGCCTGTGTTCGATAATTTGACGTGCTGCAAAATATTCTTGCAATGTCAAATGAGAAAAAGAATAGATTCCTCTCGCCCGTTCAACCAATAACCCGTGATGGGCTTCGATCGCTTTGAGCACTGCTTCTCCATCCAAAGCCAAAGCCTCCGGATCTTCCTTTGCCCCAGGCAAGTTGCGCACGTACTGACAAATTCTGTCTTCCAATCGTTTCTGCTTGAAAAAATATTCCCCCTCTTCAAAAGCCGATAGAGCCACTTGACTCAATAAATCTTGTTTTCGTTGGGCGGACAGATTTTTATAGATTTCTCCTCGTTCAATATTTCGCTTGGCATCCCATTTCTTTAACAGGACAGATACCCCTTCGCCATACAGTTCGTATCGATTGGAAGGGAAATCGGTATTGTCTTCAAACAACAGGCATAGCAGTGTCAGCAGGAGTGGACTTGACGCTAACTCTTTGACGCGCTTGCTCTTATCAATCTTTTCAATAAATTTTTCCGCTTTGGCAGGATTTCGCTCTCCAAACCATTTGCTGGCAAACTCTTCGATCTGCTTGCGCTCAAAGTCTGCCACCTCAACTTCGGTGAACTTCTCAAACGTGTATTCCTTCGCGGCAATTCGGCAAGTGACTACAATAATGCAATTACCCGCTCTGCTAGCAAAGCCCTCAATTTGCTGCAATATGCGACCTGAATCTTCCTTTTTGACCTCGTCCAAACCGTCGAGGAGAACAATTGCCGAACCCGTCTCCAAGAGCTTGTCCAATATCTCGTCAGGTTTTGAAACTTTAGATTTGGCAAACTGACCTTCAACGTACTTCGGCAGTGTGGGTAAACCTTCTGACTCTGCAAACTCTTTGAGCGTTACAAAGATGGGCACCAGTTCTTTAAACTGTTCTCCCTGATTGCATTGAGTTGCCAAGTACTTCAGAAATGTTGTTTTTCCCGCTCCGGGCTTGCCCAACACCATCAAGCGGTTATGGTCCTTTACTGCTTGTAACCCTGGAACTTTCTCTTGCTTAACATCTGCTAGACCGAACCTCTCGAATTCCTCGATGCCGCAAGCTTCCATCAGCTGCTTAATGTTTAAGCGTTTTGCTCCGGTAATCTTTTCCAGAATGTTGACTTGGGTGTAGATTTTCCCCAATCCAATGGGTTGAGTCATGTCCAGCACGCGCATGGTGCCGCAGCGGTAGTTGATGTCTTGGTAGACTTTGGCGCGGACTTCTTTGACTAAGGCTGAAATATCAGCTTCTTCTTCATAACCATCGATTATCTGCTCAACTTTAAGACCTAGGACATCGCATAAACCAACAAAATTTTCTGATTTCACTGGCTTTCCATTCATAAAATTTGAGACGGACCAGCGCGAGACTTCTGCGCGGATTGCAAGCTTTTCCTGGCTTATGCCAAGTCGTTTAAAAGCTTCTCTCGCTAGTTTCACTCCGTCTTGAGAAGCTTGCAACGAACGCCCCGACATACTTTCAAACGGAATTCAATAGCCCCAATCTACCTTCTAAACAGAGATGTCTGGCAATACAAACAAAAGTCACACAAAAGTCACACATTGCAGCTGCCACAGCCACACGGAGTCTCTGTCACCTTAGGACATACGGAACGGAAAACCTCATGAAAAACCTTCTTTTCATCATCTTGTATGCCCTCATTTCCTGGGCGACGAGGAAAATAGCCAACTACCTCTGGCAAACGATTCGGAAATAGAAGAAATAGTTTCCGACTCTTCATTTGCATCCTAAAACCCCGATCGCAGGAGCATCCCCATGCAACCCATCCAAACAACCCCACCCGCCCCAACTCCAGACTTCCCAATCCCCCCTATACCAGCCCCTCAATCTTCCGACCTTCCCGTTGTCCTAGCCTTCGTCCTGCTCGCCAAAATCCTCTTCAATGGCAAAAACTAACCCCCCAATCGTGCCCTCTACAGTTCAAGAGCCAACGGTGCGATTCCCAACCGCCATCGCTCTCAAACTTGCACGGTCAACACCGAACAGGAGGTGTGCCATGTCACGTAATTGCTCGCACTGCCCAGAGCCTTCCCCGCCCTACCCCCCGATCCATGTCGGCCCATAACGATTAAATCTGCGTTCCACTGGCTCGCCAACCAACAGATAGTCCTGCCCACGTCCCCCAACGTTTGACGAATCTCAGACTCAATCCCCTGTTCCCGAGCGCGATCGGCATAGGTTTGCAACAGTTTGAGGCTGTTCTGCTCGTCCGCTTGCAATTGCTCTAGGTACCGCTCTCTGGCCGCTGCATGCTCGGGAGACTCTAACGCTTCGGGCAATGAATAGGTTTCTTCAGAAAGGGGATCGGTTAGGGGGGATAGAATGTGTACCAACAAAAATTTTGATTGATTCGTACTGGCCACCGAGAGAGCTTGCTCGAACACTACGTTGCTACTGTCAGAGTGGTCCAAGGCCACCAAAATTTTTTGAAACACTCTCGTTGGCTCCAAGAGAAGAGGCACTTTACTAAGCTAAGCGCTACCGCAGGCAAATGCTGGGAAAAAAGACAAAAAAACAGACTAGCCCCGGATTGAAGTCGACCAGCAGAACTGGGTGCGCTGTCGAGTTACCGATCGCCTATTGTCGAGTCAGAAGCAGCGAGGTCCGCACGAACAGTGAACCAGTCCGACATTGCGCTATTTGCCCTGAATGCCACGCATGAGTTTGGCGAAAAAGTCAGCCAAGCACTGGCACTTCCCTTAAGCCAGCACGAAGAACGGGAATTTGAAGCAGGCGAACACAAGGCCCGACCGCTGGTCAACGTTCGCAACAAAGATGTCTACGTGATTCAGTCACTGCACGGCGATGCTAATCACAGTGCTAACGACAAGCTCTGTCGGCTGTTGTTTTTTATCGGCGCCCTCAAAGACGCCGCGGCCGCTCGCGTCACCGTGTTCGCTCCCTATTTGTGCTACTCCCGCAAAGACCGAAAAACCAAGTCCCGCGACCCCGTCACCACCCGCTATGTGGCAGCCCTATTCGAAGCCGTCGGCTGCGATCGCTTCGTTACCCTAGATGTGCACAATCTCGCTGCCTTTCAGAATGCCTTCCGCTGTCGCACCGAACATCTAGAAGCCAAAACCCTCTTCGTGCGTCATTTCGTACCGCTCGTGGGGGAGAGTCAAGTGGCCGTTGTGTCGCCGGATGTGGGGGGAGCCAAACGGGCGGAACAGTTTCGACAGGCTCTCAGCCGCGCCCTCGACCAGGAGATTTCCACTGCTTTTGTAGAGAAGTATCGCAGTTCTGGGGTGGTGTCCGGTCAAGCGATTGTGGGGGATGTGCAAGCACGAGTGGCTATTATCATCGACGACATGATTTGCGGCGGTACCACCATGGCAAGGGCTGCCGAAGCCTGTCGCAGCAAGGGGGCCATTCGGGTGTATGTCGCCGCTTCTCACGGTCTGTTTACCGAAAAGGCCAATCGAGTTCTGGCCACACCGGCCCTCGATCGGATCGCGATCGCCGACTGTATTACCCCGTTTCGGCTGACCTCGCCGGAGGTGCTATCCAAGCTGGATGCGATCCCAACGGCGCCGTTGGTAGCCGAGGCCATTCGTCGCATGCACGAGGGTGGCTCGTTCGTGGATCTGTTGGACCCTCCCTTCTCTAGCAGTGTCAGCTAACGCGATCGCTCGCCTCGGGCAGAGGAAGGTGCTGTTCGGCTAGATCGAGATAGCGCACGGCCAGATCGAACCAGGTTTTGGTATCCCCTTTTCCGGGTTCTCGCGTATGCCAGATGGCAATTTTGGCCCGCAAGTAAGCTCGGTAACTCTTGTAGAACTCCACAAGCAAGATGGGTGGCCGATCGCCAGTTGTGCTGGAGTAGGTATCCATGACGAGAGGCCCAATCCAAGCTGCCCCCAGTCGTTCGCATTCCAATGCCAGAAATGCCAGTTCGTCCACGGGATCGAGAATGCGAAACTCCCGCTTGAATTCCAGACAATCGATAATGGTTGGCTGGGGTTTTAGGCAGATGTGCTCGGGACGAAGATCGCCGTGACCCTCAATAATTCGGCCCAATTGGACACGGCGATCGAGCTGTTCCGACTGACCATCGAGAAACGCCAGTTGTCCGGCAGCGATGGCTCGCACCCGATCTTCCGGCAGGTCGTAGGCAGGATCGAGAAGTACGTTCGAGGTGGCGTTGACATCTTGGCGTAAGCGATCGCGATAGGCAGAAGTGCTGAGGGCCACGGGAGGCAACTGCTGGTAAAACCGCGCCAGGAAGCGGGCAATGTCGCGAACCTCTTCCTTCTGAACGGTTTGATGCTGAATGCCCCAGTCCAGCATGCACTGCCACGGCAATCGGCGCATCTTCACCAGCCAATCTACAGTTCGACCTGTATCCGTCAGAGTCAGGCTGTCGTGCTCATCGAGGGCCAACGGTACGATGTCGAGGTAGACATCAGGAGCGAGTCTGCGATTGAGGCGCAGTTCGGCTTCGCAATCTCTGAGCCTAGCCTCCACAGTGCTGAAATCCAAAAACTCGTAGCGTACGGGCTTCTTCAGCTTGTAGGCGAAATGGTCTGTCAAAAAGACCCAGGACATGTGGGTTTCGATCGCTTCTACGGTTTGGGGACGGTCAGCATAATTGGTCGGTTGGCTGAGGAACCTCACCTTGTGTTCTGTCGCTGAGTCAGAATTTCTGGATTCAAATTCGCCCATGGCCATAAGACGGTGTCTCGCTTGTGCCGCGATCGCCTGCCTTTGTTATATCCGCCAATCGAGGCAATGCTAGCGCGTAACAACGGTCGATCGCTGTCTATCTCTGACCGTAAATAGTGAGAACTATTCAATTGGCTATTCTGTAGATTTTTACCCACAAGCTTGAGTGGAATTCAAACATTCAGAATGCTGGGTTTACATGCAGCTTGCGACAGTGTCCATTCCCTGCAGAACGAGCGCAAAAATGCTATTATATAGATGGAAGCGGAGGTAGCTTCCCCCACCACGGCGGGTAGTGGCAAGGCTCAAATGAAGGGCTAAGCCAACCAGGATCTGGGATGATTCAACCGCGTGAGGAAGTGGGCTTCGGTTCCAGACGGTTTGATTCTGCGAAGGAGGTTAAGCCCGTTGACAATTTATTTCTCATCCAGTTAGCGAGCGATCGGATTTCGACGATGGCTCGCTAATTTATTGCAACTACCACCACATCAATCGTGTGACGAGTGTTCGCGAATTGTTGTTGAAATGATGTCTGGACAGTGCTCCAATATTCTTGAAAAACTTTTAGTTACTCTTTTGAGATTTATGAATCTTCTGTGGTTTACTGATCGATCTCTGTTAACACCAGCCTGTTGATTAGAAGGTTGGTAACGTACTTATGCTTTCTGGACTTACACAATAAATTGTCACCTTAAAATAAAGATAGAGTTTCGATAGCTAAAAGTCTGGTGGCTGATTTACATCCCACAGTTTGTGATGGCTTTGAAGAAGTCGAGCATACGGCAGAGTGGGCCTACCGGGTGTGGGGGGCGAGTTTAGAAGAGCTATTCGTTCGTGCCGCTGCAGGGCTTTATTCGCTTGCGGGCGTTGAGTTGGAGAATTCTCCCCACGTCGATCGCGAGATTCATTTGGATGGGATCGACCGTATTAGCTTGCTAGTGGCTTGGTTGAACGAGCTGCTGTTTCTGTTCGAGAGCGAGGGGTTAGCCTTCGATCGCTTTGAGATTTTGCAGTTGGATGGTGGCTTGCTGCGGGCCCGAGTCAGTGGTGCCCCTGTAAAGGAGTGGATGAAACACATCAAGGCGGCAACCTACAGCAACCTATCGATCCGCCAGACGGATGCGGGAGTTGAAGCGACAGTCGTTCTCGACGTTTAAGGCGGGATCGATGGCGTTCTGAGGCATGAAGATACCGCTGGGCAGTTTTCGAAACCCATCGTATTTTGGGCGATCGCGCGATCGCTGGGGCCATGGTCAGCAAACAGGACTTCCGCCACATTGATACCTATGTTTGGGAGATTCCCACGTCCTTTCACTCCGATATGAACATCCCCGTCTGGATCTTTGCAGATGAGGAATTGCTGGAAGACGCATTAGGGGATCTATCCGTACAGCAGGCGGTGAATGTGGCTTGCTTGCCGGGCTTAGTGGGGCATGTGGCAGTGATGCCGGACGTCCACCAAGGATACGGCATGCCGATTGGTGGTGTGATGGCGGCACGAGTGCCGGATGGAATTATTTCTCCGGGGGCAGTGGGATACGACATCAACTGTGGTGTCCGGGTGTTGGCTTCTGACATCGACTACGAGTCTGCCAAGCCCTATATGGCCGACTTGGCAACGGTGCTGTACGCGAACTGTCCCAGCGGGGTAGGGAGAGGGGGGAAAATCCACCTGTCTACGGGCGAATTAGACCGAGTCTGTCAGAAAGGAGCACAGTGGGCCAAAGAACAAGGCTACGCCGAACCAGAGGATTTAGAACGCACGGAAGAGTTTGGTTGTATTGCAGGTGCCGACCCCGAATCGACCAGCGAGCGGGCAAAACAGCGGGGCAAAAAGCAACTGGGCACGCTGGGGGCGGGCAATCACTTTTTGGAAGTGGATGTTGTGAAATTCATCTACAACCGCGAAGCTGCCGACGTTATGGGATTGTCAGAAGGCTGTTTGGCAGTCCAGATTCACTGCGGGTCGCGGGGATTCGGCCATCAGGTCTGCACCGACTACGTACACGATTTTCAGTGGGCGGTGCAGCGCTACGGTATCCACCTGCCCGATCGCGAGCTGGTTTGCGCTCCCATTAACTCGCCGGAAGGTGAAGCCTATCTGGGGGGCATGAGGTCGGCGGCCAATTTTGCCTTTGCCAACCGGCAGGTTTTGGCCCATCGCGCTCGCGAAAGTTTCCAGAAGATTTTCGGAACGCAAGCGGGGGCGCATCCACTGCGGCAGGTTTACGACATTGCCCACAACATGGCCAAGATGGAAACCCATAATATCGACGGTCAAGAGAGAGAGGTTTGCGTGCACCGCAAGGGGGCAACGCGGGCATTCGGACCGGGGTTTTCCGGGTTGCCCCCCGAGTATCGCCCCCTCGGTCAACCTGTGCTGGTGCCCGGTTCGATGGGGACCGAGAGTTGGATTTTGCTGGGGACGGCGGAGAACGATCGCCTGTCGTTTGGCTCTAGCTGTCACGGGGCCGGACGGGTGATGAGTCGGCGGAGGGCGAAGCGGACGATCCGGGGGGACGCTCTGCGGGATGAACTAGAGCACGAGGGCATTTGCGTGCGTGCGGGGTCGATGCCGGGATTGGCGGAAGAAGCCCCCAAGGTTTACAAGGACGTCAGCCGCGTGGTGCAGACGGTGAGCAAGGCAGGGATAGCCCGTAAGGTCGCGATGCTGCAGCCGGTGGCAGTGGTTAAGGGTTAGTTCTTCGGGGTCGATTGCTTGCAAGAGGTGAGCGTTTGGAGGTTCGCGTGTTATGAAACTTGCGACGACGTTACCGATTCCTCCCCACTTCCGATCGGACCGCGTGGGAGAGGTTTGGCGGGTTCCCTATGCAGAGAGGGCGGCTGCAGCTGAGGCATGGGCGAAACAGTACGGCATTCTCCCAGCAGCAACCGATCGCGTCCACATTGGCTTGCTGGCGATCGACATCCAGAATACGTTCTGCATCCCCGATTTTGAACTGTTTATCGGAGGGCGATCGGGAGTTGCCGCAATTGAGGATAATGTCCGACTGTGCGAGTTTATTTACCGCAACTTAGGCAGTCTTTCCAAAATCATCTTCACGCTCGATACCCACACTGCACTGCAAATTTTTCACCCCATCTTTTGGGTCAACGATCGCGGAGAGCATCCGGCCCCTGCCGCAACCGTCATTTCCTCGCAGGATGTTCAACAAGGGATTTGGCAGGTTAATCCGGCGATCGCCGCTGATTGGTTTGACGGCGATCGCGCAGCGGCGGACTATGCCTTGCATTACGTGCAGACTCTGGAACGTGCAGGTAAATATTCGCTTACGGTGTGGCCCTATCACTCGATGCTGGGGGGAATCGGCCACGCGCTGGTTTCGGCTGTCGAAGAAGCTGCCTTTTTCCACAGCATTGCTCGACAAAGTTCCACTCAGTTCGAACTGAAAGGGCGACATCCGCTGACCGAGCACTATTCGGTTTTGCAACCGGAAGTGATGACCGCTGCAGGCGATCGCCCCCTCGCACAAAAGAACGAATTGTTGATTCAGCAATTGCTGGCGTTCGATGCCCTGCTGGTTGCCGGTCAAGCCAAGAGCCACTGCGTCGTTTGGACGCTAGAGAATCTACTGGCGGAGATTCAAGCCCTCGATCCTCAACTGGCTGAGCGGGTTTACTTGCTAGAGGACTGCACCTCCCCGGTGATCGTTCCAGAGGTTGTGGATTTCACCCAACAGGCTGATGACGCGTTCGATCGCTTTGCAGCCGCAGGGATGCACGTCGTGCGTTCCACCGATCCGGTAGACAGTTGGCCAGACTTTCCCCATGAAGGGGGATAGTTTTGGAACAGAAGGATTATTGGCTCCACTCTCGCAATGGAAGATAAAGAACTCATCATCAAGCCCGATGAATACGGCCTGCTGACCGATCAGTACGAACTGACCATGGCCGCCTGTTACGTCGGTGAGAATCTGGATCGATCTCGGGCCAGCTTTGAGTTGTTTGTCCGTCACCTTCCAGAAGGATTTGGGTATTTGATTGCCATGGGGTTAGCCCAGGCACTGGACTTTTTGGAAAAGTTTCGATTTGGTCCCGATCAGATTCAGGTCCTCAAGTCCACCGGTCTGTTCGATCGCGCCCCCGACCGCTTCTGGTCGCTGTTAGCCGAAGCGAAATTCTGTGGCGATGTGTGGGCCGTCCCGGAAGGCACCGCCGTGTTTGTCAACGAACCGCTATTGCGGGTGGAAGCGCCTTTCTGGCAAGCACAAATCGTAGAGACGTATTTGCTCAACACCATCAACTACCAAACCACGATTGCCACCCGCGCAGCCCGTCTGAGGGATGCTGCTGGTCCAGACGCCACCATCCTGGAATTTGGCACCCGTCGGGCATTTAGTCCCCAAGCCTCCATTTGGGCAGCTCGGGCAGCGCTGGCGGCTGGTTTGGACGCCACCTCTAATGTTTTGGCGGCGTTGAAGCTCGGTCGCAAGCCGGCAGGCACGATGGCCCATTCTCTGGTGATGGGTCTCGATGCGAAGGAAGGCAGTGAAATGGAAGCTTTTAAGGCCTTCCATCGCTACTTTCCCGGTGCCACCTTGTTGATCGATACCTATGACACCGTTGCTGCAGCCCGGGACTTGGCTCTGCAGATCGAAGCGGGTGAGATGAGCGTCAAGGGGGTCAGGCTAGATTCCGGGGACTTGGCCGCTTTGTCTCAACAGGTGCGCTCCCTATTACCGGAGGTGTCTATTTTTGCTAGCGGTGATTTAAACGAATGGAAAATTGCCGAACTGCGAGCTGATGGAGCAGACATTGACGGTTACGGAGTAGGAACCTGTTTGGTGACTGGCTCCCCCGTGAATGGGGTGTACAAGCTAGTAGAGATCGACGACATTCCCGTTATGAAAGAGTCCAAAGGGAAAGCGACATATCCCTCCTGTAAGCAAATTTTTCGCCGCATCGACAATGGCAGGTTGGGTGTAGATCGCTTGGGGCTCCAGTCCGAATCTGCTCGACCAGGGGAACATCCCCTAATGGAGCGATGGATTGAGGCAGGAAAGTGTGTCAAATCCCCCGAAACGCTGGAAGAGATAGCCCGCAGAACCGCAATGTCCGTTGCTCAACTCCCCGAGACGGTGCGCAGGGTCGATCGCCCCGTTCCGCTCTCCCCTGAGATTTCCGAGCAGCTACAGAGTATGACTCAACAGACGCAGCAGAGGAGAAAAAGGTAGTGTATTTTACGGATATATGAGGATTACCTATGCAATTAGATATAAATTGTGCTTTCTAGAACGCTTTTCTGGTTCGTACTTTATATTCCTGAATAAGCTCGCTGGAACTGCCTCGTTTGCAGCGGAGTGCAATTTCCAGTTGAAATCGATGTGTGTGCTGATATGCAGCTCAGTGTCATCATTTGCACCCGTAACAGGGCGGAGAAATTGGAGCGTTTACTCCAATCGATCGCCGATTGCGATCGCCCCACGACCGATCGGCAATGGGAGGCGATCGTCGTGGACAACGGATCTAGCGATCGTACCTGCGAGATCGCAACCGCTTTTCAGGCATCACTTCCCGTACGCATCGTCAAAGAAGAGCGGGCCGGTTTGTCGCATGCTCGCAATTGCGGTGTGGAAGTTGCTCGGGGTGAATGGCTGGTGTGGACCGACGATGACGTCACGGTCGGGTCAAACTGGTTGATTGCGTATTTCAACGCGATCGACACCTATCCCGACGCCCACATTTTCGGAGGCCCGATTGCCGTTCATTTTGAAGGGACTCCGCCAGCTTGGTTGGTGCGCGGGCTGGCTCATGTCCGGTCGGCTTACGCTGGGCTAGAACCCGGTGATGTTGGGATTAAACTGAGTGCAAATTCCGGGCTGCCCTACGGTGCAAATTTCGCGTTACGGCGATCGACTGCCCAGCAGTATCCCTTTAATTCCCGTCTCGGCCGCCACCCAGATCGACCCACCCGGAGTAATGAAGAAACCTCGGTCATGCGGGATATTCTCCATGCAGGAGGCAGTGGGCACTGGTTACCAGAAGCCAGGGTTTTGCACCACATTGATTCAACTCGCCAAACCAGTGCCTACCTGCGGTCTTACTATGTCGAGGCGGCCTTCATGAATACCCTTGACCGATCCAGCCGAATGAACAGCCTGGTCGTAGCCAAAAATCTGGCATACGCCCTCAGTCGGGTGGCAATCGTTAACGTCAACCATCTGGCGGCGATCGCCAGCTCAGATGATTCCCATCGTACGGTTCGAGTGCGTGCGACTGCCTTACCCTGGGGACGGGCAATGGGCTATTTAGCAATGCTGTTGCATCGTCTGCGTCACACGCAGGAGGATTGTTTGCCGTTATGAACAAGCGCTTGCTTGTCATTGGGCTCGATGGTTTCGAGACAACCATTGCGGAACGTCTGATTGCCGAAGGGCGGATGCCCAATCTCGCCAAGACGATGGTTCGCGCTGCCCGTGCGAATCTCGATCACGGATCGGCCAAGCGCACGGGGCTTGCATGGGAGCACTTTGCGACCGGGCTGTCACCGGCTGGAGCAAAACGTTGGTCGGCGGTCACCTTCGACCCCGAGGACTACCGCTGTTGGCAGGAACTCACCAGAATGACGCCGTTCCCAGCAGGGCTTGACGTTGACACAGTTGTTTTCGATGCGCCTTACTTCGATCTGCGCAAGGCGAAGAACGTCCGCGGTTTGGTCAGTTGGGGGGCCCACGACCCCGGTACTCCCCAGACCGCCAATCCGTCTTCACTCCTCAAGGAGATCCGCAGTCGGTTCGGTCCCTACCCTGCAAAGCCTTGGATCTATGGCTATACGTGGGCCAGTGCTTCCCGCACGCAAACTATGGGTGAGGCCCTCGTTGCTGCCACCAAGCAGCGGGGGGGAATTACCCGCTGGTTGCTCGGCGAACGCTTTCCAGATTGGTCTCTCGGTATCGTTGTTGTCAGCGAGCTCCATTCGGCAGTTGAGGCATTGTGGCACGGGTTGGATGGGTCGCACCCCCTCTACAGCATGCCGTCTGCGGCACCGGCCCGGCGCGGGCTCGAAGCCGTATACGAATCCGTCGACGAGCTGATTGGCTTACTGATCGAGAGTTTTCCGGACAGTTCTCACCTGTTAGTTTCCCTGCACGGCATGGGGCCGAACGAATCGGATATCCCGAGCATGGCCCTACTCCCAGAGTTTCTCTACCGGCGAGCCTTTGGCAAGCCTCTAATGAAGCAGACTGCGGACGACCCGTGCCAGCTGCTAGCGGTGGGTGAAGAGGAAAACTGGACTGCCCATGTTAAGGCGCAGATGCTAGACGGAGTTTACCAGGATAACCAATCCCGCACGGGGCTCCTGCCCAAGCCAGTGCAGCGCAGAGCAAAGGCCTTGATGAACCTGTTCCGAAAAGACTGCGAGGCAGGCAGAACTTCCTACCTTCGTTGGATGCCAGCCAGCTGGTATTCGTCTTACTGGCCACAGATGCAGGCGTTCGCTATGCCATCGTTCTACGACGGTCAAATCCGACTCAACGTCAAGGGTCGCGAGGCTAAAGGGCTGGTTGACGTCGATGATTACGACACTGTCTGTCAAGACATCGCTGCAACGCTGAGCGCCTGCATCGATCCGAGCACCGGTCTGAGCGTGGTCGACGAAGTCATTTTTACGCACCCGGGTGCACCGATGGCAGTTACGGACACCGAGGCCGACATCATTGTTTTGTGGCAAGGTTCTCCCCTCGCACTGCAACCGCCCGGTGCGGATGTTATTGGCCCGATCGCCTATCGCCGGCCAGGGGGGCATACCGGCGGTTACGGTCTATCGCTATGGCTGGGGGAGGACATAGTCCCGGGGGAATACGGACTTCACTCCGCTTTTGACGTGGTGCCAACCCTTGTCGATTACCTTGACGGCACTATAAACCCTGCATGGGACGGACAGAGTTTTCTCTCGGAGTTGACATCCGAGAGCGGATTGCAAGTCAAGGCAGCGCACGATTAGATTTCAAGCGGTTAACGAAGTCGGTTGCTTTGCCGGATGGAGCACAACGGGTAAGACTTCGTCTACGTGCTCCACGAAGATGAATTGGAGCTGCGATCGCGCCGATTCCGATACCTCCCGCAAGTCCCGCTCGTTCTGTTTCGGTAGGATAACTGTTTGAATACCGACCCGCTGGGCGGCTAGTACTTTTTCCTTAATGCCTCCCACCGGCAGAACTCGACCGCGCAAGGCGATTTCCCCCGTCATGGCGACTTGTTTGCTCGCGCAGCGCTCCGTCAGTGCCGAGATTAGGGCTACGGTCATGGCAATTCCGGCCGAAGGACCATCCTTAGGGACAGCACCTGCCGGGACGTGAATGTGTACGTCGCTGGTTTGGTAGAAGTCTTTCGGTAGCCCCAAGCTGGCCGCCCGCGATCGCGCGTAGGTCAGCGCTGCTTTGGCGGACTCTTTCATGACATCCCCCAAATGGCCCGTCAGGGTCAATTTGCCCTCCCCTGGGATAACGGCCGCCTCAACGGACAGAATTTCGCCTCCGACTGGCGTCCACGCTAACCCGATGGAGACTCCGACTTCGTCTTTACCCAACGGCAAGTCACTCCGATAGGTACCCGGTTCGATCAAGTCATCCAGATCGTCAGCTTTGACAGTAAAGGGACCGGGGTCGCCTTCTGCTACGCGACAGGCCATTTTGCGACAGATGGAACCAATTTGGCGCTCCAGATTGCGCACCCCCGCTTCGCGCGTGTATTCCCTGATGAGGCGTTTCAGGATTGTGTCATCCAGAGCCAGCTGATTCTCCTTCAAGCCACTCTCGTTCAGCTGGCGCGGCATCAGGTAGCGATGGGCGATGTTCAGTTTCTCTTCCTCGGTGTACCCCGGCAGGTGCAGGACTTCCATGCGATCGAGTAGGGCGGGGGGAATCGTGTCGCTGACGTTGGCGGTACAGATAAACATCACCTGCCTCAAGTTAAACGATACGTCCAGGTAGCGATCGAGGAATGCGTGGTTCTGTTCCGGATCCAACACCTCCAATAGGGCGGCGGCGGGATCCCCCTGAAACCCCACCATCAGCTTGTCAACCTCGTCCAGCATAAAGACGGGATTGTTAGAGCCCGCTTGCCGCAGTAGCTGGAGAATTCGGCCGGGAAGGGCTCCGACGTAGGTGCGGCGATGGCCGCGAATTTCGGCTTCGTCGCGCACTCCCCCCAGCGAAAGGCGGACGAACTTGCGACTTAACGTGCGAGCGATCGATTGACCCACGCTGGTTTTACCCACCCCCGGTGGCCCCACAAAACACAGGATGGGTCCTTTTGCTTCGGGCTGCAGCTTGCGCACCGCCAAGTACTCGATAATGCGCTGTTTGACTTTGTCCAGATCGTAGTGGTCCTCATCCAGCACTTGGCGAGCACGGGCAAGGTCGAGGTTATCGTCCGTACTGATATTCCACGGTAGGTCGATCAGCCAGTCGAGATAGGTATGCGACACGCTATACTCTGGCGATGCAGTGTGCATGTTGGCCAAGCGTTTCAACTCCCGATCGGCTTCCGTGCGGGCCTCATCCGGTAGTTGTGCCTCCTCCAATTTCTGGCGGAGTTTGGCAATTTCCGACTCTTGCTCGTCCCCTTCCCCCAATTCCTGCCGGATCTTTTCCAGTTGCTTGCGCAAGACATACTCCCGCTGGGTTTGAGAGATGTCTTCCTGAGCTTTGCGGGCGACTTCCAAAATTTCCTTCTCGCGATTGAGGATGGCAATCACGTCCCGCAGTCGTTCGGCAATATCGAGGGTATCCAGAATTCGCTGCTCCTCCTTCGCTTTCAAACCCAACGTTGCTGCAATGGAGTCGGCCATCATGCCCGCATTGGGGACCTCCGCCAGGGCTTTGACGAGGTCGTCCGAAAGATAGGGGGCGAGGTCAACTACCTCTGTGAACAGCACTAATGCCGAACGCGACAGACCCTCCAATTCGACAGTGGTTTCGATCGCGTTTTCGAATACTTCCATGTGAGCCAAGGGATAGGGCTCGGTTTGTGACAGTTGCCGAATTTGCACGCGAGCCAGTCCTTGCACAAACAGATGAAGACTTCCATCTGGCAGGCGTGACATGCGTAGAATTTGCGTGGCAGTTCCCGTTTTGCCGAGAGAGAGTAAATCAAAGCTGTTCTCGGGACCGTCGTAGTGAAATAAAGCAATGACTTTGTGGTGCAGGAGCACCTCTTCCACCATCTTCACCCAGCGCTCTCCCCGTACGACGAGAGCGGGCAGTGTCATGAATGGAAAAACAACCACCTTGCGGATCGGGAGAATCGGCAGTTGTTCCGGCACCTCGGAGGTGGATTGACTCGCCTCGGAGAAGGTGGTGACGTAAGTCATGGTTATTCTCCTTCTCGAACGAGGATGCGAATGGGGCCTTGCTGGCGATCGCCGCTAGCCCTCTTGGGAAACGTCACCTCCAATAGACCTGCACAATAGCGGGTGGCTGCTGCTTCTAGATCGAGACCGGATGGCAGCGCAACTTCGACAGAAAAGGGACCGGACCAAATTTCTATTTGATGGATCCTGCAGACTTTTTCGGGCAAGATGCCGGCTCGCTGCCCTTGAATGACGAGCTGACCTGGCTGCAGTTGAAGGGTGATGTCTTCGGGAGTCAGTCCTGCTAGCTCTGCTAACACGACAAAGGTGTCATCGGTTTCGTAGACATCAAGGGCCGGCCTACAGGGGGCCGTACACAGCGCTGACTGAAGATGCCGAGAATTGGAAATTGCTTGCATCCGATCCATCCACCGATCGACCGAGCGGTTCCACTCCTCAACGCGATCGAAAAGACTGTCCCACTGTTGGTTCATGGTTGACTCCTGAAGCCGATCTCAAGAAGTATGCGATGGGAGGTATGTCGAGATTCGCCTGTCACAAGCCAATCTCACCCGATCGCTAGCGGCCCGCGTCGAGCAGTTCCCCCGGACGCACGGAAATTTGCTGGGAGAGATCGCCCCTCTGGACTTCAAACATCAGGGGTTCTCCAATCTCGCTGTTCTCTACTAAAGTTTGCAATTGTTCGCTATCGACGATCTCTGTCCCTTCGATGTCCGTCACTACGTCCCCCCTGCGCAAACCAGCCTTTGCAGCGGGGCTATCGGGGACCACTTGCACCACCAACACCCCATTGATTTCCGGAAGCAGATAGGGAGAGTTGGGATCGTCGTTGTAAGTTTTGGCCAGTTCGGGGGTCAGCGTCAGCATGCGAATACCGATATAGGGGTGGGGAATCGTTTCCCCGCGGGCTAGTCGGTCTTGAATTGCTTTGGCCCGATCGATCGGAATCGCAAAGTTAATTCCTTCAGCACCGGGGCGAATGGCTGTATTGATGCCAATCACCTCCCCTCGATCGTTGAGCAGCGGCCCTCCGGAGTTACCCGGATTGATGGCTGCATCGGTTTGCAGGAAGTCTAGGCGCTTATCGGGGATGCCAACTTGGGCGCTAGAGCGACTGAGGGCACTGATGATGCCGAGAGAAACCGTGTTGTCCAAGCCCAACGGATTACCAACAGCGATCGCCCAATCCCCCACCTGCAGTTCGCTGGAGCTTCCCAAAGGGGCCACCGGCAGATTGCTGCCCTCAATTTTGACCACGGCTAGATCTGAGGGGTCGTCAATTCCTCGCACCTCACCGCGTAACGTGCGTCCATCCCTCAGGTTGACGGTCACCATCTCTGCCCCGCTGACCACGTGGGCGTTGGTCAGAATAATGCCGCTGCGATCGACAATGAAGCCCGAGCCTTGTCCTCTGACGCGACGTTCTCGGGGCAAGTCCGGGAAGGCATCCTCGCCGAAAAAGCGACGGAAGAAGGGGTCATCGAAGAAAGGATTGGGTGCCGTGGTGACGGTGCGTTCGGTGTCAATCCGAACGACGGCGGCTCCTACGCGATTGACCGCAGCGGTGACAAAGTTGCGGGAATTGTTCGGGAAGTCTTGCGTTCTGTCCACTACTGCTGGGATTTCAGCAATGTGCCCGGGACCAGGAAAGGGGAGCCTGACTCCGGGAAATATTTGCGGGACACCCAAAATAATGGCAATGACCACCGCAACGGTCATGGCGAGAGTACTCAGGGGTATCAAATATCTCTCTTGAGAAGAAGACATTCATTTGTCCTCCCGTTCAATCAAAGCAGGAACTGAACAAGAACCTGATTATTTCCGCATCCGGTAGGTAATCCGTCCTCGGGTCAAATCGTAAGGAGATAACTCTACCTTGACGCGATCGCCAGGCAGAATTTTGATGTAGTGGCGCCGAATCTTACCGGAAATATGGGCTAAGACATTGACACCGTTGTCCAGATCGACTCTAAACATGGCATTCGGCAGAGACTCTGTTACGAGTCCTTCCATTTCAATTGCATTTTCCTTGGTTGAACTAGCCATCGACTCCGTACCTTCCTGATTAGGATTGTTGAACGATTAATATTTGGTTCAAAACCATAGTCTCATTTGTACACCTGAAAAGTCTTCCTCCTTAGCGAGCAGTAAAGTGAACTACTTGCTGTCTACAAAATCAGCATCGATTACATCTTCCTCATCACCAGTTCCGCTGGGTTGCGATCCTGTCGTATCAGCGCCAGCATGGGCATACACTGCGCTGCCCACTAGCATCAAGGCTTGTTGTAAGTCTTCGGAGAGGGACTTGATGCGATCGTACTCTTCGCGCTCGATCGCTTCGCGCAGCGTTTTTACCAACTCTTCCACCCGAGTTCTGTCCGCCGCCGGAACCTTGTCCCCCAGTTCTTTCAGTTGTTTTTCGGCTTGGTAGGCCAGCGAGTCAGCCTGATTTTTGAGCTCAACTTGTTCGCGCCGCTGTTTATCTTCAGCAGCACGAGCTTCAGCCTCTTGAACCATGCGTTCTACTTCGCTCTTGTTGAGGGTAGAAGCACCGGTGATGCTAATGGATTGCTGCTTTCCGGTGCCTTTGTCTTGGGCCGTAACCGAGAGAATGCCATTGGCGTTGATATCGAACGCTACCTCGATTTGGGGGATACCCCGTGGAGCGGTGGGAATGCCGGCAAGGTTGAAGGTACCCAGGCTCTTGTTGTCTGTTGCCATATCCCGCTCCCCTTGCAGCACGTGAATCTGGACGGTGGTTTGTCCGTCGGCGGCCGTGCTGAAGATCTCTGATTTACGCACCGGAATCGTGGTGTTGCGGTCGATCAGTCGGGTCATGACGCCACCCAACGTTTCCACCCCCAGAGACAGCGGGGTGACATCGAGTAGCAGGATATCGGTGACTTCCCCACCGAGGACTCCGGCTTGCAAGGCAGCACCTACCGCCACCACCTCGTCAGGATTGACTCCCTGACAGGGGTCTTTACCCGTCATTTTCCGCACTAACTCCTGGACGGCAGGCATTCTGGTGGAGCCCCCAACCAAGACGACTTCGTCAATATCGGAAGCGGTCAGCTTTGCGTCTTTCAACGCCTGGTGAACCGGACCGCGACAGCGATCGAGTAAGTCCGCGCACATCTGCTCGAACTGCGATCGCGTCAGGGTGCGATCGAGGTGTTTGGGACCGGTGGCCGTTGCAGTAATAAACGGGAGATTGATGTTGGTTTGGGAAGTGCTGGAAAGTTCGATTTTGGCTTTTTCGGCGGCTTCTGTCAGCCGTTGCAGGGCTTGTTTATCTTTGCGTAAGTCGATGCCTTCGTCTTGAAGAAATTCCTCGGCGAGCCAATCGACAACCATCTTGTCAAAGTCATCCCCACCCAAATGGGTATCGCCGCTTGTGGAGCGTACTTCAGCCACTCCCTCACCCACATCGAGGACAGAAACGTCAAAGGTGCCGCCCCCCAAGTCAAACACCAAAATAGTCTCGCTGCCTTTCTTATCTAACCCGTAGGCCAGAGAAGCCGCGGTGGGTTCGTTAATGATTCGCTTGACGTCGAGCCCTGCAATGATGCCCGCATCCCGGGTTGCCTGTCGCTGAGAGTCGTTGAAATAGGCTGGAACCGTTATCACCGCTTGCTTAATAGGCTCACCCAGGTACTTGCTGGCGTCATCCACCAGCTTGCGCAGCACCTGAGCGGAGATTTCTTCAGGGGCGAATTCCTTTCTAAGTTGTGGGCAATCGAGCTTGACGTTACCGGTGTTGTCCCGCTTCACGGTATAGGACACCTCGGTTGCCTCGTGGGTAATCTCGTCGAATTTGCGCCCGACAAACCGCTTGATCGAATAAAAGGTATTTTCTGGGTTCATGACGGCTTGGCGTTTGGCAATTTGTCCCACCAAACATTCACCCTCTTTCGTATAGGCCACCACTGAAGGTGTGGTCCGTCCCCCTTCCGCATTGGCGATGACGGTGGGCTGTCCGCCTTCCATGACTGCCAAGCAGGAGTTTGTGGTGCCCAGATCGATACCGACAATCTTTGCCATGACATATCCTTCCGCGTGTTGGGATCTGGTCTGCGTCCGATCTCGTTCGCGTTCCAATTCAGGATTGACGAAACTGTTTCTAGCGAAGTTGATGTTTGCTTCAAGCGCCAAGATCGGCAGTTCTCAGGCTGGCTCGATGGGGAACGCGCCCAAGAGACAGTTGAGCCCACTTTTACGCTAGCTCGCTATACGTGAGCAACTGGTGAGGATGTTACAGAACTCAAACAATACTCTACGGAGACGATCCTCCTTGCCAGCTTCAACCTAAGAGCAGCCTGTTTCCAGCAGCACACTATCCTTGGGCTGAACTACCCGGTGCCGCAGGGTGTCTTCCCTCAGGTCTCGTTCCAATGCCGCAATCACCGATCGCAGAGAACCAGTCTCTCGGAATACCCTGCGCTGGCGCATGTAGCCAGGCCCGTCTTCAAGATATCGAGCCAACTGGTTGAGGTACTCTCTTTCCATCAAGTCTTCAGCGGTAGCGGCGATCGCCTCTAGAGTGTCTTCAAAAACTGCTCTGAGCGATCGGCAAGGACCTCGGTCGTTTTCGATGCAGTTTGCATCGATTCCCTGGCGAGACGCTTGGAAGTAATTCTCTTTTTCGATCCACCACGGGCCAGGATGCAGTTGAAATCCTGCTTCCTCCCCCTCTCGACAGCGCTGCAAGTAGGTGGTCAGGGTACGGACGAAAGACGCTAGCATCAGCGCTTCGCTCAAGGTTGAGGGGGCATCCATCGTCCGGATCTCCAACGTACCCAAGCGAGGCTGCAGGCGCAGATCCCAATGGATATCCCGAATACCATTGAATAAGCGTGCCTGTTTGGCTTGCTCGAAAAAGTCAGAGAACTCCTGCCACGAACAAAATACAGGCGGCATTCCGTAGGATCTTCTGCTTGCCAACAAGCGCTGGCGGAAGGAGGCGTAACCGGTGTCGCAGCCCCACCAAAAGGGGGAACTGGCCGATAGTCCTAGCAGTAGAGGCAGATAGGGCCTGAGCTGGTTCATGGTGGCGATCGCCTCGTCCCCAGACCGCATACCGATATGAACGTGCATGGCAAACGTGACGAAATTTGCCAGATAGCCCGCGGTGGCCGATTGGCCTAGATATCTTGGGTCTGGAGTAATGGCGGCCAGCTGGCTGCCGAAGGGATGGGTTCCGGCACCGCACAGAGTCATACCCAGCGTGCGGCATCTGGCCGACAGCTGTGTAAGTAGGGCAGCGAGGTCTGCCTCTAACTCTGCGATCGTCGCGCAAATCCCCGACTTGATTTCCACTGTGGCTTGGTTGTATTCCGTCGCGATTGCGGGATTTCTCGGTCTGAAGGCGACGAGCGGGAGGATGCCGTTTGCCAAATCCAGTGTTTCGGGATCGAGCAGTTGCAATTCTAGTTCCATCCCTAGAGACGGGATGGGGGAAGCGTGGAATTCCATGGCGTTCTGGGATGGCTAGGCATATGCTTGCAAGGCTTCTCTGGCGACGCGATCGAAGAAGGCAGCAGCGTATTTCATCGCCTCCTCGTCGAAGTCGAAGGATGGACTGTGCAGCGGGATATTCTCCCACCCCTCCCGGCGAGCCCCGAATCGGACGTAGCAGCCCGGCACCTGCTGCAGGTAATAGGAAAAGTCCTCCGAGCCCATGCTGGGTTGATCCATTTCTGCTAAGCCTTCGGGGCCAAACGCTGCTAGCACTGCTCGTCGGGCAATTTCAGCTTCCCGAGCCGTATTGACCACTGGAGGATAGCCCTCCCGAATCTCCACTTGGATCTGGGCATTGTGGAGATCTCCCACCGCTTTGGCCATCCGTTGCAGGCCCTCGATAAGATGAGCTCTCACATCGGGGGTGGTGGTTCGAATCGATCCTTGGAGCGTGGCCTCCTCGGCAATGACGTTCCCGGCAGAGCCAGCTTCAACTTTGCCCACCGTCACGACGGAGGGATGGGCTGGGTTGATTTCTCGCGACACCAACGTTTGGATGGCCACAATCAGCAACCCCGTCACGACAACGGCGTCGACAGCCTCGTGGGGGCGCGCGCCATGTCCTCCCCGGCCTTTCACCCGAATCGTAAACGCATCAGATTGAGCGGTAATCGTACCGCTAGCCACCATAATTTGTCCCACTGGGTAGTGGCGCGTCACGTGCCCGCCAAAAATGGCTTTTACCCCTGCCAAAGCCCCAGACTCAATCATGACTTTGGCTCCGCCCCCTCGCTCCTCGGCGGGTTGAAAGATGAGGAGCACCTTGCCTTCAGTGGGTGGATTTGCCTGCAATAGCGCTGCTGCCCCTAACAGAGAGGCCACATGTCCGTCGTGACCGCAGGCATGCATCTTGCCCGCATGCTCTGACGAGAACGGCAAGCCGGTATTTTCAAATCCAGGCAAAGCATCCATATCCGCCCTCAATCCCACCACGGGAACTCCTGGCTGGGCCGATCCAATGGCGGCGACGATCCCCCCGCCGACGCCACCGTATTCAAAGGGGATCTCGAGACGTTGGAGTTCGTCCGCAATGAGGCGGGCGGTCTTTTCCTCCTCGAAGGCAAGCTCGGGATGACGATGCAGCATTCTCCTCAGTTCGACCATTCTGGGAAAAACTCGTTCGGATTGAAGGACCGTTTTCATGGCGCAACTCCTGCGAGAAAGACTGGTATAGGTGAATGGCAGCTACAATTGCCGCGATAAATCAGAACGATAGGCCTGCAGCTGTGCTTTCAATTGGGTAATTTCACGAGCCATCTCTAGAGCGATCGCCGCACCGGCTAGATTCAGCTCCAAATCCGCTTGCAGGCGAGCAATCTGACCGATGCGTCCGACATCCCGCGATCGCACCATCACCCCAACCGGCACGATTACCCCCAGGTCAACTAGCTGTTCGATCGTTACGATGGACGTTTGCGTTAGCAGAGCCGTTCGCTCGAAGGTATGGAGGCGTTCGCCATCTGGCGAGAACACGAAGGTGGACAGACTGTACTGACTCATAGCCTTACCCCGCTCAAGCGATCGCGGGGGGTAAAACTGCGCTGGCTGCGAATTTTCTCGTAGTATTCGCGTTCGAGGGTACTCAACTCCGGCGGGGCCACCACCTGCAGCTCGACATACTGGTCTCCTCGCTGACCCTTATGAAGCCAGCCCTTGCCCTTTAATCTCAGCATTTGGCCGGAATGCACCCCCGGTGGGACGGTCACCCTAACGCTGCCGTCAGGAGTGGGGACGTCGATCTGAGTCCCCAAGACCGCCTCGTCTGGGGTGAGAGGCACCTGACACTTGAGGCGATCGCCCTCCAGCCGGAAGAAGGTGTGGGGGCTCAACTCGACGATGAGATAGAGATCCCCCCTCTTCTGGTTCAACGGGTTAGGGCGACCTTTCCCTTTCACGCGAATGCGACTGCCTGCCTTGGCTCCCGGCGGAATGCGAATCGTGAGGGTTTCTCCGTCTACCTTCAGTCGCTTTTGCACCCCTCGAAAGGCTTCTGACAGGGTGAGCACAATCGAGGCTTCGGTATCGGCAACAGGAGACTGGGCGCGAAACTCGCTAAACATGTCTTCAAATCCGCCCGCTCCCCCTGGCATGCCTCCCGTTGTGGTGTAGGTATACACCCGCCCTCCGGGGCGATCGCCCATCCGGCCTAGTAGTTCGTTAATAAACTCGTCAAAGCTGCCATAGCGGCTGAAGTCGAAGCCCCCCACTCCCGCTCCTGGCGGGACTCCACCTCCGCGGCCTTGCTGCCAGTACTGTCCGAACTGGTCGTATTGCTGGCGTTTTTGGGGATCGGAGAGAACTTCGTGGGCTTCGTTCAGGTCTTTGAATCGTGCTTCCGCAGCTGTATCACCAGGATTGAGATCGGGATGGTACTTGCGCGCGAGCTTGCGATAGGCCCGCTTGATGTCGTCAGCGGTAGCCGTTTTGCTCACGCCCAGAATTGCGTAATAGTCTTTGAAGTCCGTTGCTACCACCGCGATCGCCTATCTATTTCGAATTCGAGACTCTGGCTGAGGTCAAAATGATTCGACTGCTGCCTCCTGCGAACGATATCAAGCACTGCTGGTTTCAAGGGGGTCGAGAGAGCATGCAATGCTTGAGTCCTTTATTTCTAGCCTAAACAGCAAGTTTGAGATCGATGTGTGGAACAGGGCAACGAAGGTGTTAATTTACGTTTCTACATCGGCAATGCACGCTGAATCACAGCCAAGTCCTCTGCTATTCCGTCGGTATTTCGAGGCGCTAGATTCGCGAAAATTTTCTCACTGTTCCTTACGGTTCACAGGGGATGACTGAGGTCTATTGGGTGCGGTATCCACGAGGGGTGATGGGATGGTTGGCATGGATGAAGGTGCTGGAATTGCCGATCAGCACCGTGGAGAGCATATCCACTTCTGTAACGTCGAACTGCTTTAGGGTCGTAACCTTTGTTGATTCAGCAGGCCGGTAGGCGGATTTGACAATGCTGACAGGGGTATTGGGGGAGCGGTGCTGCAAAAAAATATCTCTGGCAGCGATCAGCCCTTGGGTGCGGGTGCGCGATCGCGGATTGTAGAGGGCCACTACAAAATCGGCGATTGCGGCGGCCTTGAGACGACGTTCGATGGTGTCCCAAGGGGTGAGCAAGTCCGAGAGGGAGATGGCACAAAAATCGTGCATCAAAGGGGTGCCTACGCGAGCTGCTGCCGCCTGTAGGGCAGTGATTCCAGGCAGCACTTCCACGCGGGGCGAGTCGCCATCCCATCCCGCTTGCGCCAATTGCTCCATGACCAACCCCGCCATGCCGTAAATGCCGCAGTCTCCAGAAGAAATAACGGCGACGGATAACCCGCGTTGGGCCACAGCAATGGCGGTTTCCGCCCGCTGTACTTCTTGGGTGATGGGGCTGGCCCGCACAATCTGTTGGGGGGAGAGGAAGGGGGCGATCAAATCGAGGTAAAGCTGGTAACCCACAACGACATCCGCCTGCCCGATCGCCGCCCGAGCCGCTGGGGTGATTTGGTCCAAAGCGCCCGGCCCAATGCCAACTAGATACAAACGACCGTTGCGATCGCTATATTCCTGTTGCGCCCTAGCGATGGCCACCGTACAGGCTCCCGCTTGCGGGGTTTGCGTCACCTGCTTTTCAACAATTAAGGCCTCGCTGTTGGCGGCTAAAAGGGCAGCGGCCTCGGCGACAGAAGGAGTGCCAACCGCCTGTTTCACAACTGCCGAAGGATTGGGAACGGTGACTGATGCGAGGCGATCGGCCGGATACCAGGCGGTGGGCCAGCTGTGGGTGCGAGCCAATTCCAGCAGTCCCCGTTCATCCTGCTTGAGGTCGATGGACGCTAAACCTGCAATGGACTCCCAGGCTAAACCATAGGTTTGTAACGTGGTGCGAATGGCGGTTTCGATAGTGTCTGCTGTTGTGCCCCGCTCGCATCCAACCCCCAACCATAAGGTGCGCGGATGCCAGCAAACGTAGGGGCTGACCAGATCTCGGGGGGGCTTGCGATCGGAAATCCAGAGACTCGCTTTTACAACATTCTTATCCGGCTTCTCACCTGCGGGATAGGCGATGGGACCGTCAGATAACCGGAACGGATGCCGGCTGGGGAGGCGATCGCGCCAAATCTCCCATCCACAGGTTTGATGGACGGTGATGGTTGCCCCATGGCTGCGGTCTGTACCGCTAGCAGCTGCCCGCAGGATGGCACTGGCCACCTCCGTCCAGTCCCCTTTCCCCCGACGCCAGCCCAGGGACTCGCCCAACGTATCTAAGGCTGGAAGCTGATAAGCCGACGATCCAGAAGAGAACGCAGCTGTAGCCCCCACCAGCGCTGAAATCTGCCGAGCAAGCTGCTCCCCACCCGCGACATGACTGCCACATAACGGAATCACGTAGTGTCCGGTTTCATCCACTGCGAGGACAGCTGGGTCGATGTGTTTGTGGGTTAGGAGGGGGGCAATCAGGCGGACGCTGGCACCAGTAGCCAGAATAAAAATGATGGCATCTACAGTGGACCAGAGCTGTTCGACTAAGAGTTTGAACGAGCCATCGTAGAATCGCACGCCGTCAGGAAAGGACGAATCGGCTCGAGTCTTGTCAAGGTCTGTACGACGAGTCCAAATCGTTGCTTGCGGCAGCCCCGATCGCATGCGGTGGCCCAAGGCTACTGCAGCGGGTGTGGGAGCAATAATGGCGATCGCTGCTGGGGCAAAGGATTGGGGCATCTTGGTTTTGGGCAAGCGAGAACAATAGAGTTTCGCAGCGTGCGGTCAGGATGTCACGACAAGCCGCTAATTCCCAACAGATGGCGTCAAACTCCGGCCCAAAAACTCTAGCCTAAAAAAACTTTCCCCCAAAGCATTAGCCCAATGAAAGTATGGCGGAGAGGGTGCTGCTGGTCCATCCCATCGCCACAATGCCACCGACAAAAGCAAGGGGGACAATCCATATCAGCCGCTCCCAGGGGATTTCCAACGCGATCGCTGCTGCTCGTAATTCCCAAACGGCAAACCAGACCAATGCGGCTAGGCCGCCCAAAGCCCCCAGCGGCCCTCCCAGCGCCTGTGCTGGGGCCAAAAATATCCAGGGCAACCCCCCGAACGCAATCAGCACGAGGACGGAGTCAAAGCGAGGATCGAGGTTAAAGGTATAGGCTAGCCCCCGCAACAAGGCTCCCAAGATGACCCAACCCACCAGCCCAGAGATCGCCGCTGCCAGCAAAATTAATAAGCTAAAGCCTCCCCGACGACCGGCGTCCAGGACATTCAGCAGAATGGTGATCGAGCCCGCTTGCCAGATAGGCGGATTGTCCCGCAGAAAGCGAAAGGTTCTGTCCGGGAAAAACCACGCACCGTAGATGTTATCTAGCAGGGCTTCCATTCGCGGTATCCTCGCTCGGGCTGTTGGGGCAGATGTGGGGTCGGATGGCAGCCGTCAAGCGGCTTTGAATATTTCACGGGCAGCAGTCTTCTATCACGCTAGTCTGTCTGCCGCTATTGAAATCTCTAAGACACTAAGATAGCGCGATGCCATAGCTGGCGATCGCTACCTGTCGGACAATTTTTTACCTCTCCCTATCCATCCCTCATGCATCTCCAAGATCCACACACAGGCAAATCTGACCTGGTTCGTTGCAAGGTTACAGTCCGAGAAGTGTTTTTCAAGACGAGCAGCTGCAGATAGGGGCAAAGGACTTCGGGCTGGTCATGAACTATCTTGGCGAGACGTTCTCTGTCAACCATCGGAAATTTTTACGCAGCCACTATCCCTAGCGGGTTAGCAAAAGTCCAACGGAACTGATGGACGGGGAAAGCGTATCTTCATTGGCTGGAGCTTTTAGGATTTGAGCGCTTCCGACGCAATTAAGTCTAATAACCTTTGGTGCTAGTTGCGCAAACGATTTTTGGGGATTTCGGCAATCACAATTTTAGAAAATAGCCTCCAGGTGCTTGGGTTCAGACACTTGGCCTTACAATCTAAGCCGGATTCCCTAATAAGTCTTCAAATGGAATGCAGAAATCGCTTTTAGCCTTAGCACCATTGGTTGCTATCGCAGCCTAACGACCGGTTGAGATCGTTCAGACGGCCATCATTAAGTTGGCTCGCTTTCGCCTGTTTATTGGTTACCCTAAATTGCAAATTTTGAACTACGTTTTTTGAGGGATTATCCTCCAAAGCTTTTCAGACATAAGTTTTAGCAGTTTCTCTTGCAAAGCAGCATACTGTATCCTGAAGATACACTAATGTTCTTAGTTATACATTGGGAGTTTTGTCGAGAAAAGGCAAATAATTCCAACAAGAATTGTAAAAATGATTGTTATATGATTCAAATTCAAGGATATATTCAATGTACTACTCAGTTGGTGCTTGAAAACTACAATATGATTTTTAAGTATCCAAAGGCTACTTTCTCCTTTCTGCTCTTAATTCCGATCGTGCTTTTAAAGCTTGCGTAAAGTTTGAAAGTAGGCAATGACTCATTCTCAGCTTGAGATTGTGCTTCAGCATTATGAAGCAGTGTTAAGTGAACTTGAAGCTGCGACTAGAAGCAAGTTCAATGATACCTCTCTGCATCGGATTAAATATTGTAGTCGGCGAAATCTTCCCCTCTTTTTTAGAAAGATTTGGTTGCACTTAAAGAAGCGGAATTTAACTGCACCTATAATTCCCCCCGATCGGCTCCTTAACGTTCTGAAAGCACGGGATGCCGTTCGGTCGGCCCTGCAACAGAGCATTCCAAACAATAAAATAAAGTTAATTACTGTTGTCAATCTGGACAGACGTCTAAAGAAGCAGGCTAAGTGGGTTGTCAGGTCAGTACATCTAGATGATTGGCGAACGAGTTTTAATCCACCACCAGAAGCTTGGTGGTGGTTCCTCGAACAACAGTTTAGCTTGGGGTGGAGATTTCTTTCTCTAGGGTTTCTTGCCATCTCATCCAGCCTGATCGGAAATATTGCTCCCCGATTTCTAACTGGCGGTCCCGATTTTACTGGAATTCTTGCAGTTATCTTCCAAAGTGTTTTTGCTCTGGTTGCCGGGGGGAGCATTTTCTCCAAAACAGCTGGGAAAAAACTTGCAAAGTTATTTCCTAGACGGCTTCGGGAGGAATGGGGCACATTCTTGACATTATCGTTATTGACGTTCTTGTTACTCTTTCAACTTTCTTTGCCTCAAATAGCAGTTTGCTACCGCGATCGCGGTTTGAATAACTACGAGGCTGGTCGCTTAGCGAGCGCTGAGTTTAATTACCAACGATCGCTCGCACTCAACCCTAATGATGGAAAAACTCATTTTTATCTAGGTTCGCTATACGAAGCACTGAATGATATTGATGCTGCACGCTCTGAATACCAAATTGCAATGGTGAGTGGATCTGTAGGTGCATTTAACAATATGGCCCGCTTGCATATCCTTGATGAAAACTACGATTCCGCCGCCTATTTATTGAGACAGGTAGCATCATTGTTCGAATTTCAAGCAGTTCGAGACGAGATTCTGCACTACAGCCTGCACAAGAACCTAGGATGGGTGCGATTGCGGCAGGGGCTACGTGCAGAGGAAGAAGCAGAGAGACGGATTTTCTTATCTGAAGCTAAGGCAAAACTTCAAACAGCTCTTGAGCTTGCGGAGGAATACCAATTACCGGCAGAAAATCAAGCACCCGCGCATTGTCTTCTAGCTCAGGTGATCGAAGCCAGAGTTGATGATTCCCAACAGGCGATAGCAGATTGGGAATACTGTCTCGATCATTCTTTAGCACTAACACCTGAGGAATATGACTGGAAAGTAGAAGCACAGAGGCGGCTAATTCTTACCGAAATTCCTAATTTAGGAGGAGATGGATCGTGAACAGCAAAACGTTATTTCGTTGGATAAACCACTTGTTTGCAGAAAAAAAAATATTTCCGCAAGTGAAGATACTATTTCCTTTGGTGACTGTTGCAGTTGTAGTCGGAGCCATGTCTTCTGTATCCGCTCAGTTGGTTATCGAGAGCAGTGGCGAACTATTGCTCAAACGGGGCAATTCTGAATATCGTCAATCCGGTGTTGGTGAAAGGCTCGTGCCAGGAGATCGCCTTTATCCTTTAGCGGGGGTAGTTGCTAAGATACTCTGCGATAACTCGTATATCTGGCGAGTCCCTGATGGCATTCCTTCCGCTCTAAACTCGGGTTGTCCTACTCTGATGACGAATTTAGTACGCGGAGAAACTAGTAATAGACCTGGAGGGAGCGATCCGAATATTCCTTACATCCTCTATCCCCGCATGACGTACGTGTTTCGCGAACGTCCAACTTTTCGCTGGAATGGCGTACCGGGTGCTACTCGCTATACCGTTCGATTATTGGGGCCGGGAGGAGTAGAGTGGCAAAGTGAAGTTAGCTCTACAGAGGTATCTTATCCTGACGATGCTCCCCCTTTGAATTGGGCAACAAAATATTTGGTGGCTGTAGAGGCAACCAACGGGTCGTCTTCGTTGGACGACAGTGGAGGTACATTTGGGTTCGAGATGCTCGATGAATTCGACATCCAGTACGTGCAAGCAGAAGCCGAGAGAATTTTGGGATTGGAGGAATTGACGGAGGGCGAACGAGCTATCGCATTAGCTGAAATGTATCGCAGGGAAAGTCTGTTTGCAGAAGCGATCGCAACATTAGAAGCACAGATCGAGCAAGGAAATCAGTCTGCTCTGGTATACAGTCTGTTAGCCGACCTCTACTCGGAAGTAGGGCTGAATTCGTTGGCGGAGGCTCGCCACTCTAGTGCAGTAGCTCTTCCCGATTACCACAGTTGGGTGGATCCGAACGGTGCTTTCCTGAAGATACTTCCAGAAGTCTCCGATCCCAGCGAAGTCGACAGCAGTTCATTCATTCAGATCCTGACGCCGAGAGACTAACAGCTGCATCCTTACTACCAGGGATTGCCAACAACTGTGAAGCCACTCCAATAGTATGGATGGCTGAAATCGCGGTTCCCCAACTGGGCTATCTCTGGAGGAAGGGGAAAGCTGTTTCCGCTTGAGAGTAGCTGGCCGTCTACCTGTCTGACTTCCTGCTGAATCATGGCTAGTTGTGCCTGGCGCAAGGCTTCTGCTTTGATTGGGGCTTCTTTTAACTGTTCGTAGAAGTTGGTCATGAGTCCCAGCGTTCCTTCGTCGCTGACATACCACAGACTGGCCATGACTGATTTGACCCCTGCTTGCGTGGCCATACCAGCAAATCCCAACTCTGCTTCTGCAGATCCTAAGGCCGTGCGGCAAGCACTCAAAACCATGAGTTCGACGGGAGGATCGCTCAAGCTCAATTGCCGCAGTTGGTCGAGTTGCAGCCTGCCATCCCACAGCTGGATGTAGGAGTTGCGGAGATCGCCGGGCTGAAAGTTGGCATGGGTGGATAAATGTACGATGCCGTAAGACTGGGCAGAACGGGCTCCTCGCAAATTGTTGAGGGTAAAGTCTTCGTTGAGGAAGGATCGACCTGACCAAAGCTGATTAGAGATGGCGTCTAATGCTACCGGAACCGTTGGCAAAGGGGTTTGATCGGTAAATTCGTCAGCCCCCATAGCCAAGACTGATGTATTTCTGACATCTACGTAGCGGGTATCGGTTAGGGAGAGACTGGGCATCAAACCAACGCTGTATCGCTCGACGATGAATCCTTCTCCGTCGTGCAGGGCAGCTACGGGTAGGGAGCGCAGGCCTGAATCCATCAGGAAGACGAGGTTGCCGATCTCCCGATCTTGCAAATCCTCTTCCAATGAAGCAACAAGCCACTGATAGAGTTCCTGGGCGCTATCGAGGTAGGGGCG
>JBFRWN010000090.1:0-16647 GCA_051439605.1 Synechococcus sp.
CGACGATAGAGTCATTACCATCACCGAAGGTCATCAGACCCGAGTTTTCAACCCCTTCAGCGAACACTTCTAGATCTTCGTCACCGCCCTCAACCCCTTGGACACCACCAGTGACATCGATCTCAGCAGTAACTTCCATAGTGTCGTTACCCGCGCCGGTATCCAAAGTACTGGTGTCGAGCTGGTCAATAATCTGCTTGACGTCTTCTGCAGTGAAATTGTCAAGAGTCTTGCCGATGGAGGCTAGTAGTTGCTCGAGTTGCGCGATCGTACCGCCATCGTTGACGATGCCATTTGCACTGGCAAAGAAAACTTCGTCACCTTCTTGAGCGTCAAGGATAACGTTTGCACTCCCTTGCAGGGTGTCATGGCCATCACCGGTCAGTAGCTGACCAACTTCGGCTGCGCCACTCGCAGTTGGGGCAAATCCTCCGTTGTTACCAGCAATTGTGTCGTCGTCAATGTCTGAAAGACCAACGGAAACACCGCGAGCTTCGGTGCTGGCGATACCGCTGGCAATCGCAGTCCCTTTCACCCAATCGTTACCCTGATCGGTATTCGTATCAGAAGTCAGAATACCGAAAGCACCCACGTCCTCTTCGTCTATGGACGTTGCTTTACCTTTAAGGATGTCATTGCCAGCCCCCCCCCGAATAACACCACCGCTGGTACTGTTAATCCCTGTGGCAAAAGTCACCCGACCGTCACCGGTTGAAGTTGCCCGACCTGTGCCCAGGATTCGGTCAGTTTTACTCCCCAGTTCAATCCTTCCTGTATTGCGAATTCCGTCTGCAAACGCTTCTTCGCCAGCTCGAGCAGTAGCATCACCCTTAATAGTGTCTCTGCCGCCATCAAGATCGAGGGAAAAGGCATTTGGTGCATCCCCTAATTCGGCGTTCTCAACTCCGATCGCCTGGGCTCTGCTGGGGTCGGTCGCTTTTGCACTGCCCTTGATTCGATTGTCAATCCCTTGCTCATCAATAATGTCTGCAAGAACTTCAAAACCAATGTCTAGGTTCGCCATTACATTAGCCTCCTCACTAAGTTGAACGCAGCAATGAAGTTATGAAGAACGGAATATTCGTTACTTTATAGTTTCAAAAAAGCGTTTTTTTGCATAAAAAAATCAGAGCTATCACTCATAAAAAGCTCGATATTTTCAATAATAGATTTAATATGAATGACTAGGGCTGTTTCATTCTAATTTGTGCCATTTTATGAATGGATAAGAACACATAGCTTTAGCCTTTATTCAGGCTATCTGGAGATGCCTGGAAGCCACGAAACTCGTTGCTCATATCTAGAATGAAAAGACCCGGCATGATTGACGGTATATATATCGCAAGTATCAGAACAACACTTACGTATCAGGAAATACTCGGTGTATTTTCAAAAACATGCTACTCGTTAAACCGAAAGGCCATCACTCAAAACATCCATATTTCACAAAACTTCACATTATCTGTATCTTATGTTACGTGCAAAATTAGAACTTCTGGAGGGGAAACCCACACTATCAACAAGGGGCAGAATTTCCTCTTCAAGGAATCAGCGATAGGTGGTTGAAACGTTTTTTTTATATCCAGAATTCATGTGGCCGTTGCACTAGAAATTACAGATTGGAATGCTCCATTTCTGGCATGCATTTCCTCAATTGAAACCTGATACTCACCACCTTTGAAGCTGAGCTCAATGGTGTATCGATAATGAAATCTCATCCACTGATGGATTGGGCCAGCGACTGTGCCAGTTCTGCCGTAATCTCTGAAGACTTTTCATCTCATAAGCCAAGGGGGAAGCAAGTTCATTCCCCCCATAGCTGCTGCCACCAGGGCTCCGGATCCACCTCGCCAGCATCGGGCAGGCGATCGCGAATCTCGTCAATATCCCAACCCGTCAGCCGAGCCAAAGTCTGAGCTTCTTTCTCAAATCGTTCCGGCAGCGACCGACGATAGTCCTGCCCCGCCGAGCAATTTGCCGCTCCCTCAAACGGATGCCGCAACACGTAGCGCCCTTGAAAGGTTTGTCGGTTAGAGGTTTCTTGGAACATCAAATCTTCGGGGAAGCGATCGCGAGTGTAGCGCACGTGCAATCGGGTAACGAAGGCATTGGGAGATTCGTTGGGGGCAATCCAGAAGGCACCCGCTTGGCGCAATTCCTCGGTAGAGGGGGGTGTGGCGGAACAGGGATCGCAGCTGCGAATGTCCCAGGCATATTCCAGAAATGCCACCTTCTTGCCCTCCCGTTCGTAGGCGGTTTCAAACGTGTCGGGATAGAAGCGATCGAATTCCTGCTTCACGAACGTGGGAATCTCGTCACCAGTGGGAATTTTGACGGTGCGATAGTTGGTCAGTTCCACCTGCCCTTTAGGGGATAAAGCGTAAACGATGAGATCTTGTTCAGCGGTGGCGTTAGCCATCCCCAAGCGAATTGGCAGCATGAATTTGGGGGATTCGTAAGCAATTTGTAGGGGACGCAAGAATTGATAGCCTGACTTATCGAATGCTTCCAGGTTGACTTTGGCCACGAAGAATTTCATGTCCTGACGAATGTAGGGACGCAGCAAAGGGGCAGCACCTTCAGGGATGCGGTAGCCATTCTGGGTTAGCCAAGTTTCCAGTCCCTTAGATTCAGTGGCACTGAGGATGACAATGTCGTACTCTCCGACCGAGAATTCTGCTTCGACGGTCACCCCTAAAGCATCGTTGTCCTGACGAGCCGCTTCTTGTTCGAGGGCCGCCGAGGGGAGCGGCAGATCGCCAACTCGGAATCGTTCCATAGGTGCGCACGGATCGGGGTCAAAATATTCCACCAGTCGGGGGGCGGTGAAGGCATCGAGTCGCTCCAAGATAGTCGGTTCGCCGACATGGACTTGACCCTCTTCGAGAAGCACTGGGACGGGCACTACGATCGCAAAATCGCTCACTTCACCTTGATAGTCGTTGGCCATGGTCATGACGGTGCGATCGCCATCGCGAGCTAGAATTACCTGCGAAGCCTGATTGAATAGCTCGGTATCCGCCTTGGCCACATAAAATCCGCAGAAGGCGCGCGCAGCAGAGCTAAAGGTGATTGCGGCCACGATAGCCAGTAGGACGGCAGTTAGCGATCGCGCGAATCTCATCAGGTTGTCCTCTCAGCAAAGTCGTTTGTGGGGAATTGTCAGTTCATCTTCGTGGCCAGTATGACGCGCTGGAAGTCTCCACAGAAGCTGGTTTCACTTACCGTAACGAGGAGGCGATTTGAAGCTTGCATAGCCCACTGCCGGTCAACTTATAGAGAGAGATCGCCAAGTTTTCAGTCTAAATCCAGCATTCGCAGACAGACTTCTTGCTCGAGTTCAAAGGTAGCTGCCGTCTTCCAGAATGCCTGTGAGAGCGAGCCTTATCAGCAGGCATCCAGACCCGTCGTACTTCATTCAACTTTGGGACTATTTGTCATCTGTTCAAGGGCAACCCCCCCACAGGCAGCTCGAATCTCCCCATAGACGAGCTCCGGTTTTTGCTGATAGCGCTTTGAGAAATGAAACGGCACCAGTCGTTCCACGTTTGCTGCAGCAGCTATTTCTCCACAGGCAAGCGTGGTGAGATGTTGAGTGCGGGCCGCTTGAACCCGGTCTGCTTCCACAAAAGAAGCTTCTAGAAACAATAGTTGAGCATCTCGGGCGTGAGCGATCGCTTTCTGGCGATTTGACAGCGTATCGGCCAAGTCAGTGGCGTAAACCAACTTGAGTCCGGGTTCGAACCGGCGAACCAAGACTTTGCTCAACGTTTCTACCAGTTCGCAGCGACCGTCAGGCAGTTCTATAGAAGCATCCCCTTCTCCCTTTTGAAGGTGAACCCGCAGCTCCTCCAACCAAGGTCCGGTTTCCAGCCCTAACCAGGGAAGGCGATCTTCGCGGATATCGTATCGATCGTCTATCTCTAGAGCAAAAGACAGGACAGGAATGCCATGGTCCAGCGCGATCGCCCGAACTCGCAGACCTGACTCCTGCAGCACAAGCCCCTCGGAGATAGTTCGTTCTCCTAATCTATGGGGTGGGCATCCCGCTTTGATGGTTGTAAGGGCGAGATATCCATCGCAGACATCTGCCACCTCAAACTCGGGTCCTTCATTCCCGATCCGGTCCCACTCGATTCCAGAGACTAAGTGGGCAATGCGATTGCCGATGCCGGGGGGGCCGTAGAGCCTGCAAGCAGGAAACCTGCCGCTCATGCGGGCGCGCAACAACCACAGGAAACCGGCGATGTGGTCGAAATGGGCGTGACTGATAAACACATCGGTGACGGCATGCAAAGCGCGGCGAGTCAGGAGTCGCGTCTCTCCTAAATCGAACAGAAAAGAACGACCGGTTTTATTCAATTGCACCTGCAGCAGGGGATCTCCAAAGATGCCGTTCACTAGCGTGGCGGAGAGAGGACCGGCCTGCACGCTGAATGAGCGCCAAGGCTTGACGGTAGAGCCAAGAATGATTTGCGGTCCGGACGCGTCCCGCTTTGGCGGCTTGGCAGTTACGAGCATCCCATCGGAGCGACGAACGGCATCGCGCACCAGCAAGGCATTTGCTTCTGAGGCTTCTCCACAGATCCTGACTCGAAGGATGGATTCCTCTAAAGCGATTGCCTCGCCAAAAGCAACCCACTGGCTGTCGCGCAACAGCGCCACCTGACGGCCCTGCCATGCTGCGGATAATGCTTTAGAGGGTGGTGTTCCCAGCAGGTGGGCTTGCTCGAGCGAAATATCGCGGATTGTAGACTGCGCCAGGTACTCATCCCACAGTTGCGTCCGCGCGCGTGCCCGTGTTTTCTTATTGGGCCGGCGAGCATTTGGTGCTGCGATCGCCCAAAAGACCTGAGTAGGAACTGCACCCAGTTCCCCTACTAGCGGAGTGGCAGAGGACTGACGCGCCAGCATTAAAACGGCATCCGCTGCAATGCTGTTCGTTAGAGCTAATAAGAGTTCGGAGCCCGCTACTCCTTTGACAACGCCGGGGGCATCGACGAGCAACACCCCCTCCGATACACAGCTGGCCAATCGAGCGACGGCTCGAACAATGGGCAGTCGGAAACGAACCGCGTCTAAACTGCATACAGGCTCAAGCTCAAGCAACTGCCAGGCATCGTGACGCCACTCCCCCAAACCGATCGCCCCCGGCACACCAAATGCTGGAGAGCCAGGATCGGCACCAATGCAGAAAACTGCCCTGCCGCTGTCTGCAACAACCCGGGCCAATTTGGCAACCAGTGTCGATTTTCCTGTCCCCATGTCCCCATACAGCAGAATCCGCTCGTATTTGCTAAGAAAGCGCTCTGCGATTGTTACAGCGTTTAGGGGGAGTTCGATGAAGCAATCGTTCATAACTGCAGGTCATTCTGTGCCGATGGTATCGAAAAGCAATCTGCTGCGATCGTCAACGATTGCGGGGAAGTCACGAGGCCTCACGAAGTGAAGTTCGTCCCATATGCCCTACTCAGGTTGTTCGGTGTTGAGCAACAGTACTGTGCAGGGGGCATGATGCACAACGTAATTGCTTACGCTCCCTAATACCATTTCCGCGATGCCCCTCAGACCGCGACGGCCCACAACGATAAGATCCGCATCCCACTCTCGGGCAACGTCGCAGATAGTCCGTCCGGGGGTGCCAAATTTGTGGTTGGTTTCAATCTGGATTGTTGCGTCTGGGATTTGCTCCGAATCGGGGTAAAGCGCTGCTTCGGCTTGCTTGGCATAGGTTTGAATTAGCTCTAAACCGAGCTTGTTCCGAATTTGCAAGTTCTCAATGTAAGCGCCTATCGATGTCATGTGGAGGGGCAGATCCACTTCTCCCACCGTTTCTCTGGGGGGAACCGGGTAGGGGTCGAAAATGGGTGCGGTGACGTGAAGCAACATCAAATTTGTGCCGAGCACTTTCGACAGAGAGATTGCTCGCTCTAAAACTTGCTCGCCAATGACAGAATCATCCAGAGCCACCAGGATTTTGTTAAACATGCGTTGCGTTCTCCGACCGTCTCCATGCTCTGCTTCGGGTAACTTATGCCGACGGGTTAGCCTCGGAGGGCTTGGGGACGATCGCGAAACTAATGCGAGAGTGTTGGGGAAAGAGGAAAGCGATCACCAAACTTGAACGAAGCCCAATCCTTTCTCCAGGAACCCAGCCGCTCGGTATAAACCCATGAACCTAACTTAACTAGGGTTGGAACCGATTGTGCCAAGTCAAAAGAATCTCTAACAGTCCCCCTACGCTCGAGGGGCTATGCAATATTACCTACTAAAAACAACAGTTAGATTGGCGGCAGAAGAGTATTAAAAAATATTGCACGATCTTGCGAGTCTTGCTAACGTTGTAAGCGTGATTGATTAAAAGCCAATCCTTACTTAATATTAAGGAGGAAGCCGTTCATGTTCCACCCAAACTCTAGATTGACTGACTGCGCCACCGATTCCGGGGCAGCCTAATACAGCGTTTTTTGTCCGCTGCACGCTGACTCGATCTGTCAGTCCCATTATTCAAGTTTTTACTGTCAAATTCGTCTGTTTCTTCTTCTGCCGATATTCCTGACTAATACAGGAATACGAGTGGATAGAAGCTGTATGGTTAAGCTTCGAACTTTCCCATAAAGCTCCTGCTGGCGAGCTCAGTCCAGGAACAGCCATTCTGCTTGATTTTGGTATTGCTAAACATCGGTTTAGCTCAAGGCATTTTTGTTTTTTGAATAGAGCGCAACTGCTAATTGACTGGGCAAGATTTTTTGTTGTTGCCCGAAGGCTTTGCGTGCTCTGTATGGAGATTTTCGTGATGAATGTATTCGGAAAAACAGCTCTGGTAACCGGAGCATCGAAAGGAATTGGTCGGGCGATCGCCCTCGAACTCGCCCGTAACGGGGTTAAGCGCTTGGTACTCGTAGCGCGCAACCGAGATCGACTCGTTCAAGTTGCATCAAAGATCTGCGCCATGGGGGTAGAGGCCGTTCCGCTACCACTGGATGTGGCGAAGGTGGTTGATGTGGACATTCAGGTCGCTCAAGCCTGGAGAGACTTTGGCCCCATTCACCTCTTGGTAAATTCCGCCGGGGTCGCTCACCAAACCCCGTTTTTGCAGGCCCGTGCTCCGCAAATGCAGGCGGAACTGACTACCAACTTAATGGGGGTGTACGCCATCACTCGTGCGATCGCCAAGCGAATGGCCGTCATGGAGGAAGGGACGATCGTGAATGTCTCCAGTTTGATGGGGAAGGTGGCGGCTCCCACTATGTCTACATATTCAGCCACGAAATTCGCCATTCTCGGATTTACTCAAGCTCTACGGAGCGAGTTGGCTGGCCACAACGTACAGGTGGTAGCGTTATTGCCAACCCTGACCAAAACCGACATGGTGAATGACTTTGACTGGTTTAAGTGGGTGACTCCGGTTACCCCCGAGCAGGTTGCCAAGTCATTAATGCAGGGATTGCTACAGGGGTCTTCAGAGGTCTTGGTGGGATGGCAAAGTCACTTGGCGGTATGGCTGAATCGTCTGATGCCTGGTGTGGTGGAGATGATGGTGCGGTTGGCAGCCCCTTCACCAAAGAAGCCGAAAAAGGTTCGGGCTCGAAGGCGGGCCACCTGTTCTATCGCTGGCAGCCGTTAATAGAGGTACAGTCAGCCTACCGTCCCATTACGACTGAGGACATTTTAGTGGCCAAATCCATTACTTGCCAATGTGTTTCTGTCCTATCTGAGATGTCCTTTGCAGCTGCTAGCGATGTCAACCTGATAAACATTTCCTAGAAGAGTTTAGACTTGGGATTCAGCATAATTTTGCCAGTTGCTGGATACCTTTTTTGACCTTGCGAGACACTGTTACCGCACTGATATTTAAACGGTTAGCAGTTTCCTTTTGGCTAAAGTCGTAGAAAAATACAAGCTCTAAAATCTGGCGAGTGCGCTCGTCCAATTGGGTCATTGCTTGTTGCAATCTCATGCGATCGTCCTGAGCCAGCTGAAAACTTTGATAAGCAGAATCGGGGATCAGATCCCCCAAGCAACTGCCGCTTGCATCCGATTGGTTGAGGCGAATGTCAAGACTCATGGTCGTCTGATTTTGATAGGCAACCTGAAATTCCTTCCACTCCTCTTGGGATAGTTCCATTGCCTCTCTCAGTTCTTCAGAGTTGGGAGCACGACCGAGATCGTGCTGAAGCTGTGCAGAAATTTTTTTACTGCGATTGATAAGTGCCATCCATTTGCGTGGAATCCGAACTGTTTGGCTCTTATCCCGCAAATAATGTTGAATTTCCCCTCGGATATAGGGCATGGCAAAGGAACTGAATGCAATTCCGCGAGTGATATCAAACCGCTCGATAGACTGAATTAAACCGATACTGCCAATTTGTAGTAGGTCATCATAGGATTCTTGGCACTGCTGTTTCCAGTGATGGGCTTCTTTACGGACTAAGCCTAAATTCATTTCGACTAGACGGTTCCGAATTGCCGCAGAATGAGAGTGCTTGTACTCTTGCAACAGTTCCAGCGTCTTTGCTTTCAAGTCTAAGGATGTTGAGGCAGTTGGGCGCCGTGAAGATTTAACCCCATGTACCTGAGTTGTGCTGCCACTGTGCGATAGAGGACTGACGCATTGAACCATCACCATTGCTATCTCCCGTTATCTCTTGAAGCATTTTTGTAATAGAGGTGCGAGATGAATTCAGAGCGAAAACGCTTGCAAATTCCTGTGCACCTTTAGCCAATGAGATAAGACTACGGAGAACTTGTGAATATTCTGCGAACTATACAAGATAAAGTTCAAGCAAACATAAAGTCTGCATGAAGCAATGGCAGGATCTTCAACCGACATCCTTCAATCTTTATCGCCGAGCTTTTCAGCAATCCCTCGATCGTGTCTTGGCAAGGTTGCGTTACTCGAGCGTTTAGTTACCTCAAGCGTTTGGGTTTAAGGTTCAGCAAAAGGGAATACTGGAACATACACGAGCAATAAGAAGGGAAAGAGAGACTTCCCCCTGCTTGGTTAGCAGATTGTGGAAAGGAGTTTTTCACTCTCAAGCCTCAGTACAAGAATGCCCGACATAGAGTCTATTTATACATGGAATTCAGTAAAGATGGACAATATGTGCGTGTATCTACTGTCCCCCTCCTGTCGCATAGATCGAGTTGATTTGCGCACAACTCATGGTGGTTACTCTATCGGAGGCTACTGTAGGCAACTCTTCAGACTACCGTACAGCTAGCCTTAAAAATAAACTTTGCTGCAGGAATGCATTTTTGGGTTAGCCCATTCACTAAGGTGGACTTGCCCCCAGAGAACAAGAAATGGGATTTCCTATACGCAAACTCTCGATCGCCGCCCTTACCCTGCTAGGCCTAGCAGCCATCCTTCGCGCTCTACCCTATCTTGCTCCCATTAGGGTCGGCGACCTTGCCCAAGACGATCGCGCCATCACGCTCCGCGATCGCAACGGCCTACTCCTCGGCACCCTGCTCACCCAAACCAGCGATCGCACCGCCACTGTCGATTTGGAAGAAGTCTCCACCCATTTTATTGACGCCATCCTCGCTGCCGAAGACGCAGATTTCTACCGTCATGGCCCCCTCGACATCCCCGCCCTCACCCGTGCCACCTACCAGTGGGTTCGACACGGCCACATCGTCAGCGGTGGCTCCACTGTCACCATGCAACTGGCCCGTATGCTGCACCCCGCTCCACGGACGGTGCCAAACAAGCTGCGAGAAATCTGGCGATCGTGGCGCATCGCCGCAGGTTCCACCAAAGACGAAATCTTGCACGCCTACATCAACCGCCTACCGATGGGGGGAAATATTTACGGTATCGAAGCTGCCGCCCGCATCTACTTCGGCATTCCCGCCTCCGACCTCACCCTCTCCCAAGCCAGCCTGCTGGCCGCCCTGCCCAACGACCCCAACCACCTCAACCCTTACTGGAATTTGGCAGGATTGCAGCGGCGACAAACCTACGTCATCGAACGGATGGTTGCCGAGGAACTCATCTCGAGATCTCAAGCCAATCGTGCCTACACCGAAACGGTCTCCCTACAAGATCCCCACCAGGGCATCGTTGCCGCCCCCCACTTCCTGTTTTGGGCCGCCTCTCAGCTATCTGAGGAGACTAGAACAGATGTCATCACCACTCTCAATCGTCCCCTACAAACATTTGTGGAAGCCCAATTAAAGCAGCTGGTCAGAGCCCTGCGCGATCGCAACGTTCACCAAGCAGCAGCGATTGTCATCGACAACTCAACTGGGGACGTACTGGCCTACGTCGGTTCCCCCAACTATTTTTCCGGTCAAGACGCCGCTCAATATGATGGGGTGCAAGCCCTGCGCCAGCCGGGCTCTACTCTAAAACCCTTTCTGTACGAACTGGCGATCGCCAACGGTACCATTCAACCTAACACCGTCCTCCCGGATGTCCCCTCCTACTACTCCCTGCCCGATGCCCAAATCTACCGCCCCCTAGACTTCGATCGCAGCTTCCAGGGGCCCGTCAGGGTACGGTTAGCCCTTGCCAATTCCCTCAACATCCCCGCCATCAAAGTTTTAGAACAAGTGGGACCTGCCATCTTTCTGGAACATTTGCAGGCACTGGGGTTCGAGCATTTAGATCGCTCGGCCAACCACTATGGATTGGGGCTAGCGTTGGGGGCAGGGGAAGTGAGTTTGTGGGAGCTGGCTCGGGCATATACAACCCTGTCACAATTGGGGGAACCAGTGGAATTGCAGTCGCTAGCCGAGCCCGCTGAAGTTGTTCCGACCTCAACAAGACCACAACCCATTGGAGATCGCGACGTGTGGGCATTCACCGTCGATATATTGAGCGATCGCCACGCCCGTGCGTTGGCTTTTGGGGTGAATTCAGCTCTCAACCTACCCTTTCCTGCAGTCGTTAAAACCGGGACATCTTCTAGCTTTCGCGACACTTGGACGGTGGGATTTACCACCGACTACACCGTGGCCACTTGGGTAGGGAACTTTGACGGACAGCCTATGAGAGATATCTCGGGGGTGGATGGGGCGGCCCTATTGTGGCAAAGAATTCTGTTACACCTGCATGAAACCGAAGAACCAGCCTCATTTCCACAACCTAAGGGGATGCTGCAGAAACCTATTTGTGTTCTGTCTGGCCTCAAGCCCACAAGCGCCTGCCCCACCGTTACGCAGGAATATGTCTTCCTCAAGCATCTAGATGCTTACGAAAGCCAAGCGGATACCTTTTACCAGTGGGTGAACGGAGAAGTGCAATTGAATCTGCCCCCCGAGTATGACGAATGGCTAGCTCTCCACGGCGAATCCCTTCTGACCCATAGCCCCCTCAAAATTCTTTCCCCCCGCGATGGCGAGCGCTTCGTTCTCTATCCCAATAGCCCCCTTTCCCCCCAAGGCTCTCAACAAATTGAATTTCGCATTGCTAGACCCACCGATGACACTACCTGGACCCTGAACAACCAGCCCCTAGTACCACCCACCAGCTCCTCACTATTTTGGACTTTGCGCCCTGGCACTTGGACTCTGGAAGTGACCCAAGATGGGGAGAGCGATCGGGTTACGTTTTTGGTGGAACCCGCCCAGGTTTCTACCTACACCCCCCCGTTTTCGATTCAGCGTTTTGTCACACCATCTGCAGAGTAACTGGCGCTGAACCCGCTGCAAACTGTTAGGGTATGCGTGACCCCACATACTTGAAACGGCCCCACGCAAATGAGAGGCCGCTTGGCAGGATGTTTTCCAGAGTTATCGTTAGATTAGGTGAACAACACTAAGTAATTTCTGGACGGGATTGACGGGGCTCGAACCCGCGACCTCTGCCTTGACAGGGCAGCGCTCTAACCAGCTGAGCTACAACCCCTCGTTACCAGGACTCTATTATGTTCACATCAAAGTACGGCTGTCAAACAAAATGTCGAACATTCCTGAACAGGTAGAAAAACTGATTGAAACTGGCCCCCAACAAGGGATTCCGCCAGTGGCGATCGCCCCTATCGCACAAATGCTAGCAACGGTGGCGCAAGATTTAGAACAACTGCAGTATTACGCCCTACGAGATCGCCAGCAGGGATGGTGGTTGATTTCTACTGGGGCAGAGCAAGCAGAAAAATGGGTAGCAGTCTTTGGTCACCGTGCGGATGCAGAGCGCATGCTCGCTGAACTTGAAAACGTCACGAGTCAGGCACCAAAAGCTGAGGACGAGTTTCAGACTTCCTTTGAGGTGGTGGAGAAAGGGGTGATTGAGTTGCTGTTCCTTGCATTAGGGATGCGGCGCAGCGCTGGTTTGCTGGTCTACGAGGCGGAGGGGGATGCGGAACGCATTGCTCAGGGACTGCCCATTTCAGGTCAAGGAATTCGCGCTGAAGATTTGCGGACTGAAATGAAGCGATGTCTGGAGCAGTTTCGGCGCTCGCAAAGCAGTATTGCTTAGCGGGCATCAAATCTTCCCCCAACTATCCCACTGCTGCTGAATCATCTTTTCCTGGACAGTTTGATAGCGCTCGTCCGTATCTTCTCGGTGGGTGACAGTGCCCAGCTTGTCTTCAAGTTGTTCGGTGAGCTTGGTGCATTCGGTTCCTTTAATCCCCTTCACCGTCTCTACAATGCGGCCATCGGGGTAAATGGTGAACTCTAGAGTTTCAGTCGCCATAGTGATTTCTAGTGGGATTTTTATTCAGAGTAGCGCATGTCTATTTTTGTCAGTGTTATGGGGCTCATAATATCTAATAAGCACCTGCCTCACTTCATGCGCTCTAGAACAAATACATTCCCTTGGTTGCCGCGACCAATGCGCAGGTCTTTATCCAGATACGTAATGTCCAGCCACCCTTTTTGCTCTCGCTGCTCCGAGAACTTGATTTTGACGGCGGGAATTTGCTCGGGGCGATACTCCATCAAATCGAGAAAGGAATCGAGGTCAAAGTTGGCGAGCGCCTGGGAGCCGATCATGGCCTGAGTGAAATTCACCTTTACCCGCAGGTCGTTCAGTACTTCAAAATTAGCCCGGACCGCCACAAAGCCGCCCAAATAGGGCAAACCATCAACTCGTCCTACATTGCAGAGCAGTTGCTTTTCTGCCCAAATGCATTGGTAAATACCGCCAGTCTTGAAGCCAGGGATGGCCTTACCCAGATTTCTGAGCTCTTGGTTGGTGGTGTAGAGGGTGCGCCAATTGCCCGACAGAAGATCGGCTTCGGCAGTGGGAACTGCTACAGGGGTGTGGGGCTCTAACTGAGTGATGCAAGCCTCGATGGCGTCGGATGGGTGAGGAAGACCACCGGGATTAGGGGCATCGGCGATCGCCTGCAGTAGGGCTGTTTTGGCCGCGATCGCTTCGTCAGACAGAGAAAGTTGAGCGGTCATGGGGCAAAAGGATAAAAAATTTGCAGTGCCATCTCTACCCTAACGTGTTCGTCGGTTGAGTAATGTGTCCATAATGTAGAGAGTTTTTGCCTCTATCCTTCTGAGTCAATAGGTTCGCAATGCCTCGCCCAAAGACTAACCCCGCCGATCTTTTACCGATGCCCAAATGGGTTAAGCGCCCGATTGGTAAGGCCAGCGAAATTGCGAAGGTGCAACGCACCATCAAGGATCGAGGAATTCACACCATTTGCGAAGAAGGCCGTTGCCCCAACCGAGGGGAATGCTACGCCCAGCAGACGGCGACGTTTCTACTCATGGGACCGGTTTGTACCCGTGCGTGTTCCTTTTGCCAAGTGAACAAGGGGCGTCCGGAGGAACTGGACCCCAACGAGCCAGAAAAAGTAGCGGAATCTGTCGAGATTTTAGGGCTGAAGTACGTAGTGCTGACTTCTGTGGCCCGCGACGATCTAGACGATCAGGGGGCTGGCTGGTTCGAAAAAGTCATGCAGGCCATTCGGGAACGCACCCCTGGCACGCTGATTGAGGTTCTAACGCCGGATTTTAGGGGCGATCGCGCCTGCATCAAAACAGTAGTGGATGCCAACCCCATTTGCTTCAATCACAATATCGAGACGGTGCGTCGCCTGTCGGGGCCGGTACGACGGGGGGCTAAGTACGAGCGATCGCTGGAGGTGCTGCGGACAGTAAAAGAATTGAATCCTAAGATGATCACGAAGTCGGGCCTGATGCTGGGTCACGGGGAAACCCAAGCGGAGCTGATCGAGGCAATGCAAGATTTGTTGGTGGTGGGCTGCGATCGCCTCACGTTGGGACAATATCTGCAACCATCTTTAGACCATCGCCCTGTCGAGAAATACTGGACGCCTGAAGAGTTTGATGAATTGGGTGCGATCGCCCGCGAGTTGGGTTTTAAGCACGTTCGTTCCGGTCCCTTAGTGCGCAGCTCCTACCACGCCTCGGAGATGGTGGAACCGCAATAGGAGCTGCAGAAGTTGAGGAGGCTGGAGTTCCCTCCTGTATACAAACAGCATGCTGGCTAAGTCACTTCCACAGAGGTCTCTATCTCGGTTTCTACTGCACCATCCGTGACTGCGTGGGTGGCGACTCCACTGGCCTGCGCTAAGTAGATTCCCCCTAAAATCACTGCGAAACTTACCCAGGTGGTGGGTCCCACTGGTTCAAAAAAAATTGCCCATGCCAACAGAGCGCTGACAAGGGGCTCCAACAGCAGGAACAGAGAGATAAAGCTTGAGGAAAATTTATCCATGCAGTCCGCTAGCAAGCGCTGCCCCAAGCCTTCGCTGACAATCCCTAAGCCCAACGCCGCCAAAATGGCTACCTCGGTCGTGGGCAACAATTGCCCCTCTGTACCCCACACCAACGGAATTAAGAGTGCACTGCCAACGCCACAGCGCCACAGCAAAATAGTCGTGGCGGAAAACCACCGTCTGAGCTGCTCGACCACCAGAAAGTACGCCCCCAGAAATACCGCCGAGAGTAGGGCATAAATATCACCAATCAGCAATCCATTGGCACTATGCAAATCTTCAAATGCCAGTCCTATTGCCCCCGCCAATGCGATCGCCATTCCCACTAAAAACTGACGATTAAAGCGCTTGCCAAACAGCAACCAACTGCCCAATGTCGTGAAAATGGGTGTTAGGTTATTGAGCAGCATGCTCTTTGCGACGGTAGTGTACTGCAGCGACATCGCCCACAGCACCAAAGAGGTGACTGAGATAGTCCCCACTCCTAACAGCAAGGCCCACTGCCGAACGCTGAATGCCTGGCCAGCTTCATGCTGAGTTTTGTCCTCTTCTATTGAGTTCTCTTCTATCGCCAATGATGGTGTTTGAGCTTGCCAGCGACTCATGAGGCGACCGGTGCCAAACACCACAAAAAACACCAGCATGCGATTCAGAACGGTGCCGTTGGGGCCTAACTCTGTCTCGCAAAGACGGATGAAGATGGGAGCGAAGGAGACCGCCAATAGCGCTGTCCAGAGGGTGAGATAGGCAACAGCGCTAGCACGTTTTGAGGGGAGCACAGTTGAGGATGAAGACATCGCAGTCAGCTCGATTTGCAATGAATGATATTGCTCTGAATGATACTGTCGTTAAGGACTGATTGCGATCGAGATCATGTTGCGAGCTGGAATTGTCGGACTGCCAAACGTCGGTAAATCCACCCTCTTTAATGCCCTGTGCGAAAATGCCAAGGCAGAAGCCGCCAATTTCCCCTTTTGCACCATCGAGCCCAACGTTGGTCTCGTATCCGTCCCCGATCCTAGATTGCAGGTGCTCTCAGACATCAGCAAGTCGAAACAGGTGGTTCCCAGCCGCATTGAATTCGTGGATATTGCCGGTTTAGTGGAAGGGGCCAGCCAGGGGCAGGGGCTCGGCAACCAGTTTTTATCCCATATTCGTCAAGTGGATGCGGTCGTACAAGTCGTGCGCTGCTTTGATGACCCCAACGTCGTTCACGTGTCTGGCTCCGTCGATCCCGTGCGGGATGCATCCATTATTAATCTGGAGCTAGCTCTAGCTGACTTAGCACAAATTGAACGACGAATGGAACGCCTGCGTAAGCAGGCCAAGAGCGGCACCAAAGAAGCCAAAATTGAAATGGAAGCATTGGAGAAACTTCAACAGGCACTAGATGAGGGATTACCCGCACGCGCGGTAGAGATGAGCGAGGAAGAAGATGCCCTGATTAAGTCGTTAGGCATGCTGACTCGCAAGCCAATTATCTATGCCGCAAACGTTTCTGAAGAGGAACTTTCCACGGGTAACGAGTACGTCGAAAAGGTGAAGGAGATGGCCGCTGCTGAAGGGGCAGGGGTAGTGACGATTTCTGCCCAGGTGGAAGCTGAGTTGATCGAGCTAGAAGAAGCAGAACGGCAAGACTTTTTGGAGTCATTGGGGGTGGAAGAGGGGGGACTGAAGTCTCTGATACGTGCCACCTACGAACTACTAGGGCTGCAGACTTATTTCACCTCTGGCGAAAAGGAAACCCGAGCCTGGACGATTCCTGCGGGTGCGACGGCTCCGCAAGCGGCTGGGGTCATTCACTCGGATTTTGAAAGAGGGTTTATTAAAGCGGAAACTGTTGCTTACTCAGATTTGGTTCAAACCGGCTCGATGGCCAAAGCTAAAGAAAAAGGATTGGTTCGCAGTGAAGGGAAGGAATACATCGTCAGTGAAGGAGACGTAATTCTGTTCCGCTTTAACGTTTAGCGATCGCCCAGCGTTCAGCGCTATTTCTATC
>JBFRWN010000091.1:0-6223 GCA_051439605.1 Synechococcus sp.
AGCATGTACTGCACCGAAGACATAGGCGAGCGCAATACCCGCTGCGAATGCAGCCGGTGTAAACTGCCCGTTCAGCAACGCCGTTAAGCGACTGGCTGACTCAACATGGGCCAGGATGAGTGATAGAACCATGGTGGCTCTGGGGGAATTGCCGTAGAAGCCACTAGATATGGCATTCATATGAAACCCAATCTCTCATAGCCATTGATATCGAGTGTGAGTCGTTGAAAAATCCGATCCACATTAAAGATGCCGTAACACCGCCGTTTTAGTACTTTCACCCGGTTGTTAAACCCCTCGACGAATCCGCTCGTCAGCCGTTCAAGGAAGTAGTTGGCAATCTTGTCGAGCCAAGTCTCCACAGTTCCCAGAAAGCTGTCAAACTCCTTGATTCCGCTCTTGCGTACCCGCTTACACCAGGCACGAATGGCACACTTTGCTCCGGGCTTGGTGTAATCTCTCTCAAATATCTCGGTCAATTCCTCTCGCAGCCGATAAGCTTGCTTGAGTTTTGGGGAGTAGGTCAACAGCCGCTCAAGTAGTTCGTGCTCCTCATCCTTGAGGTTTGCAGGAGATTTGCGGAAGGGCCACATTGCTCCCTTGAGCTGCTCGTACTCGCTCTCAGATAGCTCCTGCTTTAGCCGTTTGACCTCCCGTTTGCGCACGGTGTCAGCACAGTCACGGTAAGCTTGGGCGACATGAAACCGGTCCACCACGACCTTTGCTCCTGGCAGTTGTTCTTGTACTGCGTTCACAAACCCTTGGTACATATCAGTGCACACCCGCTGGATAGTTCCTTGCAAGCGGGGTGGAATCGAGACGAAGAAGTCGGCGACAGTCTGCTTCTTGCGATCGGCAAGGACCGCTAATACCTCCACCCCTTTGGGTTCCAAGCGGACTGTTATCAGGACAACATAGTCGCGATGGCCCCGCTTGAGTGCGATCTCGTCAACCCCCACAACCTCAAGTTGTTCAAACTCATCCCAATTCACCTTGGTCGCAATCCAACGGTCGATGACACCGGCGACGGTCTCATCGCTGATATCTAGCTTTCTGGCCACGTCTGCAACCGTCGAGTCAATCGACATCCGCAGCAGCCACTTCTCGTAGGGCTTGGTGTTGGGACTGCGGGGCTCATGCCAGCTTAGCCGTTGCGTGGTAGTTGGATGGCCTTCGCAGTGCGGACACCGATAGCGCTTAGGTCGAAACTCAATCCAGACGGGTTGGTCGAACACGGGCAGGTGTCGAAGCCGAATCGCCTGGTCCAAGCCGTGGAATTGCTCGATCTGTCGACCACATCGATGGCAGCTCGTGCCTTTCAATATGCTTTCGATATAAATGAGCCAATGCCCTAGCTCAGTCTTTGAGACTCCTAGCACTCGTACATCGGGCAAGTCGAGAGGGATGTGAATAGACTTATCCATATCTTCCCCCTGTTGCTCGGGTATCTGGATCGTCTCACAATTGTTATTACTCTGCTCGCCAAACTAGATGTAGCGGTCAACCACGGCAATTCCCGCAGAGCCACCATGGTGTTGTCCCAATTTTGCGTAAGGGCTAATCCGCAGGAAACAGGTGGATTAAATCAACTTGCTCAATGTCATCCAACGCTTTATGGATTTTGTAGTGCTGGGCAGGCTGGCTCAAAATGGTGATAACAGTCTCGATCGGAGGACAACCGGGTTCTTTGCACTGAAGCTGGCTAACCGAGATAGAAACCTCTGGGTCAAGTTTCAAACGATCGTAGACCCAGGTTTTAAGCTGTTGCAGAGTGGCTGGATTGCTCTTGGGCTTAGATTGAGAAAAGAGATTCATAACAGTACGTCACTGGTTAGGTAGCAGACCTTGCTCAAGCAGACAATTAAGGTAATTGTTAGCTAGCTGTCTTTTGGTTTGCGGACGGCATATCGGGACATCAACAGGAGACACAGACTCGGTAATTATTTCTGCGATCGGTAAAAACGGCGGATTTGGAAACCAGCCAAACTCTTTCCCTTTGGTTGTTTGTGCTCATACCAAACTTGCATCGGCATAGACAGGGTTGCAAAACAAAATCAACAGTATGTTTTTTCATAAGGTAATGACCTGATCGGGAGAATTACCGCTTAATGCAGTGTATAAGTCTGGAAAACAACCAACGGTTACTCCTTCAACTACATCTTTGACGAAGCACTTCCCCGGTTCTTTTCGCCCGGTTCCATCAGGATTGCACCAACGTGGTTCACCTTCTGCCAGGTTCCGTTCCAGGGCACATAGATCGCACATCATCAAAAGAATGTTTTGTTTTTCTGCCACCTTTGCCAATCGTTCTCCAATCGGATCGCCCTTTCGCAAAACGAAGCAGTTGTCATCGAAGAAGAACATGCCCACAACCTCAACTCCATGCACATCCATTTCTAGCTGTGGCAAAATCATTTGCCCCAACTTGTAAGTACCACCGCGAGGATGGGTAAAAACATAAGCAACTTTCATTTCATATTCCTCCCGATCTAAATCTGTTTTTTGTTGATGATTGAATACTGCATTTTCTCCTGAAGTTCTGGCAGCCTTAACGCTCCGAGTTCTCCTACCTGAAGGGTTTGTACACTCAAGGTTTCGTTTTCCACTTCCCGTTTACCAACAACTGCAACAACGGGAATTTTTTCCAGCTCTGCGGTGTGAATTTCTTTCCCTAAGCGATCGCAACTGGAATCGACACCTACCCGAAAGCCCCGTTGTTGAAGTTCACCAGCAGTTACGTTTTCATAGAGCCAATAGTTGCCTGGGCACGATGCCATTCCGTTCGGCCACCGGGAAGGTCCACGACGGTGATGCCCGCAGCTTGTAATTCGGCACGAAGCCGATCGCTCTCGGCGTAGCGTTTTTCCTGTCGTGCTGCTTGGCGTTGGTGCAATAACGTTTCTACCCAAGCAATATCAAGATCTAGTGACGAATCCGGTGAGGAGGCTGTGGGTTCTTGACGAGCTTCCAGCCCAAGGGTGCAGGCTAGTTGGTTTAACGTTTGCCATGTGAGGCTAAGTTGCCGATCCGATAGGTATCGAGTCGATTGATAAGTTCGTAGGTTCACCTCTCGCTGAATCGACTTAGCCAATTCAAACAGAACCGCCAACGCAGCGGCGGTATTGAGGTCATCATCCATCGCAGATTGAAACCGTCTGACCGATTCAGCATCCAGGGCATCCACAGGTAGCTCATAGGACGGCAATTCTGCAGTTAATGCTGCATTTAATGTTTGCCAACCCTTCTCAGCGGCTGCGATCGCCGTTGGGGTAAAGTCCAGCGGTTTGCGGTAGTGAGCTTGCAAAACAAATAGACGAATCGCCATCGGAGCAGCGGGCTGTGGATAGTCAGACCATTGCCCATCTAACAAGGCGCGAATCGTGGTGAAATTTCCCAGGGATTTGGACATCTTCTCTCCCCCCACTGTCACCATACCGTTGTGCAACCAGTAGCGAGCGAGCGGTTGTCCAGTCACTGCTTCTGATTGAGCAATCTCGTTTTCATGGTGCGGAAATACCAGATCGCCTCCACCTCCATGAATGTCAATCGTTTCGCCTAATCGTGCCCGGATCATTGCCGAGCACTCGATGTGCCAGCCTGGTCGGCCCATTCCCCAAGGCGAATCCCATGCGGGTTCACCCGGTTTTGCTGATTTCCATAGGGCAAAATCGGACGGATCGCGCTTCTTTCGGTTTTTAGTCTCAGAATCCACTCTCCCCCCCGCGCCTGCTTGCATGTGCTCAAGCTGCCGTCCAGAGAGCTTGCCGTACTCCGCAAACTGCCGCACGTTATAGTAGACATCACCATCGCTCTCATAGGCGTATCCTTGCTGTTCTAGCGCCTGAATCAGTTGATGAATGGCGGGGATATTCTCTGTCACACGGGGATAGTCATCGGCATCAAGAATGTTAAGCCGTCGAATATCGCGAAAGTAAGACGCAATGTAGCGCTCGCTTACCGCCTGCATCGTCGTCCCTTCTGCCCTAGCGCGATTCAGAATCTTGTCGTCAATATCCGTAAAGTTTTGCACATAGTGCACCGTGTAGCCTCGCCATCGCAGATACCGACGCAGTACATCCCAAACCATGTAAGAACGAGCATGACCTAAGTGGCAATCGTCATACACCGTCACACCGCAGCAATACATCGTCACCCGATCCGGATTGATAGGCTTAAACGGCTCTTTGCGACGTGTCAAGGTGTTGTAGAGGACGAGATCCATAGGGTCGTGTGAGTAAGTAAAAAACTAGTCAAACAATTCAGTCATTTTTTATAGAGCGATCGCGGCGCAACCATTTATCTTCAGTCCACGACAGTGAGGCTGAAAGATTGCATATCAGGCAAGGCAATCGGTCAGATGTTGCCGAATCTGTTCAGTATCGAGATGCCGCCCGATAAGAACAAGCTGGTTTCGGGGTGGCGTGTGCCATTCTTCCCCTTGCAAGTTGAAGCGGGGCCCACTCAATTGGAAGATGTTGCGGAGAGGACTTTCCTCAAACCAGAGAATGCCTTTGGCTCGGAATACATCTTGAGGTAGTTGTTCCTGCAAGAAGTGTTCAAACTTTTTGAGCTGGAATGGGCGAACGCTATCAAACGCGATAGACACAAAGCCATCATTATCGAGATGGGATGAATGGTGATGGTGATGCTCGTGTGCGTGATGATGCTCGTTCCCGTGGTGATGTTCGCGATCGCGTTCTGTTTGCTCGATTTCCTCCTGCACCAGTTCGGCGTAGGCTTCGGGGTTGTTGTAGCCCACATCTAAAATGAGTGGCAATGGCACCTGCCCTTGCTGGCTATGGAGAATCCTGGAACCCTCTTTCATCTCGCCAATATAGGCTTCCAGCTGCTCTAATTGCTCGGAAGACGCCAGATCCGTTTTATTCAAAATCGTGACATCGGCACACATGATTTGTTTCAAAGCCGCTTCACTCTCAAAATGCTCAGGGGTAAATGCTTCAGCATCCACCATCGTAATAATGGAATCTAAACTGGTCAGTTCCCGCAGCTCGGTACCTAAAAAGGTCAGGATAATTGGCAGTGGATCGGCAACGCCTGTGGTTTCAATCACCAAGTAATCGACACCCCGTTCCATCACTCGATAAACCGCATCGACTAAGCCATCATTAATGGTGCAGCAAATACAGCCATTGCTGAGTTCCACCATATCTTCATCCGTCGATACCAAAAGCTGACTATCGATGTTAATGTCACCAAATTCGTTCACTAAAACAGCAACTTTCAAATCTTCCTTGTTGCTTAGAATATGATTCAAAAGTGTGGTTTTTCCACTGCCCAGAAAACCGGTAATGATAGTGATGGGCATTCCCCGTTTGACGGCCAATTCTGCTGTTGAGGATGTCATGTAAAACACCAAGAATTAGTGGAGTAAGCAGAGATGCAATTTAGCCCATGAAAGCTAGTTAGGGTGATATCTATTAACGTACCGACTGCCGGGGGCGTGGGCATCGGCCCCAGGCATGGAGGTTGCCCAGCAAAACCCAGCCCAGAGAGCTGCTACAACCAGTGACGCACCGGTCATCCGGTGGCTAGCCCCAAGCATAAGAAGCCTCAGGCTTTGTTTGCGACGCGCATTCATGCCGGGATGTCTCCCGTTCTACATGAGGAGCAAAGGCCGTGGAGTTCGATGACGTGGCGCGTTGACGTGAATCCGGATTGCCCCGCAACGTGGGAAAGCTCCTCGAACAAGTCAGGCGCAAAGCTTTCCTCGACCGTGCCACACTCGTCGCAGATTGCAAAAATCGACTTATGTTGGCACTCGTCATACTGGCAGGCGATGAAGGCCTTCAGCGATTCAAGACGATGAACTAGCCCTCGCCCAGATAACGCTTCCAGCGCTCGGTAAACCGTTGGCGGCGCGATTTTCGGATTGACCTGACGCAGCTCCCCGATCACGTCATAGGCGGACAGCGGGCCACGATGACTACGCAGAACCGCCAACACCTGTGATTGTGTCTCGTGTGCTCGCTTGCTCATATTTGCCTCGCCCTTCGAGCAATGAACGGCTATGCTTTACGTTATAATATAACATAACAACTATGTGTATCGTCAAATGTTCGTTGTCTGCTGAAGGTAAGCCCGGTAGAACTTCAAGAACGGGGCTTTCGGGTGGCAGGCGATGTTAGTGGAGATCGCGTGGGCAAGCGAAAAGTCGAGCAGCAAGCCCTGAGTGTGCGATCGCCCCAATCTGGAGATTTTGGCG
>JBFRWN010000092.1:0-3130 GCA_051439605.1 Synechococcus sp.
AGAAAGTGGTTGCCCAGTTACGTCAGGAGTTAGGACGAACCCCCAGCGATGACGAGATTCGGGAAGCCATGGAACTGACTCCCGAAGAGTGGGAGCAATACAAAATGGCAAGGCAAAATCAATCAACTCTGAGCCTGGATGCCCCCGTCCGTCATGCAGAGGATGCCGGAAGTTCCTTGGGCGATCTCGTTCCCGATGCCCGCTACCACAGCTTTCAGCTTGCTCAAGAAGATCGAATTCGCTTGCGTCAGGCCATGTCTCATTTGGAGGAGCGCACCCGCAATATTCTGGAGCTTGTGTTCTTACACGACCTCACCCAGAAGGAAACGGCTGCCCGCTTAAACGTCAGTGCGGTCACGGTTTCTCGTCAAGTAAAGAAAGGATTGCAGCAGCTGACTCACCTGCTCGGTCAGGAAGAAGCGTACTAAATCTTTCCGGCACCAAGAGCCTTGACTAATTCAGGTTCTCGGTGCCGGTTTAGAACGATTTGAAAACATTATCAGTTGTCGATTAGTATCGACTTTTCAAACTCCCGAGGAAGCGTATCAGATTATTGTTCTAGTTGTAATGATTGCTGTGTAAAGGTTTCAAGCCCAGGGCTATTTCATTTAATAATGGCCTTTAAGGCATGGTTCAAGGCCAGGGTAACACTTTCGAGCAATCATCAAAGCCTCAAAGCCCTATCAAATAAGATTTTGCGCGATCCGAGCACTGCTCAGACTGTTACCCTAACTTTGAGGCAGTTGAACCATGCCATAAAGGCCATATACCGCTCTCAAATTCCATAAGCAATTTGATGGTCGGAGGTGAGCGCCAGGCGAGAATTCCCTCACGCTATAGATTTTTGCAAACCATCATTTTTGGCAAGTAGAGGTCGTCATAGAGTTGTAGGAGTACGTGCGTCCCTCCACCCTCTGAGTTGACTGCATCCGCTGGGAGACAATCGCCCCCTCCCCGCAGGCAATTGCTGCTGGAGGCAAAGCCGTTGAAGGCATAACTGTTGAAGGGGATACCGTTGCAGCCCGAGTTCGCATCTGCTCGAGTTGACTGCGGGTTAGTCCCGACCTAGAAAAGATCGTTGACCCTCGCTGGGGCAGTGATATGGATAGCCCAGGGGAAGTTTCAATCTCGACACCTTTTCCCGCTTCCATCGTAATTTGAGTGGTTGGCGTTTTGATGTCCACATCCTGCGCCCTAACCCCATTCACTACACACAGTAGACCGGCTGCGAACATCAGACTGAAGCCCATAAGCTTGGCATCCATCGGTCAATTTCCCACCACTTGAGTATCTAGAGTCGTCATCGTTTCGAATCCTTTTGTGAAGTAATCAACATCACCGCCTTGGCTCATCTGGTTGAGCATCTTCAAACCTGATTCCATCAAGATTTGGGGTAGCAGCTTGGCGAGCGCCTCCCTTCAATTTCAAGTCCATCGCTCTACCTGCCGAGGGAATTCATAAAGTCTTCGTCGTGAGCGGGACTGTAAATATCGATAGGAACATGAATAGATGTCGTGACAGGAGGAATGTCTATGCCGAATGGGGTTTCACCACCACTGCTTACAAAATGGTTGCTATTGCGAATTTGGTTGGCATCCCCAGCCCCCACATACGTTTGAGTATGAACGTTGGTGGTGCTGTTGCCCCAACAGGGACCATCTGCAGCCATGTTGACATTGTTTTCCTGATGGCCGGGGGTCAAAGTACCGGAAATTTGCGTTTGCACAGCAATATCTGTCATGACGCAAACCGCCGCTGCCGGTCGCGGGGCAGCTAGGTTGAGGGACATCATGGTTGGAACGGCGAGAAAGCTAACGGATAGAAACTTAAGTTGCATCGATCGATCTCCTGAAATTGATTTCGATGGGAGCTGTGGGTGTACCGAGCCACCCCAGAGAGTAGGCCGGTACACCGCGATGTATGCAAACGGGAGTTGAACTACGGAATTATCCCTGATAGAGAGGCAAGGGGTCAGTATGAGAACCAGTCGCTTTGCAAGGTGTTGATGTTCTGACTGTCGTTATTGAAGGAGGAGTTACCGAAGCCTACGGTCGCAGCGGTTTGATCCAGGCCTTGGGCGGCAGAGGAGTAGTTAGAGCCATTGCCGAAGCCGCTGAATTGATCGAGGGTACTGGTTTGGGTTCCAACGTTTTGGGATTGATTGTAGAAGCCATCGGCGACGCTGGTTTGGTTCATGCCCTGGAAGGACTCGGCGACATTATTCCCTCCGCTTAACAAACCGTTTTGGTTGTGAAGGGTGGATTGGGAGCCGAAGTTGGAGGCACTGTTACCTACACCTGTGGCAACGGCGGTGCTATTGGAAATTTGGGTGGCGTTGGAGACGTTATCGGCTTTGGCGGGTCCCACGACCAGACCGAGGCTGGCAATTGCTACGAGACTCAAGGTAGCGCTTTTTTCGAAGACGGAAGTAGAGATAGCTTTAGCGAACATGAATCGTTCTCCTAGTTGTTTGTGGGGCTTGTTGGTCCCTTTCGATAGAGCTATCTTCTGGCATTCACACTGTCTTCTCTACGATCGACGCCGCTACCAGATAGTGATTCTGGGCACAGCGGAGTAGGTTGAATTTCATGCTGGGGAAAGTGACGGATGAGGAAGCTGGACGAGAGCAGAAGATACCCTGACGCAGCTGAAGGAGTCGAGCGAGCGCATTCGAACTACATCCCACCAACTATTGGAAAGGTAGAGTCTGGTAAAGCTAAGAGCGAGCCAGGCTCTCGGGAAACCGGCAGCCTTTTGTTATGCCCCAGGGAAGAAAGATTGTCAGCATCGCCCTTCAGATACGCTGCTTACATTCGATCGCGACAGAACAAATTGGATGCAGGAGAAGGTAGAGCCTAGTCAAAACAAAGGAGATAGTCTGGCTGAAGATGAAATCAGTGGTGTGCTCAATGAACTTATTTGATGACTCCCGCGACATTCGCAACCCCTGGTATTTTTCCAACACTGCCCAACACGATGCACTGTTTCGGGAAATGAAAGAAGAGTTCGAACAACTCCACCGAGAGACACTGCCCAAACCCATCCTTAGAGAGAGACCCGCTCCAATCATCAGACAGCCCCAACTGCGCAGAAGTGGACGGTTTTCCTACAAAGTGGGATAAACGCTGGA
>JBFRWN010000093.1:0-12742 GCA_051439605.1 Synechococcus sp.
CCGCCGCCACACTCCGACGGAGTCGTCCCGGCTAGCGGAGGCGAGGGTACTGCCGTCGGGGCTAAACGTCACCGCCCTGATCGAACTGGAATGACCTTGGAGAGAGGCGATGGAAGAGCCGTCCCGCTGCCACAATCTGACGGTGCCGTCACCGCCAGCGGAGGCGATGGTGCTGCCGTCGGGGCTAAACGTCACCGTCCAGACCGAACGGGAATGACCTTCGAGGGTGGTAAGGGGAGAGCCGTCCTTATTCCACAATCTGACGGTGCTGTCCCGGCTAGCAGAGGCAATGGTGTTGCCGTCGGGGCTAAAGGTCACCTCGCTGACCGGAGCGGAATGTCCGTCTAAGCGATTAAACTCCCATAGCTCGCGATTTTCCGCCTGAACTAAAACTGCCTTGACTTGATTGAGGATTTTTAAATCATTTCTACTGGCTCCTTGTAGTTCCCTACCCGCTCGGACGGCCCAAGCCAAAGCATCAAACCCTCTGTCAGCGGTTAAGTGAGTCGCACTTATCTGTGCCAATGCCCTTGCGGTTTGGTTTTGTGCATTGACTGCTTGTTTATTCGCCCACCATGCCAAACCCGAAACAACTGCCAAACCAACGCTGAGACTGCCAATGATTTCTAACGATAAGTTCCTGCGAGCGCGTTCTCGCTGACGCTGAGACTTGATACAGCTCTCTAAATAAGACTGTTCAAGCGACCCCTCTGTTAGAGCAAACCGTTCTTGCCCTACCAATGCTCGTGCATCCCACAATCGCCCATTACGGTGGACGAGCATATTGTCAATTCTCCCCGCCTGCTCCCACTCTTCAGCCGCTCTTTTAATCCCGTCATCCAACCGCAGGTTATCTCGATCCTCCCGCAGCCAATTGGTTAATGTCCGCCACCTGCGCAGCAAAGCCTCGTGGGCTACCTCCAATGTTTCCCGCCCCTCGCGATCCGACACCAGGAGTCGAGCATCCACAAATTTCTCGAGCAGCGGTTCCGCCAACCGGGGCATCTCGTCGCGATACGCCAGCCTGCGAACGTACTGTCCTTCTTGATTGATATGTACCATTTTGGGAATAAAGGCATTCCGCAATGCATCTAATTCCTCCTGACTGGGCGGTGGATAGGCAAGTACACCATCAGCCGCCCGGCTGACAGAAGCCTCCAATCTTCCTATCCGTTCGTATTCTTCGTGTTCGAGTACTCCATTCTCGCAACCGACCTCGTACAGTTGCCGCAACGTAAACGCCAACAGCGGTAAAGCATCGGGCGTTTTGGCATCTGCCTGAAGCCTCGCTACCAATCCCGGTTCAAACGTGACGTCCGCCAGCTGGGCGGGCTTCTCAATCAGTTCGGGGAGGTTGTCCAGTGGAATCTTACGAACTGGCACGCTTTCGTAGCGAATCTCGCCTAAAACCGGATGATTTTGAAATTCCGCCAGAAAATCCGATCGCATGGTGGCTAACACCATCAGTTGGCGATCTGCGACCTCTAATGCCACTCGCAGCAACTGAAGAAATTGACCTGCAGCAGTGGGGGCGTTGGCAGCCATTAGCTCTTCCGCTTGGTCAATCGTCAGCAGTACCGTTGCCTCTCGGCGGTTTGCCGAAGCCTGCAAGTCCCCTGCCAGTTCAGTCAGGACCTTGCCGTTTGGCGGATCTGCCTCGGCTGCTGCTGTTAGCTCGGACAGAATCGAACTCCATTCGCGGGGTGCTTGGAAGGTTTTAAATCCCTCAGCTAGTACTTTTGCTAATTCTTCTAACGGATCTTTTCGAGATCGGAAAGGGCTCAAAGGAATCCAATTGGAGCGATCTTTGCGCAGGCGAGGTAACACCCCCGCCCGCACTAGCGAAGATTTACCGCTACCGGAAGCCCCCCAAAATAAGACCAAACGAGGTTCGGCAGCCCCCTTATCGCGCAAATAATTGAGCTTTTCCAGAGCAGTATCGATATCGCGATCGCGCCCGAAGAATATAGCCGCATCTTCTTCTTCAAAGTGATGCAAACCTGGATAAGGAGAGCGCTCAGAGTCCCAACAAAATGAGTCTTTCGGGTCAAGGCCATTAACCTTAAGGCCATCTGCGAGCCGTTGATATCCTTGCTTCGGATTTACTGTGAGATCCACGTGCTGTAGGTTAGGAAAAATTGGTCTGTCATTACAAGGTGCTACCTTTACGACAAAGACAGCTTTACCTTTTTCATCTGCCTGTATGACTTCTGCAAAACACCACTTGGACTCCAACCAGTTCGGGGTGACTAAAGCAATCACCGCCTTACATTGGCGTAACTTCTGATAAAGAACCTGCTTCCACTCTGTTCCCGCTTGGATACCAGCATCGGGATCGAAATCTAAAAACAGCGACTGGTAGCCCTGCTTTTCCAGCCAAGTTTTAAGCGATTCGGCTGCAGCATTATCCTTACTGCTGTGGCTGATGAAAATGCTACTCATCAAGTCTAACGATCGCTGCAGCTCTCAGCCTACAAGCAAGTCTCAAGATAGGGGAGTATGCGATCGTTATCTACATAATGGGAATTGAGAGTCAGAATTGATCGGATAATTTTGGCTCTTCAGTACAGTTTATGCTGAATCTGTAAATCTAAGCTAAATTAAAATCTAGAAGTTAGGTTTAGAAAGATTAGGGTCCTTATCAGCAACATAACTAGGTTTAATAATCCATTAAAGACTGAATTTATAGGATATGGGTAGTCTTTGATCGGACTAAAGTTCCCTTTAAATACCCTCTAACTCTGTCCGGCGTAGCTGCTAGAGATTTGTTCTGCGGACCCATCTTGAGTCATTGAAGATTACTTGACTTGGAAGATGTTAATTCACGATAAACTTCAACTTACAGGGCATGGTTCAAGCCAAGGTAACACTTTTGATTGTCCATCAAACCCTCAACCCTCTAACAAATAAGTGTTTAAGAGAACTGATAACTGCTAAGAGTATTGCCCTATCGCTGGGGGCTTTGAATCACGCCGATATATCTCCCTCACCCCTCGAAAGCTCCCTTCTACAAGCGAGGGGTGAGGGAGATAAAGCTTGCTGTGGCTCCTTCTTTAGCCTCTAATGTCACCCCTACAGCGTTGGAGGAAACTCTATCCAAGGACTACTATTGACATCGGCAATAACACAACTGCGTAGGGAATAAAGAGCGCTGGCTTAGAAGCGATTGGAGAAATAAAGTGTAGGTTTTTCAGCAGTAACGAGAATAGACATGCACGGTCGAGCCTTGAATCATTTATCTAAGCATCCTGAATAAAACTGAATTTAGCATAAATTATATACACACTTTTTCCCAATATATATCAATAGACAACAAGTAGCATTAAATTGGATGTGAAGGAATGGTTTCAAGGAACAATTATTTGTTTGCCTTGTTGAGCAACAGTAAAATTATAGCAATTGCAAGTCAAAGACAAGTTAAATAATCGTTTGCTTAAACTTAGTTATCAGCTAAGGCTACTCAATCATACTCTCAAAATTTATGAACTTATTAAGACAATCATTTCGTTATAGATTTTCAATGCTTTATGTTGAATTTGCACTGTAATTTCATAAAGGGAATTGCGAACAATGAGCTCTATAAGTTCTCAGTTGTTAGAAACAACGAATGAAGAGACTAGCATCGAAGCCAAGTCAAGATATCGAGTATGGCTCAAAAAGATGCCCTCGGATAACGAGCGATGCAAGATCGATCAATACAACTATTGCATTTTAGGAATCAGCTTAGAAAACCCTAGTTTTTCAAGCGAAAAGTTATTAGCAATGACAGATTGGATAGCAACTCATTTCCAGAAATGTTACGTTTTGATAGGAGATAGCTTGCATCGGATCACCCTACAACTCGATCAAAAACTAAGCGACAAACAAGCACTTGATCGAGCAATCCTTATGGGCAAAGAGTACATCAATATTCATATGAACATCTTTAGACATTATGAAAATAATTGTCATTTTGAGTTTATCTATTGCTCAAAGATCCAACAAAAGAAAGAGTATAGAGAATACTATAAACAAATAAAAGATTTGTTTGATAAAAATAGAGAATTCAAGAATTCTGTAAATTCTTTTTCTAGGGAATTTGTTAGACGCCGCATTCCCCTTAACAAGGAAAGTCATTCTTTGGATAAAATATTAGCCAATTCAAACAGGTCTTTTTCTAAAGGATCTTTCAACGGTCAGATTCATTTCAAGGACAAAGGCAAATTCTCCGAATCATATATAGAATTGTGCGATGAATATTTACTTGAAGAGCTAGCAATTTTTTCTTGTCTTTATAAGGATCGAGTATGCCCTATGTTCTATCCAGGATCTTTTTCGATCTTCGAAGAGATCTACAAAGGAGAGCATGCAGAAATTCCTGCTTGCCTAAACAATATAATTTATGGAACCTTACGTCTCAAGAGACGTAAAAATTAGCGCTTCATTAAAAGCTTACAATAAATATATTCCTTTAAATTATTAAGATTGAATAGTCTCAGTAACTGTAAAAAAGATCAAAAGTAGGGAGTAACTAACCATCCTAAGGAGTTAAGTGTAATGCCAAGTGATCGCCAACAATCTGTAGATAACTTTGGACACTACCAAGACGTAGTTGAAGCAATTACGCAAGGAACAGTTATTCCCATTCTCAGTTCGGGAGTCAACCACTGTGGTCGCCCAAAAAAAAATGGAAAACTAGTTAATTGGCAAGCTTGTAAGTTCCCTCCAACTGAGGAAGAACTAGCTCTGTACTTGCTAAGGGAAGCGGAGTTAGAAAATGAATATCTTTGCGATACTTTAACCTGCGATACAGATAGAGATTCACGAGAAAGATGCCAACTTAATAGGGAAGATGTAGTTACAAAGATCACCCTTGCCAGTGTTTCCCAATATATTGCCCTATGTAAAGCAAAATGGCTTAGGAATACTCTTAAGAACGTTATACAGTCATCATATCAACCTACCCCAGTTCACCAGTTCCTAGCAGAACTTCCTAACATTCTGGAAGAAAAATGCTATGCTCCCCCTTATCCTCTAACTGTAACTACCTGTTTGGACAGTGTACTAGAACAGGCATTCATCTCTAAAAACCAGCCTTTCGATCTAGTGGCTTTTATTAGTACTCCAGAAGGGGGGCACTTCGAGCATAAAAAATATACACTCACTGAGAATGGTGTGAAGTCGGAACCAAAAGAACATATAAGGATTCCCGACGCCAACTATGAAGGTATATCGCTCGCAGATAATCCTGTGATTCTCAAACTGTATGGAGGAGTTGAGTTTGCCCATGCAAAGTTTTGCAGAAAGATTACTATTCCCGAAGTCACCATTGCCGAAGATCAATTGCTTGATTACCTCTCTCAACCAAACATTGAAGAACTACTTCCGAAAAACTTGTTATCTATACTCAGAGATCGAGATCGTAACCTATGGTTTCAAGAATATAGCCCTAGTTGCTGGAATCTGCGTATCATCCTTCATCGCATCTGGAGAGAACAGTTATACAATCCTGTGAAGCAGTGGTGGGCGATTGAGGAGAATCCAGAACACTTAGACCCAAAGTTTTGGGAGGATAAATATCAAGTGGAGCTTGTAAACGTCGATTCTATGGAGACTTATATCACTGATATAGAAAATCAATTACGCAGCCTAAAATCAACAAACTGTTCACTTGACAAAGTTTCAGCTACTTCAAAGGAAGTGAGAGATAAAGTATTTATCAGCTACAGTCACCAAGATAAAGGATGGCTTGAGAAACTAAAGAGAATGCTGGCTCCTTTAACTAATACTGGCATAATTGATGGTGATGATATCTGGGATGACACAAAAATCAAACCTGGTGAAGAGTGGAGAAAGAAAATTGAAGAAGCTCTAGACTTGGCGAAAGTCGCTATTTTAATGGTAAGTCCAAATTTTCTATCATCAGACTTTATTGACAAACATGAACTTCCACCTCTGCTAGAAGCGGCTAAAGAAAAAGGACTGACAATCTTCTGGATTTATGTCAGTAGCTGTAATTACCAGTTTACACCGATTCGCGAATATCAAGCCGCTCACGACGTTGCTAAATCCTTAGATCGATTGGAACCTGCAGAGCAAAACTTTATGCTGACAGAAATAGTTAAAAATCTTCATACAGTCCTTAAAAAGTAGTAGCTGATCGCTTTATCTACTTTATTGAATCTATTTGTCAGGGGGTACTGACCGATGCAAAGCTCAATTCAACAACGGACTGACCAGCCTTACAAAGGTTTTGAACCTTTTGCTAGGGAGGATGCGCAACTTTTCTTTGGAAGAGAGAAAGAAATTGAGCGTATCGTTAACTACCTTAAAAGTTCTCGCATAACAGTCCTTTCCGGAACTAGTGGAATAGGCAAGAGTTCTCTCCTACAAGCAGGGGTTTACTCTTCCTTGCATCGAGAATCCCTAAATAATATCAAACGCTATGGTGTACCTAAATTTGCCGTCGTTGTCTTTGACGATTGGCAGGGCGATACCCTCAAGAAATTGATCGATCAAATTCAAAATGAGATTGAAGAGTTAAGCAAAAAGAAATTTTCACCATGGACTTCAACTCGCGATCTTTGCGAAGTCTCTCGGCAGTGTATTCATTCCCTCGGCAAAGATAGAAAAGAAGGAACACTTTTTATTATTCTCGATCAATTTGAGGAGTATTTTCGGTATCATCCCCAACCAGAAGAGGGAAAAGGAAGTTTCGAGGTACAGTTCCCCAAAGTAGTAAACAAACTTGGACTAGGGGTAAATTTTCTTATCTCCATCCGCGAGGATATGATCGCGAAACTTGCTCGCTTCCGAGGAGCTATCCCTAAAATCCTCCAGAACTGGCTGCGACTCGAACCCCTCGATAAAGATTCTGCTTGCGACGCGATTTTAAACCCTATCTATAAAGTTTACAATTATCAACATCAGGAAGCAAGAATCAGCGTAGAGCCAGCATTGGTTGAGAGAATATTAACAGAAATCAATTCTGATACTAAGTTTAAAAATGGATATGAGAATGGAGATTCAAAGACAAGAGATTTATTTAGATCTACAACATTTCAACCTTCTTACTTGCAAGTCTTGATGCAGGTCTTGTGGGAAGAAGAAACGACAAAGAATTCTCGTAAACTTAATTTACAAACATTACAGGAAATGGGAGGTGCGAAGGCCGTTCTTGCAAGCTACTTCGAAAATAAATTAGAACAGCTTGCCCAAAACTCAGATCTTCGATTCAAAGAAATAGTGGCGATGTTTATCGGTTTTCTGGTAACTCCCGGAGGTACAAAGATTTCCTATCCCCTTGAGGATTTAGCCACAAAGGCAGACATCGAGGAGAGCCAACTACGATCCGTGCTAACAGCACTTTCCCAACAACACCTTATCAACCTTGTTTGCGATCGCGATAAACTATGTTATGAAATATCCTACGATATCCTGATTCCAGTTATTCTTGAATGGCACGATACTTACTGGAAGAAAAGAAATGAGGCCAAGCTTATAGCTGAAAAAGAGTTGAGTCTTGCAGGCCCCCAAGCATTGCAAGACTTCTTAAACACTTCGCAATTAGGTGCACTTCAGAGCCTTGTACAAGCAGGGGAAGACTGTAAACAGTACATTGATCGCGGTTTATTGTCTAAGAAATATTCAACTGTTTCAATGGAGATCGTCCTTCAACAAATATTGGATAACATTCAAGAGACTAGCCAATTAGAAAGCCATAAAGGGGCGGTGTGTAATGTTACCTTTGACCCCGAAGGAAGATTTCTCGTGAGTAGCTCCGAAGATGGTACAGCTTGCCTGTGGGACTTGAGCGACAATTCTTCAATGATTTGTGAGGGACATCGCAATTGGATCTGGGGACTGACTTTTAGTCCCGATGGGATGTTATTCGCCACTGCATCGGATGACAAAACTGTTCGCCTGTGGGATCTCCAAGGTCACGAGCAATTCCATTTTCCCGATCTTCCTAGCGCTGTTAAATCAGTTGATTTTAGCCGCGATGGACATTTTCTAGCTGCTGGCTGCATTGGTGGGACAGTTCATTTGTGGAACTTAGAAGGAGATCGGTTATCAGAATTTACAGCCCATCTAGCACCTGTCTTGTGCGTCAGATTTAGTCCCGATAGCAACTCTCTGGTCACTGGCTCGGCAGATGGCACGATTTGCTGGTGGAACCTGGACGGAGAAAAGCAGAAGGAATGGAAAGGACATCGCAAAGCTGTTTGGTGCGTCAGTTTTTCTCCGGAGGGGAACTATCTTGCATCCTGTAGTGCGGATAAAACCATTAAGCTGTGGGATTCAACGACAGGTAGCGAGTTGAAAACTCTAAGCGGTCATAAAAGCTGGGTTTTGAGCGTCTGCTTTAGCTCTGACGGGCAATTTCTCGCCAGTGGATCCGAAGATTGCACAGCTCGCGTTTGGGACGTAGAACGAGGCATCGAAGTAACAGAATTCGTTCACGCTGGTCCTGTGAATAGAGTTAGCTTTAGTCCCAACGGAGATCGACTAGCTACTGCCTCCGCCGATCGCAAGGTTCACCTGTGGGCGTGGCCAGACAATCGCAAGTTTTTCTTCAAACAGCAAGAGGAAGTCTGTTTCGGAGTTAGCTTCAATCCGGATGGTCAGTCTCTTGCTACCGGAGCATCTGATGGAACTGTCTGCTTGTGGGATTGCATGGGAAATCTTCTCCAAGATTTCAAGGCTCACAAAAGCTGGGTTAAGCAAGTTGCTTTCGACCTTGACGGGAAACGCCTCGCTACGGGCTCAGCTGATGGCACTATCGGTCTCTGGGACCTAAAAGGCAACGAGTTAGCCCGATTCGGAGAACATCGAGCGCCATTCTGGAGCGTCAGTTTTAGTCCTAACGGACAGTATCTCGCGAGCGGCTCGGGGGACGGGGTTATCGTGCTGTGGAACTTACAAAGTGACGTAGCAAAGTCATTTTTAGGTCGCTTGGGAGCGATTTGGAGTATCGGTTTCAGTCCCGATGGACAGTTGCTTGCCAGTGGTTCGGAAGATGGAACTGTCCGACTGTGGGATTTGCAGGGTAAGGAGCTGGTTAAATTTCATCGGCCTCACGGACCCATTTTGAGTGTTAGTTTTCATCCCGATCCTGGGAAACAACTTCTAGTTAGCAGCTCATCTGAGGGCACAATATGTCTGTGGGATCTGCAGACAGGGCAGTTGCTCGCAGAATTTCAAGCTCATCAAGTCCCAATATGGAGTGTCAGTTTTAGTCCTGGCGGACAATATTTTGCCAGTGGCTCAACTGACCGCACTGCCTGTTTGTGGGATCTCGAAGCCTGTTTGAGGGATCTTAAAGACAAGAAAGTAGCCGTATTTCGAGGTCACAAGGGACCAGTCAGGAGTCTCAGCTTTAGTTCGGATGGCCAATTTTTAGCAACGGCTTCATCGGATGGCACAGCAAGGCTATGGCGAGCGCAGCTTGAAGATTTCGAGCATTTGCTGGCCAGGGGACACAAATGGTTGAGCGCATCTTAGTGTTTTAGACGATCGGGCTTCGCGGTCATCTTTGTTGGAATGGAAGCAAAGTAAAACTTATGGCATGGAGAGGCTGAATAAGCTGAATAGGTTGAATAGGCCTTTAGCAAAATCGAATTGCTCAAAGACAGCATCACAGACGAGAAGAAGTTGTCTAAGCTAAAGGGTTTTCAGGAATATAGCGGTTTTCATTGGAGTGAGGTACAAGACTGTATCTACAACTTTTGTATAGCAAGACTTTGGGTGTACCTCATTGATGCCGAAACCGCTATATCTGAATAAAACTTGGTTTATTTAGTCAATTACTGAGGGCGGGAGAAAGCGAATAAAACCTTTATGAGTCAATTGGCGGAATCCAACATCGATATACTTATCAATGCCCAACAGAAAAGAATTTATCAGACTATCCAACTAGAGTAAAATGCAGAACTAATATTACTCTTGGCATTCACTCGAATGTCTTAAAGCCTTTACAAGTAAAGCGCTAAAACTAACACAATAATCTGATACGCCTTCCATCTCTACTCGACTTACCTAATAAATATGGGTTACAAATACTAAATAAAACTGAGCTTTACTGAGGCATTGACGTATTAGTTTAGTAACAGATTTTGTTTATGAGCTCCTAGACATTATAAACACTAAACACTAGGTGACAAATATGAGTCTCACAAAACCCATTCTTTTCTCAATTTTTCTGGGAATCGCCACTACTCAAATGATAATTCCAATGAAATCTTATGGAGATGCAGTTTGCCTAACTGGATCGTATGTAAGTGCTGGAACAAGTGCTGATTTAGGCCGCTTTCGCGAACCTTACCGATATACTTTACCTCCCGGAAAGTCTCCAAGTGACATTGTCGGTATGGCTGTAGATGGCGAAAATAATTATAATTTTGTTTGGTTTAGAGATGGAACGGTAAGTGCTGGAACAAGTGCTGATTTAGACCGCTTTCGCGAACCTTACCGATATAATTTGCCAGGTCCAAATATCAAGACAAGTGACATTGTCGGTATGGCTATAGATGGTGAAAATAATTATAATTTTGTTTGGTTTGTTGGAGGAGATTCTAAAATATGTTGATCTCAGATGATAACAACGAACATTGTGGAAGCAGTTAGCTTGACCATGAAGGGAGTGAAAGTGTTTAAGTTGACACCATCCCCGACCAGGCCGATCGATCCAAATATCCTTTTTCAGACAAATGCGGTAGTGCCAGTGCCATTGCTGGGTGAGGGCTCTCATAAAGTCGGTATGGACAAAACCACGGTCGGCTAACAGAACAACTTTGACTCCTGCGGGCAAGCAGCGGCTTGAGAGAGGACCAGTTGGTCTTCAATGAAAGCCACCGAAGCACTGGTGCGACCCTCGCCAAGCCACTGGCAAGGCCCCCCTGCGATGAACGACTGCCAATCAGATGAGGCAATACTCATCCCAGTCCCAGAACAAAGACGTATCCAGACACAGATAGAGAATCTTCACTCCAGTCTGCCTACGCAACTCGAAGCAGTGGCTTGTAGAGTTGATGGATGTTGATGCGAGGGTTATTGAGCCAGCGACTGGTTCGCCGTTATTTGCCTTGGGCGTATCGCCTCAGCAATGGACGTAGGGCAGCCAGCGGGTGAGATTAGTCAAGCCTGCAATCCTTGCCTCACATTGCTTTCAGACGACTGATCTTCACTTTTGTCCGTCAGACAGCGATCAACCTCAATGCCAATGTTTTCTTTGCAGAAAAGCAACATCTTAAGAATGCGTATACAAACTTTTGGAGTAATACTTTCAGTCTCCCAAGAATTCCTACAGAAACTCCACGTCTCTACGTGGACGTGGCTTGTCACCCAAAAACAGAGAAATACTACTTTTTCCCTTAGAAGGGCGATAGGTTTATCGAGAAATAAATTCCCTGCTCCTGCAGCGTCCGATCGCGATCCTCTCTCTCCAATAGTGGAATGCCCCAATCCAATCGCGCACTAAACTTATCGCTCAGCCGCAACTGCGCTCCCAGCCCAACCCCTAATAAGTCCTGATTATCCGGGTCGGGCCGATCGCCAACATTCCATCCCAGCCCATAGTCGATAAACGGAATGAATTGAAATACACCGTCCACCTCCGGAATCCGCAACACCGGAATTGCTGTCTCTGCAGAAACGAACCAACCACTATCTGTCAGTAACGCATCCTGACGATATCCCCTGACGCTATTCAGCCCCCCCAGCGTAATCTGCTCCTGAGACAACAACGGCCGATCCGCAAGCTGCACGTCCGATCGCAGCACAAACAACGTTTCAGGTGCTAGACGCCGCACGTACTGCGCCTGTCCCCGCCAAGCCCAAAACTGACTATCTGGGGAGCTCGAATTATCCGTCGCATCCAAAGCATTCAACCCAGCACTCACCTGCGATCGCGCAGCAAACACATACCGAGCCCCTCGCTGCGTCCAATCCTGAGACAAGCGCAAAGCCGTAATTCGAATCCGACCATCATCGTTGGCTCCCTCAGACAGCCGCACCCCCTGGCCAAAAATCTTTGTCTGACTCACCTGACCAGACAAAGAAACCCCCGCTGCTAACTCCCGTGTCGGATTTCGGATAATGGGTTGACGAAATCCCGCGCTCCAGTAGTGAGACTGACCCGTTAAATCGATCCGATCGAACGGGTCCTCAACCACCTCCGTATCGCTCAAGCCCCCCGTAAACTCAAATGTCCCGTTCAGCCCGTTAAACGGAACGCGATAGGAAAAATCACCCACATTGCTGCCATCCGTATTGGTATATCTGGCTGTTATCTTGTCGCCAAAACCCAACACGTTCCCTTGACGGACATCCAACCCGCGCCGAATCGTGCCCACGCTCGGCACCCGACCGTTATTCGTAAACGCCGAAATCTCCCACGGATTCGCTTCCTCAACTCGAACCGTTAAAACACTCAACCCCGAACGAGACCCCGCCGACAGTTCGGCAGAAACCGACTCGATTAGCGGATCCAATTGCAACAACTGCAACGCTTCCAAAATTCGGTCTTGATTGAGAGCTCCCTCCGTAGCCACCCGCAACCGACTGCGAACGTACCCCTTCCACAGCCTGCGAGTCCCCGTCACCTCGATCCCTTCCAGCTCCCCCTCGACAATGCTAACTCTGACCACTGCATTTGTTGGTGACAGCGTTTGGTCGGCAACAATCACCGCCCCAGAGTTGAGGTAACCCGCCTGCACGTAGGCCCGTTCGATCGCCTTTTCAGCCTCAAGTAACTCCACAAACG
>JBFRWN010000094.1:0-29082 GCA_051439605.1 Synechococcus sp.
GTTTGGCTCAACAGCAAGGCTCACATTTCCAACTTGACGCCCGCACGTCTCAAAATACTGCGATTCCTCGGTGCACCTTGCCAAAAATATTATCTGGTTTGCTGATCAACCTGCGGAATGTGCGTTAACGGGAAAAGTCAGGTGCCATCATAAAGCTTTTGCCCTCTCAGTTAGGACAGCGCTCTCATGCTCAGTCAGGGGTCGAGAGCGCTGAAATGGCCGACTCGGCTGGACGATCGCTATAACGCAGCGCTGAGGGCGTCCACCGGACAGGTGGGAATGCACTGCTCGCACATGATGCAGCGGTTACGCAAATATTGCAGCTGAAATGACTCTTTATCTAAAAACAGTGCCTCCGTAGGGCACACCCCCGTGCAGAGGCCACAGTCCACGCAGCGATCGCGATCGATTTGAATTTCGCTGCTACTCTCAGAAACTTTAATCCCCTGCGATCTGGTCCATTCCAGGCTGGCTTCTACCTGGTCGATATCCCCTGACAGTTCCACCACCAGCGTGCCCACCTCATCGGGTGCCACCTGGGCGCGCACGATATTCGCCGCCACATCAAAGTCGCGGGCTAGACGATAAGTCAGGGGAAGGTTGACCACGTGGCGAGGGAAAATCAAGCTAACGCGCTTGCGCATAACAGAAGGGTGATGGGAGGTAGCTCAATTCTGGAGAATTTGACCTTCAACGGCAAGTGTGTGCTTTTTCACTTGTCCTCGTTAAGCTGTACGGTTTCTTCTCCCAACCCCTCACCCATCGCCGCAATCAACTCCCCCAAAGACTTTTCTGGAGCATCCGACTTGGCCACAATCTCCAAAATAGTGTTGCGGGCTGAGGGTTCGAATAATGCATCCACACATACTTTTGCCACTTTTGTGCGTGGAATACTCCCTTCAAACAGCGTATCGGCCTTGGCCAGAATGATGTTGTCGGCGTTGTCTTCGTTTTTGAGGCCCCCAGGGCGCACGATGGTATAGGTAATGCCACTGTTTCGGATGTAAGCCTCCGCCTGATGCTTCCAGTACAGCACCAGCCAGAACAGGTTGAGGGGATGCAAAAACTTAGAGACGCATAGCGAAGACACGATGACAAAGTGTTCGATTCCCTGAGTTTTCGCTGCATCCACAAGATTTTTGGTGCCTATGTAGTCCACCTGAAATGGTCCCGTAGGATTTAAGCTCGGTCGAGCTCCGGTAGCGCAAATCAACGTGGTGGCATCGCCAATCGCTGCTGTTAGACTCGAGCGATCGCCCACATCCCCCGTCACAACTTCTATCCCTGCTGGCAGCAAGGATTCAGCTGCCTCGCGATCGCGTACCACTGCCCGCACGGGAATGTCGCGACCGACCAACTCCTTTACAATCCGCTGACCCGTTGCACCGGTTGCACCCACCACACAGACTTTCATGCGTCACCCTTCACTCAAAACGCGTCGTTATGCTTTCACTTTACTGTTGCTTAAAAGCACAGTAGGCAATGTTTTGGTTTGTTGGGTGAACTGTAGAGATGATTTGTTATTTCTCGATAACATCTGCCAGCTGCCGATCGGTGACCCTCTCAGCGCAAATATTCATCCTTCAACAACAAGTAATACAACTGCCCACTGTGATTGATTTCTCCGGCGATCGCCTTAGCCTCATCCCCAACCCCAGTGAATATATCCACCCGACCGGGGCCGCGAATGGCACTGCCAGTATCGTGATCGAGCACGTAGCGACTGGCTGGAAGAACCTGCATCGAACCATCTGCCTGTCTTTGGGGCAGTGGACTGCGTAACACCGCCAGTGCCCCAGGTGGCATCAGGCTTTTATCTGTTGCGATCGAACGACCTGCAACTACGGGTACGCCCAAGCTCCCCCGTGGTGGTGCGCCAGCTGTCTCCTCAAAAAACACAAACCGCTGATTTCTGGGTATATAGCGATCGAGATGGCTGGGGTTGTCCGCAAAATAGGCCAGTACTTTGGGGAGAGTGAGCTCCTCAAGGGTAAAGACTCCATCTGCCACCAGTTGCTTGCCAATGCTGGTGTAGGGGTAATCGGTGCTACCGGCATATCCCACTGACACCGTACTGCCATCGGTCATGTCCAACCGAGCCGATCCCTGCACCTGAATCAAAAATGCTTCCAGGCGATCCCTCAGCCACACCAGCTCTTGGCCTGCAAGCATACTGTGCTGCCATTGGAGTCCGTCAGCACCCTCCAGCTCCAGGCGGGTGGGATGGGGGCTGGCCGATAGGTTTTCTGGATACTTGAACAGCGGGTATCGATACTGCTCGGTGGAGATTCGACTAGCGGGGTAGGTGGGGGTAAAGTACCCGGTAAACTCCACCGTACCTTCGCCATCTTTCCCTGCGGCTTGATAGAACTCAAACTCCTGCTGGACAAGCAATTGCAGTTCTGCAGCTGTGCTGGATTGCGCAAGCAGCGTTTGGAAGCGTAGCAAGCTGCGTCGTACCCGTTCTAAGGTCACCTCTGACAGCGGATAGGATTGATATGCGGTTTGTGCGGAAGGGGTGTTCAGATAGCTGAGACTAAAGTCCACGGCCTGGTGTAGTCGAGATTTGTCCTGGGAAAACGTAGGGTCTATGGCGATGTTGGAAAACAGCTTTGAGGCCTCAACTGGGCGAATGGCTGCGGACTCAGCGTTAGCAGGGGCTGAGAACGACACCGCAAACGTGCCTAAGCAAGCAATGGCGATCGCCTGACACCCAAAGCGATACCGCCATCGGCTGAAACTCTCTTTAGCCTTCAAACGACGCATCCTCACACCCATCCAATCTGTGGGCATAAGCCTACACAAATTTTGTCTCTGCTTGCAGTAGGGTTTGCTGACAAAGCGATCGCCCTAAGCAGATAAAGGCACATCTACCATCGAGTCCCCTGATTGGGCGCAGAGAGTGCGGTCCTCAGCAGAATGGCAAATTTACACAGGAATCTCAATGATTGTGGTACACCCCTTTGACGGCAGCTACCACCGTTGCTCATAATGACCCTTGGTCTTTTTCTTAACAGCATTTAGTGCTTTTCACCAACAGAGGTATGCAACCGTGATCGATCTGTCTCGCATTCCCGCTCAACCCGAGCCTGGCCTATTGAACGTCTTGATTGAAATCACTGGCGGCAGCAAAAACAAGTACGAATTTGATAAAGACATGGGTGCGATGATTCTCGATCGCGTCCTGTTCTCCTCCGTTCAATATCCTTACGATTACGGCTTTGTGCCCAACACCCTTGCGGACGATGGCGATCCCCTCGATGGCATGGTCATGATGGATGAGCCCACCTTCGCCGGATGCGTCATTGCCGCTCGCCCCATCGGCATGCTGGAAATGATTGACGGTGGCGATCGCGACGAAAAAATCCTCTGCGTTCCCGCAGAAGATCCCCGTTACGCCGACATCAAGAACCTGGATGACATCCCTCAGCACCGTTTGAACGAGATCGCTGAATTCTTCGGCACCTACAAGCGCTTAGAGAAAAAGGAAACCGAGATTCTAGGTTGGAAAGGCCTGGAAGAGACCCAAGCAGTGATTGCAGAATGCCTCAAAGCTGGCTAAGTTGCTTCAACCATTACTGATTTGAGGGATATTCCCGCCCGGTGGGCGGTGACTAAACCAATTGCCTCCAAATAGGAGTTCACCGTTACGGCGGGAATCCCCATAGACTCTGGAGACACCTTCATCACGGAGGTGTTTTCTTTTACGGCTATAAACAGCGGAGGACGAGCTCGACTGGCTAAATGTAAGAGTGCTGGAGCACCAAAGGCTGTTGCTGGGGCAATGGCCACGTCAAGATCCCCTGCGGCGATCGTCTTTTCCACAATTCCGTGGTCCTTCCCAAGGCGATCGCGATCAACAAACTGAGGGGCGTAGCTGAGCCCCGCCAACACCGACGGTAAAAACGTAAACCCCACTTCCTCTGCGGCTGCGCGATCGTCCACAGGAATCGGAGGATCGTCATACAGAATGGCCGGAGCGTGGGCGCAAGGACACTGGAATTCACGCACCACCAAATGGCTTAAAATCGCTTCAATGCCCGCCAACGGATCGACGCCAATTCCCTGGCTGTAGTGCGTAAAATCTAAATCGTCGGGGAAACGAGCCACGATAGCGATCGCCTCTGCCCCCAACTGTAGCGCCTTGGATGCTGCGTCTAACAGAGCTTGGGGTTGCCCCATTGTCCCGCAACTAGCCCCAGAAGGGGCTTTCGTAATTTGTACCTCTAAAGGCTTATCTGTCACTACTTCCGCAGCAATATCGAGTCCTAGAGTTGCTTTTGCTGCTTGCATCACCTGCTGGTGTCTCAACTTCAACACAGGCTCAATCGCTGCATCCAGCACCACACCAATTTTGTTTTGGCGAACCGGCTGCAATCCCCACTGTCCTTGGCAGACCTTATCTATCCCGTACCCTTCCACATAGAGAGCGTTGGCAAGAGGCCAAAACATCGTCGCTCCGTTCAAAACATTGGGGTGGGTAATCAAACAGTCCACTGCTGCAGCCAACGTTCTGGCCACTGGAAGTGCATCCCCCGCAAATCCACCCACACTTGCCCCGATCCCGGTGGGGATCAGCAATAAAGCATTGTAGGAAGGGGTCAATCTCGGCTCCATCACAGGCTCATTTCAAGAACGGCATTCTCAAACCCTGTTGTTCTCAAACCCTATCGAGCATCCTCCCAAGCGTTTGCCCAGATTCTCAAGCATCGCAATGGAAATAAGATATGCAGCGACCAGAGAATAACAATTGCCCAGTATCGGGAAACTTAGCAAGTCGGTACTGTAGCGACCACTTCCACCTGCACGAATCGCAGGCGATCCGTGTGGTTGTTTTGGACAGCAGTGATGGCCCAACGCAACAGCTGGGCTTGGGGATAACGCTTTCTCACAACGTCAGATAGACGGTGCTCCCAATCGCCATCAGCAGTCAAGTTAGCAGGGACTGCATCCAATTGCAGTTCTAAGAACTTGAGCTCCAATGTTACTAGACCCCAAATTGCAGGTCGTATACTTCGTCTTCTTTACCAGCCTCGATCTCGAGATCGGATTTTGCATAAGCAATGCAAATTAGAGAATATCCCTGTTGCTGGACTTCGGGGCTAATTCCCGCTCCAGCCGATTGATCGATGTCTCCAGAAATTACCTTGACTGCGCAGGTAGTGCAAACCCCCGCGTAGCAGGAGGAGGGCAAACTCAGACCGGCGTCTTCAGCAGCCTGTAATACTGTTGTTCCCTCTGGCACCTGTATCGTGTCAGTTTTGCCATCGTAGTGGATGGTTACGGAATGCGTCTGGCTCATGCAGTCAATCCCAACTGTTGCGAAATCCTTATCAGATTACACCTCTACCGCAGCACTAGAGTCTTCGGTTAGCTTGTTGGGCTTGCGGCATTTCTTCACCTCAGCCGTAATTCCCATCGCCCCCTCTGTTTCCAAATCAGCAATATAGCCGGACTTGCTATCCTCCGCTTCCTGCTGACGCAGAAAAGGTCCAAAGTAATAAACGCAGGCCGGGTTCTCGGTTGTCACCACCACCCAGTAGGCCAGACCAAGAGCTTCGGCCACGCCCGTTAATAGATTGTTCATTCAACCATCCCCAACGCTGAGAATTTACTGATGCAGGCCAACTGGACTTGCGCAGCCCGTAAGCTTTTGCAAAGTTATATTACTGGTAATTTTAGTGTCTTTTGCAAACGTTGACGGTTGATTTCGGACAAAATCATTCCTGCTGCCACAGATGCATTCAGACTCTCGGTCTTTCCAGCCATCGGAATGGACAGCAAATAGTCACAAGTATTCTCTACTCGCAGCCCCAAGCCCTTGCCTTCAGCCCCGATCACAATGGCCGTTGGGCCACTAAATTCCACTTCGTAAACAGACTTGTCTCCACTGGTTCCCGTGCCGTAAATCCAAAAGCCCGCCCCCTTCAAGTGTTCGATCGCCCGCACCAAATTCACTTCGCGGGCAATGGGGAGAGTTTCTAGGGCTCCGGCAGCCACCTTCATGACCGTAGAGGTCACCCCCACCGCCCGCCGCTGAGGAAGGATCAGTCCGTGACCGCCCATGGCTTCAGTGGTGCGGGCGATTGCTCCGAGGTTATGGGGGTCTTGAATGCCATCTGCAACCACAATCAGCGGATCGTTTTTGGCAGTTAACGACTGCTCGATCAACGCTTGCAAGTCGGCATACTCATAGGGGGCGGCTTGTGCCGCAATCCCTTGATGTTTGCCCCCCTTTGTGATGGAGCTCAAGCGCTGCATCGACACTTCATCAATCACCGCACCGTTGGACTTGGCCTTGTCCAAGAGATTGTGAAATTTTGCGTTGTAGCGCACTTGAGGGATGACCCAAATTTTGTTCAGGGTGCGGCCTTCCTCCAATGCAGCCAAAACTGCATGGCGGCCAAACAATAGGTCGGGAGATTCATCGGCAGGTAATGAAGTTCCCGATCGTTCGGGGGCATCGTGATGCGGGCGGCGATTATCCCGGGGGTCATTATCTTGTTGGTGTTTAGTTCGTGGGTATTTATCTCGGTGGGGCTTGTTCCGCCGGTATTGAGCCTCGGAGTATTGATTCTCGAGGTCATAATTTTGCGGGTAAGTATCCTGAAGACTATCGTCACCGCCACGATCGCTCCCCTCTCCTCGTTTTCTCACCTTAGGAGTCTGGTGGTCTTTCCTATCGGCAGACCGTTGCCGTTCTATCTTCCCCCAGTGCTGTCTACCTCTCGAACGGGCATCGCCGTAGGCACCGGATTTACGGTTACCGCCTGCACGTCCTCCACTTGATTTGCGGATGTTGGGTTTACGGCTATTGGATTTTCGTTGGGGACGTTCAGCAGACATGGCAGATGAGTAAATAATGGGTGGGAGTTAGCTCTTTTCGCACTGACAGACATGAGTTCTGCTTGCAAGACCTCAATCGAAATCGAACTCAAGTGGGAAACAGGATGGGAGTTAACGAGAAAGAAACTGCGAAAAGACAGGAATGGGTGCAGGCAAGCAATTCTACACTGCATTTGAGCACCAGTAGCTCAGTCTGCCTGATTCGAACTGGAAACTGGCTGGTAAGAGGCTTGAAGGCGATCGCAGTCAGCCAGTAGTTTCGCTAGACGCAGGGGATTGCTTAAGTACAAATATCCCAACAGCGCTTCAAAGCCGCTGGCCTGTTGATAGGTCTGGGGTTCCACATTTCTCGGAATGCGGCCACATTGATTTCTCCCCCTTTGGACAATTGCTTGCTCCTCCGCTGACAGGCTGTCCGCCAGCGCATCTAGAACGTTTGCCTGAGCCGTGGCCCGCACCCTCCCCACTACCGCCCTATGGTAGTCCTGCGTACGGCGAGGGGGTTCCAGCAACAATCGCCGCACGTGCAGTTCGTACACAGCATCTCCTAGATAGGCGAGCGCAGCTGGCGATATTCGCTTGATATCGACAGAGAGCTCCATCGCGATCTCAACCCCCTAACTACGCTCACTGCTCCAATCCTAGCCGCTGCAGAATAACGAGTGCTTCAAAGGACATCGATGCCATACAAACCAGCGGTTAGGAGAGTCACACTACGCAGGGATGTTTTCTAGCGCTTCTTCCAAACTTTCACGTAGTGGCAAAAACTTCTCTAGTCGCACCAATTTAATGGATTGAGTAACACGTGGATTACTAACGATTTGCAGGCTGCCAGTGCCTTCAACCTTTTTAGCCGTCTGGATCAATACACCCAATCCAGAACTATCCAAAAAATCAATTCCTTTCATGTCAAGAATTAAGTGCTGCGGTCCACTGGCCAGCAAATGATCGAATTCTTTACGAACGTTGGGTTCGGAAAAAGCGTCAAATTGTCCCGTCAAATGTACGATTTGACAGGTTTCACGTTGTTCGTAACTGCCCCGCAAACTGACAGTCAAATTCATGGGTTCAGCGATGGTTCCAATCTCCTTCGACGTCGGAGCCTTACAGCGCATTTGCCTCAAATTGGCAATCTTGGGCTGCAGGGTTTCATTAGCTTACAGCAAACTATTCGCTTCGCCAGTAGGCGATCCCGTACCCCATGGGTTCGGTTGTTTTGATGGAACTAGATTGGGTGACATTCAATTCGTTGAGATTAATTCAACAGCCGAAATACTCTTTGGACCCAGATCTGTTTGTTCTAGTTGAAATGGCTACAGCCATATCGTTTAAGTTGCATCCCCTGGCCCACTTGCACTGGAAAGAGCATGCTTTATGAAATTAAAGTCCCTTCACCCAAAACCACAGGTTTATCAGCCATTGCTATACTGTTCTCTCAAATTTATGGGGATAAGCTTGAAGCAAATCCTCGACCGGGCTTTCCATGCGCACTGTTTCCTCAACCCCTAAAGCCCCACGTACCGCCAGTAAGATTGCCGTTGCCCTTGCGATTGGCTTGGGCATTGTTGGCTGGGGAGGATGGGCACTCAGTCGACTGACGCGTAAACAGGTAGCTGTGTATTGGCTCACCGATGGCAACAGCGATATCCTCTATGTCATTCATGAGCGTGAAGTGAATGCGTTGAATGCTAGCCAGGCAATCTCCATCGGACTCAATATCCTGATTGAAGAAAACCCCCAAGAGCAGCTTTTATCCGCGATTCCGCCGGACACCAAATTGTTGGATGCCCGTCAAGATGGCGATGAAATATTTCTGGATTTCTCCGATGAATTCACCCGCGGGGGAGGGGCCACAAGTCTCTTGGGCAGAGTGACTCAGGTGCTCTACACTGCCACCAGCATTGCCCCAGACTCGCAGGTATGGATTGCAGTAGAGGGGAAGCCGGTTGACGTCATCAGCGGAGAGGGACTGCTTATCGAACAACCCTTAACCCGCGCATCCTTTCCTCCCAGCTTCAAGCCCTACGAAGTCCCCTCTGAAGAACTTCCACACAATCCATCTTCTGAGGGGCCATCGGAGAGGGATATCGATGATCATCGAACGTTTCCCAAACCCGACTTACAAACCTCAATCCTGGGATTCTAAGCACAGGTGCTGGACAGAAGGATCGCCGTTTCACTGACTTGTAAAGACTCACTCTCCCAGGAGATAGGCCTATCCCATCAGGCAGGCTAGTCTAGTAGACACCGTTTCGGAAATTTACATTTTGCCTGTTTCGTATTCCCCTGTTTCTCATCCAATTGTTGTCGGTGTCACGGGGGCATCCGGCCTCATTTACGCCGTTCGAACGGTTAAAGCACTGCTGCAAAGTGGCTATAAGCTTGAACTGGTTGCGTCCAAGGCTGCTTATCGGGTGTGGCAGGCGGAAAGTGGAATCTCAATGCCCTCTAATCCTGCGTTGCAAGGGGATTTTTGGCGGCAACAGGCAGGGGGGATCCAAAGTGGGGAACTCAATTGCCATCCTTGGGGGGAAGTGGCTGCATCGATCGCCAGCGGTTCATTTCGGACACAGGGGATGATCGTCATCCCCTGCAGCATGAGTACCGTTGCAAAGCTAGCGACCGGACTGAGTTCTGACCTTCTCGAGCGAACGGCTGACGTTCACATCAAAGAGGGTCGCCGATTGGCGATCGTCCCGCGCGAAACTCCATTTAGCCTGATTCACCTGCGCAATCTAACGACGCTGGCAGAGACTGGAGTGCGAATTGTCCCCGCTATTCCAGCCTGGTACCACCAGCCCCGCACTATCGAAGATTTAGTAGATTTTGTAGTAATCCGTGCCCTTGATCAGTTGGATTTAGACATCGATCTGGATCTAATTCGACGATGGAAAGGGCCTGTTTCTCCTGCCCCGGAGGAAACCTCCGAAGGGGAAATGCTAACCCTAAATCGATTGTCTTAAGTTCAAGCCTCTGCAAGCTCAACCCATACTTTTCAAGAATGAAAACCATTAGTGGAATTTTGGCGCTCCTTGGTATTGCCTTCCTAGGATTAGTTTTCTACCAAAACCTGGAGCCCAGGATTGAGATCCTTTTGATGGGCCAATCAATGGGTCCATTCTCCCTTTCCACTCTCATGCTGGTCTTTTATTTGGCTGGGATTGGGTTTGGGTTATTACTCTGCCTAGGGTGGGCCTTTGATGATGCGCTGCTGACCCGCCGGATCAAGCGTTTGGCTGGCGGGGGGGGGTCCGGCGCCTCGCCAGGTCCCTCCAGAAAAGAGGCTGCTCCTTACCGCTCTACTCCAGAGGACAAAGAACCCCCCATCCAACCCGACATTTTGGCTGAGGATGAAGAACCCGGTGACTGGATGGACAGATAGATACGAACTGCTATCAGAGCCAAGTCAGGTATCTATCGGCCTTTGCCCAAAGGAAAGTTAGCAGTGAAGCCGAGGCCAAAGGAAACCTCGTCATAGTCGCGCTCGTCCTCTGAAGACAGGTTATTGCCATAGGCGGTAAACCCTCGCACGCTCAAAATGTCACTAATGGTATAGCGAATTTCTCCGCCGATGCGGTTAAACAAGTCCGTCCGGGAGTTATTGACAAAACTGTCTACCAGCAACCGGTAAAAAATTCGCCCCTGCAAACGACGGTTGAGGGGGAATTGGGCCGAGACGTTGAGACTGTTGCCCAGCCGATCGAGATCGCTATCGTTGGTTAAGCTGCCCCGCAGTTGGTAATAGGTTCGCACCAGCAGATTGCTATTGAGCAGAACGTTGTTCCGCCCGACTTGATATTGCAGTGACAAAGATTGATAGTCATCGCCATCGAGGGCAAAAAATTGCTGTCCCTGCAATTCGGAGCGCATGAACCAGAGAGGGGCAAAGTCCCAGTTCGCCCCAATTGACCCCGATATAAAGGCAAACTCTAAGTCGTCTTCGCTACCGTATAGGCTGGTGCCGCCACTCAATGATGCGAGTAACTGGGCATTGTCTGAAATGTCAGGTAAAGCGAGAAATGTTAGGGCTGGAGAAAAAATGACATCGTTCTCTAAAGAACGATCGCTAGGCAAATTCCCCGCATTAGTGGTGCCTCGGACTCCCAAGTCCACAAACAAGCGATAAGGACTGACCGCCTCTGCCTGGCGATCGAGGGATTCCAGTGGAATGGGTCCGAGATCGGGTTCAGCTTCGAGGGCATCTAGTAATTGTTGTAGGCCGCTATCCGACAATAGCTCTTCGGCACCACCAGTTTCGGCGGGGTCCTCTAACGATTCCTCGGATTCTTGCGTGAGATCCTCGTCTTCCTCTTCGACCAGTGTTGGACCAAGGTCCTCCAATTCTTGGGCGCTTGCAATGTTTCCAGATTGCTGACACGCTCCGAACCAAAAAAGTGTTCCTGCCAAAAAGAGTTTTGCCAACTGGCGAGTGCCCTGTTTAAAAGAGATGTGTGCAATTTCTCTCGTTAGTACGAACAGCATCAATATCCTCAAGAGAATAGAACTAAATTTTTACGCTGGGGTTTGAAGGTAGAAATGGTTCGAAGTACCCTCATAACCTGCGTGATTTTCAAAGAGATTCAGTCAGCGAAAGAATTCAGTAGGAGAAAAAATTGAGAAATTCTTAGGAATCGGGAATAACGACTCAGGTTCAAAGTATTAAAAACTCAATCTCTTACCCAGGTCCAGTTGTTGGCTCGAGTTCAGTTGTTGGCTCGAGTTCAGGTATTGGATCGGGTTCAGTTGTTGGCTCGAGGTTCTCCATTCCGGAACTGTTGTTGTTCATATCCATCTGTCTATCCCTATCAGGAGAAACTTGGTTATCGGATTTCATCATCTCCTCCTGGCGGTCTAAACCAGTATCCCGCTCGGGTTCAAATTGAGAGTCATTAAAGTCTCGTAGGTTGTCTGAGGTGTCGTCGATCAAGGATCTCCAGAATTCTTGCTGAATATCTTCTGAAGCGCTCGCTAGCGTCACCCGTTCGCACTCTCCTGATGGGGCCCCCCCACATAAATCGGCTAATAGGGGAAATGAATTGAGTGCTTTAACAGGGTTGAAGCTGGCAATCTGAACCAGTTTTCCATCCACCAACAACGCCACTTGGCCGGGGAACAATGTCGCAATCAACTGACCTTCTAAATCCCTAAGTTCCATGGGAATCGCGTTGAAATTGAGGAATGTCTCAACTCTTTGTCCCTGCTCGTCCTCTCGGCTGCTGACTGCCAAAAAACTCCCCTGAACGGCTGCAACTGCTCCGGGGGTGCTGAGGGTAGCCCCACCGGCATCTGGGGGGGTGACGATCGCCGCTACGCCGTCATCGAGAATAAACGTGCGATCGGGCAGAAATCGAAACAGCGAGTTTTGCCCTACCCGCACTAACGAGTCGTCATTAAAGACCAGTTGTGCTTGGGATTCAACTCCAGTCGCCAGGCTGTCGTTTGCCTCCGAGAGGCGATCGCCCTCCACCGCATCTTTGGCAGCTTGGCCTGAAATCTGCACGACCACATTGTTCCTAAGGCGATTGACAGTTGCGTCAGTCAGCGGTTCCTGTGCCTGTACCGTAACTCCTGATAACAAGGAGGCAACCGCTACCAAGCCCACCCCACTCACACGTAAAAAGAAGCAACTCATAGGGCTTGCATGGGTCATAACGGATCTACATTAAGGTTTTGCGATTCAACTTTCGTGCAGTATCTGCAGGGAGGTTGTTCCACAACATTTGCCTGCAAGAAGGCAGCTCAAGACACAGCTAATATACATAATCAAATACAGATACAGTCAAATAACCTCTCTTACAAAATTCATGATTTCAGTAGTCCTAGGCATGTAAGCAGCCCTCATGCCCCTGCTTTTCCACTCTCTAATGAATACGGAGAGCGACAGCAGGATTGCAGTGCTAACTACACTCGGAACTGCAGCACAAACATCCTGTCATGCGCTAGATCTATAATGAGTCTCAAGACCCTCACGCCAGTACCCAGATGTCTTTACTGTCTCTCCCCTGAGAAGAATTCACAACCAGTGACCCCTTTTTAGGGGACGTTCGATAAAATGGCGTCGTAAATTAAGTTGGTTCTGTACAGTGGCATTAGAATAACTGTCAGAATGTACTGTAGAAGACGGTCTGGAGCCTGCAGTAATTATTTCTATAAAATCAAACACAATCACCCTGATATTCCCTCAATGATTGTGGCGCAGGGAATCTTCACTGTTCTTTGCAAGGATAGCGCTTGAGTTAAACCGTACATCCATGTATCGGCTTGAACGATCTGTTATGTGAACATCTAGTGCTATTCAAGTTCTGTCAAGTCAAAAGCTAGCCACTTAAGCCACTAGGAATTGCCACCCAATAACAATGATGACAGCGATCGCCGCCGCCAATGCGGTCTGAATCCCGTTCACCACCTCATTCGTCAGCCAATCAAAATCCTCTTGAATCGTTGCTCCCATCCAGCTTTCTGCTGTCGTGGCCAGCACCGCTGCCACCCAGCAGGGCAAAACCCACATCCATTCCACCGTTGCCCCAGCCAACAGAGTGGCTAGCGCAAAACCCAGCCCAGTGAGGATAACTGCAGCTATCCATCCCGCTACAGTACCTTCCAAGCTGATAGCCCCTTCGCTGCCAGCAGGCACTGGCTGAAAGGTCACAATCGAAAATGTGCGTTTGCCATAGGCTTTACCAATTTCGCTGCTGACGGTATCCGCTAGCTTGGCTGCAAAACTGGCCACGAACCCCAACACCCACATCGGGTGAGGCCAAATGGCATACCCCAGGGCACATACTGCCCCCGTCAACGCCGATCCCCACACATTTTCTGGCCCGCGAGCCCCCCCTCGTTTCTCTGCGATTCCTTTGGCTTCTTTTTCCTTCATGCCGACTTTGGTGACTGCCGTACCCAGTAAGAAGTAAACCGCCACGATGGCAAACCCCTGCCATCCCAACCCACCCCAGACAATCAGGGCAAGGAATGCAGCGTGAATCACACCAGCTTTGGTCAAGGCTTTTTGAGGGACCAACACTCCTAATGCTGCGACTCCAATTCCGACCCCGAGGGCTACTATCCACTGCTGCACGAGTCTTCTCCGCCACTGCATCTAGCCTAATGGCGATCGCCAGCCAGTCCCGAAAAACAGTCTGTTGGTCTCCCCCGATTCATTGGGGATGAAGCACAGTTATTTCCTTACTCTTACGACCAGCAATGTTAACGTCGCAGCAGGTGCTATCGCGATTCTTGCAACCACCCTGTCTACCGTCGATCTGAGGATTCCAACAGTGCCGATCGCCTCTCCATCTATTATTCGCTCTTGGTTTCCTGCTTTCGAGCGCCCCGCTCAAGAATTTGGTCCCGCCCCACTGCAGGTGTTAACCGGAAAAATTCCAACAGAACTGCAGGGACGATATTTTAGCAACGGGACGGGGCGCTTAGAACGTGGGGGCCAGCGGGTGGGCCATTGGTTTGATGGGGACGGGGCGATTTTAGGGGTGAAATTTAGCGGCGGTCAAGCAACGGGGACCTACCGGTACGTCCAAACAAAAGGATATCTCGCAGAAGAACAATCTGGGCGGTATCAGCATGCGGGTTACGGCATGGGGAACGATGGCCCGATTTGGAAGCGGTTTAAGCCCCTTAAAAATGCTGCTAACACTTCGGTTCTGGCCGTCAGCGATCGCCTGCTGGCCCTCTGGGAAGGTGCCATGCCTCATGCCCTCGACCTCGACAGTTTAGAAACCCGCGGCCTAGATTCTCTGGGCGGTTTACCCACTAGTAACCCCTTCTCAGCCCACCCCAAGCGGGACCCCAAAACCGGAGACATCTACAACTTTGGCTCCAGCATCGGGGTTAAAGACCAACTGTTGATTTACCGTTGCGATCGCACGGGCACCGTCCGGCAGCAAGGCACTGTCTCCCTTGCTCGCAAAGCCTACGTACATGATTTTGTATTGGCTGGCCCTTACCTGCTATTCGTCCTCTCCCCCGTTACCCTGAATATCTGGCCCGTTCTGCTGAAGCAGAGAAATTTCTGCGATTGCCTCGAATGGCAACCCCAAGACGGTACCGAATGGATTGCGCTCGATCGGACTACTTTTCAGGAGGTCAGCCGGGGAGAAGCCGATCCCTGGTTCCAATGGCATTTCGGCAATGGCTTCGTCAACGATCGGGGTCATCTCGTCTTTGATACCGTCCGCTACAAGGATTTTCAAACCAACGAATTTCTTAAACAGGTTCCCAGTGGAAATACCCCTACCTACTCCCTCAGCACTTTGTGGAGGGTTACGTTGAATCCGAAAACGGGGCAGTTCCTCGATACTCATCAACTGTGCGATCGCCATTGCGAATTCCCCACTCTCGCCCCCCAAGATGTCGGCCACCCTCATCGCTACACCTATCTGGCTATGCACCCCGATAACCAGTCCGCCCCCGGGGAGCTATTTCGCACTCTAGGCCGGTTCGACCATCACACCGAAACTCTCACAGAAACAATGCTTGACAAGGGCATGTACGTCAGCGAACCCATTTATGCCCCTCACCCAAGCGGTGGCAATCGCGGCTGGATTCTCAGCACGATTTATAACAGCGTCAAGCATCGCAGCGAACTGTGGATTTTTGATGGCGATCGCCTTAACGAAGCTCCGGTTGCCCAACTTGCCCTCCCCAGCGTCATTCCCATTGCCTTCCACGGCACTTGGCAACCGCTCTCTCCCTACTCAAGCTAAAGAAACTCCCTCAGAAGTGCTGAAGTTTACGGCTGGGCGCAGCCACTCCCCCAAACGCCTGAGATAAGCTGGCAGCAATGCATTCAAGCTTGTTTCACCCCCTATGCGACGCACTGCAGCTTTATCCCTTGCCCTCAGCCTCAGTTGGATGGGATTGGCGATCGTCCCCACCCCGTCAGACACAAAAACACGAGAGTTGAACGAACGAGGGCCAATTACCCGCCATCTGCTAAAGCATTACACAGCCTCGGCCCAAACTGAGGACCGCGTCACCTGGACTGAACCCTATGCCGATGCCGTAGAAGCTCAAACCAATTGGGTACTTCAGGATCGCCCCCTCGATCGCGTCCTGACTCGACTTGAGATGGCCCAGTGGCTGACCGAATTTTTTGGGTATCGTTCTCAGCCTAGTCAGGCTATGACTATCAGCGATATGGACCCTAGTTCCCCCGATTACGCCACTGCACAAGCGGTACTGCAGGAGGGGGTCATGCAGGCATTTGAAGGTAACCAGTTTCGCCCCGAGGGGGATTTAACCAAGCTGGAGGCGATCGCCATTTTGGTGAGGGCTTTGCAACTGTCTGCTCTCAGTGATGCCGAGGTGGATCGCTGGTTGTCTTTATATAAAGACAGCGATGCTCTCCCAGAGGTGGGAGGCCAATTTGTTGCCCTAGCCGGTCAAGCGGGTCTGATCGTTAACTATCCCGAGCCCACCCAGCTGAACCCAAATTTGATTTTGAATCGCGGAGAAGGGATTGTCCTGTTGCACCAGTCGCTGCTGTCGAAAAAACTGGTGCGTCCCCTCAATCCCCCCATCGCCCAAGTGGCCCCCGAAGTCCTACCCAAACCAGAAATTACCGCCATCCGCGTCCTACCAGAATCAGGACGGGTCGCCCCTGGCGAACCCCTGACCGTAGAGGTAGAAGGAACCCCCAACGCAAATGGGGCGGTGTTGATTGCCGGATCGATTCAACAGCCGTTGCTAGAGGTGGATCCCGGACTGTACCGAGCCGTGTACACCCCTACCACCAGAGATGCCATCTCGAACCCCTCTGTGGCAGTTCTCCTCGATTTGAATGGAGAAAGAACCCGCAGCCAGAGGCAACTGCCCGAACTGGCGCTAGGGAACGCTCCGGCCCCTACTGCTCCTCCTCCCATTGCCAGCAGACCCAGCCTGCCCGCCCAACCTTCTACCCTCAATCCCCCGCCTCCCCCTGCCGCCAGTGCCCCTCCCTCTTTCACGGGAATCTACATCGGTCCCCAACGGGACTTAAGAGTGGGGGACATCTTCACGGTGGGCCTACAAGGGGATCCTGGAGGGGTCGCCTGGTTCACCCTCGGTTCGATCGCCCAAGAGCAGCCCATGCCAGAAATTCGTCCAGGGGTATACGAAGGCACCTACGCCATATCCACTGCCGATTACGCTCAACAGCCCAATCTCAAGGTGATCTTTTCCAAAAACAGTCAGGGGGCATTCCACGAAGAGGTCTTCCCCTTCTCCATTAACCGGGCTGCTGCTGCTGCCCCTGTCCCTCCCACTGCCCCTAGTACTTCTTCCGATCCAGCCCCCGCTGATGCCCCCGTCTCTCCTCCCATGGGGGCCCAACCGCTGATCTTCTCCTCCTCGTCCAATGCCAGCAATCGGGAGTTGCGCCCCAACGATGTGTTAGAGGTGCGCATGAGGGGAGAATATAAGGCCAGAGCAGCCTTTCGAATACCCAATATCACCACCGAAATTCCGATGACAGAGGTAGCTCCTGGGATGTACGAAGGTCGGGTGACCATCGAAAACAACACCCCAGTGGTGCGCAATGGCTATCTCCAGGTATTGCTGGAAAAAAATGGACTTGTCACCACCCGCTTGATCCCCGAGCCCATTAACATTAACCCCACTCCTGCTAGCTAGAGTCCTGAGTTCTCTGCGATCGCACTCTAGCTGACAGAATCCCAGTAAAGAAGATAACCAGGGTGTTCAACAGGCGATCGTGGTGTTGCCGTATTAGTCAAGCGTGACCGCTGTAGCTTTAGACTTGCTTTACTTTCCAGCCAAGTCCTAGACTCAGAAGGCGGATTTATGGACCGATCTAGTGTCTTACACTGACAGCCTGTCAAAGGCTCTCACCGTTGAAAGCCCCCTCGATCTAGTGGGTAATACGCCCCTCATTCGGTTGAGGCGGGTGACGGCCGATCTTCCCCCCTCCATCAAGGTTTACGGCAAGGCAGAGTGGTATAACCCCGGCGGTTCCGTGAAGGATCGCCCCGCTCTGAATATGATCGAGGCCGGGGAAAAGTCTGGGGCACTCACCCCCGACAAAGTTATTCTGGATGCCACCTCCGGCAACACCGGTATCGCTTACGCCTGGATTGGAGCCGCCAAAGGATACAAGGTCAAACTGGCACTACCCTCTAATGCCAGTGAAGAACGCAAGAAAATCCTGTCCGCCTTTGGGGTCGATCTGGTGCTCACCGATCCGGGGGCCGGTTCGGATGGAGCCATTCTTAAAGCTAAGGAAATTTATCAAGCTAACCCCGAGCACTACTTTTACCCAGACCAGTACAGCAACCCCGCCAACTGGAAGGCCCATTACAATTCGACTGCTGTCGAAATTTACGAGCAAACCGGCGGTCAGGTGAGTCATTTTGTCACCGGTCTGGGCACCAGCGGCACCTGCATGGGGGTGGGGCGGCGACTGCGCCAGTTCAATCCCGCCGTACAGATTGTGGCTATGCAGCCAGACTCTCCGTTTCACGGTCTAGAGGGGCTCAAGCATATGGAAACCGCGATTACCCCTCCCATCTACGATCCGCTAGTCCCCGATCGCCAAATCGAAATCAGCACCGAAGCTGCCCAACAGATGGTCAAACGTATCGCCCGCGAAGAGGGCATGCTGGTGGGGATCTCTGCCGGAGCAAATGTGTTGGCAGCCCTCAAGATCGCCCTAGAGATCGAAGCAGGAGTTATCGTCACGGTGTTATGCGATAGTGCCGATAAATACCTCTCCGATCGCTTCTGGACCGAAGGATAACTGACATGACTCAAGAGGCGCTGGCGCTGGTTTGGCACCGACGCGATTTACGCCTGCACGATAACCCTGCTCTGCACGAAGCAGTGCAGCGATACGCACAGGTGCTGGGGGTCTTTGTCATCGACCCAGATATTTTGGCTCGTCCGGACACCGCTCCCTGCCGCGTCCAATTCATGCTGGAATCGCTAGCTGAATTGCAGGAACGTTACACTGCGCTGGGGGGATGCCTGGTGATTCGACGAGGACAGCCGCTCTCGGTGCTGCGACAGTTGGTGCAGGACAGCAAAGCCGTAGCCGTGTTTTGGAACGGGGATGTAGAACCTTATGCGATTGCCCGCGACAGCAAAGTCGCTGCAGCACTCACATCCGACGGCATTCGCGCTCAGGGCTATCTAGACTTACTGCTGCACGAACCGGCGGATATCGGCACCCAAGCGGGTAAGCCCTACGCGGTCTTCACTCCCTTTTGGCGTAACTGGTCTCAACGGGACAAACTAGCGCCCTATCCCGTCCCCGATCGCCTGCAATCCCCTCAAATTGAGACAATGCCTCTTCCATCTCTAGCCGACCTGGGGATGAGCTGCGACCAGGAGCTGCCCGCATCCGGAGAGGCGATCGCCCTCGACCTGCTGGATAACTTCTGTATCAGCGGGGCGGTGTTTGACTACGGCGAGCGGCGTAATTTCCCTGCCCTCCCTGGCACCTCTGCCCTCAGCCCCCACCTGCGCTGGGGCACGTTAGGGACTCGCCAAACCTGGCAGGCGACGGTGGATGCAGAGCCCGAAATTCGCAGCGAGGAAGCGGAAGCAAGCCTAATAACCTGGCGTCAGGAACTGTGCTGGAGAGAGTTCTACAAGCACGTCCTGTTCCACTGGCCGCAGCTGGAAACCCAGGAGTACCGCCAGTCTTTCCGTCAGTTTGCCTGGGAAAACGATCCCGCGAAGTTTGAGGCCTGGTGTCAGGGACAAACCGGCTATCCCATTGTGGATGCTGCCATGCGCCAACTGAACCGGACGGGATGGATGCACAACCGCTGTCGTATGATTGTGGCCAGCTTTCTGACCAAAGACCTGTTGATTGACTGGCGTTGGGGGGAGCGATATTTCATGCAGAATCTGGTGGATGGAGATTTATCTGCCAACAACGGGGGCTGGCAATGGAGCGCCAGCGTCGGCACCGATCCCAAGCCCCTAAGAATTTTCAACCCTTCCACCCAAGCGAAGCGCTACGACCCCGAAGGAGAATACATTCGTCGTTACGTACCGGAGCTGTCGGGACTGGATTTACCACAGTTGCTAGATGTCGACAAACTCGACGAGCGGCAGCGTCGATCCTGCAACTACCCGCTCGCGATCGTGAACCACAAGCTACAACAGCGAGAATTCAAAGCCCGCTACAACGCCTGCAAAGCCAAAGCGGTAGGCTCTTAGAATGGCAAGTCGTCAACGTTCCAATCCCCCGCAGACTCTGCCGCTCGTTTGGCAGCATGTTTGGGAACTAGCTTGAGGGGCGTTTGGGGTTTTGACTTCCGTTGACTGCCACGTCTTCGTTCGCTAGTGCGTTCCTCCACGGTCCCCTCCGATATCACCTCGTACAGAACCGCCTGCCGACTGCGGTCTGTGCCCTTCCTTAAAATCCGCCCCAACCGCTGCACGTACTCTCGCGTCGATCCCGTCCCCGAGAGTAGAACTGCCACCTTCACTTCTGGCACATCCACCCCCTCGTTCAGCACGTGGGACACCACTAGCGTGCGGTAGCCGCCAGTGCGAAACTGCTCCAGGGTTGCGTGACGTTCCTTCACCGGCGTTTGATGCGTAATCGCCGGAATCAGAAATTCGCGAGAAATACGATAGACCGTTGCATTGTCGTTAGTGAAAATTAATACTCGCTCGTCATCGTGCCGTTCTAATAAGTCGATCAGGATGCGCAACTTTCCTTCAGTCCCCAACGCAATTTGCTTCGCCTCTCGATGGGCCAGCATTGCCCTGCGCCCCTCCGGCGATCGCGCGCTAGCCTGCACGAACCGCTGCCACCCCTCCAAATATCCCAGACGAATTCTGGCGGATCGCAAAAACCGATTGCGCACCTCCAACAAGTGCTCGTAGCGCTGCCGCTCTGCTGCACTCAGCTTCACTCTCAACTGCACGATTTCATAATCCGCTAGTGCCGTTCCCGCCAGATCCGCTGCCGACTTGCGATACACCTCCGGTCCAATCAGTTCCTCTAGGTCAGCATGTCTTCCATCGCTCCGCTCTGGTGTGGCAGTTAGACCGAGACGGTAAGGAGCAATCGCATATTCCGCAATCACCCGATTAAAGTCGCTGGGTAAGTGATGGCATTCGTCAAACACAATGGCACCATACTGCCCCCCCAACGTCTCGGCATGGATGGCTGCGCTGTCGTAGGTGGCGACTAAGATCGGTGCGCGATCGCGGGAGCCACCTCCCAAAAGCCCGATGGAGATATCGGGAAACGCTGCGACTAGTTGCTGGTACCACTGGTGCATTAAATCGAGGGTGGGCACAACGATGAGACAGGACTGTCCCATCTCCTGCAGCACGAGGTGGGCCAGATAGGTCTTGCCCGAGCCGGTGGGCAGCACTACAACTCCTCGTCCACCGGCCTTTTTCCAGGCCCGCAGCGCTTCTTCCTGGTGCCTGTAGGGTTTGCGCTGAGTTTTGGACTCGAGTACGAGCGGCTCGTATCCCTTGGCGCGATCGGTAAATTCGGTAACTTCCTGCTGCAGCCGCTCCACCAACACTCGATAGTGCATGGCCGGGATGCGAAATCGCTCGATGCGATCGTCCCATGTGGCAAAGTCAATCCATCCCTTGCCGCGTGGGGGGGGATGCAGGATTAGGGTGCCACGATCGAAGCTCAGAATTGGAATACGGGGCATTGCGGAAACATACGCAGCAAGCGCGAGAAGCTGCTGCTCATTCTATCGGCGATCGTTGATGTGTAAGGAAATCGATCGGCCAACGCTCGCGACCCATCACCTCGTACTTGCCAAGCCTTTCATTCAGCAAGGTTTTGGGGACTGACAATTTATATTGACTTGGACTTCAAAAAGTGGTTATCCCAATCGGTCACTGCTATTGCTCGCAAACTAGCAAACCGAGGTTTATGCCAGATGGTTTAATGGCTTAAGCAATTGGCAGGCGATGACGCGAATGAATGTTCGTTAATGACTTCTGTCGTTAGCTATCGTCTTAACCATTCATCCAAGACAATAGGAAATAATGAGGCAGTATTCCCCACTCACAATCGGTTTGTATCTAATCGGTCCGACGCTGATTATCCTCAGCCATATCGGATCTTTGCTTGTTCTGATTACCGGATTATCGTGGGGCTCTGTTATTTGGATCGTATTTTTATATATCATCCGCATGCTAGCAACGACCGGAATTTACCATCGACTACTGACTCACAAAGCCTATCAGGCGCCTGTATTGGTTCTATGGGTGGGTTGCATTGTTGCAGCAGCAGCGGGTCAGATGGGGCCCAGTTGGTGGAAAGCACATCATTTGGCTCATCATCGTCATGCCGACCGAACACTCGATCCCCATTCCCCCTATATTCCGGATCGCGGAATCAAGGGATTCTATTGGTCTCAAGGTGGGTGGCTGCTATCCCCCCAATTCTTTCCCGCTAAGCTGCCGATGGATGTTGAACGTGATCGGGTATTAAAAATAATTGACCGTTTGCACTTCATCCCTCTAGTAGCACTTGGGTTACTCTCATACTCCATTGGTGGTGTTGAATATCTCGGTGCTTTTTTCCTCAGCACAACCCTCTTATTTCATGGAGTACAAACCGTCAACTCCCTGAGTCACCTTGTGGGAGCGCAACCGTTTATCACCGACGACCACAGTCGAAACAATGGGTTTGTGGCGTTTCTAACTCTGGGTGAAGGCTGGCATAATCTCCATCATGTCTTTCAGTCCTCAAGCCGTCATGGCATCACCATCCGCAATGGACAGGTGGCCTATCTCCCCGACCCCACCTTTAGCTTTATTAAATTGCTTGAGTTCTTTAAGTTAGCGTCCAAGCTTAAAGTTCCTCCTGAGACCGCTTTGCTCCTACGGGCCAACAACCGAACCATTGACCGTTCAGGGCAGCCAGTCAAAGTCAAAACATCGGTCAATTCTTAACCGCTGGTATCTCAGAGGGAGGACCGTACAATCGCAGAGGATAGTTCAGCAATCCATAACCCTGATTGGGTATCGATCTCTCAGTCCTACCTTCAATGGCGACAACTCTATTCGTTTGCTACAGCATTAAATAACCAGTCACAAGTCAATAGTGGAGAGAAATCTCATGATTTATCTGAAGTTTGGGGCCATCTAAATGCGGGAATTGAAAATTTAGAGTGAGACCAATAGGTGAACAGCAATCCCTAAAGCTGCCGTCACGCCACACAGAGCAGCAACCACGTTAGTCTCGGGCCACCCTCCTAACTCCAGGTGATGGTGCAGCGGTGACATGCGAAATAGCCGTTGGCCTTCCCCATACTTGCGCTTGGTGTATTTAAAATAGCCTACTTGCGCCATCACCGACAGCGCCTCTGCGATAAACACCCCCCCCACGATCGCCAGAGCCCAGAGGCAATTACCGATCAGAGCAATGGAGGCAAGAGCTCCCCCCAGCGCCAACGATCCGGTATCCCCCATAAACACTTTGGCGGGATTGCGATTGTGGGCCAGAAATCCAAGACAGCTTCCTGCTAACGCGATCGCCATGACAGCCAAATCGGGCTGGGGGACAACAGTCGCTAAGGCAACCAGCGCTAGGGAGACGGTACCTGCGGCTAAACCATCTAAACCATCGGTAAGATTGACAGCGTTATTGGTTCCCAGCAACACAAAAATTGCCAGGGGCCAAAATAACAGGCTCAGCGGTAATGTCCCCATCAGGGGCAACACGAGGCTGGTGGTAAGTAATCCAAAGTAAGACAACCCGGCACAGGCGGCGATCGCGGCCAGGATCTGCAGACCGAGTTTGACCTGAGGGGAAATGCCGATGTTGGATTGCTTTCGAATCACCGTCCAATCATCCAGGAAACCAATCACCCCAAACGCTAGGGTGACAGCGGCCACGGCCACAGCTTCTAAACTCGCGTGGGTGAATATCAGCCCGACTAACAGCCCCACCGGCACAAAATATAGTCCCCCCATCGTCGGGGTGCCCCCTTTTTGGAGGTGTGCTTGAGGACCTTCAGTGCGAATAATCTGGCCAGTCTTTAGCCAGCGCAGCATTGGAACTGCGACTATGCCCACCAACGCTGTGACAAAGACAGCGATGGTGAAGGGCAAGACTGCTGCTGGTTGCCACAGCCATAACGTGCCGGATAAAGACAGGGCTAAGCCGATCGCAACTCCTGTGCCGCTCCACTGCAACGGGATCTTCATTTCCTCAACTGACTGTATGGACACACACCTACTCCTGAAGGGTTGAGCCCACTACCACAAGCCTAGATGCTGATGGGCAGGACTCCAAATTACCCCTCAGCCTACAGGGTTGCCTGTCAAAAAGCTCGGTTGACTAGCCTACATTCTTGCCCTAACAAACTAGAGTTTTGTTTGTTAAGAGATTTGAGCGCGATCGCCTGCGATACAAGTCCAGCCCATCACAGGACAATTTACGAGGGGCTGAGTCGGTTCCAGTCCAGCTGACGTTAGATTGTGAGAGAAAGAATGGGGGAACTAGGAAAGGCTGCAGAATGTTTCCCCGCCGTTTTCTATCCAGCCGTAAATCATCCCTGACGTGGAATGTCCGACCGCGCATTGGCCGTCCTTATCCACCACAATGACTCCCCCCATTCCATTGACTTTAGAAACCAGATAGTCAATGCCTACCTTTGCTGCCTCTTTCGCGTTCAATCCTTGAAAATGAACCAAATCGGAAATGGTTTTGGACAGGACGGTGCGTAAAAACTGTTCGCCGTAACCGGTGGCTGATACCGCACATGAGTCGTTGTCGGCAAATACCCCTGCACCGACGACGGGGCTATCCCCCACTCGGCCCCAGCGCTTATTAACAATGCCACCAGTGGAGGTGGCAGCGGCAAGGTTTCCATTGATGTCGCGGGCTACAGCTCCAATGGTGCCTAACTTACGCTGCAGCATGGGATTCACATCCTCGTGATCCAGCATCATCTTGCCCGCTTCTTGGGCCTCCTTCCACTGCCGTACCCGACTCTCCACAATGAAATAGTCATCTGGCATCAGCTCCATGCCACAAGCCTGGGTGGCAAACTCCATTGCCCCCTTGCTAATCAGCATGACGTGCTCGCTTCGATCCATCACTTGCCGGGCCAGACAAGAGGGATTTTTGATGTTGTGGATTCCTGCAACAGCTCCGGCGGACAGATCGCGGCCATCCATAATTGCCGCATCCATTTCCACCAAACCAAATTCATTCAAGACTGAACCGCGACCGGCGTTGTAGAGGGGATCGTCCTCCAACAATGCCGCACAGAGCTCAACTGCATCGACCGCCGCCCCTCCTTTTTCCAATACTCGCCGACCCCGCATCAACGTGCGCCGCAAACTTTGAGTGAACTGTTCAACGCTTCCCTCCCGTTTGATATGTTCTAGGGCGCCAGCACCGCCGTGAAGGATCAGAGAGAAGTTAGAGGTCATAGACGTCAGGGGGGTGAGGATGTGAGGGAAAGGGAACAAGGAAGCTAAATGCCGAAGTAGGCTTGCAGACAAGAAAATATTCTTAATTTACAAAGCCTAGGGTGGAAACTGGTGGAGCACTGTTCCAAGCAATGCTTAGTAACAAGTCATAACAAAATCTTAATCTTTTAGGGTGTCCCTTTGCACAATCTCAATTCGATCGCTGAGAAAAAGGTCGTAAAGGTCGTAAAGGTCGTATCAGAGATGGCTGCCAAGCCGATCGAGACATTTCACCGTCTGGTTCAATCGGGCGGTTAAAGGCTACAAACCGTATAAGTCTTCACCTAGCCATGAAACTGAGAGATTCAGGGAAGGGTTTGAAGTGGAGAAGCAAGCAGGACTTGCATTCGCTTTGTTGTGAGTAAATGATTGTATCCATTTACACATCTCAAATGGTTCGAAGGTTCCTTGAAACTAATCTGAGGTGTAACAGCGATTGATAGCCTCCAGAGCTAGCTGTTCGTCATCCTTCTCACTGAGGCCACTGACACCAATACCGCCAATCGCCTGCTGCTCCACTAAAATTGGCGCCCCTCCAGCCATGCCTGTAATTTTCGGGTCGACCCAATAGCCCATGTCCTTACCCGTTTTCTGAGCCCATTGCCCCACCTGGGATGAGGGAATCCGTTCGCGGGCAGCAGTATACGCCTTGGCCTGAGCTAGCACACCTGATTGGATTGTCGCTCGATCCATCCGACCGAAAGCAACCAGATCGCCGTGGCTATCAACGACGGCGATCGATACAGCAACATCACCTTCCCGAGCGGTAGTCATGGCTGCCTCGATCAGGGATTGCGCATCAGAATATTGAATTTCCATGCCGTCACCCTCCGTCGAACAGAAATTTTTAACGCTATTTTCTTTACTTTTATTGTAGAGGCGATCCTGAATGTTTTGGGAATAATATGTAGGTTATTTCTCTAAGTCAGAAAGGTAAAGAGCTCAACTCAACTCTAGTAGACATAGAGATCGCAGATTGATATTCATTTTTCTTAAGAAGTAGTGTGTCAGGTGCCGATTTTTACTAATCTGTAGATGGACAGTGACTCTGGAGTTAAAGATATAAAAACTTTGGAACGATACTGTTGTCAAAATATAGGTTTCTGAGAGACAGGAGGCTTGGTGGGTATTGGTCCTCAAAGGGCTGATGGACGTTCGGAGTAGTACGTGATAGAGGAGCAGAATCCTATCAGCCCAGCTTTTTTGCGGACTGAATGTCTATCGCTATTTAATATTTTATTGCTTCGACTTCGAGGAAGAGATTTAACGATGCGAACAGTCCAGCTCAGTCAAACCAATGTCGCTGTGAGTTGTTTGGGGTTGGGAACCCTCCGCTTTGGAACCCTGAACAACTACGAAGAATCGGAACAATTGCTAGATACATATATAGATGCAGGTGGTCGTTTAATCGATACAGCTAACTGCTATAACCAATGGGCCGCAAATGCCAAAGGCGGAGAAAGCGAGGCGGTTTTAGGCCGGTGGCTGCGAGAGCGCAAAAATCGTGACGATTTCTTTATTGCTAGCAAGGTGGGTTTTGGGTATGACAACGTTCCCGATGGCTTAGCCGCCAAGATCATTATCAGCGCTTGCGAAGAATGTTTGCGGCGCCTAGGTACCGATCGCCTCGATCTGTTCTATGCCCACAAGGACGATCCCGATACACCGCTGGAAGAAACCCTCGCGGCGTTTACCCAACTAAAAGAAGCAGGAAAAATTCGATTTGCCGGAGCCAGCAATTATCTAGCCTGGCGATTAGCGGATGCGGATGCGATCGCAGATGCGAAAGGATTGGAAGAGTTTACTTGTGTTGAACAGCGGTACACCTACCTGCGACCCCAGCCAGGGGGGTACTTTTTCCCCCAACGCCTAATCGACGAAAACTTGGCGACCTACTGCGACGATCGAGGTAAAACAATGCTGCCCTATACGCCGCTGCTACGGGGAGCTTACGTACGGGCCGACCGTCCCGTTGCTCAAAGCTATCGGGGACCCGATACCGATGCCCGCTTGGCCGCCTTACGGGAGGTTTCGCAGGAATTGGGGGCGACCCCCAATCAGGTGGTGCTGGCTTGGATGATGCAGCGCCAGCCCCCTCTGATTCCAATCTTCTCGGCAGGAAAGCCCGAACATTTGCGGGAAAACCTGGGTGCACTCGATGTGAAGCTGTCTGAAGCCCAGATGGCTAAACTCACGATGGCTGGGCACTGTCCCAATGAGGAGCCCAATTAATTGCACCGCTTGCCGATGATTTGAAAGAGCCTCCACCACTATGCATATCAAAGAAGAGCAGCAAGTATTACGAGCGCCGGCTCAGTCACGGCTGGAGGGCATTGGTAACTCCGATATCCTGGTGGGGATTCCTTCCTACAACAACGAGGCAAGCATCGCCCATGTGGTACAAACGGTATCTGAGGGGCTGGCGCAGTATCACCCGGATCGCCATGCTGTAATACTGGTGGCCGACGGTGGCTCAACCGATGATACCCGCGAGCGAGCGGCTGCTTCTCCATTGCCCCCTCAGCAAGAGGAGATCGTTACCATTTACCGAGGTATAGGGGGTAAAGGCTCGGCATTGCGCGCTATTTTTGCCGCAACCGTTCAACTGGGTGCGAGCGCCTGTATTTCTGTCGATGCCGACCTTCGCAGCATTACCCCAGCCTGGATAAGCTATCTGCTGGAGCCTTTGTTGGTCCACGATTATGAATTTGTAGCTCCACTGTATGCCCGCTACAAATACGATGGCACGATCACCAATAATTTGGTGTACTGCCTAACTCGCGCCCTCTACGGCAAGCGAATCCGACAACCGATTGGTGGGGATTTTGCATTTTCACAACGCTTGGCCCGTCATTTTCTAGAGCAGCCTGGCTGGACAACTGACGTGGCCCGCTTTGGTATCGACATCTGGATGACCCTGGGGGCGATGGTGGCCGATGCCCGGGTCTGTCAGACCAATCTGGGGGTGAAATTACACGATGCAAAAGACCCGGGCAGCGCTTTGGGTCCTATGTTTGAGCAAGTGTGCGGTACTCTCTTTGCCCAGATTGACCGAGATCCCCACTTCTGGAGCAAGATACAGGGAAGCGAGCCCATTCCAACCTTTGGCCTGAGTCAAATGCTGGAACCCGAACCCATTGCTGTCAACCAAGTAAGGCTTGTTCAAGAATTCAAACAAGGCTTCCAAACTTCCCGTGACCTGTACCGGCTTATTTGCTCCGAGCCAGTATTCCAAGCCCTTCAGAAAGCTAGCGAGTCTCCCCCAGATACGCTGCAAATTTCAGGTCAAGTGTGGGCGAGGCTTTTGTGCGAATTACTGGCCACATACCATCAGCTTGGCCCCCTGCGCAGCGGTCTTCTCCCTCACACCACTCCTCTGTACATGGGGCAGGTAGCCTCCTTTATGAATCAGACTCGCGATTTAGATTTTTATGGGGCAGAGGCTGTCGTTGATGCCTTAGCGCACCATTGCGAGCGTGAGAAGCCTTACCTTCTAGATCTTTGGCAACAACGTCTAACCCCGAGCGACAAGCAGATTGCCGCTATTCAAAAGGAGCTATAGCATCTCAACCCTTCAACTAAGGAAACGGACGCTTCCTAATGTTACGTCAATAAGTTCGCAAACCCTCAGAAACCAATTGCGAGGAAAGCAAAGGGGATTCTGATTCCAGCTGCCAATGTCAAGCATTTGATGCCCCATCAAGACGTCATTGATGTTGTATCTGCTCGCCAATCCCACATTTATCCGGTCCAAACTATTGATGAGTGCGTAGAGTTATGAATAGGTTGGGACTCAGGTGAAAGGGATGC
>JBFRWN010000095.1:0-30719 GCA_051439605.1 Synechococcus sp.
GGAACGCACAGGGGAACAACAGCAGGCCGGACCAACCTACGAATACGAAGCGGTCCCGCTTGAGCCAGTCGTCCATGATGTCGAACCAGCCGCGGCTCGCTTGGCTGCGACCCATTGCGATGGTCATAGGATTTCCTCTATAAGCTCAAATCGAACAAAGTGATAAGAATGCAAAAAAGCAAGACTTAAATGTAATTACTATAGATAGCCGTATTTTTACGAAATATCAAGCGAAGCAACTTTTCCCTAAGCAAGACGGAAAAGTGGCCCCAGGGACTTTAGGTATGAATACCTGCTTGGCTCTCGGGCATGGTTGCGTCCTAGGAAATAAAGATGCTGCGAGGTGATAGGCTTTATGATGCTAATAATTCTCATTTTCTCTAGGAAGTTGAGCGGAAATGGTGAATTTATATGAACCGTAGACCCGATTTACCCACTTGCCGAAAGTAATTAGCTGAGAAGAACACAGATATTTGCGTTACGGACAGATAGGTTGCGGCATTTTGATCGCGAAAACAGACTACTAATAGATCCCGAATCAGCATCGGCGGATAAACGCTGGCCAAATTGAAGGAACTTAGCATGACAAGGCTATTGAGAATCTGCTTTTTGATGGGGTTAAGCCTGGTAATGCATCGGTCGGCCTTTGGGCAAAGACTGAGAGATATTCCCGAACAGGTCGATCTCATTTACGAGCTCATGCCCGAGCTGCCACTAGAAGATAACTATGTCAGCATCAATGGCGAGGTCATGTCTGGCAGCAATTGGCTCAAACGGTTGTTGCTCTATCACATCCAAACTCAAGGAAGACTTCCCGACAGCCGCTTTGATTGGCGAATGACGTTCGCGGATTTTTTGGGTGCCAATGAACCAATGTACGCGAACCAATATCCTGGGGCAGCCAGCTTTGCAACCAATCCTCTCAATCGAGATCGCGAGTTATTTCAAGCTCTTACTCGCCAGGAACGGAATCGCTTGCTGGAGGCGCTTGAGGCAGTCTACGGGAATACTTCAGTGATTAATCCTCTGGAGAAACTAGCTGCAGTTAACGGGAGTTCAACATCGTTAACGATCCAAGAGTCTCAGCAGGAGACGGAAGCTGCCACGGAAGACCGTGCAGTCACCATAGATGTTGCTGAGCCTGGTGCTGCTGATTTGTTGCTTCCCCCTTTAGAGTAATGCTGAAATTACGACATGCTGAAATTACGACATCCGGATTTTAGGAATTTCCACTTCGATTTAAAGGCATGCTGCATCCAGAACTTAATCATTCCTCATTACAGGTGGGTAAAGGCTGGCGGGTGGGATTTAAATCGGGTCATCCAGAGTTTTGCGCCTTAGTGGGGGCAGATACTTGGGCAATAGAGCTGACTTTGGAAGAATGGCAGGATTTTTGTAGTGCTTTGCGACAGATTGAAGCCGCGATCGCCAACCTACCCGATCACCTGATGGAAGAGGAGGCTGTGACTCTAGAGCAAAGCTCTGAACGAATCGTTGCGATCGCCTCCGGGGAATTGCCTCGCCTCAGTCTATACCTACAGGTCAAAGGTCACCGAGGGGCAGAAGGTTACTGGGATTGCGAAGCCCTGCCACAACTCTTTGATGCAGTGGGGAAATTTGTCAACATCTAGGTCAGTTCCTCATCCACTGATTGATTAAAGAAGGGGGGATGGAGTTTGTAGCGTCCATCAAGCCGTTGGGAACATCGGACATCATATGATTCAGAACCCGGAACTGGGATTAGATTGGTGGCTCTCTTTGAGATGACCCTTGCCCCTCGACTTGGCAGGGGAATTTTGACCTAGAGTGAGTCGGTCTTCTATCTTGGGTGTGAACCATTTAGCAGCAAGGCAACTATGACGCCTGCCCAAGTCAAAGACCTAATTGCACGGGACTTTCCCGAAGCGACTATTAACGTAAACGATCTAACGGGAACCGGAGATCACTTCCAAGCGGTTGTGGTCAGCGATCGCTTCACTGGATTAACGATGATTAAGCAGCATCGCCTTGTCTATGCCGCAGTTCAACCGGATATTGACAGCGGAGCACTCCACGCCTTGCAGCTTTCCACCTATTCTCCCGAACAATGGAGCCAATCTCGGGTGAAAATTGAAGGACCTTAACAGGGTCCTTAGCGATCGTTAGGCAGTTCTGTCCTTTTGATTTGATGGGCACTCAGTTTGAACCCACCATGGCAAAGCTGAGATTGCGACAATACTCGTTCAGTTCGAGCTAAACCCAACCCAGCTCATCTAGCACCAGGGTAAATACCACCGCTACACATACAACCATCAAACAGTTCATAAAGGATTGCCCTCGCGCTACAGAAAAGGCAACTGCAGCAGTAGCCCCAATGCTTGCAGACATTAATCGACCAGCAGGATCTGTCTTTGGAGTTTTAGGGGGTTGGTTCGACATTTGTTCAATCGCCATGCGAAGTAAGCTGTTGTCCTCACAGGCCAATTCTCAAAGCAACTGGCAATTCAAGACGAAAATTACTCAGAGACCTAACCTGCACCTGGAGACGGGCTTAAGTTATCACCAAAAATTTGAGGCCATCGAAGTTTCTCAACAATTCTTCAATCCGGCCTCACTCCTAACACAAAGCTTCAATGGCCTTCCCCTAGTTAACTCAAAGGGTAGTATCGCAACCATCAAACTTCTGAGGACGTGCCCTCTGCCGATCTCTGGTAAGAGGGATAAACGTACAGCCCTAAATTGAAAAACTATAGGTCGCTATCCTAGGCAATTTGCAGCTTATTCAAGATCGATTTCAGGCGAATATAGTCTTCTCGTAAGAACAATGCCAGGGCTCTACCAGCCCCGAGCAACCACTGGCGACGGGGGGAAGTAGCTTGGCCAGAGGCTTCGTACACAGAAGCACTTTGACGCAGTACTGCAGCCACCAACTCATCCGTCGGAACCCTTTGAGTTTGCAACAAGGTACGGAGGAACTCTGTGTTTTGGCAAAACCTTGCAATGTCAGCATCGCAACAGCGATACACCCCTTGATGAATCTGAGGAGGGCGGGGAGGTAAATACTGTCGAGGAGGTAGCAACCCCCCTTGATGCTCGATCGGTTCAAACCCCACAATAACCACGCGAAATTCAGTTCGCAGCATGGCAAAGATCTGAGGTTGCTGTTCCTGCAACTGTTGCAGCGATAGGCCCAAAGGTCGAGCACGATGGATGGCGTCGATTGGCAGAGTGGTGGTATGACAAACCACCCCGTAGATTGCATGGTTTGAATCTTCGTCAATCGCAGTCACCCAGCTCCCTAGAGCAGGCATGGTGGGAAAGCGAAGATCGTCAGGGGCAAAGCATTGGGCCAAGTACTCTGTCGTACTGGTCTCGATCACCTCCCCTAAGTGGGCGAGGGATTGGGGGGATGAAGTTGAAGGTAACGGTACACGCACCATCGATCGCAACCCCTAAATTGACTGCTTGCTCACTACTGGAAACTTGGAAAGATCGGCTAGTTCAACAGTACTCGCGCATCCGAGAAATGGTCGCAATCAGAGTTTGATGTCCCAGCGCAGATGTTAACAGCTACGGGGGACCAGACTTACTGTTATTGCGAAATGTGATTTTCGCATTGCAATAATGGCAGCCGACTGTTCCAGAATGTAACGGGCGGTAGGCAGTCTCAGGGATAATTCGTAGACTACAGCCATAGCAGCATCAGGTGTCGTTTGTTATGGTATCGAGCCCTCCCCCGCCTGCAATTTCTCCCAAGCAAATGAACATCCTCCGCGCAGTCACAGCTATGGCTTGGGCTGATGGAGTATTAGAGCCGGGTGAAATTGATGTAATGGCCACCAAGCTTTCATCTGCATTTGCCAAAGACGCAAGTAGTCGCAGTCAGCTCTCCCTTAGAATCAAGGATTACTTCACCCAACAAGTCCCTCTGGAAGAAGTTCTACCCAAGCTTTCTGAAGAAGCCGATCGCCGGCTGATCCTGAAATTGGGATACCTTACCATCGAAGCCAGCGCTCGCAGTGAAGGTGAACCGCTTGTGAATCTGCAGGAGTTGGATGCATTCCACAAGCTAGCAGAGCTACTGCACCTTTCCCCCGAAACCATCCACGAGGTGTCGGAGGAAGCCAAGCTCGAGCTGAATGTGGAAGGTGCTGACCCGCTAGAAGCACTGGTGGAAGGGTTTTCTCGTCATTACGAACCCGCTTGAGCCAGCAACTTCACAGGTTTGGGGTTGACAACCCTAGAGCACCAAGCGTTCAAACTCCAGGCTTAAGTATTCAAGACTATGAGGACTAGAGACTGGAGTGCTACTGCTCCTCTCGAGCATTAGCAGTTTTAACCGCTGCTAAAAACAGAGCAACCGTAACTGGAACCCCCACCGCCAGCAAAATGTAATTGGCCATAAAGCCAAATTTGGGGGTACCATAGGCGATTTCGAACACACAACCGGTGATGCCGACCCCGCAGACGCAGGATGCAAACAACAAAAAACTACTTATAGGGCTCACGTTTCTGAAAAGTTAACTTGTCTAAGAGTAACGCAATCGGTATTGATGCAGGATGGGCGAAGTGTGTTTGTCAGGCACTCTCGTTAGCTGCTGGCAACTAATTGGTAGAGCCCTACTGAAGTAAGCTCACTGCCTCTAGACGGGCGATCGCCCATCCCCGTTGATGGAGCAACACAAATGACGTCATCAGGTCGGGACCGCGCAATGCTCCAGTGAGGGCAGCTCGCAAGGACTTCATCAAGAGTCCCTTTTTGACCCCCTGTTCTTTGGCTACAGTTCCTACCATGGTTTTTAGGACAGTCTCTAGGTCGATCGTATCAGGGTCAATATCTGCCGCAGCAACCGCAACTGCCGAAATGGATTCTACGACATTAGGTTGCCGCAGTTGGGCGATTGCATCGGAGGTGTAGGCTAAGTCTTTTTCTAACAAATAGCGACTGATGGGGGCGGCTTCTGTCAACAGCGTCAGTCCCTCGGCAATCAGGCTGGCCAAAGCTTCTAGCCATTGGGTGCTGGGCACTCCTTGAGTGCTTAAACCTGCTGCCATCCAAAAGGGGGTGAGTTTCTCAACCAGCGCGCTCGGAGAGAGCTGGCGAATATATTGACTGTTAAGCCAGTTCAGTTTGTCCCAGTCAAAGCGGGCCGCTGATTTGGTGACGCGATCGAAGTCAAATTTTGTCGCGGCATCTTCTAAAGTAAAGACTTCTTCCCCGTCGGGGGAAGACCAGCTCAACAGCGCTAGGTAATTTTTCAAGGCTTCTGGGATAAACCCCATTTGCTGGAATTCCGCCACAGAGGTAGCCCCATCTCGCTTAGACAGCTTGCGTCCTTCAGGGTTCAAAATCAATGGGGAATGGGCAAACACTGGAGGTTCGTACCCTAGTGCGCGATACAGCAAAATCTGTTTTGGGGTATTGCCAATGTGATCCTCCCCTCGGATCACGTGGGTGGTATTCATGTCGATGTCATCAACTACCACCGCCAAGTTGTAGAGGGGTTGACCGTTGGCCTTAGCAATCACCATGTCCCCCCCCAAATCCTGGGTATTCCAGGAGATATCGCCACGAATTTGATCCACCCAAGACACATCGAGGGGTTCTTCTATTTTGAAGCGCACCACTGGCTGGCGGCCCTCTTCCTCATAGGCGGCAATTTGTTCGGGAGTGAGGTTGCGATCTCGATTGTCATAGCGAGGGGCCTTACCCGCTGCTTTTTGGGCTGCCCGCATCGCATCGAGTTCTGCAGCGCTAGTGTAGGACTTGTAGGCCAGCCCCTTATCGAGCAACTCCTGAATCACCTGACGATATCGGTCAAGCCGATCGGTTTGGTAAAACGGCCCCTCATCCCAGTCCAATCCTAACCAGGCCAGCCCTTCTAAAATATTGCGCGTGTATCTGGGCTGCGAACGTTCGCGATCGGTATCCTCAATCCTCAGGATCATGCGGCCGTCGTGGCGATGGGCATATAACCAGTTGAAGACCGCTGTGCGGGCCGTGCCGATATGCAAATTTCCAGTGGGGCTGGGCGCAATGCGCACGCGAACAGTCACAATCGTTTCCTCAAAAGCCAATCTGCATCTTAGTGTTTGGGGGTCATTTTGTCAGTCAGCAATGCTTTCGAATTGACACGCTCCGGTCCATTAAAGAACTGCCTCAGACAACTCCATTCCTTTGCTGAGGCTAGCGGCATTGCTAGACCATCACTATCTACCTGTGTCTGCAATCAATGGGGACCCACAAATTTCTTCTCGAAAGGCGAATTTTTGAATTAGCGATTTTCTGTATCAACAGAATATTTGTTCAAACAACAATCGATAGAAAGTTGGACAATAGGGGAAGCACTACGAGGAGATTGCCGAGCCTGTGGCAATGTATTTCACGGTAGTCAGGTTTTCAAGGCTGATGGGGCCACGGGCGTGCAGCTTAGACGTGGAAATCCCCAGAAAAGCCCCCAGCAGAGTATTGCGCGGATCGCCCAGGTTAGGCAGACAGTTCACGTATAGGCTACTTGCTGTTACCGATTGAGAGAACCGTTCGATATCGCTCGCACAATCGGTGATGATGCCCTCCATTTGTCCGTAGCTGTGTTTACACAACCAGGCAATCCCCTCATCGAGGTTAGATACGATGCGTAAAGGAACTCCCGTCTGCTGCTCTGCAGCAGTGAAATCGCCGCTTACTGCAGCATTGAAATCGCTTGCTTCTGAACGAGACTCATTTGCTCTAGCACTGGGAGCGATCCCTGCAGCACCCGTACCGTCATCTTCAAGCGACGCGAGCGCAGGAAGCATTGCCAACACCCGTTCGTCAGGTATAACCTGCAGACCAAATTCCTTGAGCTGAACCACCAAAGATTCGAGGTGCTGCTCTGCCCAAGCTTCGTGCATCACAATTCCCATCACCGGAATTTGGAATCGCTGGAGCAAATTACCAGTACGGATCACGTGACTATCCTCTGCCAGGACCGTTCCCTGCACTTGTGACCAACTTGCACTGGCAGCAATATAAACATTGCCACGACCGAATTGCGCGGCAATGGTGGGTACCGTACTTTGCTCCTGCATGCGCTCCACCCAGTTCCAGCGACCACACAGCAACATCAAGTCTATGAAGCGCTCTTGATGGAGCAAGGACTGTAACCCTTCGGGAGGGTCACTGGGAACGGCCTGAATGGCCCCTTCAGGAATGCCTGCTTCGTAGGCTACAGATGCAAATAATTCGGCCATTGCGGCCTGAGTGGCCGCTAAGTTGGGGCTACCCGACAATACAATACCGTTACCAGATTTGAGCGCCATCCCAACCCCCCCAATCTGGATCTCGGGATAGACCTCGGTCACCAGCCCTATGACACCTAAAGGAATTCGGCGGCGGACGAGAGAAATGCCGGTGTCGTAATTCCAGTTGCGATCGATAGCTCCGATCGGATCCGGCAGCTGAGACAGTGCGTTGAGCTGGCTGGCTGCAAACCCAAGTCGTTCGGGGGTGAGTTTCATGCCTTCTAATATCCATTGAGGCTGCTGCTGACCGCGTACCTGTTCTAGGTCAATGGTATTGGCTTCCAGAATGCTATCTGCTTGCTCTTGTAACGCTTGGGCCATAGCTTCTAAGGCCCGATTTTTAACAGTCCCTTGCAGGCGACTAAGGGATGACTGCGCGCGGGCAGTCTGACGGAGGGTGGTACTGAGATCGAAATTATTCACCGCAAACTCTCATAAATGCCGTTCGATGGCTAGAAACAGAACGCTTGAGGGGGTTGAGAGGAACAGTTAGGGATAGGCTGGGTTGACTGGAAGAACGTGGAAAATCACGATGCTTTAAAGGTTAAAGCGAGGGGACTCACATCACACCGACTAAGCTGACATAACGATTCAAGTCAGATCGTTCCTTCCATTGCAGAGGAATAAAGATTCTGGAGGGCAGCTGAAAGAGTCAAAGGCCACCAGTAGCTTTCAAGCTTACTCTAAGCTGGGATTCGCTGCGCAGGAAAAAAATCACTCTGTTTATCTTGTGAACCAATCTGTCAACCTGCAATGACAACTGAAACCCCGATCGCCATCCATCACAATCCTCTAGCACCGAGCTTTGGATTGAAACGATTGAAGTTAAGAATTCGCCTCGACTATTTGCAACAGCAGTAAGAGGGATCGCCTCAAAACGGAAACGTAGGACGCATAGATCTTGATGTCGAATCTACACCCAGACCCATTCAGCGCTCTACGAGCTCCTGACTCAATAACGAGAACGCAACTGCACGGAGAGGAACATCACCGCACCACTTAGGATAATTAACGCAGCCTGAGCTGCGCCTGGCATCGGCAACTGCATCTGTAGAGCCAGGATGGAGAGAAATACCATCAGGATCAAGGTCAAGATCCAAGCTAAAGATGAACTTGAAGGAGCACGATCGCAAATGCGCACCCAGCGGTGTCCCTGCCAATACCAAGTTGCGGGCGTCAAGTGGGACTGAGAAAGCGATTGAATCGCTAAACAGTCCGAGGTCGGAGCAAAAATCTGTTGGCATTGGAAGCAGCCCAACGCATGTGTCAGGGTAATAGGCTGAAGCTTTCCCCCCTTACATTGGGGGTTTGGACAGGGATACGTGCGATTGATATCGATTTTTTGGGGGGCAACAACCACAGGACACCTTCCCAAGACGGCCAGATGGCTAATAACAGTGGGTTGGCCCACATCCTAACACCACCCTTTAGAGCCAGTTGTGACTTGGAACGTTTTGAAATAATGGCACTCATTTTGGTGAATAGTGCCTAATGCATAAAGCACTGTAGGAGATAGGGTAGTGCTGCCCAAGCAGGCAGTAAAGTAAATAGATAGGCCTTTAACTCGCACACTTTCGCTATGCATATCCAAGCCCCCATCCTTCAGATACAGGTTGCAGATACCCCTTTAGCAACGTGGTCAGGAGACTGTTTGGTTCTAGGGTGTTTTCAAACCGAAGATGGAGCGGTTCTCCCGGCAGGAGCTGCCGAGCTTGACAGCGATGATTGGCGCGGAGCGATCGCCGATTTGATGGAAGAAATGAGCTTTAAGGGGGCCTTAGAAGCGACGGCAGCCACTCGAGTGGGGGCCGCCACCAAAAAAGTCGTCCTTGTGGGCTTGGGCAAAGACGAGGAACTGACCAAGGACAACCTCAGAAGAGCTACCGCCGCCAGTCTACGCATCGCTAATCGAATCAAAGCAAAGACCGTAGCAATAGCCTTTCCCGCGGGGGGACTCAGCAATCGAGATCGCCTCCAAGCCATGACGGAGAGCGCGTTATTGGTGGCCCACCGCGATATCCGTTTTAAGTCCTCATCCAACGAGAATGGTTCTAGATTTGGCGTTGAAACGCTGACATTCCTGGGTGTTGATGCTGACGAGGCAATTAGTCAGCAAGCGAGAGAAACCGCCTACGGCACTATGCTGGCTCGCGAACTGGTGGCGGCCCCTGCCAATGTGGTTACTCCCATCGAGTTGGCTAATACCGCTCGTGAAATAGCAGATGAGTACGATCTCGAGCTTGAAGTGTTGGGTTGGACTGACTGCGAAGCCCTAGGAATGGGCGCATATCTCGGGGTTGCGCAAGCCTCCGACTTGCCCCCCCAATTTATTCATCTCACCTACAAGCCTGCCGGGACTCCCAAGCGCAAGCTGGCAATTGTAGGTAAAGGGCTGACGTTTGACTCCGGCGGGCTCAACATCAAAACGGGCATGGCCAGCATTGGCATGATGAAAACCGATATGGGGGGATCTGCAGCCACGCTGGGGGCTGCTCGGGCGATCGCTGCACTGAAGCCTGATACGGAGGTGCATTTCATTGTGGCCGCTACCGAAAATATGATAAGTGGCCGGGCTCTCCACCCCGGGGACATCCTTACCGCCTCCAATAACAAAACCATCGAGATCAACAACACGGACGCCGAAGGACGTCTGACGTTGGCGGATGCGCTTGTCTTTGCCGAGAAGTTAGAAGTGGATGCCATCGTAGATTTGGCTACTCTGACCGGGGCTATCATGATTGCCTTGGGCAACCGCATCAGCGGCCTATTCACCCCCGATGAAACCCTTGCGGCAGAGCTCAAAGCAGCATCGGAACGGGCTGGCGAACAAATTTGGCAGATGCCCATGGAAGAAAGCTACGCCGACAGCCTCAAGTCTGTGGTGGCGGATATGAAGAATACCGGAGCTCGTAACGGCGGGTCCATCAGTGCGGCTCTGTTTTTGAAGCGGTTTGTAGAAAAAACTCCATGGGCTCACCTAGATATCGCCGGAACTGTCTGGACAGACAAGGACTTTTCCTACAACAACCAAGGGGGCACTGGTTACGGTGTACGCACCTTAGTGGAGTGGGTGCTGGCGTAACCGCTGAGTCATAACCGCCATTCTCAAACACTATGGAACAGCTCCCCCACTCTCGGTGGCAAGCCCTCCGAGTCCCATTGGTATCCTTCTTGCGGCAGCTCGTGCCGAATAGTTGGACGGGAGTCGTAATGGCGATCGCCTTAGCCATCTCCATTCCCATTCTGGTGGTTCTAAGCAATATCTTTGTACCCACTGGCGAGGTTTGGGAACATCTCAGCCGGACGGTATTGCCCCGCTACGTGCGTAATTCCCTCTGGCTCATGCTGGGGGTGGGGGGAGGCACCGCCATTGTGGGGGTCGCTACCGCTTGGCTGGTGAGTCTGTGCAAATTTCCAGGTCGCGGGTGGTTTGAATGGGCGCTGCTGTTGCCCATTGCAGCCCCTGCCTACGTTCTGGCCTATACCTATACCGATTTATTGGATGTTGCCGGCCCCGTCCAAACCTGGATTCGGGAAATAACTGGCTGGAGCGCCCGCGACTACTGGTTCCCTCCCATTCGCTCGCTGGGGGGGGCCATCTTGATGTTGGTATTGGTGCTGTATCCCTACGTTTACTTACCCACGCGAGTGGCGTTTTTAGAGCGTTCGCGATCGCTGCTGGAGGCTAGCCAAAGTTTAGGGTGCGGACCTTGGCGGACGTTTTGGACGGTGGCGTTGCCTTTAGCACGTCCGGCGATCGCAGGGGGATTAGCGTTAGTGCTGATGGAGACTTTGAATGACTTTGGCACTGTTGAATTCTTCGGTGTCGATACCTTTACAACCGGGATTTTTCGGACCTGGCGTAGCTTAGGGGAACCGGTGGCGGCGGCGCAACTGGCGGCAATCCTCCTCATCTTTATCTTTGCGGTGTTGCTGTTGGAGCGCCTCTCTCGGGGAAGAGTGCGCTACTATCAAACCCCCTCCAGCCGCATTCAGCCCCCCTGCTACGAGCTATCGGGGTGGCGAGCTTGGTTAGCCTGTGCAGCCTGCGCGTTACCTACGTTCTGTGGCTTTGTGCTGCCAGGTGGGGCACTGGTGTGGTGGGCGATTGAAGAAGCCCATGCGGGGCTCGATCGAGGATTTTGGGGATACGTTCTCAATACAGTGTTGGCGGCAGGGGTGACCTCTTGCTTAGCTGTCACGATCGCTTTGGTGATGTCTTACGGAGTGCGACTCTACGGCAAAAATCCCTGCATGAAGTTCTCAGCCCGCTTAGCCACTATGGGGTATGCCATCCCAGGTTCTGTGATTGCAGTGGGGGTCCTGATTCCCGCCGGAGCGATCGATAACGCCATCGATGACTGGGTGGAATCTACGTTTGGGATTTCAACGGGGCTGCTGCTAAGTGGGACGGTGGCCATCTTGATTTACGCCTACATCGTCAGGTTCTTAGCCGTTTCTAGCAACACAGTTGAGTCAAGTCTGGTGCGCATCCGTCCCGAACTGGATGATGCCGCCCGCAGTTTGGGATACGGCCCGTTAGCCACTCTGCGAAAAGTCCACGCACCGTTGCTTACTAGTGGGCTGCTGAGTGCGGCCATGTTGGTGTTTGTGGATGTGGTCAAGGAACTCCCCGCCACATTGGTCCTGAGACCGTTTAATTTCGAGACAATGGCCGCCAGAGTTTATCGACTCGCCTCTGACGAGCGCTTAACCGAGTCGGCTCCAGGCTCTTTGGCGATCGTATTAGTAGGAATGATTCCGGCAATTTTGCTGGTGCTGACGGTGATGAGATCGCGTCACGAAGCGGATCGCTAGCGGAGTAGCAACCACAGCAGAACGATCGAAGAGAGCAAGGCGATAACGCTGCACCGAACGACGAGAGGGATTTCAACCGTTTTTGTCTCAGGCAATTTGACATCCTCAACTTTCGGAAGGGCTACTGAGGATTCCGGTTCGGATTGAATCTCAACGTCAGGTTCTGGAACTCGATTGGGCTCTGGAGTGAGTTCGGATTCAGGGTGTGTAGACATATCGGGTTTGGGAAATGCAGGTTCAGTTTCAGGTAAGCCTTGAACCGTAATCGACTGGTCAAAGCTCAAACTAGGGTGCCATTGTTCGTGGCGGTATCTAGACAGCTCTATCCTGGCATCGTCTGCAGAAAATTGATTGTGAGAGATCGTGGCGCTTAAGGCTGTAATCGTGTCTGAGAGAGTGCCGAAATAAAGTGGCGATCGGGCAAGGCGATCGTCACTTTTCTACTAATGTTCGTGGTTACCAATATAGGAGGCTGCTATATACCTGGCATTCAAATCAGAGAAGCCATCTGAAAGTTACAGATAATTCGACAATGAATTACTCGTAAATCCAAGTGGAAAGGGTAGAAGACCAACTGGTCAGTTCCTCTGGCTTGAACCATAGAGCAATTTCGCGCTCGGCAGTTTCGGGAGCATCGGAACCGTGAATGATGTTACGGCCAATATCAATGCCATAATCTCCGCGAATGGTGCCAGGAGCAGAGTCCAGAGGATTCGTTTGACCGACTAACATGCGGGAAGAAGCGACAACTCCTTTGCCTTCCCAAACCATGGCGACAACGGGACCGGAGGTGATGAAATCAACCAGACCCCCGAAGAAAGGACGTTCCTTGTGCTCGCCGTAGTGTTCTTCCGCTAGCTCGCGGCTGACTGCCATCATCTTGATGCCTACCAGCTGAAATCCTTTTGATTCAAGCCGCTGAATAATCGTGCCTACCAAATTACGCTGTACGCCATCGGGCTTGATCATCAAAAAAGTACGTTCCACAGCTGTCCAGTTCCTGAAAAAAACCGTTACAAATTTACCACGCGATTGTGATGTCCTCTGTCACACCTCTGCTCTGGGGATCGCCAGCAATTTTTGACGATCGACCCTTTTGGTCATACGATTCTAATTACGGCTTTATCCAGAGCAGCTGAGGGACTGGCCCGATGACGCTGCGGCAACCCGATAGATGTCTGCTTTCTAAGAGATGTCTGTTCCGGTGCCAACTCCTGCGGTTGAACGGAAGACCGACAGATAAAGTGCAATTCTTACTTGCCCTTCTGATACCACTCCGTTCAAATACCTGTTGCTGAACTAGTCCTGTGTCTACTTCTCGACACATCTAGGTACAGCATGACATCTAGGATAGATGTCTGGAGTTCACCTTTGCGGATCGCCTCTGAGAAGCTTTTATTTTCAGGAGATTTCCACAGTGACCAGGCGATATTTGTTTTCATCCGAATCGGTAACCGAAGGACATCCCGACAAGATCTGCGATCAAATTTCGGATACTATTCTCGATGCCCTGTTGACCGCCGATCCCGCTAGCCGCGTTGCTGCAGAGGTGGTGGTCAATACCGGACTGGTGTTGGTCACTGGAGAAATCTCTACTCAGGCGAACGTTAACTACACCCAGCTGGTGCGGGAGAAAATTTCAGAGATTGGGTACACCGATTCCAATAACGGCTTTGCTGCCAACAGTTGCTCCGTTCTGATTGCCTTGGACGAGCAGTCCCCCGATATTGCCCAAGGGGTAGATGTGGCTCTAGAAAATCGTATCGGTGGAGAGGATACCTTCGACTCAATTGGGGCCGGTGACCAAGGGTTGATGTTTGGGTTTGCCTGCAACGAAACCCCCGAACTGATGCCGTTACCTATCAGCGTTGCCCACCGTCTAACCCGAAAGTTAGCAGAGGTGCGCAAAAACGGCACGCTGCCTTACTTGGGGCCGGATGGTAAAGCTCAGGTGACGGTGGTATACGAAGACGGCCAGCCGGTTGGAATCGATACCATTTTGATTTCCACCCAGCATACAGAAACCATTGACGACCTCACCAAGAATGAAGATGTGCAGGCTCGCATCCGCCAAGATTTGATCGAGTACACCATCACCCCAGCCTTTGCGGAGTTGGCTATTCAGCCGAGCGAGTCCACCCGCATTCTGGTGAACCCTACGGGCAAGTTTGTGATTGGCGGACCTCAAGGAGATTCCGGTCTTACCGGACGCAAGATTATTGTGGATACCTACGGGGGCTACTCTCGCCACGGAGGGGGAGCTTTCTCCGGGAAAGATCCCACTAAAGTAGACCGCAGCGCCGCCTACGCCAGCCGCTATGTGGCTAAAAATATTGTGGCAGCCGGTTTGGCTGACAAGTGCGAAGTACAGGTGAGTTACGCCATTGGAGTGGCGCGGCCGGTCAGTATATTCGTGGAGACGTTTGGAACTGGCAAGATCTCGGATGTAGAGCTGCTGCAGCTGGTGTCTGAGCATTTCGATCTACGTCCAGCAGCGATCGCAGCCCACTTTAACTTACGCAAACTGCCTCAAGAAAGAGGGGGCCGTTTTTATCAAAACGTTGCCTCCTACGGTCACTTTGGCCAAACTCATCTCGATTTACCTTGGGAGGCAACGGACAAAGTTGGGGCGTTAAAGGAAGCGGCGTTAGCTGCAATCGTCTAAGCTTGTTCCGGAATAAAGCGATGTGTCTAGTCGCTTCTCGCTAACGACTAGGCATTTTGCTCCCGGAGAACATGCGGGGTGGTCTTTACAAACTACCTATCGGCATACCTTTGCTCTAAAATCAGCCGTACTTCCTCCTCGGTACGGGCTGTAAAGCGATCGCCCGTTGTAGGGTCATAGATACGCCAGAATCGAACGCCATAAGCATCTTTTTTTCTGCCAGACTTTGGGCTCCCTTCCCCCAGAGCATTCGACGACAATTTGCCATAATCGGGGTATCCGGCGGCTCGGCTGAGCTATTCGATAGCCCCCGATCGGATTGAACCTGCGGTGAAGGTGGTGGGGGAGATTTTGCACGAACTACTGGGGTTGAAGCAGGCGGCCTGAAGATGGCTGGCTGCTGATTTGAATATTATGGGGATTAAGGAATAACGTTGGGAGTTTCCAAGGGAAGCGCCTACTCCTGCGACTAAGGGACGAAAAGCTTCCCTATAAACAGGAATCACAGGGCATTGATCGCTCCACCGGTCCCCTGGAAGAACACCAATGATAGGAGAAAATTGGCCACAAAAATACAGAGCAGAGAGGTTACGACAGCTGCGGTGGTGGATTTACCCACCCCCTTTGCTCCGCCTGTCGTAGTCAAACCCCATCCACAGCCAATAATGGCAATGGCAATGCCAAATACAACCGCTTTTATACAGCAGACAATAATGTCGGAACCGGCTAAAAAATTGCGGGCAGAATTCATAAACAGGCTGCTGGTCAGGCCGTAACGGGTGATACAGATTGCCCAGCCGCCGAAAATGCCCAGAATTAAGGCCAAAACCGTTAGAATTGGCACCATCAAGGCACAAGCAATGACGCGAGGCACGACTAAATATTCCACTGGATTCGTGCGCAGTACTTTCAGAGCATCGATCTGTTCGGTGACCTCCATCGTTCCCAATTCTGCTGCAAACGCTGACCCTACGCGACCCGCTACTACCACCGCCGTCAAAATTGGGGTCATCTCTCTCGCCAATGCCAGAGCCAACACTCCACCAATGGCCGAAGCCGCACCAAAATTGATGAACTCGCGCGCCACCTGAATGGTGAAGACTCCGCTAATGACCACTGCCGTAATCATCACTACCCCTACAGACTCCGTTCCCACCGCTGACATCTGCTCAATAGTGTTACGGCGGTAATAACGACCATTGAGTAAATGCAGTACCACCTGACCGGCTAATAAAATGCTGCTGAACAGTCGAGAAAACCACATGAGGTCGTTATCCAAACGCGTTGGGGAATGGCCCAGCCACCTGTTCTCTATCGATAGCGCCTAAATAGAACGCTCCAAATAGACGTGGCAAGATGGGGCTGATACTACTGAGTGAGTCTATTCGAAATCTCGTGACGAAACTGGGCTATATTTATCGGCCAGCCATCATGCCCCCTAGCAAACGAGATCGGGATCGGTTGCGGGGGGCCGGGGCAGATGAGGTACTAGTGGACTTGAGCGATCGGCAAGAATATCTCCGTTTAGTTCAGCGGGTGGGGGCAGCGGATCACCAAAGCTCTTTGCAGACGCTGCTGCTGTTAACGCTGGCGGATTTGGGGGACACGGTACCGAAGGTGGAGCAGCAGCTCAACTTCTGGCTGCAGCACGAGGTTACGATCGAGGTGGTGTCCGAGGAGTGTCCGCTGCTCTTGCAGGAACTGGATGCCGTTGCACCTGTATTAACTCGCCTCGCTCAAGACCTCAAAGGCAGGCACATTGCCGAGGGGCATGCCCACAATCGCCTCAATCGCAAACCGCCCCCCGGCCCAGCTCCCTTTGGTTATCGCCGCGTGCACAACACCTACGTGCTAGAGGAGCAGCAGGCAACTGTGGTGCGAGCATTTTTCGATCGCTTCCTGCTCTATGGCTCTATTCGCGGATCGGTGAAGTACGTCCAGGAGGAACGGGGGGAAACCATCTCTGTGACTACTGCACGCCGCTGGCTGACTTCTCCTGTCTATCGCGGAGATCTGCAATTTAAGGATGGAGTCACCCTGCGGGATACCCATCCGCCGCTGTTGAGCCGCGAGGAAGCGGCCCAAATCGATCGCTGGGCCCGCCGCAATAGCCCCATCTCCAGTCGATCGACCAGTGCCCCTCGTGCTCTGGCCGGCCTAGTGCACTGTCAAACTTGCGATCGCCCCCTGCGTATCGTGCAGGCGACCCGTAAAAATAGCCAGAGAATCTATCGTTACCTGCGCTGTCCCAGCTGCAAATACAGCGTCAAATATAATGATGTACTGCAAAATACCATTCAGGCAGTGTGCCAACAACTCCCTGCCAAAGCCGCTAACCTCAATTCCGTTCCGCTCGACAGTATTAAGAGTCGTATCGAATTACAAATCGAACATAACAAAGGGAAGATATCGGATCTTTCCATTAAGGATTTATCCAACGAAGCAGACTCATCAGGCAATACCGATCGCCAATATCAGCGCTATCAACTGGAAGGAGAAAATTCCAAGCTCAACCAAAAACGGGATCAACTCCCCCCCGCAGACCTAGCGGCAATCGCCCAAACCGTCTCCATCGAACCCTTCTGGCAATCGTTGAGCGAGTCAGAACAGCGATCCTATTTACGGGAATTTATTCGCAAAATCACTGTCAACTCCCACTGTGAGGTAAAGCTCGAGTTTTTCTTTTGAACTCTATTTCCATTTGTGAACTGCAATATTGACTTTCTTTGTCAGGTTTAACCCTCTACGATTCGAAATGCGATCGCCTTTGTGGTGATTCATGCGAGGGAACTTGCCGCGCCTAGCCCGCTCTTCGCCTCCTCTAGTCCGAATATCTTTCAGGCGAAGAGTTCATCCTCTCTGACTAGAGGATCGATGGGATGAACGGGAAGTAGACAGGGCGATCGCAACTATAAACTTCTGCGGGAGATGAAGCTGTGAAATTAGCGGTATACGGCAAGGGTGGCATTGGAAAGTCCACCACCAGCTGCAACATTTCAGCCGCACTGGCAAAGCGAGGCAAAAAGGTCTTACAAATTGGCTGCGATCCCAAACATGACAGTACCTTCACCCTGACGGGATTCTTAATTCCCACCATCATCGACACTCTCGAAGAGAAGGATTACCACTACGAGGATGTTTGGGCGGAAGACGTCATCTACGAAGGCTATGGCGGCGTCCACTGCGTAGAAGCGGGTGGTCCTCCTGCGGGGGCTGGTTGTGGTGGCTACGTCGTTGGGGAAACCGTCAAGCTGCTCAAAGAACTGAATGCTTTTGATGAATATGACGTCATCCTGTTTGATGTGCTCGGAGACGTGGTTTGCGGGGGGTTTGCGGCCCCACTCAACTACGCAGATTACTGCATGATTGTCACGGATAACGGGTTTGATGCACTGTTTGCAGCCAACCGAATTGCCGCTTCCGTGCGAGAAAAAGCCCGCACCCACTCCCTACGCCTGGCCGGTTTGATTGGCAACCGCACCTCCAAACGGGACTTAATCGACACTTACATTGCCGAAGTGCCCATGCCGGTGTTGGAAGTGTTGCCCTTGATCGAAGACATTCGCGTGTCCCGCGTGAAGGGTAAAACCATTTTCGAGCTGGCCGAGAGCGATCCCAGCTTGGAAGCGGTGTGTCAGTTCTACCTCAACATTGCCGATCACCTGCTGGCCCAACCGGAGGGGATCGTCCCCACAGAAGCTGCCGATCGCGATCTGTTCACCCTCCTCTCCGATTCCTACAACACCGTCCCCACTGGAGCCCCCGCTTTGGTATAGCTCTGTTTCCTGGTAATGACCGAAGGGGGGAAGCAAAAGGCGATAGTCAAGTTGTTGGGGCCAGCTCGGCTCCAGAAACCTGACTGGGAATCTTTCTATCTGTCCGAACTGAGAGGGCAAGAGCTATACCCCTCTCCTCTTTTCCTCCAAAGAGATAAAAACTTCATTCAAACAGCGATACTATGACCGTCTCTACCGCTCCCAATCCCCTCAATTTCGAGTGCGAAACCGGCAACTACCACACCTTCTGTCCCATTAGTTGCGTTGCCTGGCTGTATCAAAAAATTGAAGACAGTTTCTTTCTGGTCATCGGTACCAAAACCTGTGGCTATTTCCTGCAAAATGCCATGGGGGTGATGATTTTTGCCGAGCCCCGCTACGCGATGGCAGAGCTAGAGGAAGGGGATATCAGCGCCAAGCTGAATGACTACGAGGAACTGAAGCGGCTGTGTTTGGATATCAAGCGCGATCGCAACCCTTCCGTCATCGTCTGGATCGGCACCTGCACCACTGAAATTATCAAGATGGACTTGGAGGGCATTGCCCCCAAGCTGGAAGCTGAAATTGGCATCCCCATCGTGGTGGCCCGCGCCAACGGTTTAGACTATGCCTTTACCCAAGGGGAAGATACGGTATTGGCAGCCATGGTAGAGCGCTGCCCCAGCGAAGCTCCCACTGAAGACGCGAAGGAAGAACGCAGCGGCATCTCCGCAATATTCAATTTCGGCAAGAAAGAGCAGCAGGAGCCAGGACAGGAGGTTTACAAGGATCATCCCCCTTTGGTCATCTTCGGCTCTGTCACCGATCCAGTTGTGTCGCAACTCACCCTAGAGCTCAAAAAACAGGGGATTAAAGTCTCTGGCTGGCTACCCTCCCGTACGTTCACCGAACTGCCTACCCTCACCTCCGAAACCCACGTGGTGGGTATCAATCCCTTCCTGAGCCGTACCGCCAGCAATTTGGCAAGGCGGCGCAAGTGCAAGCTAATTAATGCCCCCTTCCCCATCGGACCAGATGGCACCCGCATGTGGATCGAAGCCATTTGCAAGTCTTTGGGCATCGAACCACAAGGCTTGGCCGAACGGGAGGCGGAGATTTGGAACCACGCACAGGTGGCAGAGTACGTCAATTTGCTAAAGGGCAAATCGGTGTTCTTTATGGGGGACAACTTGTTAGAGGTGTCGATGGCCCGTTTTCTCATCCGCTGCGGTGCGACGGTGCAAGAAATTGGCATTCCCTACATGGATAAGCGCTATCAAAAGTCCGAGCTAGAGGCGCTAGAACGCGCTTGCGAAGAAATGGGGGTACCCAAACCGCGCATCGTCGAGAAGCCCGATAACTACAATCAGCTGCAGCGCATTCAGCAGGATAGTCCGGATCTGGTGGTGACTGGCATGGCCCATGCCAACCCGTTGGAGGCTCGCGGAATAACCACCAAGTGGTCGGTAGAGTTTACGTTCGCCCAAATTCACGGTTTTTCGAACGTAAAGGACATGCTGGAGACGTTGACTCGTCCCATTCGTCGCAACAGCCATCTGGATAAGTTGGGTTGGAGCAAGATGGTGAAGGAGACAGCAAAGGTATAGCGGGTCTCGACCTTATGGTCTCCGAGCCACAAACCGGATCTTTCCTACGGGCATTAGCCGCATCCAAACCAGCTGCAAACCTACTAGAACTGGGCACCGGTACGGGACGTCTGCTGCTTGGCTGCTGGACGGTATGGACGCCACTTCCCAACTGGATTCCGTTGATATCGATGGGCAGGTGATGGAAGTCGCAGAAAGCATTCTGGGGCATGAGGAGCGCCTCTTGCTCCATCAATGCGACGGGGCCGAGTTCCTGCAAACCTGTATGCCGCAAACCTACGATCTCATTTTTGCCGATGCCTGGCCCGGCAAATGCTCACATCTCGATGATGCGATCGCCGCACTGCGCATTGGCGGAATTTACGTTGTGGATGACCTATTGTCTCAACCCAACTGGCCAGAGGGCCACAGCCGCCCCCAGAAAGTCCTATCGATACAAGGACTCGAACGCGACGAACTGCACGCTAGGCTCGACCAACTGCTAGCTCAGTGATGAAGATCGGGGGCGATTGTTATTAAAGTTGCCAACAATGGCTCGATTAACAGCCACATATCCTTCCTCTACATGCGTCAGATGCTCTTTCAGAACTTGATGGGCATCCCCCAAAGAGTGGAACGGAATAGAAGGACAAAAATGATGCTCTGCATGAAAGGGCATATTCCACAACAACAATCGCAGGGGAACCCAAGTCAGCGTAGTCCGAGTATTGGTCAACAAATTGCCATCCAGACTGCAGCCCGTATGCTCCGCCAGCAAAATCAACCGCAACAGCGGCTGCCCAACTGCCAATGGCAACAACCAACCCAGCACAAACCAAGTCTGCCGAAAATAAACGCAAGCGGCGATCGCGCAGCCATACACCATTAGCTGGAGCTGCATCGACCGCTGCACCTCTCTTCGTGCCGTTTCCGGAATATAGGAGAATCCGGCCATCTGACCGGTGGCGCAGAGAAAATGGGTCTGCAATTTGCCCATCCACCAAGGAATACCGCTGACATGCCAAAGATATTCCCGCCAGTTGCTTGGAATAAGGTCAGTGAGCTCGGGATCTTTATTTGGAATACGGGTATAGCGATGGTGCCACTGGTGATAGCGCCGGTAAAACGTGCTGTTGTAAAACGACAGAACGCCAGCCAACCAGGCAATCAGGTCGTTCGCCCGACGATTGGCAAAGGCTGTACGGTGCACACATTCGTGCAGTGGCATGAACGTCGTTGCCACTGCAAACCCGTACAGAACTAAGGCAGGCAATCCTATCCATAACTGGTCCGTATGAGTCATCCAGCAATAGCCGCTCGCTCCCAACAGGCTCAAATGGGTGATCGCCTGTACTGCCCCCTTGATGTTCGATCGCCGGTTGAGTTGCTCTAATCCCTCCCGAGCGAACACTTGCTGAGGAGATAAACGAGCAAACGCAATGGCCGAAGTGCCCTCGCTGGCAGATGCGAATTGCACTGTATGGGGGGTAAGGGGAGAGGATGCGTTGGGTTCGTGCAACATCGGGTGGATGGAGATTGGAGCTGAAAATCTTGTTAAATGCCAGTTGATGCTCTTGGTGTCAGGCGAGCTAGCTCAACTCGCAAATCAGCAATCGACTCAAAAAGAAGTAGGTCATCTTCCAGCCGTATGGGGAGTTCCACAAGCGGGCTGGGAAACCACCAACCGGTGCCTGCAAGGAGTAATCTAGTTCGTCGCAGCGCAACCAGCTGTCGTTGGCTCTCCATCCGAGACGTTCTCCCCATTGCTCGATGACAGTGCGATCCTGCGCGATCGTGGATTCGAGAGTGCCACCCAGGTCTTGAAAAGCCTGCAGTTGGGGACTGAACCCAAAGCGATCGCCGCTATAGGTTGTCCACAACCGGTCAATCGCCTGCAGTTGACTGCAGGGAAAACCGCGAATTTTTTCAGGACGCAGGGCATTTAATTCTGGAACACCTGCAATCTCTACAATCAGGGCGATTGTTTCGCGATCGGCATTATCCCAGTCTTGCGCCTCAAGATAAGCTTGCAACTTTTGATAAAGATAGACATCGCTTGCCGCGAGTAACTGCTTCTCGATACGGTCAACTTTGTCTGATAAAGGTTGCAGCTTTTTCAGTGTGGCCATCACCTCAGATAGTTGGCTGCCAATCTGACTCAACTGGGTTTCTAGGTTCGAAGACTCGACCGGTATGGAGGGATTGGCGTTGGAATTATCTGGGATGGAATTATCCATAGGGTTGCCTGCTCTCGCGCTAGTGCACCTTGGAGTTCTAGCACACCCGAAGTAAGGATTCAGTTAATTTTGAGCAATACCCAAATCGTGCTTAGTTTTGGAAATAAACAGCGATTGCGGGTCCACATCGAGATCTGGATTTTTTAATGGAGTGTCTCCGGAGATAACAATTTCTTCCTAGATTTGAATTTGGGGAAAGGTAGAGCGGCATCCGAATTGAAACCCTAAAATCTCTGAAAACTCTAAAATCTTTGAAAACTCTAAAATCTTTAAAACCCTAAAATCTCAAGTCAATGACGATGGACCCAATCACCGCATCATCGCGATATTCGGTGGTCTCCCGATAGCTAGACGTTTCCGATTCGTCATAGACCCCAGCAAAACTAGCGGAATTCGTCAGTACCTCCGGTTGGATCCAATAATTCGCCCATGGAAAGTCCTCGAACCTCAACCCCTCCCGCGACTCCGCTTCCAGGTTGTATCCCAACGTTGCCGAGCCATAAACCCCTTCTGCAGCAGCAATCGAGGACCCCGGCCCAATTCCCGCCGCTGTCATAACTCGTGGGTTTTCGGTGACCAGATATTCAATCTTGTCGCTGTCCTGCATCGGCTGCCAATTGCCATACATGATATAGAAAACCACCTCGTCCCCATCCAGCACCGGAATCGCATCAAAATCCACCAAAAATGGCTCCGGCTCTCCTAAGGTCAATCGATTCCCCAACGTTTGCCGCAGCTCCCCCAACGTCATTCCCAACCGAGCCGGTCCCATCGAATCAGAGGTAATCAAATATTCGGGTTCTTCCACAGGTTCGGGCAACAGGCCCACTTCGCCTTCTACCTTCTTTGACTCCACAGTGCCAGGGGTAGGGCTAGGGGACTCGCTTACGGTGGGGTCTTCTACTCTGGCTGAAGGCTTGAACAATCCGCACCCCGCGATCGCCAACAGTCCCACCCACAACATCCACTTGTGCATGACTGTTATCTCCTCGTTACATGGATCCTACCAACCTTATTTCGGCAACGGTACAGGAAAGGAACTGAGCCAGCCCTCTAATGCTCAGCGTTCGGGAGACGATGCTCTAACCCGTCGTAAATCCAGCAGGCTGGGATATTCAGAGGAAATGGGTACGGAATGGCAAGGGACTGTTTCAGGGCGGGGACCGTGGGGAACGAAACGCTGTGCCATCCGCTCTGCTGCTTCTTCAGGGGTTTGGGGTAATTCGCGAGCGATGTCGAGTTGCGAATTGGGATAGTACGAACAGCCCCCCAGCGATCGCCCTGGACGGCGATCTACCACCTCAAACGTGAGGCAAGGGTGAGGGACAAGAGCGGGATGAGAAGTTGCTATTGTTTGGTGGACGCGAAACCGAACCCCTCCCACCCGCACGCCGGGGATATTGCTGTCGGTGAAGGGGATGACACAGCCGTTGCAGGTGACGTCAAAGCGGTGGGTTTGCTCACCCTCAGGGCCCTGAAACCTCACCTGCACCCGTTCTAGCGAGGCATCCACCGTGCGAGAGGTACCGCCATTGTTGGCCTCGCCGTCAATAGCATTCCAGGGCTCGATCGCCTGCCGCAACTGCAGCTGAAGGGTTTCCCCTCCATCCATCTCAAGCGTGACCTCCCCATAGACCGGAAAACGAAAGTCGAAATACGGTTCGAACCACTCTGGTTGAAAATGGAATCCCGCTTGGTTCAGATCGGCGAGAATCTCTCGCAAATCTTGACGAATGTAGTGGGGTAGCAAAAAGCGATCGTGTAACTGGGTTCCCCACCGAATTAAGGGGTCGGTGTAGGGCTGCTGCCAAAACATGGCCACGAGCGATCGCACCAGGAGTAGCTGCAGCGATCTGAGGGGGGCATTAGGAGGCATGGCAAACCCCCGAAACTCCAGCAGTCCCAGTTGCAGGGCGGGGTTGCGCTGGGGATATAGCTTATCGATGCATAGGGCGGTGCGATGGGCATTTCCAGAAGAGTCCACCAGCAAATGACCAAGCAGACTGTCCAAGACTTCGGGCTCGACTTGCGCATCTGGATGCAATGCAGTGAAAGCCAACTCTAGCTCGTACAGCGTTTCCAGCCGCGCCTCATCCAGCCTTGGGGCAGGGCTGGTGGGCCCGACAAATTTTCCAGAAAAAAGATAGGACAGGCTGGGGTGATTTTGCCAATAGCCCATCAAACTGCGCAGCAAATCGGGCCGACGCAATAGGGGACTGCTTTGCGGCGTGTGCCCACCAATTGTGATATGTGCACCGCCCCCCGTACCGCTCCAGCGGCCATCCGTGGCCAACCTGCGAGCGCACAGGCCGCAAGCCCGCGCTTCTTTGTACAAAATCTCGGTTTGTTCCACGAGATCCCCCCAGTTATCCATCGGATGGATGTTCACCTCCAGTACCCCAGGATCGGGGGTGAGTTGAAACCCGCAGATGCCTGCGTTGGCGGGTGGGGGATAGCCCTCAATCAGGAGGCGGGTATTGGTAACCTGCGCGGTCCGTTCGATCGCCTGCAGCAAGTCAACGTAGCTGCGGGGTGAGGAGAGAGGGGGCAGAAAGACCCGAAGCGTTCCTAAACGGACTTCTAAACCCAGGGCGATCCCAATGGAATTTGGCGGGGAGTCTAGTGGAGGACCTGCGGTGACAATGGGGTTGTCCTCCAGATGCGCTTGGGCTTCTTCCGCGAGGGGGTCTGACCAGTCGATCGCCTGCAGGGGCAGTCGCAATCCAAGTTGTGATCGCCCCTGCAGCAACCGCAGGATCTTCAATTCATCCGATAGTATCCAGCGGCAGGTACTCCAGCGTAGTTCTCCCCCGCGAAGCTCTCCCGAATGACGCACGGGTAGCAGTGGCAACACATAACCCGCCCATTCGTCACCCTCGCGATCGTGGACCGACATTAGTCCAGATGCACTCACCCCCAATTGCCGGACAAGTTCGCTGGCAAACTGTTCCGCAGTGGCTTGAGTATGACCACAATCTGTGGCCTCCTGCGCCTGCAGTTGGGGATCGGTCCAAAGGGGAACTCCATCCTGTCGCCAATAACAGCCGAGCGCCCAGCGGGGAGCCTCTTCCCCGGGATAAAGCTTGCCAAGACCGTAATGTTTGAGAGAGCCTGGAGCTGAAAAGCGTTGCTCCAGCTGTCTCAGCAACCGGGCAGCGATGCGCAGTTTCTCGTCCCCTAAGGCTTCTGTACGCCACTGGGGAGATTCAAAATCTTTGCTGGAGACGAATGTGGGTTCCCCCCCCATCGTTAATCCCACAACAGCATCTTGCAGCAATCTGTCCACTTGGTGGCCTATCGCCGCTATACGCTGCCATTCTGATGCGGTGTAGGGGGAAGAAAAGAAGCGGATAGGAGGCATACGGATCGAGCCAGCAATTCGCTTGTCATAGGTTTACACCATCTTGTCAATTCATGCTCGCAGACACAACCAATCTTTTCGCTCAGAGATCGCCTCTGTAGGCCTCTTGAGGTTCGAAATTCGCACTCGAGTCTTGTGTGTAGCTCAACCTCAATTCCCACTGGGGGGAAGTCCCGCTAAGCTAACCATCAGTTACTGCAACTGCGCCCGCCATGTCTTTGAAGCAAACTGCCAGACATCGGTGCTTTGCTGGCACCGTCGAGGTTTATCAGCATCACTCAACGGCCTGCAACAGCCCGATGGCGTTCTCGATATATTTGCCACCGCAAGCGAACACTGAACGCTGCCCCGCGCTCTATTTCCTCTCTGGACTGACCTGTACGGAGGCTAATTTTATAACCAAAGCTGGAGCTCAGCAGTACGCGGCGAAGTACGGCATTGTCTTGGTGGTCCCCGACACCAGTCCCCGAAATACCGGCATTGCAGGAGAAGACGAGCGCTGGGATGTGGGCACCGGAGCAGGGTTTTACGTGGATGCCATCTGCGATCCGTGGAGCCGGCATTACCGTACCTACAGCTATGTGGTTGAGGAATTGCCTCAATTGATCGGACGCGAGTTTGCTGTAGACAGCAATCGTCAAAGCATTTTTGGCCACTCTATGGGCGGGCATGGAGCCTTGGTTTGTGCCTTCAAAAATCCCGATCGCTATCGGTCGGTATCGGCGTTTGCACCCATTTGCGCTCCCACCCAATGTCCTTGGGGAGAGTTGGCGTTTAAGACTTATCTAGGGAGCAATCGCGATCGATGGAATGCCTACGATGCCTGTGAGTTGATTGCCAGTACCGCCTGGGATCGCCCCCTCCTGATCGATCAGGGGGCTGCCGATACTTTTTTGGAACAGCAACAACTGCGACCGGATCTGTTACAGCAAGCTTGTGAAAAGCGTCAGCTGCCTCTGACGCTGCGCATGCAGGAGGGCTACGACCATAGTTACTACTTCATTTCTACGTTTGTGGGGGATCATTTGGAGTTTCATGCCCAGTATCTGATCAACTAATTTGACGCAATCTGCTTGAAGTGAACTTTCAAACCATCTTTTGGAATAGGGGTTGGAGCGATTGTATAGTCGAGATTTTGATCGGGTAACAGCTCCCAATCGTAGTTCCGCAGAAGCTTAGCAGCAAAGATTTTCATCTCTAAACGGGCAAACTCCTTCCCCAAACATTCTCGCAATCCCCCTCCAAACGGGACGTGGCTAAAGGGCTTGGCTTTATCCTCCCTGCGATCGCCACCAAATCGGTCGGGGTCAAAGCGTTCCGGCTGCTCATAAGTCTCTGGATCTTGGTGGGTGAGGTTGATTTGATAGAGCACTGTCCACCCCGCAGGCAGTTGATAGCCGCCGTACTCGCAGGTCTGCAGTACCTTGCGGAAACCACCACCTACGGGGGGCACCACCCGCAATACCTCTTTCAACACCTGTTCTAGATACGTCATCTGCTTGAGGGTCTCCAGCGTCAGTTCCCGCTCCTGCAAAGCCGCTTGCTCCGCCCGAGCCACCGCTTTCATCTCTGGATTTTGGGCGATCTTGAGACAGAACGATGCCAGTGACGAGGTGAGAGTTTCGTGTCCCGCAAACAACAATAGCAACACCTGATCTTTGAGTTCTTCAATGCTGAGACCTTCGCCATTCTCATCTCGAGCATTCAGCAATAGTTCTAGTGCGTCTTTAGCTTCGGGCTGTCGATCTTGCGACTGCAGAATTCCCAACTGCTCGTTGGTCTGTTGGCGATCGCGAATCAGCCGCTCTAACTCTGCCAGTAAGAGATCTCGACTGCGTTTTGCCTTACCAAAAGCAGTCCAGGGCAGGTTGATGGGAAACGTGAACAATCCCGAACACCAAACTTCAAAGAGTTCTCCCAGGTCAGTCTCGGAGGCATTGTCCAACCCCACCAACAGCTTGCAGGCAATATCGAACGTATAGCGCCGCAGTTGAGGGTACCAAGTCAGGTGTGAAGCCTTCACCCATTGTGCGAAGTAGCGATCGCTAATGGCTTCCATCGTATTGATGTAGCCCGCCAATGCTCTGGGTTGAAAGGCTTGAGCCATCAGGCGACGACGCTGAGAGTGGACTCCGCCAGTTTGCAAAGCTAGGGAAAGGGGGCCGAGGAGATCGCGCACGCTTGCAGGCCACGTTACGGCAAAGCGATCGCTTTCCTGACTAAATAAAAATCGATTAGCATCTGGCCCCTTCAAAAAGATTGTTGGCTGCCCCAGCAGGCGAGTTTTAAACAGTGGACCGTACTTGGCATGTTGTTTTTGGGCAAAATCGGGGTCGGTGAAAAAGTCGAGGGTTTTGCCAATCACAGGCAAACCAAAATCGCCTGGAGGCAAGGGAAGAGTCTGGGGTGAGGACATGGCGAATTGCGAGGAATGCTGAGTCTCGATCGTAACCTTCCAGCGAGCGATCTCGGCGACCTCGGCGGTCCGTACAACTGGCAAAATAAGCAGGCGTACAAAACTGGCAGAGTTAGAATGTCCCAGCAAATGACTGATTTGGGAGACACAGCAGCTAGCCCAATACTGATGCATGGAGTCGGCTGTTTTGGCTGTTTTTTTAAATGGAAATCGTCTAAAAAATGCCGTTAGGGCTGCAAAATCATTGTCCAGCTGCGATCGCTTTCGTTCCAGTACGGAGCAACTGTCTCGGCAATGACGTTGGGTCCCCAATAGCGGCGCGAACCATCAATGGCAAAGGCCACGATGACGTCTCCAGGCTGCACCATCAGCGGTTCCTGCTGGTTCAAGCTCAGGGTCAAGCCGTTGCTACCCCCCTCTCCAGGCTCAAAGTCCCAATGGGCTGGGGAGGCTCCGGAAGATCTATCGCGACGGTGCAACACCACCCGCAGCGGATGAGTGCTACGATTCCCCACCCGCAAGATGCCCTGCTGTTCGGCTAGTTCGTCAATGTCTTTTTGTTTTGTGAGATCCCGATCGTCTAACTCTTGTGCTTCTGAACCGAGGTGTTCAGGATTTTGGTCGCCGGCATTTTCTGTTTTGATGGTGTCGCTATTATTGGGTAAGGAAATTGGTGGGTCTACCTCAGTAGAAACTTCTGCGAGTCCACCTTCATCCCATTGCCCAACGGTTTGGGCCTCTAAATTTTCGAGCTTGTCATAGTCTTCAGGCTTGTCATTCTCTTCAGGCTTGTCATTCTCTTCAACCGAATTGTCGTTTGCTGTTGTCTGTGCGAACGAAGTAAAACCCAGCGGTGTTACAACGCCTAGACCCCCCCCCACCACAGCCGCAATAGCCACCTTCATTGCTCGCAATTGAATCCGTCTCAAATTCTTTCCTCGGGCATTAGTAGCGCCTGCAGGCTACATTTCCATGAAGGGGTAAATGTTGAGTACCGGCATGCTGTGAATGTAGCTAAGCTAGCATGCAGCACAAGTCTGCGGAATGACCCAATTCATGAGTTAGCAGAAACAAGAAATCACCTTTATTCTTGAGTGCAGGGGATCAATCATGAGGCTAAGCTCAAAATGGTTGATTGTGCAGCATATCTCCTGAATTAACCGGCATTTTGAACCGTCGTTTTTGTAGGCTTTTAAATGCCGATCTTGATGGATTGGGTATGTGAACCCAACCATGGTACTGGAGCTAACTCATTGTAATTGTTGATGCTGTATCCAAATTGGTTAGCCCTATCCTCAAGTTCTGGAGATACTCTATTCAATATTCGATGTAGTATATTTTTTCTGTCCTTCCCCCATCTCGCAAAATATTGATTGTTAACATTGATTCTAACATCACGAGTAATTCTGATAGGGTCGAGTCCCAAATAGCTATAAATGTCTTCAATCATGGCCTGTGGGTCACGTACAAATTCTTCGTACCTTAGAATGTATGCAGAATCAATAAATTCCAAGTCTTTGAATAATATTTCATAGGCAAGAATTGAATGCTCTAATAATGATTTGATTGATGTTTTGCTCCATTTTTGAGTTGCATAAGAAACAGCCAGTGGATGCCGTAAAATTAAAATGAATTTAGAGTTGGGAAATAGTTTTTGCAAAAACCTTGTTTTGGTTATATTGGGCGGAGATTTTTCCATTAAATACTTGCATGTTAGATCGTAATATTCGCTCCACTTTTGGAAAATTGTATTTGAACTTTCATCTGTCGCAAGTGGATGTGATTCATCCATATATGACCTTTTATCGAATACAAATTTTCCTGGGCCACCAAAAACATTAGCTTCTTTATAGATAGTCTGTAAAAATTGTCCTTCGTCTTTTGGCACCCCAGTTTCTGAGAAACCGCTAATGTCGGAGTGGTCACGCATGATGGCGTGTAACAATGTTGTTCCACTCCGATGCAATCCAGCTAGGAATATAAAATCTCTATCTATCATTAGATTGTCCTTGATTGCAAAAAGTCCGAATTCAAACGCTTAGAGTGGCCGCAGTTGACGTTGATTCTAGAAGTAGTGCCGAAGGCTATTTCTACGCGGTTGCAAATGACTAGTTAGCTGCATTTTCATTCTTAGTCAGCCGGTTTTCAAGATGTGTTGGAATCCAATAGATCGCATACATTAGAGTGACACAAAGCAAGAAGCTAATCAGAACGAACCCAGCATGCTCCTGAAGAGTTTCTTGAAGAAGGCAGGCCGCTAAGTTGTATCATTAAGTAATAGCATGTAGTATCGCTACAAAAATAGCACATAAATGAGGCATTCTATTGTTCCGACGGAATGTTATGGCAGAATGAGTCGCTTAGAGCACTCAATCTCACTTCTACCTATGACTTTTGGCGGTTCACGGTGCGTTTAAGTTGGGTTTTTAGGTGTGGGCACGTAGTAATGCTATGTAATACCAAATCCGGAGCCTCTAACCCCCGAAACACTATCATCACTTATGGCCACCAGTGATAGTTAGTCAAGGCGCGAATGTCTTCGGTCATGGAGGTCAACGTGCGACAACGCTCCTCCAAGACATCCTCTAGTTGCTCCAGAGAATCAAAGCAGCGGTTGA
>JBFRWN010000096.1:0-28068 GCA_051439605.1 Synechococcus sp.
GTACATACTGGAGCGATGGTGCAAGGCTTTTGGCCGATTATTTCAATTTCCCTTGCACTTGGCCACTGCTTTATGAGCTTGAAAGCCACCAATAGCAATAGAACTAGACTTCAACAGCTGGCCCTACATAGCAGTAATGCATAGCAATCTGCTGGGGTCTACTCCCAAACCTCATTGGGGCTTATACATAAGAGGCCATCTCTTAACACTCACAACTGAGGCCAAAGAAGCATTAATGCCCGAAACCATAGCCATCTTTTTTTGTGCCACACTACTCCGCGCGGTATTTGGCTTTGGGGATGCTCTGATTGCCATGCCCTTGCTGAGCATAACTCTGGGCCTCAGTACAGCTACGCCTCTCTTCGCCCTAATCGCCACCAGCTCGTCACTAACAATTTTCGTCTCAACTTTCCGCCAGATTGACTTCAAAATCTCCCGCCAACTGGTGCTAGCCAGCATACTGGGCATCCCCTTCGGCCTCATCCTGATTAAATTTGTCCCGGAAGCGATCGTCATGAGACTCTTAGGAGTTTTCTTGATAGTGTTTGCCTTCAATCGCCTCATCCAAAAGCAAGCCCCCCGCATCAAAAGCCGCTGGTGGGGATACGGATTTGGGTTTATCGCAGGAGTGCTGGGCAGCGCCTTCAACACCAACGGGCCACCCATCGTCACCTACGCTGCCTTGCGCCAGTGGCCCCCCGAGTCATTCCGGTCGAACCTGCAGGGGTACTTCTTCCCCATTGGTCTCCTGATTGTTGCCAGTCATGGCATATCGGGGTTGTGGACCGTTCAAGTTGGCCAGCTCTATCTGGTTTGCTTACCGGCAGTGTTGATGGCGATCGCGATCGGCAGCAAAATTCATCAAGCTCTCTCCCCCAAAAAGTTTGAAACCCTGCTGTCTCTTCTCCTGGTTATCCTCGGGATTGTTCTGATGGTTTAGTGGCGATCGAACAGATGCAAGCAAATAAGGGTATTCGTTATTGTGCGACAAATACGGTATGGCGATCGCCCGAACGAACCGTACATGTCGTTAGATCTACGCATAAATATTTTGAATCGCACCAAATACTAACGTGATAGCTAACCTGCACAATTGGTAGTCCCCATCACAAAGCCTTCAAAAGAATCCCGATTGAATTAGCACAACTCTATCGGCTTTGAGAGACGAATTCATGACTGCTACTAGTTGCTCGAAGTGGACACAGGGGCTTGCAGCATCGGTACTGATATTTGGTGCTTCAGCCCTCAGTGTTGATGCAGAAACCATCCGAATTTCGATCGGTACGCAAGACCAAGTGATTAACACTGCCGTGGGTGGTGCCACCGTCCGTGAATTAGAGCTACTTGAAAAGTACTTACCCACCACAGGCGAATACGAAGGGGTCGAATACGATATTCAGTGGTCCAGCTACACATCCGGCCCTCCCATCACTAACAAAATGCTGGCCGACCAAATCGACATTGGCTTGATGGGCGATTTCCCAGCTGTCATTAATATGATCACGTTCCGGGAGGAAAGCGACGTCGAAACAACCTACATCGGTACGCTGGCCTACAGTCCCAACGGTGCCGGAAATGCTGTTGTTGTCCCCAGAACCAGTGACGTTAGCACTCTAGAAGACTTACGCGGTGGAGTCGTCTCCGTTCCGTTTGGTTCTGCGGCTCACGGCATGGTGTTGAAGGCCCTGCAAGATGCGGGGATCGATCCAGAGAACGATCTCAGACTGATTAGCCAGGCCCCCGAAGTCGGAGGCACCAGCCTGCGCACCGGTCAAATTGACGCTCACGCAGACTTCGTCCCGTTCGGCGAACTGTTTCCCTTCCGAGGGTTTGCCCGCAAGATTTTTGACGGCGCACAAACCGGAGTGCCCACTCTGCACGGCATTGTCGTTCGAGATGATTTCGCGGAAGAACACCCCGAAATCGTGGTGGCATTCATGAAAGCAATGTTGGAGGCTAACCAGACGTTCCGAGACACCCCCGAGGATATTTCGGCTCAAATTGAAGAGTGGTCGGGCATTGATAAAGAAGTGGTCTACATGTTCTTAGGCCCCTCGGGATTGCAACCTCTCGATCCCACCATTCGCCCCGTTCACCTAGAAGCTTTGCAAAACAGCATTGCCACTCTAATTTCTCTCGGAAAAGTCGATGAAGCGATTAACCCGGAAGATGTCGACGGTTGGGTGGATGAAAGCTTCTTGCAAACGGCAATGGATGAAATGGGCCTTGAATATGATGCCGTAGTCGAAGCCGGCGCTACCTACCAGATTGAAGGCAGCGATGCGTTAACAGACGAACCGATTACCGATCCCACATTGGCAGCCCAATTTTGGGTACAGGGGGAGGACACGGTCACGAACTTTGCCTCGATTGAGAACATGGTTGGTGGCTTGGAGCAATTGCTGGACGAGGGCAAAGCGGCTGACGTGATGTTCGTACACGATCGCGACAACGGCTGGAAGCTGTTTGCCGAAAATTCCTACTACGTCAAAGATGGCGATGAAATTTCTGCGTTTCTTTTAAAGGATGCTGCAGAAGCTTACGCGGTCTCCTCCGGAGGGGAAGTGACTAATTTTGGAGAGCTGCAAGAAGCTTTGGCGGCAGGCAGCGAAGTTGCCAACAGCGACGTTTCTAACTAAAGGACTGCTGACGTAGTCGGCAACACTCTTTTGTTTGACATATCTGGCTACTTTACTAGAGTCAATTGTTTGCATCACAGTTGACTCTAGAGCTTATTTCCTAGACAGAATACTCGGATGAAACCATGGCATATACCAAAACTCCTCCTGCCACGGCAGAGCTTCTAGAAAATATGCATCAGGGGATGGTCAGTCTGAGGTTGAATTTGTCCCACAATACAGCTGCGAGGAAAACCCTGTCCTTGTGCCTGTTCTTTGGAATTTGGCAGTTGCTATGCATCATTAATTTCAAGTTCTTAATCAATTTTCAGTTTGTTCCATCTCCAACAGAGGTGGTGGCCGCAACATTTGAATTTATGGGGTCGAATCCTTTTGTTCACTTCAGATCCAGTATTTCGAGAGTCCTGATTGGGTTTGCGATCGCCTCTGTCTTGGCCGTGTCTTTAGGAATTCTGATTGGCACGTTCCAGAAGGTGGAAGATTTACTGATGCCTGCCTTAGAAATTCTGCGTCCGATTCCTGCCGTAGCCTGGATTCCACTGGCTATTCTGATGTTTCCGTCCGCCGAATCTGGCATGATCTACATCACATTTATTGGTGGCTTTTTCCCGATTTTAATCAGCACGATTCGGGGGGTAGAAAGTATGTTGAGCGATACCGTGCTTCTGCGCGTGGGGCAATGCCTGGGGGCCAAGCCTTGGGATATTTTCAAAGACATTGTTGTACCCGGTGCGCTTCCCAACATTGCCAGCGGACTAGCCATCGGGATGGGGAATGCCTGGTTTTGCTTGGTGACGGCCGAGATTTTGGCCGGTCGCTACGGCATTGGATACATCACCTGGGAATCGTATGTGACCTCCAATTTCCCACCAATTGTGATGGGAATGTTGTTGATTGGCATTATGGGAGCCTTTAGTTCCTGGGCAATCGATCGGGTGATGTCAGGGTTGATGCCTTGGAGGCGGTTTGAGAAGAAAGGGGTTTAGGGGAGTTCAATCAAGTGTCCGGTCCACCTCTGATGGTTTGAGTTGATTGTGAGTGAGATAGCGGTATGAATACTTCGAGCAGACCCAGTAGCCTTTCTCCGTTACCGTCGATTCCGAGCAAGGGGTTTGTTGAGATTAACGACCTGTCAATTTCGTTTCACAGTAAAGACAGAGTTCACGAGGTATTGAAGTCCGTTCATTTTCGGGTGAGTCCTGGGGAATTTGTCTGTTTGCTGGGGCCTTCGGGGTGCGGAAAATCGACATTGCTGAATGCGATTGCCGGATTTGTTTCCCCCAGCCAGGGATCTGTTTCTGTGGATGGCAAACGTGTGATTCGTCCGGGAGCCGATCGCGGGTTTGTGTTTCAGCAATATTCGCTGCTGCCTTGGAAAACCACCTTTCAAAATGTCGAGATGGGATTGAAATACCAGCAAATGCCCAAGGGTGAGAGAACGGAGCTGGTCGATCGCTATCTTAACCGTGTTGGGTTGTACAAACACCGGAACTCCTATCCCCATCAACTGTCGGGGGGGATGCAACAGCGAGCCAGTATTATTCGGGCATTAGTGAATTCTCCTGCGGTTTTGTTGATGGACGAACCCTTTGCAGCTCTAGATGCTCAGACTCGGCACATGATGCAAGAGCTATTGTTGGATATCTGGGATGAGTACAAAACGACCATTGTGTTTGTGACACACGATATTGAGGAGGCTGTATTCTTAGGCGATCGCATACTCGTGATGGGTGTTAATCCCGGCCGAATTAAGGAACAGATCGATATTCCTCTTAACCGTCCCCGTCATATCGACGATATGCTGACTGCAGAATTCACGCGATTGAATCGTCAGGTGTTTGAAATCATTCGCGAAGAGACTCTCAAAAGTATGCAGATTGAGTCGGAGATCTGATTTGTTGTGCTGCAGGCCTAATTTTGTTAAGCAGGGTCTGTTTAATTTCTCATAGCGGTTGCCATGAAGTCCTCGTCAACCCAGCGGCTGAGGTGGAGATCGGAAAATTCGCGATCGTTGGCCGCTAATTGATAGTGGCTAATGTGGTCGAGAATCCAATCTTCCCGAATTTGAGTATCGGGGAAATACAGTCCCTGAGAATCTTGAGTGGGGCAAGTGCCGATAATGCTGTCGATGATGTGGGGAGAGTTTTGAGTCCATTGGCTTAACTTTTGACTGGCGCTAGGAACTGTGGATTGCCAATGCTGGGCTGCCTTCAATCCTTTGAGATAGCTCACCACTAAGTCAGGATGTTCTCGAGCGAATCCTTTACGAGCGACCACACCATAGAATGCAGGCAAGCCGCCCACATTGCCATCAAACAGGTAGCGAAACTTGTTGCGTTCCAGCGCGAGTTCGTGAAATGGAGAGAAATAGGCGTATCCGGCGATCGAGCGATCGGCTCGTCTCATTTCCAGACTGTTTGATACTGGAAGTAACTCAACTTCAGAAAGCAATCCATGTTGATGCAGAACGCGCAGTACCATGCCATGGGCGGTCGATCCATCAGGGATGGCTAGAACCTGCCCGCACAGATCTTCGATCTCGTTAAGATTGGAATGCTGTGGGACGATCACGGCGTTGCGACAGCCATCGGGATTGATCGCTACAAAGCCAATTAATATGGTTGAATCATCCTCGGCTGCAATCTTCTCTCCATTTGCTATTTGCTCGTTCCTGAGGGCGCTTAACAGCATTGGGTAATCCCCCAAAATCCCGAGATCCAACTGGCGAGAATGCAAACCGTTCACGATTGGCATGCCTGTGTCAAAATCTTGCCACTGAATACTGTATTGGCTAGAAGCATACCTCCCAGATTTGGGCAGATAATGCTTGAAAAGACCCAGCTTCTGCATGATGATGCCTCCAGAAGCTGCAGGCAATGTTCGATTTTGAATGCCAATACGGATCTGCAATGATTCGGTTTTTTCAACGGTACGAAGAGAGGTTGTATAAGCCGGTGGCTCCATGGTGAGTGCTGGGAGTTTGTTTGCGGATAGTGTCGAGTCAACTCCTCGATTGTCGACCGACAGCACCTCCAGAAACTTCAGCATTTTCTGGGTGGGGCTTTCGATACCCCCACGCATACCTATTGCCTGCTCTTTTTCTTTGAGATCGTAGAACTTTTTTGAGGACAGGGCGATAAAAATTGATGATGGCAGCGTAAATTCATGAATGGGGAGTGAAATTAGCTGTGCAGATTTCACCTCTGCCTGAAAACTCAACTTAGATGAAAAACCGAGATATCCACCTGACAAGATATAGGTTCTCATCAGATTCTCTGTCTCGACTATTTCTACTTTGGCTAGATCGTCAGTTCCTAACCCAATATCCGAGAGTCGCGATTCAAAAATAGACCGAGCAATCACATCTTGGCGATTTAGGACCCAAGGTTCGCCGATGGTTTCATTCAGACTAATACAATTGCGGATTGACCAAGGGCTACGAGGCCCACAAATGGCACTGTACTCGGTCGAAGAAATTGCTTCACAATGCACTTCAGCTGTATCTGCAAAACTAATTTCCGAAATCGCAAAATCTACTTCTGATGCAGTAATCGCATGATAAATATCTTGACTTGAACTGAGGATTTTGAGATGAAGATTGATTTCTGGGTTCTGCTCCCTAAAATTAAAAATGATATCGGAAATGAAGCCAGATGAAATAGCGGTAGAACAGGCAATATATAGCTCTCCTCTGCATCCATTTTTGTAGTCTTCCAGTTTCTGATGCAATACAGATTCTTGCTCGACTAAATCGCTGGCTCCCTCCAATAAAAAGTGCCCAATTTCAGTCAGCTGGACTTTCCGACCTAGACGGTGAAATAAAGGGGAACCAATGTCTGACTCAAGAGATTTGATTTTTGCACTAACTGCAGGTTGGGTCAAATTGAGAGAATGTGCTGCCTCAGTAAAGCTCAGATATCGTGCCACTTGTAAAAAGACTTTTAGCTGGTAGATTTCCATCTTAGATATTCCTATAGATAGAATTAGTTTATGGATGTATTCCAAGTTGCGATAAGATCGCCGTTCCAATATCTAATGGGCCAGTCTAAACTAAAGGTCATCAAAGATTAAAGTACTTTGGTTCAAACTAAATCAGAGGGCGATTGGCACGGTACGTAAGTAATGTGTCTTGAGAAACATTTGTTTGACCCGTTATAGCCCCTTTTCTCTAGGAGAAATGTTTATGGTGAGCACCCAGAGGCTGCAGACTGACGTTCTTGTTGTCGGAGGTGGAACAGCGGGAACCATGGCTGCTATTAAAGCCAAGCAGGCAAATCCTGAAGCTGATGTTCTGGTTCTTGAGAAGGCGAACATCCGTCGGAGTGGTGCGATCGCCATGGGCATGGATGGGGTGAATACAGCGGTCATTCCCGGTAACTCCACCCCAGAACAATACGTTCGTGAAATCACCATCGCTAATGACGGCATCCTCAATCAAGAGGTGGTGTATCAGACGGGGAAGCTAGGCTACGAAGTTATTCAGGAGCTGGACAGTTGGGGGGTGAAGTTTCAGAAAGATGCCTACGGTAACTACGACCTCAAGCAAGTGCATCGGGTGGGTAAGTACGTTTTGCCGATGCCGGAAGGGAAAGATCTCAAGAAGATTCTGACCCGCGAGGTGAAACGCCATAAAGCGAAGGTCATTAACCGCGTTATGGCCACCCGCGTCATCGTCCAAGATGGCCGTGCCGTTGGGGTGACGGGATTTGACGTTCGCAATGGCGATTTTGTCATTATTCAAGCCAAGGCAGTCATTCTATCTACAGGAGCCTGCGGTCGCTTGGGCTTGCCCCAGTCCGGATACTTGTACGGCACTTACGAGAACCCCACGAATGCTGGGGATGGCTATGCGATGGCCTATCACGCTGGGGCCGAACTGAGCAACATCGAATGCTTCCAAATCAACCCGCTGATTAAAGATTACAACGGCCCTGCCTGTGCCTATGTCGCCGGGCCATTTGGAGCCTACACCGCTAACGCTGAGGGAAATCGCTTCGTCAGTTGCGATTACTGGAGCGGTCAGATGATGCTAGAGATTTATAAAGAGCTGCACTCCGGTCGCGGCCCCATCAGTCTCAAGCTCAACCATCTGGATGAGGACACGATTTCCGAAATCGAACAAGTCTTGTGGGCCAACGAACGCCCCAGTCGCGAACGCTTTCACGAAGGTCGAGGGGAAAACTACCGCACCCACGGTGTAGAGATGGAAATTTCCGAAATTGGCCTCTGCAGCGGTCACAGTGCATCCGGTGTGAGAGTGGATGCTAGGGCTGCCACCACTGTTCCGGGTCTGTACGCGGCAGGTGACATGGCCTCTGTGCCCCACAACTATATGATTGGTGCTTTTGTCTTCGGGCGCATCGCCGGTACGAATGCCACTGACTATTGCCGGGATCTACCCCACATTGAGCCCGACCCCGATTTCATTTCCACCGAAATGGATCGCATTTACCGACCGTTAAATCAGCCGGATGGAGTGCCCCATACCCAGGTGGAATACAAGCTGCGCCGCTTCGTGAACGACTATCTGCAGCCTCCCAAAAACACCCACAAGATGGAGATTGCTCTAGATAAATTTGTTAATTACCATTCCACCCTCGACTTGATGGGAGCCCGCGACCCCCACGAGTTAATGCGCTGTATGGAGGTCCATGCCATCCGCGACTGTGCGGAAATGGCTGCCCGTGCCTCTTTATTCAGGAAAGAAAGTCGCTGGGGGCTGTACCACTACCGAGTGGATTACCCCGAGAAAAATAACCAGGAATGGTTCTGCCACACCCACCTTAAGAAAGACGAGTCGGGCATGATGACCCTTTCCAAAGCCCCCATCGAACCCTATGTGGTGGATGTGGATCTGGAAAGCGAAACCTACGACGTTGCCATCAAAGCCTGATGGACCTCACCCTTGACAGGGGACGATCGCTCGATCTCCCTCAGAACCTAGATCGCCCAAACAGGAGAACGAACAAGCATGGCTCTAACCTCTCAACGTGTTGATGTCCCCGTGATTGTGGATGAATCGAAATGCTTGGAGAAATGTACTGCTTGCATCGAGGTGTGTCCGCTGGACGTATTAGTGAAAAATCCCGAAACCGGCAAAGCCTATATGAAATATGACGAATGTTGGTTTTGCTTGCCTTGTGAGAAGGAATGTCCGGTAGATGCAATTACGGTGCAGATTCCGTTTTTGTTGAGATGAGGGGGAAGTCATTGGTTATTTGCGATGGATCGCTAGATTTGGAGGACAAATCCGGATATGGATAACGAACTGCAGCAATGGGTTGAGATGTTGCAATCGACAGATGTGGGCGATCGCCTAGTGGCGGTGAAGATGCTGCAGCATTTGGGGGATGAGGATGCGGTTGAGCCGTTGATTGCTGCTCTCCCCGATGAGAATGCAGGAGTCCAGAAGCTGGCGATTACCACGCTCTGGGAGATGGCGAACCATCAGGCGGTGCGTCCGTTGATTCCCTGTTTGAGGTCCCCCAATGAAGAGGTGCGAACAGAGGCATTGGGAGCCCTCAAAGAATTGGTGATTCCCGATGATTTGCTGCTGCTGTTGGATGCCCTTCAGCAAGAGGATTTCCACATGCAGCTGAATATCATCATTTTGTTACGCAAGATCCACGACGTGCAGGCATTGCCCTACATCCTGCCGTTTTTTGAGTCCGAGCGAGAGGAGTTGCGGGAAGCAGCGGTGACGACATTGCGGTATCTCAATCAGGTAAACAGCTGTGCCCCTGCCCTTGCCCTGATCGAGGACCCGTCGCCAGTCGTGCGGCGCGAGGCGGCATTGACGATTGGGTATTTGGAGGATGAAGCGGTCGTTGGGCTGCTCAACCAAGCGTTAGAGGATGAAGATTGGCAGGTGAGGCGAAATGCGGCCCAATCGATCGCCATCCTGAAACCTACGGCTTCTATTGCGGCCTTGGGTGCCGCCATGCAGGACGACCACTGGCAGGTGCGCAAGTTTGTCGCTCGAGCATTACAGCAGGTACCGGATGACAGCGTCATTCCAGTGTTGGTTAACGCCTTGGCGGATGAATATTCGGATGTGCGTCGGGATGCAGCGATCGCCCTCGGCAATGTTGGCAATCCATCGGTGTTGAATTCCCTGCAGCAAACCCTCGACGATCCCGATGCGGATGTGCGGATCTTTTCCCAGCGGGCGATTGACAAAATTGAAGGGGCTCAGGCGGCGGAGGTGTCCAATGGTTAGTCATGCGTCTCCTTTTCGCTTAGCAGACACATCGTCCTCGTCTACCACGGCTCAAGATGCTGGAGCCGCTGCAGAAGCCGATCGAGAGCAGGAGGCGATCGCCGCTCTTAAAACCATCGTTGACCCCAACTTGGGGACAGACATCGTCAGTTTGGGGATGGTGCGCAACCTCCGTATCGTTGAAAACTACGTCTCCGTGCGCCTCTATATCGGTTCCCATCAGACAGTCATAGAATCTCGAGTTCTAGACGCGTTGAATGGTTTGACGTGGTGCAAGAAAGGATACGTGCAACGGTGCTCCATTCCAGGCGTACGCACCACCATTGCGGTATCTAGTGGAAAAGGGGGAGTAGGAAAGTCCACCACTGCGGTGAATTTAGCGGTGGCTCTTCGGTTGCAAGGGGCGAAAGTCGGTCTGCTAGATGCCGATGTCTACGGGCCTAACATTCCGCAGATGCTGGGGTTGGGTCATTCGGATATTCAGGTACTGGACACCCCTGAAGGACAGCGCTTTCAACCCTTAGAGGCCTTTGGCATCAAGGTGATGTCTGTTGGATTGTTGGCCGAACCCGACCATCCTCTGGCTTGGCGCGGTCCAGTTTTACACAAGATTGTGACCCAATTTATTCAAGATGTGGATTGGGGGCAATTGGACTACCTGCTGATCGATCTGCCTCCAGGCACTGGGGATGCTCAAATCACCATTGTGCAAGAAAGCCCCATTTGCGGAGTGGTACTCGTGACAACGCCACAGCAAGTGGCATTGGGTGATGTGCGTCGCAGCATTCACATGTTCCGTAATGTGGGGGTTCCTGTATTGGGGGTTGTGGAAAATATGAGCTATTTGCAGTTAGACAATGGCGATCGCATGCCGGTGTTTGGCAGTGGTGGTGGCGAGCGACTGGCAACAGAATTGCAGGCTCCTCTGTTAGGGCAAGTTCCGCTCGATCCTCGAATTTGCCAGCAGAGCGATCTGGGACAACCGATTCCTTTGTTGGATGAAAACTCTGAAATATCAAAAGTGTTTGCTCAATTAGCTTCCGGTCTAATTGGCACATTCGGTATGGCACATGGGGACATCAACTCTGAGATAGTCACTCAAGAAATCAATCTCTCTACGATATGAATCGATTGAAGCTTCGAAAGCAGAATTTGCAAAATATAGGCTGCATTTGAATGAGCTGCACTAGCTGACTGTAGATATCGACCCTCTCACTAGACTCCCTTTCGCTGTGTTGAACTTCTAGGGCATGAATCATGCTGATAGCGATTTTCGGGCATCTCTTAGGACTGGGTGTTGGCATCAGTCTAGGGTTAATGGGGGGCGGCGGGGCTGTTTTGGCAGTCCCAATTTTGATTTACATCATGGGATTGGGAACGCAAGAAGCGATCGCGATGAGTTTGGTTTGTATTGGCTGTGTCAGTCTTATCGGGGTTATACCCCACTGGCGACAGGGTCATGTCTGTCTTAAAACAGCCGCAATGTTTGCCCCCCCCGCAATGCTTGGAGCTTATTTGGGAGCGAGGGCTTCTACATTTTCATGGGTGACCGATTCCATGCAGTTGATGTGCTTTGCTTCAACTGTCATAGTTGCCAGCTTTTTAATGATTTATAAGGGTAAGCGAACACCACGAGATTCTTTTGACCTTCATGCCAAATCTGGTTCTCAGGGCACAAGCCGGTTCAAATATCTTGCCATTCCAGCTGAAGGACTCAGCATTGGAGCGCTTACAGGATTTGTCGGAGTCGGTGGGGGATTCGCAATTGTTCCAGCCCTAGTCCTGTTGTCTGGAATTCCAATAAAAACTGCTGTTGGGACTTCTTTACTGATTATTTCGCTGAAATCAGTGACAGGATTTATTGGATATGCAGACAGTGTGACTGTGAACTGGATTCTTTTGGCCTCGTTTACACTATCGGCAAGTATGGGGAGTATCATTGGTGCGCAATCTATCCGTTTTATTCACCCCCCAGATTTACAAAAAGGATTTGGATTTTTTATCCTAGCAATCGCGATTGTTATCCTTGTTGGACACTATTCCGTCTAATTCTATAGAGGTTTTTAGTAAAGTTGTGTTTATATTAATAATAAAGTCTGCTTTAAATTCTAGTCTAATAATGAGCTAATTTTGACTGAAATTGTTAAATATTTAAACGTTGAACACCATGATTGAGGATGCTAGGAGTATTTTCAATACTTCTCTAAAGTCATATTCGCATCTTGCTATCGCGCTCTTCAAACCCCTATGGCAATTTCGAAAGGCAAAACCCCTACCGAGAGTAGAGCTGTTGTCCTAATTGAGTTCTCTCCAGCTAAATATGTAGTCATTCTGTAGGTAGATCGTGACCAATCAAATTCATCGACCTAAACCTGTTTTGATGACCCCCATCCGCCGTTGTGGAAGTCATGCCTTGCGCTTGCGGTTGAATAATTCTCCAGAGTTTTATTCCCCCTATCCCCTACATCTAATTGATTTCATGCCTCTGGTGAAGATATATGGCGATTTGGACAATGATTTCAACTATTTTCAAGCAATTGTCGATTTAGTGGGCTTGCAAGCTGCAACGATGGTCAAGTGGGACGGTGTTGCCTTAGACCCAGTCCGTATTTTTAATGCGATCGCAAATCAACCGCGCAATATTCATCGCATTGCTTGGGAAATGTTGTTTCAGGCAGGACAGCAGCACAATGCCCAAGTCGTGATGGATAAGTCCCTCGATAATATTGTGTATGCCGAAGAGTTGATTGAGTTATTTGACGATATTCTTTTTCTGAATGTTGTTCGCGATCCTCGGGCACAAATCGCTAGCATCAATCAAGCCATCATTCACGATTTCGATACGATTTTGAATGCCATCAGTTGGGTAAAGGCTCACGACATTGCCTATCAACTGTCCCAAAAACATCCTGATCGCGTGCTAACCATTCGTTTTGAGGACTTTATTAACCATCAAGAGGTCACTCTGCGAAAGGTCTGTCACTTTATTGGCATTCCTTTTCTGGAAGACATGCTAGATGTCTCCTCCTCTTCGGAAGCCCAACAACTTGCTGGGTTGTCGGCACTTTGGCAAACCAATCTTTCTGCTCCCATCTCAGCCAACATCAATAAGTTCCGCAAATCACTTAGTTTGGAGGAAATTGAGGCGATCGAAACGTTGGCTGGAGAACATATGGATCGGTATGGCTACGAGCGTATGACAGATGCAACGTTGACGCTTAGCGAAGAAATGCTAGCTGAGGCTCAGCAGCGAAGCATTCTCAGAAAGCACCAAGCGTGGGAGGAACTGAAGGTTCAAGATCCGCGCGACTATCAGCTGAGATGTTTCCGTGCCGACTATCTCAATATGATTCGCGATCGCGATCTTCGCAAAGTGGCTTAGATTGTCAGAGAGTTCGTGCAAACTCTCGTTTAACGGGAGCAAAGTTGGTGAATAGAAATAGGTTCCAGAACTTTGCAGCCTACAGACTGATTACTCAGGATCGTCGGTAAATTTCTAACACTCGTATATCAAACCACCGGATAGAGTCGCTCCGCATAAGTTTGCTTTATTCAGTTGCGCCCCTCCAAGCTCGCTGCCCGAGAGATTGGCTTGGCCAAGATTTGTGCCAGCCAGGTTTGCGCCAGTCAAGTTGCTCTGCTGCAGATTCGCTTCACTTAAATCGGTGCCAGTCAGATTCGCATTTTGCAGATTGCTACCGCTGAGATTGGCCTGTCGCAAATCGAGGTCGCTGAGGTCAGCCCCCCTTAACTCGACTCCACTCAGGTCGACCCCTTCAAGTTTTGCCCCTTGAAGGATATTGCTGCTGACTGTCGCCCCATCAAACTCTGTGCCAACCAGGCGGGCTCCGATCAAATTCACTCCATCCAGCTTGGCCTGGTATAAGTCCGCTCGGGATAGATTGGTCCCTTGCAAATTGGCCTGACGCAGGTCCGAACCCACCAGATCGGTTGCTGACAAATTGGCATCGACTAGAGATGCCTGCCGTAAGTTCGCCCGATCGAGGAAAGCCCGATCGAGGTCAGCTCCGCTCAAGTCAGCGGCAGCTAAGTCAGAATCCCGCAGATCGCTCGCTCGTAAATTGGCCAGAAATAAGCTGCTGCCCTCCATCTTGGCAAGCCGAAGATCCGCAAGTGCAAGATTGGCTGCGAACAAATTGGCACCTTCGAGGTCGGCATGACTGAGGAATCCCCCAAGCATATCTGCTCCAGCCAAGTTCGCTTCGGTCAGGTTGGCACTGCGCAGATCGACCCCTCGCAGGTTTGCACCACTGAGGTTGGCTCGGCGCAGATCCGCGTCTTGACCGCCATGGGTTACGAGGTCCCGAACTGTGCGCCATTGCTGCACTAATACGGTGCGATCGCTCACGATAGTATTGTGCAGCAGGGCTCCCTCCAGCTGCACTCCTGTTAGATCGGCCCCATCCAGATTGGCATTCCGCAAATCGGCTCCCCTGAGATCGGCGTTGGTGAGGGAGGCCTCTCGAAGATCGGCTCCATTGAGGTTCGCGAACTGAAGGTTGGCCCGTCGCAAATCGGCCAACTGGAGAAACTGGGTGGACAGGTCAGTGCCAGCAAGCACGCAATCCGGACAAGTTCGGGTTTCTTGCAGTTGCAACACTTGGTCTGGATTGGCCTCAGGGGGAGGGGGAGGTTGCTTCAGTAATTGGGCTCCGGTAAAGGTTATGGCTGTAATCAGAAAAACGGGCACAAGGGGATTGAGGCTCACCTCTTGCGGCTCCACAAATTGAAGGACAGGATCTTCCGATGCCGAATGGGTGTAATTGGGGGGTGCCAATGAATCGGCGGAAACCTCTTGCTGCTGGAGTTGTGCCCCAGCCAAGCTGGCATTTCTGAGATCGGCATCGTGCAACAGTGCCCCAGTTAGATTCGCATGCCGCAAATCCGTCCCTTTGAGCAGTGCTTGTCGCAGATCTGCTCCCGCAAGATTCGCTTGTTGCAAATCTGCTTTGATTAAATTGACTTGCTTCAGTTCCAGCCCTGCCAAATTGGCCCCTTGCAGATCGCACCCAACGCATTCCCCGGTGGCAAGCAGCCGATCTAAGGCACCAGGTTCTGCCGCTAGAGCGGGACTTGCGATCGCCAAGGCTACCACAATAGCGCCCATCCAATATCTCGGCATTGCGATACAGCTCCAACCCAGAGGGACAACAGCAGTCAAGGATTCATCAGAATGCTTCCAGAGTACTCTTGTGAACTGTGACAGCCTCTGAGGAAATGCAGGAAAAATTGCAACCAAGTAGCTGCTATGAACGTTATTTTCTCTGGCTCAGTTGACCTTTAACAGTCCAAGCACAAACCGCGCACGTGGAACATCCGGTTCGCTTTCGCTACTCTTGCAGTGCAACGCCAAGCTTGAGACAGGCGATCGGGGACCATTCCATTCCCCGATAGGAGGTGCTGCAGCTATTAAGGTCATCGTTCTGTGGTGTGCGGTGGGACAGGAAATTGACTGGCTGATTGCAATCGCAGGCGTTTGTGCGATAGGGATGCTACCAGCCGCATCGGCAAGCAGCCTTTCTAGCGATGGTTGGCCCGATCGCGCAGAAGGAACTGCGATCGCACCGCCTACTCTCGTAGCACAGCAACCGCAGCCATTAGACGGCCTGGAAGATTTCGATTATTGGTTGGGGCTGTGTAACTTACAGGCCCAAGCAGGCGATTTCGAGGAGGCTCGTACCAGTTGCGAGCAGGCGATCGCTCTCCAACCCGGCCAGGCGGAGGTTTGGTCCGTACACAGCGAGGTTTTGCGAGAGTTGCAGCAGTTTCCCGAAGCCATTGCTTCTGCCCGCAAAGCTCAACAACTGGATCCGGAAAGTTCCTACGCCATTGCTCAGGAGTGTTTTGCCTTTGCTGCCTTAGAGCAAAACGAACCCGCTCTGGATGCTTGCGATCGAGCATTGGAGCTGAATGGAAATTGGGTCAAGATTTCGCCTGCCTTAGCCTGGTACCAGCGGGGAGTCATTCTCAGCCAGATGGATCGCTTCGAGGTGGCCGTAGCGGCGTTCGATCGGGTCTTGTTGTTAGAGCCAGATGATTCTCAAGCGTTAGCCAGTCGCTGCGAAGCCCTTATTCAGCTGGAGGACTATAGCGGGGCGATCGAGACATGCGCGCAGGCGGTCAACGGCAACGGACGCTGGGGAGATACGTCTCCCTCGGAAACGTGGTATTACCAAGGGGTAGCGCGCAGTCGTCTGGAGCAGTATCCGGCAGCAGTCTCCGCCTTCGATCGCTCGATTCGATTGGATGCCAGTCAAACCCAAGCCTGGCTGGAGCAAGGGATTGCCCTCGAACGCATGAGTCGTCGCCACGAGGCCCTGACCTCTTTTCAGCAGGCGGCCCAATTACAGCCCGACTCTTCAGGGATACAGTTGCATCTCTGTGCCACCCTCAACCGGTTGGGGGAATACGAAATGGCCCTGGCTGCCTGTCAGCAGGCTCAGGAGGGAGATGGCAATTGGCAAGCGGGGAAACTGGCGCGGCTCTGGAGCGAATTGAGTCGATCGCTGGAGGGGACAGGACAGTTTGATGAAGCGCTGGCGGCTGTCAACCGAGCGGTGGGAATTGCCCCCGAAAGCATTGCGGCCTGGAACAATCGGGCAGCAGTACTGTGGCACCTGCAGGATTACGATGAGGCTTTGAAATCTACCGATCGCGCTTTGGAACTGGACGAAGAAAATGCACGTGCCTGGTTTAATCGGGCGGTCGCGCTGCAGAGCCAAGGCAACTTTGGACCGGCGTTGGGAGCTTACAACCAAGCCCAAAAATGGGCTCCAGAGGACGCCAACATTCGAGCAAACCGCAGTGCGGTTTTGTGGCAATTGCGCAACTACGAAGGTGCCCGTGACACCGCCAAAAAAGCGATCGAACTGGACAATCAGTCGGTGGTGGGTTGGTTCAATTTGGGTGTGGCACAGGCGTTTTTAGGAGAGTACGATTCCGCTTTGGCAGCCTTCGATCGCGTCTTGCAACTGGATCCCGAGAGTGTCGATGCCCTAGCTGGGCGGGGGTTAGTGCTGGCGCGGCTCAACCGCGATTCTGAGGCGATCGCGATCCTGGAATCAGTCCTGCAATCGCATCCAGATCATCCTTTGGCTGTAAACGCGCTGGAAGAGGTGAGCGCTGCCCCACCCAAGCTTTAACTGGTGGGGTGTTAGGGGGGATGCGATCGCGCAGCTCCAACCGGACTCCATACTTCGACCTTTAGGCAATAGCCTTGAAAGGAAGGATCGGATACCGTTCAATCGAGATTCTGTATCTTCATTTCATGCCCGCAACCACCTATATCGCCAAGCCACTGCTGGAAATTGACGGCAAGAAGGCATCGGACGAGATGATTGACGACATTTTGCGCATTGAGGTGGAAGAGAGCCTGCACCTTCCCAGTGCCTTTACGCTGGTGATTCGCAATGACTACTTTGAAGGGCGCGGAGACTCCGATAAGGTCTGGCGCTACGACAAGCAATTGGCCATTGGCACAAAAATCAAAATCGGATTTGTGTCCAGCACCACCGACGATGCGGAGTTTTCGGATGCTGCCCAAGGAACGGTGTTTGACGGGGAAATTACGGGGGTAGAAGCCCATTTCACTAGCCAAGCCCAAGCCCCTGTTATCGTCCGCGGTTACGACCTGTCTCACCGCCTGCATCGCGGACGGTACAACCGCTCGTTTCAGGACATGAGCGATACCGATATTGCCAAAAAGGTCGTCGGGGAAGCAGGCATTCGGGTGGGTTCGATGGATAGCAGCGGATCCCCCCACGAGTACGTTTTTCAGGAAAACCAAACCAATATGGAGTTCTTGCAGGAGCGGGCTGCCAGGATTGGGTTCGAACTCTTCGTCCAGGATGGCAAGCTGCATTTCCGCAAGCCCAAGAAAGGCACGACCTTGGAGTTGGAATGGCTACAGGATCTGCACAGCTTCCGCGTGCGTGCCACCAGTGCCGAACAGGTGAGTGGGGTGGAAGTTCGCGGGTGGGATGTGAAGGAAAAGTCCGCGATTGTGGCTAAAAAGTCAGCACCCTCGGTATTGACCGGTACCGAGTTGGGGGCTGGAAAAAAGACAACGACAGCCTTTGACAACAAACCCTCCAGCCCGACAGCCATTGTGGTCGATCGCCCTACCTTCACCCAGAAGGAAGCCGACACGATGGCTCAGGCGATCGCGGATGAATTGGGGGGGGAGTTTATCCGCGCAGAGGCCAAAGCGGAAGGCAATCCTGACATTCGACCGGGCAAGGTCATCAAGCTGAAGAATATGGGCAAGTACACCGGCCAGTATTACGTCACCGAAACCCTGCACCTGCTCAGCGATCGCGTCTACAGTACCGAGTTTGGTGCGCGGGGATTGCGGAGTGGCGATCTACTGTCGGTCCTATCCCCTCCCACCCGCTTGCAGCCGGGACAAACCTTTCTGATTGGCAAAGTCACCAACAACAACGACCCGAAGAAGTGGGGCCGGGTGCGGGTGAAATTTCCGACATTGACGGAGGAGCACGAGAGCAACTGGGCGCGGGTGGTGGCGATCGGTGCAGGCAAACAGCGAGGGTTCGACTGTTTGCCGGAAGTGGATGATGAGGTTTTGGTGGGGTTCGAGCACGGAGACATCCATCGCCCCTTTGTGATTGGCGGGCTGTGGAACGGTAAAGATGCACCGCCGGAACTGCCGACGGACTCTGTGGCAGATGGCAAGGTAAGGCTGCGCACCCTGAAAACCCGCACCGGCCATCAACTGCAATTTGTGGAGGAGGATAAAGGGAGCAGCAAGAAAGGTACCTACCTCGATACGGCGGGCGGTCACCATCTCTACCTCAACGACAGCGAGCAGGTGGTTGAGGTGAAGACCAAAGGAGGACACACCGTCGAATTGAATGACAAGAATAAGAAAATCGAGATTAAGACGGGCCAGGGCAGTAACTCGGTTGTGCTAAATGGCAGCTCGAATGCGATTGATATCCAAGCCGGCACCAGCATCACTCTCAAGGTGGGTGGCAACAAAATTTCAATCCAGAACAGCGGCATCCAAATTTCTGCCACAGGTCCCGTTACCGTTAAGGGCACTCCGATCAAACTCAATTAAGCCATTGTCTTTCCAAGTTGACTGACGTTTCAATTTCCACTTCAAATTCCCATTAACTGAGGTGTCAATCGTGGGCAAACCCGCAGCTAGAGTTGGAGATTTTGTCCAGCATCCACTTCCCCCAACATTGGGGCCTGGACCGGGAAGTTTAAATGTGCTGATCGGAAATATCCCCGCCTGGCGTGGGGTACCGGCGGCGGTAGCCAGTTCGTTGAAATCCGCCAAGAAAACTTCGGATACTGCCATTCAGGCGGCAGAAAAAGTTACGGCTGCAGCTCCCGACCCCACCTCTAAAGCGGCAGCAAAAACCGCAGAAGAGGCAACCAAAGCCGCTTCGGCAGCAGCAATGGGAACGTTGATTTCCTCGACAGCAGCGGGAGCCGATATTCACATGTGCTCGCAGTTGCTACCCGTTCCCCCCCACGGCCCGGGTGTAGTAATTGATGGTAGCAAGACAGTATTGATTAACGGCTTACCCGCTTGTTTTGTGGGCAACACTATCGTTGAAGCCGTGGGACCGCCCAATAAAATTACGAATGGTTTGGCAACCGTCCTGATCGGTGGCTAATTCGTTGCCGATCGCCCACTGGTTAGCGGCGCGAAGATTCCGATTGCCGCTGGCTGCTGCTGGGGTTGGGGGTGCCGACTGAGGGGGGTGGATCCCACTCATCGAGTTCTTCCAGGGATAAGTCTGCAACAGCACGCACGGGGGTGCCATCGGGCAAAAACATCGTCAGCTTGTAACTCAAGCTTTTAACGAAGCAACGCAAGTATTCTTTATTGCCCCAGGAAAACAAATAGATCGGAGGGCGATCGGTGTTTTTAGCAAATTCCAAAGCTTCGCGCAGTTTGTCAATATATTTTTCCATCACATCTTCCCCCGATTCGTAGGTGTCGAACAGGATACTGCTCAAGCTGAGGCTGTAGGGATTGAAAAAGCCAAAGCTGATTTTGGGAATGCCTTTGTCGGTGCGTGCACCGCTGGAGGCATTGGTTTGCATGCTGCGGCTAAAGCTGAGTTCGGTGGGATTGAACATGAAGGTAATGGTAGTACCGCCGTCTTTGGCCACCAGTTCTGCTTTTACGGGATATTCGGGCATTGTTTGTCCTCCACGCGATGTCTAGAGAATGTCTGGGCTAGGGGGGATAAAGGCGGAATTACCAGGGAAGCCGACCGGTGTAGGAATTACCGTGCCGCTCCCGATCGCGTTCCAGTCGCAATCGCAACATGCTGTAGACCTCTCGGGCGAGGGTATCCAGATAGGCACTCAACTGCTCGGGATTGTCGGTCTCCTGTGGACTTGCTTGCAGTGTTTCGTCCCAATCGGAGCCGGGAGAAGAACTGCTGGCGTTAGCTCCACTGTCTGTATCGAACGCAGCCTGGATGGTGGTTTCTGAAGTGGAGGAGCGATGGGAGATGGGAGATGGGAGCGGGGGAGCGATCGCTGTTTCGGACATCAGTTTTGACAAACTGGACCGTTGCTCTGGCAAAGGCCTTGAAGATGGTTGGGGAGAACTCGATGTTTCGGACATCAGCTCTGCCAAACTGGACCATTGTTCAGGCAAAGCGCTTGAAGGTGACTGGGAGGCTCGCTGGATGGAAGAGCTGGTGGGTTTTGCACCCTTGCTCTGTCTCAAGCCCGAATTTTTTGCCAGATCGCCGAGACTATTCACCGGAGTTGGGAGTGGTAAAGACGTGCTGACTGGGAGGGCATCCACGTTCGAGGGTTGGGTTTGCGTATCCGAGCGATGCGAGCTGGTGACTTGTGGGGTAATCGAAGGCTGAATGAGAGGCTGCAGTACGTTGAGAGTTTGCAAAACGCGGGGGAGTTGAGGGATTATCGGTTGCTGCCCGATAGGATGCTGTGTTTGTAACTCTGCTGGTTCTTGGAAGGGGTCATTCGTATTAGCAGCTGCAGGTCGCTCTTCGGACTTTGTTGGAGCGGGTTCAACCGGAATTAGGGTCTGAGAATAAGGCTCGGTAGCAGTTTTTCTTTGGATGGCTGCTGTTCTAGAGATGTTCGGTGGGACAGGACTTGGGGGACGAGCAGAAATGTTAGCTGAGTTGGCTTCGGGCGATTGAGGGGATTGGCGCTGAATAGGAGATGACGCGATCGCCGATTCCTGACTTGGTTGTGACTTTGGAACAAGTTGCCCGATCTTGCCGCGATTTGCAGGGTTACTGTTCGGCTGCTGTTGAAGGCGCTTGGGAGGATCGACGTTAGACTCCAAAGCTGTATGAGACGGATCGGACGGGCTGACCGGTGTCGGTTGCCCATTATCCGACGATGCATTCACGGTTGGAGGACCCGATTGCTGCCTGTTGTTCTCCTGGATTTGCGAGGACGGATTGGCAGGCTGACTGGGCGATCTGCCCGGTAATGCTCGATCTGGCGCAGATACGGTGTCAGGTTGAATCGTTGAGGGGGAAGAGAGTGCTGCTATGGGAGTTTGCGACAATTCGACCGACGTTACAGGATGCTCCTCTGCCTTTTGTTGCAGTGGAAACGGAGTTTGCGAAGATGAGTGCTCTGTCGAGTTTCCCGAGCGATCGCGAGTTTGCCGTTGATTTGTTTCGCCTGCAACGGGATTGGAGCTGGAGGATTCTTGCTGGGAGGCTGGTGCTGGAGGGTGTGAGGCAGCTGCTGAAGAATCAGTCCGATTGCTGCCAGGTGACGTTTGGATCGGTTCGTTTAGCTGAGGACGTTGTTGTGTATTCGCTTCACCTGCAAGCTGACGTTGGAGTGAATGCGATTCAGATGAAGGGATGGTATTGCTCTCTTCCCGACTAACTGCACGATCGCCAGTTGGAGCCGGAGGAGTTTCAGTACCGGTCAGTTCCGATTTTGCGAGTTTCTCTGAATTGTCCTGTCTTAAGATCTGCGGTTCTGGCCGACTCTCGGGGTTGCGATCGATGGGGGGCGATGAAGGTGTGTCTGCAAATGGAGGGGGTTGGATCGCAGGGCTCCCTGAGTCGCTTTTCAGTCCAGGATGAATGGTGGAACCTGCCGGTAAGTTCTGACTTGTCGTTTCTGTGGGATTGACAGCATCTGGGCTGCTCGGTGGGCTTGAAGATAATGTTTTGAGTTCCCCACTGGATTGGACGGCGGCAGTGTCAGATGGAGGCTCGGACGTCTCGAACGCAGCAGCAGGAGCTGCCTCCGGCTGAGATTGAGGCGCGTTGGGGTCGGCAAGACCAGCAGCGGAGGATATTCCCGATGGAGTTCGCTGGACTGGATTGGGGGATGGATCGCTAGCGATGCCGGAACCGCTCCGATCGCTATCCAGAACCTCTACCCCTGGCGATTGCACGGTGTCTGCAGCGGGGGATTTGTAGCTGCTGTCCGTAGATTGCGCCTCTGCTCTCTCTGTCTTTGCACCAGTTGCTCTTGCAGAAGTCTCTTCTGGCGAACGATCGACTGTCGAGTTAGAGGGGGTTTGAATAGCAGAGGCTTGGGGGCGATCGGTACTGGCTGCATCTAATGAGGGGTCTGCTGCAGAGGGGGTCGAAATCGTTTGACCGCTGGAACTCTTTCTATCTGAAGTTGGATTGGTTGCGAGGTTTTCCGCGTGAGAGTGTTGTGCGTTCTCCTGGGGCCCGGCTGTTGCTGGGTCGTCCATCCGAGCGGTTGGCTTAAGTTGGGGAACGGTCGTTTCAGAGCGAACAGTCTGAATTGCTTGTTCTGTGATCGCTCCATGGCTAGGGAGGATAGTTGATGGCGATGAGGTCTCAGCGGGAGCAGCGAGGTCGCTACCGTTTACCGAAGCCGGAAGGAATGTTGATTCTGCTGACAAGCCGGAAGCTTGGATATCAGGAGCTGGCGGGGTAGGGGCAGGCGTAAACGAAGCTCTCTCTGGTTCTGGTGATTGACTGGATTCCTCGCCAGTAACGGATATTTCAGAGGGAGGGGTATGGGCGTCGGTGGAACTAGCAGTCGCGGGAATCGAAGAAGACTGCGATCGCTCGTTGTTGTGAGAAGTCCCAGACCAGACTGGCTGTGATTGCGAAGAAGAGTCTGAGTACCCATCCATATCGACTCTGGGAGTCATCTCTCGGGATGCTTCGGAGGCAGGTTTGGCTTGGATGGCAAGAGGCGGTGCATCGCTTCCTAGTTCTGGATCGCTTGCGGGATCTGAAGATGACCTTGTCGGTAACGCCTGACCGGTCGTTGGTTCAGGAGTAAGACTGTCCGGACTATCCGATGGGTTTTCAGGGGAGTTCACTAACTCTTTTTCGGGCGATCGCAGTAGTTCGTAAGAAGGAGCTGAAGAGGGCACTGGCGGATTGCTGACTTTAGGGGGCTCCTTAGGTTGAGAGTGTGCTGAAGGGGATTCGGTAACGACAGGAGGATCGGACTTCGTTGATGGCGATCGCTGAACTTGGGTTGAGGGTGGCTCGGCAGCGATAGGAGGGGTAGATTTCGTTGATGGCGATCGCTGAACGGAGAGGAATGCTGGATTGCGGGTACTGGTGGTATCGGTGCGGTCGCTGTCCTGTGCCTGCGAATCGTAAGACTGAAAAGTCTCCTGTGCTGGAGCGTCCAAGGACCAGCCATCGGGTTGCTCCGAAGCTCGCTTGGTACGTTTGCCTGCTTCTGTCGCGGGGGTATTCGCTGGCGATCGGTTCTCAGTTGAGTCTGTAGCTACTTGAACAACAGGGACATGGGTCGGCTCGGTACCGCTGATGTCCGAGGGTGGTTTTGCGGTTGGCTGTGACGCGATCGCCTGTTCGCTCGAACTTCTACGATCTGGATCCGAACTCTCTGAAGGGGAGGGCGCTTGTGGTTGGCTTACTCGTGAGGGTGGGCTGGCAGGTGTTGCGCTACTCGGTTGAATTGGGGTGTCTGCTTGAGAAGCTATCGCGCCTGAGTGTTGAGGCTGAATGGCTTGCTCTGCTTCTGAATTCAACGGCGCGTGAATTCCAGAGGTATGACGATGGGGATTGTTGATACTTTCAGCTGAGTGGGAAAGTATGGATTGCGATTGCTCGCCACCAGTCGAGTTCCCCGATGAAAAAGGCTGCGATGGGGAAAATGCGGGGCCGGTCTGTCGCGGTGGGTCTGTCGCATTGTCTTGACGTTGAGTGACTAGTGACGGCTCAATACCTTCGTTTAGTCGATCTCTGGAGGACTGAGATGAATTTGGGGCTGTGCTCGCAGACTCGACAGGCGACTCGTTAGATATATTCTGCGAGGGAGTGGACGTTACGGAAGGCGTTGGTTGACGCTGAATATTGGGTGATTCTGGGGCTGAGTTTTCGACGTCATTCCTGTTTGAAGGGCTTGTTGTTGGTAAAGACTGAGGTGACGGCAAGCCATCACTGCATGTCTGAGTCGGATGGATGATTATATCTTGAGGGAGAGGAGAAGGTACTGGATTCTGCTCTACACCATTCATTCTTGGAGAGGTCTGCAGTCTCGATCCGGGGGCATCTGGCTGTGGTAAAGCCATCAATGCAGGATTGGCGGACTCATTGGTTTGGCTGGTTGGAGCTGACTGAGTTGCATCAGTCCGCGAGAGAGAGGGTTGGTTAGGGTCAATTTGTCTCTGAACCTGCGGTAGAGAGGTGGGGCGATCGCCCGGCTGAGTCTGACCTTCTATAGATGACTCAATTACTGGGTCGTTAGTCTCGCCGCTATTTCGGAGCTCTACAGCATTGATTTCTGAAGAGGTTTGCAGCTGTATCCCCGATGTATTTTGCTTTGGCGAAGCAATCGATGCCGCATTGGCAGACTCATTGATTTGGCTTCCTTGAGAGGTTTGTTGAGTGGGTTCAGGGTTGGCTTCGCTGGTGCGATCGCTTGGTGTTTGCGGTGAGGGAGTTTGTGGGTGGGGAGCGGACGTTGTGGGAGGCGTTCGTCGATTTTGAATATTGCCCGTTGTCACAGTAGAGCTTTCGCTGTTATCTGCTGGAATGCGGGCAATCGGTATAGATCCAGAATTTTTAGCTGGCAGTGAACTTTGGGAGGGGGGACGTAACCCCTGTTCAGAGGTCAACGTTGACTGAGTTGCACCACTCTGCGAGAGAGACGGTTGATTGGGGTCAGTTCGTTTCTGCATCTGCGCGGGAGAGGAGGCGCGATTGCCCGATTGAACCTGTTTTTGTTTCGGTTGCTCAATTACAGGGGGATCGGTCTCGCGGATAGGGGATGCGAGCGGAGCTGATGAAGACGCTTGGGATGCGCTAGAGCTAGGGTTAGAAGTCCTTTGACTAGGGTTTTCTATTGAAGGGGGAGTGGGGGGAGGACTCGGATCGGACTTGGGTTGGATTGCTGCATCGGCAGACTGGGTGGTACCTGCACGATCGCTTGGAGCCTGGGTGACAGGAATAGAAGATGGGCTCGAATTGGTTGGCTGATTGCTGGAGACTTGTTGCCCATCGTCAGAGGGGTTAACTGTAGGCGATCGCGAGCCTTGCGAGGGATGAAAGGAATGTGACGGCGATTCGGAGTTTGAAGTAGCTGGAGACAGCGAAGTAGATTCTAAAGATCTCTGATCGGCCAGATTTTCTTCACTTCCACTGGTTACAGGTCTGACCTCGCTGACAGAGGCATTTTGGGGTTCGTCAGATATTGAGGTCTGTGGCTTGGCTTGTGGTGATGGTACGGAAGAAGTTGCTTGGGGGCTGATATCGCGCTGGGTTGAAGGAGAAGGCTCTCCAGATTTCCGAGCGGTCTGTCTAGAAATTTGTTCCCCGCTTCCCGCAGGGCTAGAGGGGGGAGAAACAGTCTGCCGAGTAGTCGACGACGTGAGTAGAGATCGATCGCCACCTAGTGCCGCTTGTGTCCCATCAACTATTGCCGAAGGATTCGCCGTTCCTTCTGGCGGCAGTTGACTCGCTGGGAAAGCCCGATCGGAGAGGAGTTGTAGAACCGAAGTACTTGAAAAATTATCCTGCTGTAGACTGCTTGTCGATAGCGGAGCGAGGACGCCGAGGGAGCGGGTTCCCAGTCGAAATGCCGGCGACGATCCCTGTCTGCCTAAAGGGGGAGGAGGCAACAAGGGACTGTGAAGTCCTAGAGGGGTAGCGGTTTCCTCTAGTGGGGGGTGAGGGGAATGACGATCGGAGGGGTGAGAGGCCATTGCTTAGTTGCTGGAGAAATATCCAGAGGGGCCGCGACGGTCAAGGTAGAGGGCGCCGCCGCTACCGTTGCGATTGCTCCCGGTGGCTATTTTTAATCCTTCGTAGGCGATCGTGAGCTCCTCTACAGCAACGTTGTTGGAATCTGCACTAAAGCTGGGTCCTTGCCAGCCGACGGGGACGGCACCGATCAGAGTCCAGCACTGCATCGTTTCCCCCGCCTGGTTGAACAGCAAGATATTGATGTTTCTTCGCAGGTCTTTCAGTCGGTTGTTGGCCCGCCGTACTTCCAGCATTTTGCCGATCCATTCCAAAAAGACCAGATCGTCGGTGATGCCTCGCTTGAGGGTGACGTCAGAGAAATCCGTTTGGCCGAGTATCAATCGCTGTTGGTCGTTGACTCCGCCCTCCTTTTGCTTGTCGCATTTCACCTGAAATCCCAAGCCGGAGCATTCTGTAAACGCTGCCGTAATCCGGCTTTCGATTTCTACGTAGAAGCGGTTGGTGGTGACGTAGTTCAGTTGCGGGCTATCATCTGCCATTTCGACTTCTCCCGCATCCGCGCTGCCGTTCCTGTTGGCGATGCAGGTCGTCTTGCATCAACCGATAGACGCGATCGCTCAATTGCTGTAGCGCTAGCGGATCGTCCAAAATTTTTTCGGCCAATCTTCCGAGTCCCTTTAGGTCGGCTGGACTGAGGGCTTCAAAGTCAACTCCAAACGCAGACCCGGTCAGGTCGTTGTTGATAGAGGAATGAGACGATGGCATTCCATTCAGCTCCGTTCGCTGTTCGCCCGCAAGTCGCCCGACTATCGCAAAGGCAATAGTCATAAAAAGCGGCATTTATACCCTATACATCAGGGGTCGGCATGCCTAGTAGCTGAAGGTCGAGGTGTAGGAAATCTGTAAGAGAGGGTCTCAGATTCAGAGGATGTTGAGACTCAGTGCGACTGTTTTGATGCTGAAAGGCTTGCCTGTTGCTTTTCCACTTTGATTCAAGAGGTAGGTATCGATATTGTTTGGCGATCGCTTAGATATCTTTGCTTCTGTCGATGCGATGTTTCTTTGGGTTTGAATTTCGGGCGCGTTCGAGTGACTATTTGGGATGTTAATGCCTCGTAACAACTGGGTTCGATTCCGCCTAATTGCCTGTTTGGGGATGTTAGGCGGATAAAGCCTCAGATACGGACCGAAGATACACAGGAAGTTTCCGCATAATACCCATTGAAAGGGTATTATGCGGAAAACTTGTCCTACTAAACTTCATTTTTGAGGTGTTAGGCGGAAAGTTTCCGCCTAATCGCCCGATTGAAGGGTGTTATGCGGAATGAGTCCGTATATTTAATAGTCTGCCACTGAATTCACAAATCGCTGGGGGCTGTAGTGAGTGAGAAGAAGTCATTCTTTCAAACATTGCCGGGGATACTAACCGGTCTGGCTGCGTTGCTGAGTGCAGTGACGGGCTTGTACCTTGCTTTCAGAAGAGATGATCGACCAATCTATAGCCCGAGCTCTCCTACTGAGACTCCTATAGCAGCTCAGCCGCAGCCAACAGAATCTAACTTTGCTGAGGTGATGCGTGGCATCTGGAAGAACGAAGACTCCAATACCCGGGGCGTGACTAAGATTGTAATCCTAAGGAAGAGCGGAGAAACATTTGTTCAAGCTTGGGGCAAGTGCCATCCTCAGGACTGTGATTGGGGTGAAGCCAAGGCCACAATCGAGGGGGATATTCTCAAGGTTACGTGGTACTGGGCTGGCGGAGAGCGTGATATGTCTCTCCGTTTGGTAGGAGATCGCCTACAAACAGAAACTATCCACGTTTACAACGACGACCGACCGCCACGCCGATCTTCATACTGGTTCGTAAGAGGGTCTTAATGATGCAATGTTGAAGATAGTCACCTAATCGGGATAGGGAGAATCCTCACGAATCCCCCCTCCCACACCACCTGGCATGCGGGTCCGCACCAGGCGGTTCAGCATCACGGAGCAAACATTAATTTGACACCATCAAACGTATCCCTGG
>JBFRWN010000097.1:0-43471 GCA_051439605.1 Synechococcus sp.
GTACATACTGGAGCGATGGTGCAAGGCTTTTGGCCGATTATTTCAATTTCCCTTGCACTTGGCCACTGCTTTATGAGCTTGAAAGCCACCAATAGCAATAGAACTAGACTTCAACAGCTGGCCCTACTTAGCTCAAGCAGTGTAATGAGTGATATCTAAGGCATCAATCGCTTACTTTGTCAGGCCTCGTCAAATCAGCTCGAACCTAACTTTTGCGGGAACGGCCGTTGCTAAAAACTTTGCTGGGCAAGACTTTGAACCTGTTGAAGCTGACTAAGGCAGGTCAGATCGCGGTTACCAGCACAGTCCCCTTCAAAGAGAGTTAGATTGTGAGAGTTGAGTTACATTAGTTTACATAAGGAAAAAGGACATACGAAGTTCCTACCATCTACCGGGCTACTGATATGGATGCGTTGAATACCTATGCCAGCATCCTGCACTCCGGCGTTGCTTCGTTTCCTCCTAAATGCGCGCAGCAACGCCATGCCCTCGTAGCGTTCCTGCCGCTACTCTCGCTACCGGTCTTGTTCTGTTAGATTCTGGCGTTTGTGACTTGCCGATCTCATCGACTTCCGGAGTGGATGCTGTTCTGGAGCCTTCTTTCTTTGGCTGAGTGACAGAATCCATACCATCGAAGTCATGAGTGACAGCGAGACCCTTGTGAGAGCTGTTTCCTCGCTCTTGCTGTCTTGATGGTGAAATTATGAATGGTAGCTTTCGTGCTGGCAGTCTGTTTGGCATTCCGTTCAATGTGAATCGCTCCTGGTTTTTGATTCTCGGCTTAGTGACTTGGAGCTACGGCAGCGGATTGGCCTTTCAATTTGGAGGAGCAGGCGGTCTTTTGCCCTGGCTGTTGGGATTAGTGACCGCACTGTTAATGTTTGCCTCTGTTATCGCCCATGAATTGGGGCATAGCTTTGCCGCCCTCCGCCAAGGAATTAACGTCAAGTCCATTACGCTGTTCATGTTCGGTGGACTGGCCGATCTGGATAGAGAATCCGATACGCCAGGTGGTGCGTTTAAAGTGGCGATCGCCGGTCCCCTGGTCAGTTTAGGATTGTTCGGTTTACTCACAGCCATTGCTACAAATGCTCCCTTACCCGGTTCTCTGGTAACGGTTGTTGGGGCGCTCGCCTACATCAACTTGGCACTGGCGCTATTCAACATGATTCCTGGCTTACCCCTAGATGGTGGTAATGTGCTCAAAGCAGTGGTTTGGAAGCTGACGGGTAATCCCTACCGCGGAGTCAAGTTTGCAAGTCGCATGGGTCAACTGTTTGGCTGGACGGCCGTTATTTTTGGCTTGCTGTCAGTGTTTGGACTCAGTAGTGTTGGCAGCATTTGGACGCTCCTGATTGGCTGGTTCCTGCTTCAAAATGCCAGTCGTTCCGCTCAATCGGCAGACGTTCAAGAACAGTTGACAGGATTGACTGCGGGTGACGCTGTAATTCCAGAGAGCCCGATCGTCTCTGCGGAAATTTCATTACGCGACTTTGCTGACGAGCTAGTTTTGTCTAAGGGAAATTGGCGCCGTTTCATCGTCACAGACACGGTCGGTCGGTTAATGGGCGAAATTGCTGCAGACACTCTAAAGTCAGTACCCAATGAACTGTGGTCCCAGACTCGGGTGAAAGACTTGCTTAAGCCTGTTGACCAGACGGCGATCGTTCCCTCTTCTCAGCCGTTGTTGGAAATTCTCCAAAAGCTCGAGCAGCAACAGCGATCTGAATTTTGGGTGACTGCTGAAGATGGTGGAGTTTTGGGTTTGTTGAGAAAAGCCTCTATCCGGCAGCTCTTGCAATCCAAACCGCAGCTCGATCTCGCTTGACGAATCGATAGGGAATGAGCTTCACCTCGATATCATTCATCGACGAGACATACAACTCATTTCCTCGCCCTCGATCGCTCGGTTGAGGGCTTTTTGTATTGAATTGCGATCGCGTAAATGCCACTTTATACGGAATAGCGATAGGTGTTAGAGTCGCTTGTTGCTTCTTGACCCAATCCTTTAACTGCAGGATAGATTGGTCAGCCTTTGGGAGACAGCTGAAGGTCCTTTTTCATGGTTGCAATAAATCACTCACAGAACCTGAAACCCAAGTCCTACAGCTGCAGCTAGCAAAGTGTTTGCCGAGCTATCCCAAGAAGAGTCATCAAATAAGTTCTTGCCAAGTTCGGGCTTCATGCTTAAAATCAGTTATCTCCTAATCAAATGTCTCCTGTTTTAATAAGCATTTATACTTTCAAAGGACATTAGCCGCCGCTCTTTGCGTGCGGCTGTTTTTTTGGGGAAGAAAAAAATAGTTTGAATCGCTTTCTCCAAAGGGATCAATTCATCGTAAATCTCCGCACTCTTCCCAACAGCTAGCACCCCGATAATCAGTTTGGTGTAGATCTCGTTGCCTCAACCTTGGTATTTCAGCAATGCTCTACGTCACTCCAGAGCAATCACATCAGCATCAGAGCTTTGATTTTTGAGAGTTTTTCCTTGGTTAACCCTTGGAGTTCATCGAGTTCCAACCAACCTTCCTTGACTAACTGGGCAAAAACAAAGAGAAGCACGGAATAGCGGTAGTCGTACTTACCATCTACATCGTGCCGCTTAGTACTCAAGAAGTCGTGCAGATTCCACACATGATCGAGTTCAGCGATCTCGCTGGCTTGTTCTCGAACCTTCCTGATTAGGGCTGCAATTTCTCGCTCATAGGCTTTGTCGAAGGCAGCTTGAGCAACTTCTTTCTCAGTTTGAGTCCAGTCAGCACTATTATCTGGCATTGATAAAATGAAAGATGTTTACATAACTTCATTGTAATTCAAGGCACATCCATTCATGAAGTCTGTTTGCAAGCGTGATGAGCTGCTGGCAATCGATACCAAGGGATGTGGGGATAGGTGTGGTGCTCCCAGTGATAGCCGAAGTGGTAGCACGTTAAAAAAGACCACCATAATGGAAAAGCCTGGCTGCGAATGGTGTATTGGTTGACGTTGTCGTCCATCGATGTCTTTTCAGAATCCTCGCGGTGGGGCAAGTAGGTTCCAAAGAAGAACAGCTGAATGGAACTGAATACCAGCGGTAACAACCAGAAGAGTAGAAAATTGACGGGGGAGATTTGAAACAGGGTGCTTAGAGTCAACAATATGACTCCGCAACTGAGTACAAAACTGATCAAGTGACGGACCGGTAGATATTCCCGGATAAATTTTAGGTACCAGAGGACAGGATGTGTTTGACCGCTGCAAAAATCTGGGTCATCTTGTTGGGCTGGATGGAGGTGGTGGGTTAAGTGGTTCGTGCGGCAGCGTTCGTAGGGCAAGAAAGCATAAAGCCATACCGTTATCTTTCCAAGCAGAGTATTGAGGTGTGGATGCTGGGGCATCAGACTCAAGTGCATGGCATCGTGGGCAACAATAAAAAGCCCCGTGTGTAGAAAAGTCCGTCCCAAAACTGCACCTACGATCGACCACATTGGCCAACAATCTAGCGAGAGTCGGAGCATCTGAACCAAACTGAGGCCCCAAAGGCAGATGATGCTACCCCCGAGTGCTACCCCTAGCCAGGAATCATGCTTGCTTGGCCAAACTTGCACTTCCACACACTTTGTCAATTACTTACTTGAATTTAGTTCTAAAGAATCAGATGAAGCTGTCTGTCATCTTCTGAGTGAAAAAGCGCCCCTCTGTGGCGGGCGCTCTTTTCCGATCGGCAACATGACCGCCTGGGGAGGTACTAGTACTAGCGAACTAAGTTCAGAAGCTCCTTGGGCGATGCCAGCAAATCGATCGCGACAAAGAAGATCTTATTTTCTGGATTGAGCAAAAAACGCCATGCGATATTCATGCCAACATCAGCTCCAAACCAGGGTGTTTGACATTTTCCTGTTACCTTGATCTGAGTAAAATCATCTTCCGCAGGCTCGGCGACACCCCGTTCCGGTATCAATTTCAGGTTCTGACAGTCTTGTCTAAAAAACTGTAGCACCGCATCTTTTCCCACAATCGGTCGTTTGAAAGGGGGCTGTAAGGCACCGTCAGGCGTGAATAGTTCGATAAGAGCGTCGAAATCATTCGCATTGAGGTTGTTCATGTAATCGAGCACGGTCTGATTCGTCACGCCCTCAATAGTCACCTCTGTCCGCTTTGATTCCTCTGTGGGGGTAACTACGGGTTCTGAAACTGGGGTGTAATCCTCCATTTTTTGAGGATCGTAGCCCAAGTCCACTACTGCGTTGCGCAAAACAGTAATTTGTTGGCCGGCATCCAAGCTGCGAATGGTATCTAAGACAGCGTTTGCATTAGCAGATAGTTCGTAGCCTTCTGGAATCGGAGCCACTATCCCCTCATCCATCCACTCGGCAAGTTTGTACCAGAAGCCCAATTTAAGATTCTGTGACCAGATCGCATAAGTGCGGCATATCGGCGTATCCGCACGATTCGCCAAGTCGCACATGACCTGGGTTTGCTCGGGGAAAGACATTTCCCGAATTTCATTCAACGTTCTCTCGGCAAGCGTCATACGAGCTACCCCTAGAGCTGCAGGAGTAATCGATTTGCCCATTTCTAAATAGGCGAACCAGATCAGGGCTAGTTGATCTTCAGCACTTAGCTGGTTAAATCTCGCAATTGTTGCCGGGACCGCATCGGCAGTTAAAGTTGCCGGGAAAATGCTGCGAGCAGAATCAATCGTATAGGGCATGGTTTTACCTAAGTCGCTTAAAAATCAGAGTTTGATGTAAACGGGTGTCGATCGAGAATTGATGTCAAGCGGAACCGATCCCAAGCATAAGCAAGGATCGACCACTCAAGTATGAAAATACTTAAACCTCAAATCCTGTCTGAGGAGAACTATCACAGTCTTTGGCTGGGAAGGAATTCATGTATATGTACTCAATACATGGCTTCCAGGCTAGAAGCAGCACAAAACGCTGTGGAAGTTTAAGAATAAAAAATTATAGGAAAAAGTCTATACATCAAAACAGCAACACCTACATCCGAAAACCGAATACTTTTCCTCACTTAGAGATAATTTACTAGAGCAATTGCAAGCAAATTACTTGGCAACCTAACTCTCTTAGTTCATTAGAGGAAGTATCGATTAATTCTTTCAGTGTTGCTGCTAAAGATTGAATTAACTAGTAAGTTAAACAGACTATACACTCCGGTATTGAACGCATCTGAAGCTCTTCTGCTTCAATTTCACTTTACCCCTACGAGCGCTATATGCCAGCTCGCGAAACATAACTTTGAATTACAGGTTGGGTTACCTCATTCCCTGTCTCTTGATTAATTCAGAGCATCTACTTCAGGGCATGCATAAATTGTTGCTAGCTGTGGGTCATTTACCGATAGAAGTTTTCAGGTCGTATATCTTGAACCAAACTTTTTTTAAGAACGTCAAATGTTTATTCCTCACTCGCTCCACTTGGTCCACTGGCTTGTGGATATAGGCTAGGGGCGTGCCGGTCCGTTCGTTGAAGAGACGCTGACAACTTTTGCATATGTAGCGCTGCAGGGGCTCTTGATGGCGACGAGGACTAAACCCTCGCTTGCTGGTGCTTTCGCTTTGGCAATAGGGGCATTGTATGGGGACTACAAGCTATACGCTTAAAGCGTTTTAGCCCTTAAACCAATTTCTATCCAGTGCCCAAACGAGGGCGCTGGCTTTTGGCGGCAGCGATTCTGGTGGGGGCGATCGCCGCTCAAGCCAGTCATATCAACGAAGCCGCAATTTCCCTTGTCTGGTCATTTTTGGCAGGCAGCATCATTTTGAATATTTTGAAGCGAGAATTGCCGGACGAGCAGAAGAGTTGCTTTGGATCTTTTGTCGCTGGAACAGCACTTTACTCAGGGTTGATTTTGTTGCTCTGAGTCGGGTATCCAGATTGCGCAGAAGAAAGAGCTAGATCTGGGTATTGCAAGGGGACTAACCTGTGAAGATCCCACCCTCGTTAAAATAATTGCCGACCCCAAGTTGATTTAGTGGATTGCGATGCCAACTCCAGCAGTTCAAGCTTTGGTTCAAAAGGCCCGTCATGCTTGGTTAACCAGAAATGCCGATGAATTTGTCAACCTTTTTACAGCTAATGGCAAGTTCATTACGCCAGGAAATCGATGTGTCGGTCTAACCGAGATTCGCCATGCTTTTACGGACTATGCTGCTGCCTACGATGAGGTGCAGATCGATATTCGTAATGTGATTCAGGAGGGAAATCTCATCCTCGTCGAATGGGATTGGCACGATCGGGAAAAAGCAACCGGGAAGCGAACCCAGGCAGAGGATGCCATTGCAATCGACCTAGAGGGAGGGAAAATTCGTCGCTGGCGAGAATATATCGATGTTGTCGAATCACAGGAGCTTGCTGGCTCCCAATGATGCGCAACGACTAGACCTCTTGCGCGATCTTCAGTTGCCATAGAAAGTTCAAACTTGTAGAGCGCAGCAATCAAGTCAAAGCACCATTCAAAGCACCTCCGCGCCGGTAAAGCACTAGTGAACACTTCTACACTTATCGAAAGTCGAGTACAGCTCCACTATGCCATTCAATCGATTGCAGCCATCAGTGCTGTTCTTGCTCCGCCTCAGCCGGACTTTAGCCACACAGCCCTGACTTGGCACCCATCATCTAGCAGTTTTATGGGGACTGAAATTCACGCTAGCCAACCCTTCCGAGTGGGACTGGAACCTGTCAGCTTGACAGCTTCAATTTACGGAGAGGGCGATCGTCAACTGGCTTCCCGATCGCTCCACAACATGACGACGGCAGAGGTTTTGCAGTGGCACAAACAGGAGATTGCCGAGTTGGGAGCCGATACTGAGCAGATCGTGTTTTTGGACTACCCATCGGATGATTTTCCAGACCATCCCCTAGCCCGTGGTGCTCGGTTCGATGCTAGCCAAACTACCGGGCGCCAAGAACTGGCTAGCTACTTTGCCCAAACTCATCACCTTTTGCAAGCGATCGTTGTCGGTACCGTCGGAGCTTCTCCCATCCGCATTTGGCCCCACCACTTCGACATGGCGACGCTGATTTCCCTTGCCGAACGAGACAATGGCGAGGCAAGGTCGATTGGAGTGGGATTTTCCCCTGGCGATGCCAGCATCGACCAACCTTATTGGTACGTTACCCCTTGGCCCTATCCAGAGACAGCTGACTTGCCAGCACTTGCTGGCGGCGGAAGTTGGCACACCAGCGGCTGGGTGGGTGCTTTGCTGAGGCGATCGCAGTTGGAGCCAGCAACTGAAGCAGAGCAGATAACACAATTCCTCCAGTCTGCACTTCACCATGCCAAAGCTCTATTGGAAGGGAAATCTTGATGACCTTAGCTTGCTCATTGGCAGGATTTGGGCGATCTCCCTAATACCCGAACTGAGTTTGAATGCTGAAGACTGGAGCAAATTTTAGCTGAGAGCATGCCAAAAGATTTCAGAATTAATGAATAGCCAGAATTCTCTATTCGTCTACACAATAAGTTCCCGTTCACCCATGGAGAAAAAACATGCAATCTAACGAACAATCTGTACCTATGTCAGAACAGCTGATTAAGATTACCAAACGCCAATGCGAAGATACTCCGGCAAAATATAATGATTTGAAGGTGCTTTTCCTAAATTGTACCCTTAATCGAACTCCAGTTTTATCGCACACTCGAGGCGTCATCAATATTGCTAAAGCAATTTTCGAAGCGAATGGGGTTCAAACTAAGGTGGTTCGTCCAGTTGATTACGAAATCCCCGCTGGTTTAGGTCTGGATATGTCCCAAACCGATGAATGGGAAAAAGACGATTGGCCCCAAATCCAAAAAGAAATTGATGCAACCGATATTTTGGTGCTGTGTACGTCCGTTTGGCTGGGCGAGAAAAGTTCAGTTTGCAATCGAGTATTGGAACGAATGTATGGCTACACCCACCTTCTTAACGAAAAAGGTCAGTACCGCGACTACGGTAAAGTTGGGGCTACCTTAATCACTGGTAACGAAGATGGGATCAAACATTGTGCAATGAACATATTGTTTTCTCTATCCCATATTGGCTATACCATTCCTCCCCAAGTTGATGCGGGGTGGTTGGGAGAGGTGGGGCCTGGTCCGTCTTATCTAGATCCTGGGTCTGGCGGACCAGAGAATGATTTCACGAATCGAAATACAACTTTCTTGGCTTGGAACTGTATGCATATGGCCAGACTCTTGAAAGACAACGGCGGCATTCCAGCCCATGGCAATCAACCGGATGTCTGGGATGCTGGCTGTAAAACTGACTTTAACAACCCAGAACACAAAAGATAACGATAGATCTGCTGTCTTAATCGATATTCCCCCCCCCTCGATCGAGTTCCATATCATAAGGAGAAAACGATGGATCTTAAATCAGTTGCACTGAATCTTCCAGAGGAAAGCAATCTCATTCTGGGGCAAACCCACTTCATTAAAACCATTGAAGATCTGTACGAAATCATGGTGGGGACATCGCCTTCCGCGCAGTTTGGCATCGCATTTTGCGAGGCATCCGGTCCCTGTCTGATACGAGTGGCGGGTAACGATCCAGCCTTGCAAGCCAGTGCGACCGAGAATGCAGAGGCGATCGCGGCCGGACACAGCTTTATCATCCTGATGAAGGAGGCATACCCGATCAACGTCCTTAATGCCATCAAGCAATGCCCGGAGGTCTGTGGCATCTATTGCGCGACTGCAAACCCGGTCGAAGTCATTGTGGCTGAATCCATACAGGGAAGGGGAATTTTAGGGGTAATTGATGGTTTCTCACCAAAGGGGGTGGAGGGGGCAGAAGATGTGCAAGCGCGCCAAGATCTGTTGCGCAAGATTGGCTACAAGCTCTAACGCATCAATCAGAACCCGTTGATGGGCTTTCAAATACCCAGCTAGCTTAGTTTTTCGGAGGCACTGCGAGGCTTACCGTTCAACAGAATTTGAGTGTGGGCATAAGCCAAAACCGAGGTCCAATAAGCTCGTTGGGCCTCGTTACTGACCTCTTGAAGTTCTTCGTGGGCCAGTCGGGTGAGATCGCTCCAAAAATGACGGGTAGTGCAAGTTTTGAGATCTGACTCAGGTACCCCCTGTTCGTTGCAGTTGGCATAGGCTTGTTTAAACCGATCCTCCCAATATTCTCGGGTGGGTCGATCGGGGTGTTCCAGTAGGCGATCGACCGCATCTTCTTCTATTGACCGCCAAAATTCTGCTAGCTCGATGGCCAAAGGTTCGCTGTGTCTGAGTCCTTCTTTTCGATCGACGTACATGGGTTCACCCTCCGATCGGTCTGTCTTGGTAATTGCTTGTGAATTACCCCCACTTCTAGTTTAAGTAGTCATTCGGGCATCACGCCTCTTTCGCAAAGTACCGCTAGGTACCTCCCCGATGCGATCGAGTCTTTCAACCGTGCCATGCACAACGCGATTAAGACCAAGGGGATGGTTCAAATATTGGCCAATATAGGTAACATTTGCACAACAAAGTAGACCAACTTTTAAAGTTGACCAAGCTCGATAATAGAAGCGTGATTACGCTCTTTGGAATCGCTGAAATCCCAGTAGTTCGAGCCAAGGCTGATGAGCTTCTCCAGTCATCAGTTCCTTGGGACTCTTGCCTATACGCTCGGGCACTTCACTGCGCATGAAGCGGCGATGGTTGAGGAAGAATTTCTGCAGACTGAGATAGGAATCATTCAAACTCTTGTGGAGGAAAAAGGTAGTTGCGCAAGCGCGAATTGAGATTTTCCACCAGAGAGCTGGCTCTGGGGGTCTGCTTGAGTGCTTCAGCCACCGCCTCCATCAACGAGTGAATGAAATTGACTGGAAAGCTCTGCATGTAATTGATTCCTCCGTTCCCAGTAGGGATTGGATGTCGGCTGTTTGCGGAAAAGTAAACAAATCTCGCTTACCTTCTCCAGGGGCAAGTCGAAACGTTGAGCGAACTCTGCAAGCTTGGGATCGAGTACTCCAGCAAAGGCCAATAAATCGTCTCGCTGTTTGCGCAAAGCCTTGCGGAACGTGCGAATCGTAGGATGTTGCTTGCACTCTAGTTTCTGCAACTCGGCCACGATGAAATGAACGGTTATAGATCCCGACTTTTAGGCCTCTCCACAAAATCCGCGAGAACCAGAATTATAAAGCAGTGGCTTTTACCAATTTCGTACTAATGACACGGCTAATTTCACTTTCAGCACCAATTTATTCCTTTCATTCAAAATTTAGAGGTAAGCTTCCCTGGTTAATGCGATCGAAAAGTAGAATATCTTTGATGATGACTCGTGTAAAGCCTTGGAGTCCTTACACAGGTTAGGCTGTAGCGATACTACAAATATAGTACGCTTCCATTGGCCACAGTTATGGGATTCCTCTGCACCATCAACGGATTTTTGAAAGCAAGAGAGAATGTTCTTTCATAGTCCTTCATAAAGGGAAGAGTTATTACATAAATGAATTTTTCCTTTATTTCCTATATCTCAACTGTACTTCGCTCAATCAGGAATCGCCTTAGCATGTGTGTGTCTGTATATCAATTAAGTGTTGCGAAGCTTACACCGGACCTAGACAATTTCAGTTTTATAATACAGGTATTGACACCTGGTACTTCGTAATGCAGCGACGCAAACTTTTTATCAACGAACCCACCGATACTTATGAGGACATCGACGGAAGCGCAGCCGAAGCGATAGTAGGCGGCTTAAGCTTAAGTCTTCAGGATTATTTTGGGGAGTCCTCATCCTCAGCATTCTTGGCCGAATTTCCTATAGAATTTGATGATGACATACTAGGGCGTGTCATCGATTAAGCCAGATGACGGAAGCTGATAAAAATATTGCTCCTAAGGAAGTTACGATCGGTTTTGTCGTAACGAGTTGCAATGGCTCGATATTGCTTGAGCTTGGCAAAAAAGTTTTCGATCAAATGGCGAGCTTTGTAGACAAGCTTGTCATAAGAGTCAGGAGTCTTGCGATTTTACTTAATAGAATCACCGAGGGAGCGGAATATATAGATTGAATGTTTTATATACAACAATAGCTAGGTTGCTACAATATCCTCATCAGAAGAGAACTTATTAGACACGGATATTCTAGTATTCTGAGATTAGAATAATACACTCAACTGTGCATCAAAGCTTGAATGAAATAAGAGTATTTAGGAGCAGAGAATGAATCTAAAGTTTTTCTCATTGGAATCGTTGTAACCAATAACCAGTAAGGACTTCAGGGATGCTACAAATATATTCCGCTCCCAAAAGGTAATACCATGCAGCAGCTGGGTCGAATCAAAAACTCAATCAACGTTAGGAATTACTCCTATCCCACTGAACGGTAATGCTTTACGATTCAACTCCTTGTGTGCAATAGCCTTAAATAGTGGATGCATGCCAATCACTTCAATACACTTACAGGCTCGTTTACGTTCTCTTGCCCCAGTTTAGGTAACTGCAATTTCTTACGAAGCAATCGCATTAAAGGCTCTTGAGAGGCAGGAACAGTCAGATTCAGTGCCTGTACCCCCGCCAATTTTTCAACCAACTCAATACCAGCCGTTGTATTCGTAGTAATGCCACTCACCAAATCTGGCTGCAAGCCAAAACTCTGACTCACCCCTATGACTGCGTAAGGATCGGAAGCACACAGCACCGTGCAGCGGATCTGTTCCCCCATTTCTTGCAAAACAATATCCCCGTTATAGGGCTCGAATGGGGAAGCCCCCGCTTCAACCACCGCCACATCCGGTTGTCCGGCAGCAATCAGCGCCAACATCTGACGAACTGCCACCCGAAACTCTTCCGGCGGGCAAATGGAAGAGGGTAGACCGACATCCACAAAATCAATAATCCGATCGGCCCCAGCATCCCCCATGGCCAGAATGTCTCGATAGCGACCCGCTCCCGTCAATTTCGCCCCCACCACCTTCAGACCCGCCTGTTTGAGCATGTGGATAATCACCCGCGCTGCCGTAGTCTTGCCAGACGACATCGAGGTCCCAATCATCATGACCGTCGGGCATTGATAGTCAATATCCCCCGTGGACGGAACAAAGTCCTTCATCACAACCTTGCGATCGCCCCGCATGACATGGCCGCGATACTGCAAACTCGTTAGGCTCGGAATCAAATTGGATTTCGAAGTCAACCGCCCCATTAACCCCGCTACAGTGAGCGCATCCATACGACCATCAGGACCAATAGACTGCCAATCCCCCACCGCCTCCAACGTGGCCCGCCGCACCCCAAACGCCCCCACAATGGCATCCCCCTCAAGCACCCCCGCCAACCGTCCGTTGGTCAACTCCACTTTGGCGTTGGGGGGCACAGGAGAGATGACCTCTCCCACCACGTAATCCCCCGTTGCCCATTCATCTCGGGGTAACTCTCGCACATCAAAATGGCCTGTGCTCAAGTCGGAGATGCGAGTCAGCGTACTGAAAAAATACCGGCCAGACATAACTCAACCCTCATTCGGAATCCTCTAATGCAATGGCAAATCCTCTGCTAAGGTGGTCGAGCGCCAGTGACTCGATTTCAAGTCACTGTCTTTAGGTTCAACGGGGGCTCTAACAGCAAGCGAGCCAACAGAGCCGCCCGCTCCCTGAGGCGATCGATCGCGATACATTCCCCCACCGCATGGGCAGCATCCCCCACCGCCCCTAAGCCATCCAGCGTCGGGGTATACAAACTGGTGGTATTGCCGTCCGATCCCCCTCCAGCCGTCGCCTCTTCCACATCCAGTCCCAACTCAGTCGCGGCCTGAAGGGCACGCGCCCATAACAGGCGATTTCCGGGGGTATGCTCCATCGGCGGTCGTCCAATCCGGCCCGTTACCATTAATTGCGTCCCGGGGACTGTGGGTTGCATCCCTAAAATGATGGCTTCGATCCGGGGCACGTCTTCTTGATGCAAGATGCGAACGTCTACTTCTGCAGAGCTTTCGGGGGCAATCACATTTGGACGAATGCCGCCGTCAATCGTACCGACGTTGACCGTAATTCCCCGCTCCGGATCGTTGAGGGCAAATAGCTGCTGAATCGTGTGGGAGAGCTGCAGAATGGCACTGGCCCCTTTTTCTGGCTCTAAGCCAGCATGGGCGGCACGACCGATCGCCCGCACCGTAAACTTGCCCACCCCTTTGCGCCCGGTCTTCAACTTGCCGAGCGGTCCGAGGGACGGTTCCATCACAAAGGCGCGATCGGCCAGTCGGGCTAAACGACGAATGTGAGGGGTGGATTCGCGGCTGCCTATTTCCTCGTCGGAATTGACAAATAACACCGGCGCAACGGCAGGTAGTCCCGAGATCTCCCGAGCCGCTTCCATGGCAAAAATCGTCATTACCAGCCCTGCTTTCATGTCATAAACGCCGGGACCGTGCAGTTTGTCCTGCCGTTGCACCAACGGCATGGTCTGCAGCGTGCCTAAGGGCCAGACAGTATCGCAATGACCTAACAACAGTTGAATAGGCTGGCGGGGTTGGCGATCGCGGGGCACCGCCAGCAGATGACCGCCGCTGTGCCGCCCCGGTATACGCCGGATGCGATATCTCCGTTCTTCTAAGGCCGCTTGCAAGATTTCCAGAACTTGCTGTTGCGATTCGGGCACTGTGGAGGGAGACTCCGCCAGCACCAACTGCTCTAGCAATGTCTCCATCTGCTCCTGGCGGTTGTGGAGGTAATCCAGCAATCGCGCGGCAGTTGTGGCAGGTGTAGTGGAGAGAGAGGTCACGTTAACGTTTGAATCCTGTATGGAAAGGGAACGAGAAGCTGCGATTGATGCGGGCGTAGCGATCGGGAGGGAGGAAGGCCAGCAGGGGGGATTGGGCGAGCAGATCGGCGTCATCCCGATCGCGCGATCGCAGAGAGTCCGCTTGCACGCGAGCCGCCACAACTTTCCCTGCAATCAGGCTGTTCTCCCCAAACCCATCCACAATCCGATCCAGCTGGCATTCCAAGCACAGGTAGGCGTCTTGCAGGCAAACGCCATCGATCACCGTGGCAGAAACGGTGGGCAGGGCAGATAGTGCGGGCTTATCGCCGCGATCGCAGCGGGGGGCCGCCGACAGGCTAGCTAAAACCACTTGATTGGGGTTGGGGAAACTGACAGTGAAATATCCTTCGCGGCGAGCGTTGCTATAGGTGCGATGGCGCGGAGTACAGATAAAGCCAAAGTAATTCCCCCACCCCAGCGGCATCGCCATGTGTTTGGGGGCTAAATCGTAACCGCCCTCCTGTTCCCGCGTTCCCACCACTACCAATGGCGCAACGGAGTACAACCGCTCCCAAATGGGTTGAGTCAGATCTAATTCAACAAATGTTGTCGTTGTGGTGTCGGGCATAGCTCCCAACCTTTCTGATAAAAAATAGCGATCGCCATTTCAGACATATCGAGATCGAATGATGCAAACAAGAAAGGGGATATCCATCGATCTTTCACTTCAATAGTAGTGTTGTAATTTCTATAGATAGAACACCCATCAATCCATAACTCCTACACCACCGTCGAGGCATCGATCCCCCCTACGTTTATTGTATTCCTCCACAAAATTCTCTGAATGTCTCCATCAAGTCCCCCAGGGTTAAGAACCCTATACCTATACTTGATGAAGTCAATATTGCGAAACATTTCCTCAATTCGTATGCGTAATTTCTTAGGATTGGAGGGTGGAGCGAGTGCCGGATTCCAGCACTCCTCGTGCAGCTCTACCGAATCCTGTTGAATTGCTATTGGACTCAGTCCCGAACTCCTCCACCATTGTTCGATCGTTTCTGTGGCTTGTTCCCAGAAAGGGAGGAAGAGGTGCAAACATTTGACTACGTCGTCATGGGTGCGGGGTTGGGGGGATTATCGGCGGCCGCTTGCTTAGCTCGTCAAGGGTTTCAAGTCGCAGTGTTAGAGCAGCATTACTTGCCGGGGGGATGCTGCCACACCTTCCCGTTTGGCAAATACAGATTTTGCGCTGATGTTCACTACATCTCCCAATGCGGTCCCAATCAAACCATCGGGACTTTCCTCAGCTACATCGGTAAAAAGGTTCCATTTAACCCTATCGATCGCGATTGCATCGATCGCGTCATTACCCCCGATGTAGACTTTTGCATTCCCCAGGGGTGGGAGCGATTCCGCAATCGCCTGCTGACCGAATTTCCGGAGGACGAACAAGCCATCCACGACTATTGCGACGAAATCAAGTTTTTACATCAACAGCTAAAAGAGCTCACCCAAGAGGTAAAGTGGTTCGACCGCAAGTGGTCTGATTGGCTGAAGTTACCTAAATATTACGGATTGTTCCAACGGCGAGATTGGACCTTGCAGGATCTGTTTGATGAGGTGAAGCTGTCACCTACGGTGCAGGCCGTCCTGGCGGGGCAAAGTGGCGATTATGCTCTTCCTCCTAACGAAATCGCGCTGATTACCCACACTGCATTGGTCTGGGACTATGCCGAAGGGGCTTACTACCCAAAACACCATTTCAAACAATTTGTGGACACCATTGCGGAAGCGATTACCGATTTCGGTGGGGTAGTGCGGTATTCGTCCCCCATTGACCAGATTGACGTGTTTGAAGGGGAGGTGACATCGGTGACGGTGGGAGACACCGTGTACGTGGCGGAACGGGGATATATCAGCGATCTGGACCCGAAATTGACGGTGCAGTTAATGAATGGCGGCAAGGGGTTAAGCGATCGCGAGCGCCAGCGGTTAACCGATTACACCTATTCCACCAGCGCGTTCAATATCTATTTGGGCTTGGACGAACAATTTGACCCCAAGAGATACGGTATTGGTAGCTGGAATATTTGGTATTACCCCACCGGGGATCTGAATTTGGCCTACCAGCAACAGCTTCAGGGCAATCTGGACCGCCCGTGGATATTTATGTCCTGTCCCACGATGAAATCCGCCGAACCGGGCATGGCTCCTGAGGGGCATCACGTGTTGGAAATTGCCACGGTTTGTCCGTACACCCCTTTCCAGGAGTTACACGAGCACGATCCGGAGGGATACAAAGCGAAGAAGAAGGAGGTTTACCAACAGGTGATGCGATCGGTGCGGGATTTGATTCCCGATGTGGATCGTTACGTGCGCTTGAAGGTGTTCGGCACGCCCACGACTAGCGAGCATTTTCTCGGTCAGCCGAAAGGAAATATTTACGGTGCCAAGTTGATTCCCGCCCAAGTGGGGTTGAATCGTATGGGTTACAAGACAGAGTTGCCGAACCTGATGATGGTGGGGGCTACGGCAGGCTATCCCAGCGTTCCGGGGGTGATTGGCAACGGGATGGATGTGGCGGAATTGTTAACGGGGGAGAAGATTCGCAGGCGATCGACTGTGGTCAAGGCTGCTGCTGTCTAAGGGGTTTTTCATCAGTGGGATTGCTCAACAATGGCTGGGGCGAGGGAGGCAAGATTTCCTTTTGAATCACGCCGTGTACTCCCCAATTGCCATCCACCACCTGGGTGATACCAAAATCCGCTGCTACGGACATCAGCGTAATTGCCTCGTCCTCGCTCATTCCTTGGGTGGTCATCAGGAAATGACGCATCTTGCAGAATGCACCGCGCATCGCCCCATCGACAGACGAGTTGCTGTAGATATCTTGCTGTGATGTTTGCCCAGTTCCTCTAGGAGGAGGATCGTAAGACTTTGTATTGCATGTCACAAAAGGGGCAGGAGGCGATCGCCTTGCTGAGAGAGTCTTGGGCGCTATCAAAAAGCATTCTCTGACACTCCGAGCTTTTTTCGTTCGCCCAGTTCTATAGCTTTAGACATTTCAGTTAGGACGGAAAGATCTATGCCTGGTTGGGGTTCTGGGCCGCTGAAGTGTCCTAAACGACTTGTCGGTTGCTATTATTGCTGGCGTTGGCATCACTCTCACAAACTCGATGCCTTACCCTATCTTTGCTCTCTTTAGAACGAAATAGCCCTGACTTCTCCTCCGTGCTCTCTATCCTAGGTAAGGTGACATCTCTATGTGATGAGATCTTTGCAGAAAGTATGAAAAGGATAGCCATACTCTCCATCCTCAACAAATGTGACAATGGGAACGAAAGTTCTGGAGTTGAAAATAAAAATCTTGCTCCAAAAGCATAACAAAAATAAGCCATGCCTTTCGGCTTTTCAAAATGTCACCCCAAGCCAATCAGTTTGAGTCAGCTCCAGACGATTGATTGCAACGAACATCAGTCCAGTGCCGTGATTTTGTCTCGATGTCGTAGGTATTGAATCCAGCCATGGCGTGACCGTAGAGATGAAGAGAAATAATACGCTGAGAGGAATGAGAATTGCCCGTGATATGGATATGGTCTGGGTTTGGGACAAAACTAGTGACTGCACCTGGCGTGAGCATCGTTACTCCGCCTCGTACTAGTTCTATACCCTTATTGGTCTCATTAATTTGGCGATCGACTCGAATATAATTCCGCTCTTCCAAGACTCCTTCTAGTACTCCTACCAAACCCCAAGTACCGTGATCGTGAATGGGCGTCCACTGCCCTGGCAACCAAACAATCGCGAATAAACTCAGTTGATTATCTTTGTCGATGTAAATCGCATTCCTTTCGTAGCGATCGGGATGGCTGAGCAAATGGTGGGGTTTTAGAAAAGTTTTGTGACTTTTCAGTAACTGAAACATCAATGGAGAGAGAGTCGCTACACAATCAGCAGGCGATTGGCAGCTATCAATGAGCTCTCGACAATCCTGCAAAAAATTTTCAAGAGTATTTTTACTTGCTAGAGTCCTCACCACACCAATCTCCTCTATCGTAAAGATGTGACATTATTCAGCGATTAAAATGCTTTTCGGCAAGCTTTATCAAGATGCTAGACCAATGCTCGAACGATGTTGAAATAGCCTCGAGTGTTGCACACACCTCCTAAAATAGAAGAATATCCTTCTCTTAGCAGAAATTGATATTCCGATTTGTTCTATAAATTACATTTAGGTCTAGCGGACGATCGTTACAAATGCCTTTATCGATCTGACAGCGACATCGCAATGTTGATGATTGAGCCAATAAATTCACTCACCAAAAGCGAACTTCTTTCCCCTCTGGAACATCGCTAATGGGTAAGGATTCAGGTCTAAAATTTGGGAATACGAGAAGGCATAGATTGCTGAAGATGGTCAGCAACAATCAAAGCTTGCTGGAAAAATTGGATGGCAAACCGTCCCTGCCGCCGACAGCTTTGAATCACACTGAGGCCGATCGCTTAACCTTCAAAGTCGAGTGGAACTGTCTTTGCCGCTTGACGGTATCGGTCGTATTCCTTCAGTTTCAAGCTACCCCCAGGGAGAAAGAACTTTACGGGAGCGCGAGCGGACAACCCATCAGGACAGTTCATCCCTGCGGTAAAGGTTGGATTCTTGATGTTGTGTCAGCTTCTCGGCAGAAGCAGGACGCGGCTGGAGAGAGCCATCAAACACTTTGTAGCAGTTTCGGCCAGCGGTTTTGGCACAATACATCGCTGTATCTGCATCCTTGAGAATTTGAGTGGAGTTGTCGTATTGGGGGTGACCGATCGCGATTCCAATACTGGTCGTTGCGACTATCGTCCGGTCTCCAATCGTAAAAGGCTGAGCTAGAGAGTTCAGAATATGCTCGGCGGTTTGTAGGGCGCTGGTAGCATCCCCCATGTCATCCAACAACACTGTAAATTCATCGCCACCGCGACGGGATACGGTATCCCCAGTACGCACGCATTGGCTCAGTCGCTGGGCAGTCTGCTGCAACAGGAGATCGCCAATGTGGTGCCCCAACGTATCGTTGACCGCCTTAAAGCGATCCAAGTCGAGGAAGAGTACCGCATAGCTGTAGTTGAGGCGGCGACGGCTGCGTTCAAGCACCTGCCCAAGCCGATCGGTGAACAGCGACCGATTGGGCAATCCGGTCAGAGGATCGTGGAAGGCGTGAAAGCGCAGTTCTTCTTCAACCTGCTTGCGGGCGGTAATGTTCTCCACTGTGCCCACGTAGTAGAGCAGTTCACCGGCCTTGCTTTTGACCGCTCGTAAATTTTCGCTCACCCAAAATGTTGTCCCATCTGGCCGCCGCACCTCTGCTTCGTAGGTTTCCACCGCATCTTGCGTCTCCAATTGAACCAGTAGTTCTTGTCGCCGTGGATAGTCGACATACAGTTGCTGAGTGACGTTAGAAATCGAGTCCATCATGTCATTGGGGCTGCTGTAGCCATACATTTCTGCCAAAGCCGGGTTGGCTCCAATCAGCTTGCCTTCAGGGGCAATCTGAAAAATCCCCTCTAAGGCTTGCTCAAAAATACTGCGATATTTGGCCTCCGCTAGCTGCAATGCCTGCTGCGCTTGCTGACGCTCGGTGATGTCGCGGGCCACCCACAGGGCCGTTTGCTTGCTTGCTGGGGTAATGCGGCCTGCAAACCAAATTGTCCGGTCCTCCAGTTTGAGGGAATATTCAAAGTCTGTGGTCTTTCCGCGATCGATCGCAGTTTGGATGTAACCCAAGTAGAGGCTGAGTTCCGGTTCCTCAATGAAATCCTGCAGGAGTGTCCCCAAAAGTTCCTCTCGGGGGGCAATCAGCAACGAGGGGTTGGTGGGGGCAATGCCGACGTAACGCCCCTCGCGGTCGAATGTCAAAATCACTTCGGTCATGGCGGCGAAAATCGCCCGCATTTGCTGTGCCGCCGAGCGCAGCGCAGTGGTCCGCTCCTCCACTCGCTGTTCTAGCTGCTCGTTGCTGCGGGCGAGGCGATCGAAATTCCCCAACAATTGCTGAGCTAATCCTTCAAATGAAGACGACAATACCTCCAGTTCTTTGACCGTACTTCTCGGCACCTTACGGTTGAGGGCGGCTGGTCCCCCTTCCGTCATCTCCCGAGCAGCATTGCTTAGGCGCAAAATTGGACGGGCAATCCAGCGGGCGGTCCAATGGCCCGTTAAAACCGCGATAGCCATGGCAATCAGAAAAATTGCGAAGGTGTCCCAAATGCTGTTGCGCACGTCGCCGATCAAATCGGAATGGGGGATGGTTACCACCATGAACCAATCCAAACCGCGGGCATCCCGTAGAGGGGTCACCTGCATAAACTGCTTACCCCCTTCTAGGGAAATCAGTTCTTGAAAGGGCTGAATGGCATCGTAGTCCCCAAACCGGTGCAGCAGGTAATCCCCCACCTCTTGCAGGTGCAGATTGCCGCTGTTATCGACGCGAAACGGGACGCGTTCTTCATTGGGAGCCAGCGAGTTAAACGTGACAATTGAGCTGGCTACCACTTCCCCCCCTCGTCCCATCACGAAGGCGCGCCCGTTTTCTCCAATATTGAGATTCTGCAAAAAGTGATTGATCTGAGACAAGGTGATGTCGATTGCCAACACCCCCTGTAGCTGCCCGTCTCCTGAGTAAATGGGAAGGGCGGGGGTAATCCCTAAAATGGGTTCAGCGGCAAAATAATAGAGGGGCGACCACGTCGGTCCCGCTGCTTCTATTGCAGCTTCATACCAGGGACGTTCTCGAGGGTCGTAGGGGGCAGTTTGAAGCAGCTGACCTCGTTTTCCTCGGGCATTCAGTTCGTAAATGTGGCGAATGGGGGCGGTATCTTCCGTCAACAGGTAGGTAAGGGCGCGGTCTCGCTCCTGCTTGACCAATACGAAGTGACCCGATTCATCTCCGTAATAGATGGTTTGGACGGGAACTTCCAGCTGGACCACCCGATAGAAGTAGTCTTCCAAGGCATCGAGGTCGGTGGGATCGATTTGGCCCGTGTCGATCGCCGCCTTTGTAATGTGCAGAAAGGTGTGGGGCAGGTTGGCGAAGCGCAGCAGGTGTTGCTCGATATTCGAGGTGACTTCGGAGCTCAGATCCCGAGCCAAAGAATGAACTGCCCGCTGACCGTTGTAAAAAGACAGAGCACCAATCGACCCGGTGGCAATCAGAATTTGAATTAAAAACGGCCCCACCAACACCTGCTGGAGGGAAAATTTGGGTAGCTTTCTGCGCAGTTTTCGGGCGATCGCCAACATGCTTCCAATGGGGTGCATGTGACTAGAGTGCCGTAACCTCAGCACACCTTGCAGAATTCTGGCTTTTTTTTAGGCTTCCTTTGCCATTCTTAAACGCCGCTCTCCGTGAGCCTTAACATTCTCTCTAGCTAGCCAGGTACCCCTGCAAGTTTTCCTTGCTCTGACGCATTTTCTTAATTGCCGATCGCTCGATCTGGCGTACCCGCTCTGGACTGAGATTGAGAATGAGGGCAGCTTTTTTCAGGGTTAAGGGCTTAGCCCCCTCCAGACCAAAGCGCAGGCACAGCACCTGCTGTTCCTTTGGGGTCAGACGCTGCATCACCTGCTGCATATCTGCCTGCAGGCAGGTTTTGACAACATACTCTTCCGCCGATGCGCTGGTGTCCTCTAGCAGTTCCCCCAGTTCAGTATCACCGTTATCCCCGACGCGCACGTCTAATGAGAGGGGAATGCGAGAGTAGCGCAGATATTTGCGCACATCTTCGGGGTCTACCTGGATTTCTGCCGCCAATTCCGGGATGGTGGCGGTGCGACCCAGCTGTTGCCCCAGCTTGCGCTGAGCTTTTTTGAGCTTATTGAGTTTTTCGACAATGTGTACTGGTAGGCGGATGGTGCGACTGGTTTGAGCAATCGCTCGGGTGATGGCCTGTCGAATCCACCAATAGGCATAGGTGGAGAAGCGATAGCCCTTGCCGGGGTCAAACTTTTCCACCCCCCGCTGCAGGCCAATGTTGCCTTCTTGAATCAAATCCAGAAAGTCCACATTGCGATTCAGATATTTCTTTGCCACCGAAACAACCAGACGGAGGTTCGCCTCCACCATTCGGCGTTTGGATCGCCGCCCCCTAGCCATCGCTTGTTTCAGTTCCATTTCCGAAAGTCCTGCGTTCTGGGCCCACTCTGTGGGGGTGGGCTCGCGATCGAGGTCGGTAACCAGCTGTTCCTTGATGCCCAATAGGGACATCATTTGCTGGACCTGTTGACCGAATTTGATTTCCTCTTCGTGGGTCAGCATGGGGATGCGGCCCATAGCTTGAAGGTAATCGCGGACGGTATCGGCTTTTGGAGTTCTCATGAGGTTGCGGCAGGTTGGATGTTACGAGGCGGGAAATTCCTGATGTTCGGGCGCATCAGCCAATGGGGAGGTTGCTGGAAGAGTGCTTTTAGGTGAGGTCGCGCATCTTCGCTGTATTTGCTATGGCGTAGGCTGCTTCAGCAATACCGTTGATGTTGGAAACGAACGAATAAAAACTTGGAGTCAAACATCCGCTGTTTAAGTAAGGGGACTGCATTCTCTGGAGAATGGTGCCCGAGCTTGACGATACCTTTTATTCGCTGTTGAGGATCGGGACGATCCAGGAGGGTGGCGATTTGCTGCAAGTTCATTCGAATGTATCGGTATCTCTCTCATCTATATTTACATATCTTTACAGAAACGGCGAATTGCGCTCCTGTCGGTCCTATAACGAGCGACCTCAGTGAGGATAGTTCAGCGCTCCAGAAGCCTGCCCAGGCAAATAAATCTGACTGAGCTAACTGAAATTGCGACAGTGATAGCTGCCGGATGGTTTGAAACTGTGGCTCAGGAATCGGGGGGTGGGTTGTGCGATCGATCCTGCGGTAGCTGAGGATTCGGTTGGGTAAATGGGGCGTCAGGCCAATATATAACGTTAGACAACGTAGTCCAGAACGTAATTCAGGGTTTGTTTTTTGAGGTAGCGCAGGGCCACGGCTGTTTCGCCAAATTTGACTGGATTATTTCTTTGGTAGGTCAACACGTTATCGATTTGTTTTTGGGTCAGCAGCTTGGCTGTTTTTAGGTACTGACCGATGGGCTCTTTTTTGGGGGTGTTGGGAAGATTGGGGAGGACTTCGGCGAAAAAGTCTGCAGTTTCTTGCTGGATCCATCCTCGCAGAGCCAGAATTTCGCCGATTTTGAGGTCTTCGCGGTACTTGGCATCATTCAGGGCCACCAGGATTTGGTTGGGGCGGACTAATCCTGCTTTGAGTAAGGCTTGGCCGAGGAGTGGAGGGGGGCTGGGGGGGGAAGACCTGAGGTCGTCTGGGTCGAGTAATGAGGAGGTGCTGGAGCACACCGGTTTAGGGGTTGGCTGGAGGACGGAGGGGGTGTGGCGGGGGCTAGGAGTTGGGTGAAGAGCGGCGCGGGTATTGCGTGGGTCGGGAATGGAGGGTGGGGGCGGAGGTGTGGGATTGGGGCGGGGGGATGAGGTTTCGTCCCACTGGTTAAGGATAACTTTGGCCAAATGGGGAGTTAACCCTTTGATTTTGCACAGGCTTTGGCGACTGATTTCTCGGCGTTTGCTAAGCGGGATGTCGGTGCGCGTCTTATAGAAGTGCTCGATGACTCGCAGGGGGTCTTTGACTTGCTTGCACCAGTCGGAGGATTTGAATGAAAGGAGGCCTGAAAATAAGGAAGCCATTTCCTGCTTGCTCTAAGTTCTATTTCGACCCAATAAAAGTTTGCTATTTAGATACTATAACCTCAAGATTTGGATATGTATGTGAATGATTGTTTAAAAATAGAAAAATTGAGTATTTGTATCGAATTTTGCTAGCAGTTTTTATTCGCTTGAGAAAGCCTTCTCGTATAAAATTAATCCCTATGCTTTTTAAAAGTATATCCTGAAGGGCTTTGTCTCTTGATTCACAGTGGCTTGCACTGATTTAGAGGGCCAATGCAGAATATCAAGGAAGAGTGCAGCCTTATTACTTTACTTGAGTTTTTGAACCAGGCCGAAAATGAACCTTCACGCTGGCTTCTGCCCCAGCAATCGCTGACGTAGCTTCTTGATTTTGTCGCGATAATCCGCTGCCGCTTCAAACTCAAGATTCGATGCAGCCTGTTTCATCTTCTCCTCGAACTGCTGAATCAAGTTGGGGATATCCTCCAGCGGAATCTCGGTCGACTGCTGGAACGCATCCTCCAATTGCCGATCGCTCAGCTTCCTCGAAATCGACAAGAATGACAAAATCGCATTGTTTGATTTTTTGACAATCGGCTTTGGGGTAATCTTGTGCTTTGTGTTGTACTCCAACTGAATCTTGCGACGACGCTCCGTCTCAGCGATCGCCTTCGCCATGCTGTCTGTCATATTGTCGGCATACATAATCACCCGACCGTTCACGTGTCTTGCCGCCCGTCCAATGGTCTGAATAAGCGATCGCTCTGCCCGCAGAAACCCTTCTTTGTCGGCATCCAAAATCGACACCAGCGATACTTCTGGTAGATCTAACCCCTCCCGTAAAAGGTTGACCCCCACCAGCACGTCGAACGCCCCCTCCCGCAAATCTTGCAGAATCTCGATGCGCTCGATCGAATTGATCTCGGAATGAAGGTAGCGTACTCGTACCCCTCGCTCCTGGAAATACTCCGTCAGGTCCTCTGCCATCCGCTTCGTCAGCGTGGTGATTAGCGCGCGATCGCCCGCATCTACACAGGAAATAATTTCATCAAGTAGGTCATCTACCTGTCCCGCTGTTGGCCGCACCGAAACTTCGGGGTCCACCACCCCTGTCGGGCGAATCACCTGTTCTACCACTCGACCGGTGCCACTCACGTAAGCCTTAGTGTTTTCATCCAACTGCGCCTCGGAAACCTCCAGTTCCCAACTCCCCGGTGTCGCTGACACAAAAATCGCCTGCTTTACCATCCCCCAAAACTCTTCCGACTTAAGGGGACGATTATCTACTGCGCTGGGCAAGCGGAACCCGTGATCCACCAACACCTGCTTGCGGGCGCGATCGCCGTTGTACATTCCCCTCAACTGAGGCACGGTCACGTGGGACTCGTCCGCTACCAACAGCCAATCTTTGTCCTGGAAATAGTTGACCAAGCAAGAAGGGGGCTCCCCTGGACTGCGCCCGGTTAGATGGCGGGAATAATTTTCAACACCGTTGCAGTACCCGACTTCCTCCAACATTTCCAAGTCGTACTTGGTGCGCTGCTCCAACCGCTGCGCCTCCAGCAGCTTGCCAGACTCCTTAAATGCCTCCAACTGAGTTTCCAGCTCGGTGCGAATTCCCTGAATCGCCGCCTCTAGCTTTTCCTCTGGCGTCACGAAATGTCGGGCAGGGTACAGCCGCATTGAGGTATTGCTTTGCAGAATTTCCCCTGTCACCGGGTCAACCAGCCGAATCGCGTCAATTTCATCCCCAAAGAACTCCACGCGAATAATCCGGTCTTCGTAGGCGGGGACGACCTCCAGTACGTCACCCTTGAGGCGAAACTTCCCGCGAGACAGCTCCAAGTCATTGCGCTCGTACTGTACAGAGGCTAAATCCCGCAGCAGTTGACGCTGATTCTTTTCCTCCCCCACCTCAAACGGGATGGAGGCTTTCATGTATTCCTCCGGCATCCCCAAGCCATAAATGCAGCTAACGGAGGCCACCACAATCACGTCTTCCCGCTCGAACAGCGATCGCGTGGCGGAGTGCCGCAACATATCGATCTCCTCGTTGATGGAGGAGGTTTTTGCAATGTAGGTATCGGTGACGGGAACGTAGGCTTCCGGTTGGTAATAGTCGTAATAGCTGACAAAATATTCGACGGCATTATGGGGGAAAAACTCCCGCAGTTCGTTGCACAACTGGGCTGCCAGAGTCTTGTTGTGAGCCAGCACCAACGTGGGTTTATTGACCTGCGCGATGGTGTGGGCGATCGAAAACGTTTTGCCTGTGCCTGTAGCCCCCAATAAGGTTTGAAATTGATGCCCTTGATTCACGTTTTGAACCATTTCGGCGATCGCCTTTGGTTGATCCCCCATGGGCTCGTAATTGGATTCCAACTGATATCTCGACACCGCTATCTCCCACCCATGCAACACCTCAATATTTCTTCATTATGGTCAATGGCTGAAAAAACGGTTGGACTGTTGTCGATACTGAGAGATCTGGTTAACCAGGCAGCTCTATCTGGATCTCAAGCGGAGGTCTGGCACCATCCATTAGAGTCAAATCAATGGGGGCGGGTTTGAACTCGCCGCGAAAATCAAGTAATTGGACGAGCAGAAGATAACCAATGCTGAGGATTAAGGCGAGTGCCCCCGTCACAATCGCAACCCATTTTGGCCTATCCATCGGTATCCTCTCATGCTGGACGGGTGAATCTTTACCACCATAGTCTGACGTGCGATCGAGTCTCAATACAGGAGCTTTGGACAAAGACCTTTCGCTGAGAATCAGTTCAGTTCAGTACTCATTCAGTTCTAGTTCGAAATCGGTTCCTAGCAAGGCCGAGCTAGATTCTTTGCAACAGGCTTGGGCCGTGGGTATCGGTCCCGCAGGTGGTGTACAGCTGAAACTGACTAGCTAAATTGAGGGCTGTTTGGGTTTGTTTTGGGCTCGGGACCCAGGGAAATGGATTGCTGTAGTTGTAGTAGGCCTCAATCCCATCAATACCGACCGCTTGTGCAGCGGGAACGAGCCGTTCGGCCGGACTGCGATAGCGGAAAGGATGCGCTAATACCGCCAGTCCCCCAGCCAAATGAATCGCTTCCACAACCGCAACAGCCTGGTATCCGGGGCCATCAACGGTGTGCCGTTTTAAATAGGGACGTAGCTGACGGGCATCGGGGTCAAAGCCATATCCCAAGATGTGGACTTCGCAGTCGTGGAGGAAGGCGTTGATTTCTATGCCCGTCCATATTTTGGGGTCGCTAAAGCGTAAATGCTGGCTTATTTCGCGGTAGCCCGCCAACGTATGGTGATCGGTGATAGCTAGCCCCTGCAGACCAATGTCGCGCGCCTGTTCTAACAGCTGTAGAGGGGCCAGACGACCATCCGAGCAGGTGGTGTGCATGTGGAAGTTGTAGTGCAACGGGCAGCTTTCTGGACCGATCTCATCCCAAACCCCCCGAAGTTCTGCGGGGGTTGGCGCGGCTGCAACCGTTGTTCTCATCATGCCTATTGCCTCTGGCGAATTGAACGTTAGCGGTTAAATATCTTTCCTACACATTTATTAATATCCAGTCTACCCATTTTCGTCTGTTCACTGCTACCACTCTCGTCGGCAGGTTTTTCTTCGATACTGAGGATTGCCGCCTGCCGTTTCCAGAAGTCAACGTCCATGTGCGGGACGGTTTTGTTTCACTCTGAAGCTTTAGTCTCCTAAACAAATGCCCATTCCCCTGGCGGTGTGAATCAACGTATCTGCACAATCCACGCATCCGTAGCTTTCGATCGCCTTGGAAATCGGAATCACTTCCACCCCTCGGTTGCACCATCCCACCATGCAATCGAATTTTTCTTCCGCAATCAGGTCGACTGCTTTGACACCAAATGCAGTTGCGACTAGGCGATCGGTGGCAGAAGGGGTCCCACCCCGTTGCAGGTGGCCCAAGACGGTGACTCGACCCTCTACATCTGTCATCTGCGAAATTTGTTCGCAGATGAAATTACCAATCCCTCCGAGTCGGGGGAGACCGCTGCGATGTAACTGTTGGGCGACCGTTTCCCCTCGGATATTTTTAACCCCCTCCGCTACCACCGCCAATGTGTAGGCCAGTCCCCGTTTTTGTCGATCGAGGATCTTGGCGCAGACCTTGTCCATGTCGTAGGGGATTTCGGGAATCAAAATAATTTTGGCCCCACCTGCAATCCCAGAACGAAGGGCAATATGACCGGCGTCTCGCCCCATCACTTCTAGAATCATCACTCGTCGGTGGCTCTCGGCAGTTGTACGAAGGCGATCCAGGGCTTCGGTAGCAACGTTGACCGCTGTTGAAAATCCGATCGCCACCTCCGTACCTGCCAGATCGTTATCGATGGTTTTGGGAATGGCCACCAGATTCATACCCGGCTCAATCTGGGACAACTTGCGCATAATGGCCAGGCTGCCATCCCCACCAATCACCACCAGAGCACTCAATCCCAGTTTGTGATAAGCCTCAACGACATCTTTGGAGCGATCGCATAGATTGCCATTACTGTCGGGGTAGGCAAAGGGATCGCCATAGTTGGTGGTTCCTAACATCGTTCCCCCTAGATGCAACTTGCCGATGACGCTCTCTAAAGTGAGGGGGACAATGCCGGTCGGGTTGCTTAACAGCCCGTGGGTGGCATTGAGGATTCCCAACACCTCCCAGCCATAGCCGTGAATGGCTCGCTGGACGACAGCTCGAATGGCCGCATTCAGACCTGCACAGTCTCCACCGCTAGTCATGACACCAACCCGTCGCGTGCCATCCATGCCTACCGTCCCGATTGTTAAAAAGTCCCGTAAGCTTGTTTGTACCGAATTCGAGCAAGTCTAAGCCTAGATTTGAGATTTTTTTAAGTAAAGAACGACTGAGCTATCTTGAATGAATACTCGATGTTATGAAAGCTCAACATATGTGAAATTCGGCATCCTAATGCGTCAGTCCAGCGACCTTCACCCGCACAATTCATGACCAGCAGCGAACCCCTCACCCCCCAAGATGTGTCACCCCCTATTTCCGGATTGCTGCCAAAAGCACCCCAGGGGTTTCGGTCGGGGTTTGTGGCATTAGTCGGTCGTCCAAACGTGGGTAAATCCACCATCCTGAATGGGTTGGTGGGCCAAAAAATTGCCATTACCTCCCCTGTGGCTCAAACCACCCGCAACCGGCTACAGGGCATTTTGACGCTGCCTCAAGCTCAGATCGTTTTAGTGGACACACCCGGGATTCACAAACCCCACCATCGACTGGGGGAAGCCTTGGTCAATACTGCCCGCAATGCGCTGAATAGCGTGGATGTGGTCGTACTCGTGGTGGATGGGTCGGAAATGGCTGGCAAGGGCGATCGCTTCATTGCCAACTGGCTATCTGCAGACGTGCCTAGGATCTTGTGTCGCAACAAGCAAGACCTACTGCCAGAGGATCGGAGCAAGCAAGAGGCGATCGCTAAGAGCTATACAGAGATGCTGCCGCAGGCGACTGATATTGCAATCTCTGCGTTGGATGAAGATACCTTGGAGCCGTTGATGCAGGCGATCGCATCGAAGCTCCCTGAAGGCCCGTACTATTACCCCCCGGACCTGGTTACCGATCGCCCCGAGCGATTCATTATGGGGGAACTGATTCGAGAACAGATTCTGCACCATACCCGCAACGAGGTGCCCCATTCAGTAGCCATCACCATCGATCGCGTGGAGGAAAGCCCCAAGATTACGCGGATTTTGGCAACAGTCATTGTGGAACGGGATTCTCAAAAGGGAATCTTGATTGGGAAGCGAGGGCAGATGCTGAAAACCATTGGCAGTGGGGCCAGGCAGCAAATTCAAAAGTTGATTGTTGGCAACGTGTATCTGGAACTGTTTGTGAAGGTGCGACCAAAGTGGCGTCAATCGGCTGGGCTGCTTGCCGAATTAGGGTATCGCGAGGATGAGTAGCTTCGCGCCCATAGCCCCTTCGTATTGCTGAGAAAAGTACAGCGAACCGTTGCAGAAATCTCCAACGGCATGGGTTGACTCCCAAAATGCTCGCTACTGGTTCGCCGCTGGCATTTCCCGTTCGAGATCCAGGGGTGGTCGTATCCACAGATAAATCACCAATCCGAGAAAGGGCACTAACCTCGCCACCCAGGCGATCGCCCGATTGCTCCAGTTCCGTCGGGTCATGTCATCGGCAACCAGCCACCCTTGAAATATCCAGAACGTCACTAGGTCGATAACAAACGAATAGGCCAGGCGATCGCTCCCCACAGCCATTTGAAAATCTGCCCAGCGCGTAGCAAAGTCTCCAAATTCTGGACGTCCAAACCCCGCCCATCCCAATGCCGCGATCGCGACTGCCGCCAGGCAGCCCGGTAGCCAACGACTCTCCGATACGGTCTCGATTGGCGAGAGAGGACCTGGCGGTAGAGATTGTTGCGATCGCCTTAAGGCTAGCCAGGGAAGGTAAAACACGTTGGTCAGAAAAGCGGTCCCGATTAGAAAGGGTAACAGCGGAAACCGCTGCCCCCGCCCGTCTATGGCAAATCCCCAAAACAGCAATCCCCAAGCCACCGTGAGGTTGAACAACCCCTCCAGTGCTGGACTGAGACTGGGGGCCAGATTGGGAAATACCAGCGGCATCACAAACCAAAAATTGAAGCTGAGATCGAGAGCCTCTTTTAGCGTGGCGGGTTCGGTGTGCAGCAGAGAAGGGCCTGGGGGAAAATCGCTTAGTAGGAGATAGCCCACGTACACTATCCAAGCCAGCCATAGAAATAGCTGTGAGACGGAAACCGGCTGAGAAGCCGGCCTGGAGTTAGACGCAGGCGGGTTGGGCTGATTCATGGATATCGGCTAGAACAGACTTCGTATTTCTTAATATTTATGTTTCCAGAACATAATAGAAAAGGACAGCTCTGTTATGGCAAAAGCTTGTATGACTGCTCAAACGTCTTCATCCTCCAAGACTGACACTTCGGGAAATGCCGATGCCAATCAGTGGCAGATCGAGCTGCTATACGACAGCGACTGCCCCCTCTGCATGCGGGAGGTGAATTTCCTGCAGCGCAAAGATGCCGGACGGGGATTAGTGTCGTTTGTGGATATTGCCGATCTCAATTACGACCCCGATCTCCATGGCGGCATAGATTATCGAACGGCGATGGGGCGCATTCACGCACTGCTGGCAGATGGCAGTGTTATTCAAGGGGTGGAAGTTTTCCGTCGAGTTTACGAAGTGCTGGGTATGGGTTGGGTCTATGCCGCCACTAAGTGGCCAGTGGTGGGACCGCTGGTGGATACACTCTACGAACTGTGGGCCGATAAACGATTAGCTATGACCGGACGACCGGACTTAGCGGAAATATTGCGCGATCGCCAACAAAAGCGAGAGGATTGCGGCGATTGCTGTCGGATGGATTTCTGAATTGCTAACCCCATGAAGGCTAGCTGATGGGAAATGGGAAAGGGAGCGAATCTATGCGACTTTGAGGCGCACTTTCTCAAACTGGTGTAGCTGAGGAGGCAGAGCGTCTACAGATGTAGCCTGCATCAATCGGGGGATTTCGGCGCTGTTGTAAACCCGGAATTCGCTTTCTACGGTGGCGGTGGCGGTGCGTACCGCTTGATTGATCACCACAGACCCTTGGGGATCGGATACCGAACGGTGGAAGGTACCGGGGGGAATGCGAAGAATATCTCCATTGGCCTCGAGCCGCACAATGTGAAAGGGCTGTTTCCACGAGAAGTTGACCAAATAGAACGTTCTTCCGCCGGAAAGGGCCAGCAAATTATCTTCTTGGCCGGGATGCAGGTAAAACTGCCAATGACCCTCGGACGTATTGTTAGGGCTGGTCGCTGGGCCCTCGTGACAGACTAAGTCGCGGGCATTCGAGTCAGGGATAGTGATATCGAAAAACCGCACTTGTGGGGTATCGCGGAACTTTTTGTAGGAGATGAGTTCAAACATGGCGTATACCTGCAGAAAGTGGCCTTACAAGCAGTGAATAATTATTAAGATGACCAAACTTTCCAGTAATTTATCGCTGCTAACCGTGATCTACAACACGATTTGCGATTGCCATCTATGCGAAAAACGAATCAATACAAAACAAACTGATGTCAGGTGGTGCTCGCCACCCCCTCTGTTGTGTGGATTATTTATATGAATGTGGAGCAGCTACGAATCTTTCAAGAGGTCGCGGACTCGCAGAATTTTTCGGTAACCGCTATGAAGCTAGGAATTTCCCAGTCGGCGGTCAGTCGAGCGATCGCCTCCTTGGAAGAAGAGCTCGGGGTTGTGTTGCTGTCTCGCGGTAGATTTGGGGCGCGCCTGACAGAAATTGGCGAGCAAATGCTGGATCATGCTCGGCAGATTTTGCACACGCGCGCACAGATGGAGCGTGATGCCAATTTGGTGCGCGGTCTGGATGGTGGAAGTGTCAGAATTGCTTCGTTTCGCAGTGCAGCCACCCATCTGGTCCCCCCGGCTATCTCCCAACTGACCAAGAAATTTCCCAATATTGAAGTGACGCTGACTGAAAGTGCGCCACAGGAGGTGGAGCAGGCGTTGCGGCAGGGAGTTGCGGATGTGGCTTTAATGCCGCTGCCTCGTTCGGCTGAATTTGAAACTTGGGAGATTGCTCGGGATGAGTTTATGGTGTTGCTCCCCGAAGCGGAAGTCACACACGAGGGGCGTCTGACTTGGGAAGAGCTGTCGAAGTACTCGTTCATTTTGTATAACTACGCCGACTACACTGCCATGTTGCGAAAGCACTGGGCTAAGGCAGGACAACCTTTTGAAGTCGCTTACGAAATTAGAGAAGACTCTACTATTTTGAGCATGGTGGCCCAAGGGTTAGGGGCAGCAATCTTGCCTGAGCTAGCGACAATACCGATGCCAGATGGAGTAAGGGCTTTTGGCTTGCCAGTACCCTTAGAACGATCGATTGGTGTGGCTGTGGTGGCGAATGCCGATCGCCCTCCAGCGGTGTATCAGTTTATTGACGTACTGCGCAAGACGGGGGTGTTTGCTGGAGCATAACTGAGATGGCAACCAATATCTTTGGTATGGCACTCATCAGGTCAGTTAGGACTTTTCAGCTACCCAGTACCCTGACTAGGCATGGCTTTGCTGGGTTTAACTGAAATGACGACAGCTATACAAACTCAAGAAAATTAATTTCATAAATCAAGTCTCTTCCCGCCAATACGTGGTTGGCATCAAGGGTGACTTTCGACTTGTTGATTGCCACAACTGTGAGAGTCAACGGTTCTCCGTTGGGGGTTGTGCGTTCTAATTTCTGTCCAACTTCAACCGGGGTATTGGGAAAAACAGAGTGTCGATTGACTGTCAGAACCTTCTCAGAATGATGTGGACCGTAAGCTAAGTTGTACGGAATGCATTCGACCTTATGTTCTCCTGGGGTCATACCAACCAATGCTTGGTCGAGTCCGGGAACAACCTCGCCTGCACCGATACAGACTTTCGCAGGATCGCTATCTAACGTAGAGTCAAAAACTGTGCCATCTTTTAATTTGCCTGTGAGATGAATGAGCACAGTATCGCCAACTTTAGCTTTCACCATAATCTCTATTAATCTCTCAAGAATTCATCTGACAACTCAGTCGAGCGAACGTTGAAGCCATTTCAAATGGGTACAATGAGAACTGGGTGTAGCAAGGGTTTCAAATGGTGCAAAGTTATGAGTTGCTTGACAGTTGCGATATCCATGCAACTTACAGGGATGTGACAGCACGGGTTGAAAAGACTAGCTTCGTCCTGAACCTCTTCTTTTCCTTTTGTTCGATTTTGATTTTCGAAGACGCTTCTGGGCTGGGGTTTCGAAATATCGGGTTCTTCTGATATCAGAAAATATTCCTGCTTTTGAAACTGCTCGCTTAAAGCGACGTAAAGCAGATTCCAACGCTTCGTTTTCACCAACAAATATCTGAGCCACTCGCGATCCTTTCTGGGTCTGTTTTTGCTGTCTTGGAACAATCAATTGCCAATATTAAGGCAATTCCAAATGTCGCCTGCCTTAACAGGAGCGATTTCGAGCGAAGACTCAAACAAAATCGCTTCCTGCTGTCGTGAACCCAGAGGATTACCAGCGATCTCTTTGCGGTCTCCTTTCTGTGCGAGGCTTTGCTTTATTAACTTTTAGGCTGCGTCCCATCCATTCTGCTTCGTCTAAAGCCTCTATTGCTGCAGTTTCCTCCGCATCAGAGTCCATCTCGACAAAACCAAAGCCGCGCTTGCGTCCTGTGTCGCGATCGGTGGGCAACTGAACTTTCTTGACTGAACCGTACTCAGAGAAAACGCTTCTAATATCGTCTTCAGTTGCATCGTAGGACAAATTCCCTACATAGATTGACATAGCTGACCTCTCGAATCAGATAGTTACGTATGAGAAATTGGATTCGGAGATCGGAGCAGTAACTAATACTCAACTTGAGTGTTGCATCATACTAGCTAAAAAACCATTCGCCTATAACCACGCTCGTTGCCTATCATAACGTTTATTTTGCCAGCCGTAGAAATTTTCCTAGATATGGGCAATGCTTTTTACTATTTATTTATGCCGAATGTGCCCGATATATGATACTTTCATCTAAAATTTGCGAAAGGGAGCTTTATTTTTCTTCTGCGCGTTAAGAACGCTTGCGATGAATTGACGAACTGTCGGCAAGTGTTATGAAGGTGCCACACTACAAGTTTTATTCGTTGGGGTCCGTTCAGCCAAGTGACAAACTTGCCACATACTCTTCCCGAGTTTCCTTGTTGCGATTGTCAAAAATACTATCCCTATTCTCACGCATACTGTCCGATGAATTCATTATCCTACATCAGTCTGTTTCTTTTTATTTTCTTTGCTGGTTAGCCTGTGCGATCGGGGTCAACTTCAGAATTACGGTAGGAATTTAGTTCACTGATCAATCGGTTGATGAATCTAGCCGCTAACCTTTTCATGTGTAATTGCGCTTTGTCAAATAGTGTTATCTTTGGTTGCTCATCATTGATACCACTGAATCTAATCCATTTGGAACTAAGCAATCTCGTCACCATCTAGTGTATCTAAATGTCAGATGGATATAGCGGTTCCCATTTGTATGAGGTATGGAATTATTATCTCAAACACATGGGGCCGTAACCGGAATAGAATGATGTACCTCACGCGAGTAAGAACCGCTATATTTCTACGTTAGTCCTTGCCATATATGTGACAGTGTTGACGCGCTAGATTAGTATGCTTTTCGGAACCTAATTCAGAAATACATTTGACATGGCTGTATCCTCCTCTTCAACAGCGCAAGATAAAAGGATTCTTTTTTGCGGTTGTCTGGTGGGGGTTGCCAGCCTAATCTTCTTTGCATGTAGCAGCTTGAGGTTTGCGCTGTTCAGAGCCGGCCTAGACTTGGGCCTATTCGACCAAATCCTGTACTTAGCCAGTCGCGGTCTGCCCACTGCCTCCAGCATCTCGATCGACAGGGTCACCTTAATGGGAGATCACGCAGCCTTCATGCTGTATCCCATTTCTTGGCTGTACCGCATCTATCCCGATCCCCACTGGATGCTGGCATTGCAAGCGCTGGCTCTAACTGCCGGAGCTATTCCCGTTTACGGCATTTGCCTGCAAAACAAGCTGCCGCACGCTTATGCCAGAGCTTTGTCGCTGTGCTACGTCCTCTATCCCGCTCTATTTACCATTAACTTTTATACGGAATTTAGAGTTGAAACCCTTGCAGTACCTGCTTTCCTGTGGGCGATTTGGGCTACCCGGGCTGGCAAACTGGGGCAAGTAGCCTTTGCTCTTTTCATTGCGTTAGGGACTAAAGAGACGGTCAGTTTTACGATCGCCGCGTTTGGACTATGGATGGGGGTGTTTGCCAAACGGCGATATTTTGGACTGTGTACCGTGGTGATTGCTGCGGTTTGGTTTGCGGTCGCCTCTCAAATCATTATTCCTGCCTCCCGACCAGAAGGGGTGCTGGCGGGAGTCTGGAACTACGGTTCAATTGGAGGTTCTTGGTCTGAAATCTTGGGGCGATTAATTACGAACCCCACCATCGGTCTGAGTCGACTGTTTCAACCCGATCGCCTCTTCTATTACCTGCTCCTACTGTTGCCGGTAGCCCTGGGTTTGCATTGGAGAACTACGGCAATTTTGTTGCCTGCTGCACCAATGTTGTTACTCAATGTCCTGTCGGATTACGAAGGGCAAAGGGATTTAATTCACCATTATTCATTGCTGGTTATTCCGTTTCTAATGACTTGGGCGATCGATTCGATCGCGCGCTATTTGAACAATCGGCAACGAATGTGGCTGTTACCTCGCTGGTTGGTCGTCTGGTCTGCAATATCCTTTTTGGCCTTGGCAAAATATTCTTACTTTTTCACCCGGTACTTGCCGCTCTTGCCCGAGATTGGTTCCATTCGAACTGCGGTCAATCTGGTTTCTCCCGAGAGCAAAATCTTGGCATCGTCATTTATTGTGCCCCACCTGAGCCAGCGACCGGAAATTTATTTTGCAAGTAATAGCTGGACTCTCGACCGTCTGCGTTCCGAGTCGATTGAAGAAGTACTGATCGGGTATCGGTACTTGGAACGGAATCTATCGCCCGAGCGAGCTGTTCAACTGGTGGCAGAACTGAAGCAGGCGAAAGACTTCGAATTGGTATACGAGCGTGACGAAGTTTTTCTCTTTCGGGATCGGTCAGAATAAGCAATTTTCTTTGACTTTGAGACCGGGTTCGAAGCCAGGTTCGTAACAATCGCCAACAGCGCCTCTTGGGTTGCCCGCCCGAGACCGAATCGGGTCTGATTCATTGTCGACCGGTACTGGACAACGTCTCGAAGTAGCGCTGACAAGACTCGGAAAAACCACAGGTTTCCTTTACTGGGGATCGAGCAATCTGCTGCAAAGCTGAAAGTAATCCGTAGTTGGCGCGGGATTTCTGTATCGCGTGCCAAACGGCTCACCTCCATTTCTCCAGAGAAAGAAGCGAGGCAAACGCAGCCCGGGATTGCGCGATGAATCCAGAAATCCAACGTATCGAGGCATCCAGTCAAGAGGGTACCCCTTGGAAGCGCTGGGGTCCTTACCTGAGCGAACGTCAGTGGGGGACAGTGCGCGAAGACTATAGCGAAGGGGGCAATGCTTGGGAAGCGTTTAGTCATGACCAGTCGCGATCGCGGGCCTACCGGTGGGGGGAAGATGGCATTTTAGGCATCTGCGACGATCGCCAATTGCTCTGTTTTGCCCTAGCCCTGTGGAACGGCAACGACGACATCCTCAAAGAGCGCATGTTTGGCCTGACGGGCAATCAAGGAAACCATGGGGAAGATGTTAAAGAATACTACTTTTATCTCGACAGCACCCCCACCCATTCCTACATGAAGGGACTGTACAAATACCCCCAGGCACAATTCCCCTACAACCTACTAGTGGAAGAAAACGCCCGTCGCCTATCTCAGCCCAAGCGGGGAGGGCTGGAATACGAGCTGCTGGATACAGGGGTGTTTGACGGCGATCGCTATTTCGATGTGGTAGTGGAATATGCCAAGGCGGATGCCGATGACCTGTTCATTCGCATTTCTGCTACTAATCGGGGTCCGGAACCGCATGCTCTTAATCTGTTGCCCACCCTGTGGTTTCGCAATACCTGGTCGTGGGACAGTCGCCAACCGAAGCCCTTGCTGCGGCTGGAGCGATCGCAGGATGACTTTAGTGTCGTTATGGCAGAGCATGCAGACATAGGTCGGCGCTGGCTGTACTGCAAAGGCACTGCCGAAGCCCTATTCACCGAAAACGAAACCAACCATCAGCATCTATTTTGCGTCCCCAATGCTTCCCCTTACGTTAAGGATGCTTTCCACCGCTACATCATTCATGGGGAAAAATCTGCCGTTAATCCCCACTTACAGGGGACAAAATTTGCCGCCAACTATAGCCTTGCTATTCCCTCAGGAGCCACAGTCGTGATGGAGCTGCGCCTGTGCGATCGCCCCGACCTGAGCGATCCCTTTGGTCCTGAGTTCGATCGCATTTGGCAGACTCGAATGCTGGAAGCAGACGAGTTTTACCGGGAGATTGCTCCAGCTTCGATGGAGGAGGACGCCCGCAACGTCCAGCGGCAGGCCTTCGCTGGCATGATGTGGACGAAACAGTATTACCTCTATTCGGTGCAGGACTGGCTCAACGGAGATCCCAATTCCCCTCCCCCCCCAGAGGGCCGCAAGCAGGGGCGTAATCGCCATTGGATTCATTTCGAATCCCAAGACATTTTGTCCATGCCCGACAAGTGGGAATACCCCTGGTTTGCCGCTTGGGATTTGGCTTTTCACACCCTGCCCATTGCCCTGATTGATGCGGAATTTGCCAAGAATCAGTTGGATTTGATGACGCGGGAATGGTACATGCACCCCAACGGCCAACTGCCTGCCTACGAATGGGCGTTTGGGGATGTGAATCCGCCGGTACATGCCTGGGCCACGATGCGGGTCTATCAAATCGAGCGGAAGATGCGCCAGCGGATCGACCCGGAGTTCAAGGGCGATCGCATGTTTCTCGAACGTGTGTTTCAAAAGTTGCTGCTGAACTTCACCTGGTGGGTGAATCGCAAGGATGTGGAGGGCAATAACGTGTTTGAAGGGGGGTTTTTGGGGTTAGACAACATCGGCGTGTTCGATCGCAGCTCGGAGCTACCCACCGGAGGTCACATCGAGCAGGCGGATGGCACCAGTTGGATGGGAATGTATTGCCTCAATATGCTGTCCATTTCCTTAGAGCTGGCCAAGGAAAATCCAGTGTACGAGGATATGGCCACTAAGTTCTTCGAGCACTTTGTCTATATTGCCGACGCCATGAATCACTTGGGGGGCAGCGATTCCAGCAGTCGCAAGAACAAAGCCTTATGGGACCCGGAGGACCAGTTTTACTATGATGTCCTGAATATGCCGAATGGAGAGCGGATTAAGTTAAAGGTGCGATCGATGGTGGGGCTTACCCCCCTGTTTGCCATCATCACCCTCGATCCTGACCTGCTGGAGCGGGTGCCGGGATTCACGGAGCGGTTGAACTGGTTTGAAGATCACCGCCCGGAACTGCGCCGTAATATCGTATGCACGCTAGAGGGCTCTTGTCGTGGGGCCACGCGATTGTTGGCGATGGTGTGGCAGGAGCGTCTGCGTCACATCCTCGAAAAACTGTTGGATGAAGGGGAATTCTTCGGCCCTTACGGCATTCGCGCCCTCTCCCGCCATCATCTGGAGCATCCCTACACCTTCCATGCCAACGGCTCTGTATACGGTGTCGATTACGAACCGGCGGAATCCAGTAGCGGCTTGTTTGGGGGCAATTCCAACTGGCGCGGCCCGGTATGGATGCCGGTGAATTACCTGCTGATCGAGTCTTTGCAAAGGTTCCATTACTACTTTGGGGATGAGTTCACGGTGGAATGCCCCACCGGTTCGGGCAAGTATGCCAATCTGTGGGAGGTGGCAACCGAGATTTCGAATCGCCTCAACCGGATTTTTCTCAAAGACGACAGCGGCAAGCGACCCCTCTACGGCGGTCAGGAGAAATTTCAAACCGACCCGCAGTGGCGGGACTGCATTCTGTTCCACGAATATTTCCACGGGGATAACGGTGCTGGGATAGGGGCCAGCCACCAGACCGGATGGACGGGGCTGGTGGCGAAGCTGCTTCAGCAGGTGAGTGAATATGGTGGGGAAAGAGATTTAGACTGACGAGCTCTGTTTTGGTTAAAGGGCCAAGAGCGGAATTGGATGTCAATCTTCTGGGATGTCAGTCCTTTTGCTTGCAGGGGCTTGCACTGAGGCAGTGCCCCCTAAATCCCCCACCAGCGGGGGACTTGTTGAAGGCTTCTGCAGTGTAGGGATAGGGCTACATTAGCCGGTAACCAGTAAGGGCAATTAAGTTAGCTTTTCAAGATAATGAGGGAAGATTTGAAGTATTGGGTTCAGGAGTTTTTAGACCGGGTTCCCCCTGCAATTTGCAGTCTAGTCCGAGAACTCTTGCCATCTTCTCCCCCAATATTTGTTGAGGCCACCGATATCTACCTGGATGGTTGGCGACTGGAGAGATACATTAGAACCTGGTGACGACTGCCGTTGGAGAAAGGGAAAGACCCATGGGATTGTTCGATCGCGTCAGCCGAGTTGTGAAATCCAACCTGAACGCCATTGTTAGTAAAGCAGAAGATCCCGAGAAGATTCTCGAACAAACCATCGAAGAGATGCGCGAGAATCAAGCCGAACTGCGACATGCCACCGCTCAGGCGATCGCCAGCGAAAAGAAGATGGAACGCAAGTTCGAGCAGGCTCAGGAGCAGGTGAAGGAATGGCAGCGTAAAGCCCAAGTTGCCCTCCAGAAAAACCGCGAAGACCTCGCCCGCGAAGCCCTGATGCGCAAAAAAGGTTTGGCGGACTCTGCCAATACCATCAAGCAACAGCTCGACCGACAAAGCGAACAGGTGAACGTTCTGCGTAATAACCTGATGAAGCTGGAAAGCAAAATGGCCGAGGCCAAAACCAAGAAGGATATGCTGATTGCCCGAGCGCGATCGGCCAAGGCTTCTCAGCAAATCAACGAAGTCATGGGCAGAGTCGATACCACCTCAGCCTTCGCTGCATTCGAGCGCATGGAAGAAAAGGTGGATGCTCTGGAGGCAGAATCTGCCGCCATCTCCGAACTGTCAGGAGATTCCCTAGACAGCCAATTTGCTGCCTTGGAGTCCGGCACTGCAGAGGTGGACATCGAGCTGGAAGAACTCAAAATGCAAATGCAGCTGGAGGCTGCCCCAGACACAGCTGCATTGCCGAAGGGCTCGACCTCAGCCGTCAATCTCGACCGAGATATGGCTGACAAAGTAGCAGTAGAGACGAACAAGCAGGAAGTCGATGAGGAGCTAGAAGCCCTCCGTTCAGAAATTGACGGGTTATAGGGGGGTCTGAAGGTTGGATTCCCCCTCTGGCCATAGCAGCATAACGCCCGACAACCTTGAAATAACGAGCAAGCCACCGGGCTCTTTTTGGCGCTGGTGGGGACAGCGAGATACGTGGCTCTTAGCCGCCATGCTGGTGTTGCCCGTTAGTCTAGCGCTGTCGGCGCTGCTCGTGGTGGGGGGGTGCTCGTTGGCGATCGCCCAGCGGGGCTGGCAAGCCGATCGCAGGTTCCACCGCCTGTTAGTCATTGCCACCAGCCTACTGTTGGTTTCCACCGCCGCCTCCGGAGGCATCGATAGCTGGGTGGGGCTGTTGAACTACCTGCCATTTGTCTTGGCGCTGGCGTTGGCCTCTCAGGTGTTAACCTCTCGCCAGCGCATCTACCGATTTGCCCTAGCGATTGCCGCTGGAAGCTGGCTGTTTTCCCTCATGGGACTGCTTCAAGGTATTTGGGGTTGGCACGGGCGCTGGAGTTGGTTGGGAGGGTTGGTCTACGGCAGGTTAAGTGACGAACATTTCCCCCGGCCCACCTCCGTCTTTTTGAGTCCCAATAGTATGGGTATCTATCTCGTCCTCGTCCTGGCAGTGGCTTGGGGGGTGTGGCGCGATCGCCAGAGCGCGATCGGAGTGCCCAATTGGCTATCCGCCATCATTCCGGTTGGGGCTGTGGCCATGGGGCTACCCCTGTTGGTTCTGAGCGAATCCCGCAACGCCTGGCTGTTAGCGATGTTCATGGCTGCACTTGCGCTGACGCTGCATCGCTGCTGGCGTCTACTGGTGGGGCTGGCAGCGGCAACCGGGGTTCCCGTTGCGGCTGCCGCCAACTGGTGGGGACTGCGGGTCGTTGTCCCCCAATCGATTTGGCAGCGACTGGTGGACTCCGTGCAGCCCAATTCTCCGTCTTACATCTCCATAGTTACCCGCTGGGAGGGCTGGCAACTGGCTGCCAGCATGATCGCCAGCAAACCATTGGTGGGATGGGGCTGGCAAAGCTTTGCCCAGCAATGGAGTAGCCAGGAACCGCAGCCTACCTATCCCCTGACCCATGCTCACAACATCTACTTATCTGTAACCGCAGAGGGGGGGGCTGTGGCCCTGCTGGCATTTGCTCTGATTTGGGGCTGGCCCTTGTGGCGAGGCTGGCGGGCGTGGCACTTGGAGTTACGACGGGGGCAATCGGGGCACCTCATTCTGGGGGTGAACTTTGCCTTGACTGCCTACTTTCTGTCGGGATTGCTCGATGCACCGCTCTTTGACGGACGGCTCAATGTTGTTTTTTGGATGTTGCTGGCGATCGCCAATGCATACTGGCTCTGTCTGCAGGAAGAATCCTTCGGGAGCAATACGAACATGCACCTAGCCAACCGCTAACACCCGAGTAAGACTAGAGATAAAGATTTCAAGAACGCCCGTGCTACGTCGTCGTCCGCTGCTCGAACCCTGGCACTTCATGTTGCTGGTCCTGCTGATTTTGTTGGCCTCCTGCCAAGGCACCCCACTGGGCGAATCCATCGAACAGGCGGTAGCTCCTTCCACGCCCCAACCGATCGCACCTCAAGAGTCACCCCTGCCTCAAGAGCGATCTCTGGTGGAGGACATCCCCAGTCCAGCACCGTCTCCCGCCGAGGGCGTTTTCCCAACTCCTTCCTCCAGTCCGCCACCGTTCCCTAGCGAGGGGGAGGGGCCACCGTCTTCCCCCAGTTCGTCTACTAGAAGCTCCCCAGTTGTTGAGTACCAAACCCGATTCTCAGACATCGGTAACATTCCTGCCGCCGCATCCATTGCTGCTTTGGACGATTTGGGGGTATTTGCCGACATTTCAGGAGAGAACTTTCAGCCCAATCGCAGCGTTCGCCGTCAGGAATTTGCCCGTTGGGCCACCCTAGCCAACAATGCTCTGTACGCTGAAGTGCCCGATCGCCAACTTCCACTCGCTACGGCAAACGAAATCCCGTCGTTTCTGGATGTTCCAGAGGACGATCCTTTCTTCCCCTACATTCAGGCCTTGGTGAATGCAGAGGTGATTCAGGTGAGCGGCGAGCGCGAGTTCGATCCCGAGATACTCCTGTCCCGCGCCGATTTAATTGCCATAAAAGTAGCCCTCGATTTGGGCAGTACGAGTGTGAGCGGCAGTCGAATCGCTGTGGATCGAGATTGGGCTTTTGTTGACACTGCTGAAATCCCCGTAGAAGCTGTACCCGCGATTGCAGCAGATTTCACGCTGGGGGAAAACTCCAATATTCGCCGAACGTTTGGTGCGATCGATACTTTCGGTTCAAAGTCTCCGGTGACCCGTGCTCAGGCAGCTGTGCTTCTCAGTTCCTTTGGGACGGGTGAATATCTGCGTACCCCTTTACTCGCTCAGGACAGCGATCCCGGTCTCACCGACGCCACCACCTCTGATGAGGCAGATCGGGGGGATGATTTTCAAGACAGTGAGTTTGCTACTCCGGAACCCAATACCCAGCCCTTGGAAGACCCCGCTGACTCGGTCGATCCCGGTGGCAGCCCTGGATCGGTTGACAACCCTGAGCCCGAGGACATCCTCGCTCCAAATGGAGACAGTTCTCAAGAAGGTATTCCAGACAATGAAGGTGCAGAGACAGAAGACAATAGTTCGGGAGGGGGAAAATTCTTAGACTTGAGTTGAAGGGCCGTTTCTCCAGAGTGGCTTGCTATCAAGTAGGACTCTACAAACGGTGGGAGCTTGCGGAGCGTCGATCGGCTCTGTCAATGGACCCCTTTTTGTGTTTACATTTTCCATGGCTGTCGAAGTGACTTGGCCATATTATGAAAATATGGAGATTTGCTTGTGGGGGCATCAATTAGTATCTGTTGATACAGTTTAAAAAAGGATTTATGATAAAGGCGGGGGAGTCTAGAGGGTAAAAACAATGACATATGCTGCCACCGTACGCCGTCTAATCCTGAAACACAGAAATCATGCCATCAGCCGCGAGCAATCCCTGCTCATGCGGGCTAACGGTGCAATTGGCATGACAGAGCAGGATCGTATGAATTATCACAATCGAATTCAAGGAGAACTGCCATCGACATTCATGACCGACTACGATCTCAGTTCTGCTGCAATGAGCTAGGAAGTCTTTACTTAAGCGATTTACTTGAT
>JBFRWN010000098.1:0-115188 GCA_051439605.1 Synechococcus sp.
CGATGGCCCTCTCCCCTAGCCCCTCTCCCGGCTCGGGAAAGGGGAACAAGAGCCTCGAAAGCCTATATTTCCTTTCAAGTAGCCCCAGAATTTGCATTAGGGGCTAATTCTATCGAACTGGCGTTAAGTGACAGAAGAGGATCCACGAACTTAGACCCTAGGTTTGAACGGGTTAGCCCATTGAGTTGTAGACGCTCTCGTGGGTGGGGACGCTCGATCGGTTTGAAACTTCTATGGAAAGGGTTCACCCGCTACTGGAAGGGCACTTGGCCAGCGGTTGCTGTAGAGCTCGATCGCCCGATTGGCTGATTCAGTACAGCATCAATCGCCCCTACATCACTCTCGAAGAAGTAGCGCTGCAGGTAAATCTCCTCAGCCACAGTTCGTTCAAATTCCGCGACTAACTCGGTAAAGGATACAGTCTCTCGATACGCAGAGATGGTGAAGCAATCGCCATCCCGCTTCACCACAAACCCAACCGATTGCAGAGCATCTAATCCCAAACCAAGAGTTGCAGCCGACACTTGCAAACTGGCACTCCACTTCGCCACAGAAGCATCTTCCCCCACTTTCAACAAAGACTTGGCCCAACCCACTAGGGTTATCCATGCCAAGTTGGGCGATCGCTCGGCGAGCAGATCGTAGGCCAGTACCAGCGGGCGACCTGAGCGCATTCGCTTGAGCAGCTGCGTCCAATTGTCCGGGCAGGTGGTCAACACGACGGGGTCGGTCACTGTGACCAGCCGCTTGGCAATTTCTCCCTCGGGTAACCCACGACAATCAATCACTTGGATGGGCTGTACTCCTGATTGCTGCGAGGGATTTTCAGCCAGCCGCACGTCAATCAACCGCACTTGATAGGCAAATCTAGAGCCCTGCCGTTCCCGCTGCGTTCCCATATAGTCCAGCTCTACTACTGCATCGCATAATCCTTGCGGTAACTCGTGGGAGCGGTGTCCCCACCAAATGCCGTTAATGCTATGACCATTTCGATTAGAGGCGCGATCGCGCATGCGAAAGGTTGTGTAGATATAGCGCACCGTTTGGCCACTGGCATCTTTACTATTGCGATTGCGCACCTCGTCAAACTTTACCCCCCGCACCAGCAGACGGGGGATTGGATTGCCCATACCGTAGGGCTCCAGCTGACGCAATTGACGAAACAGATCTTGGCCCAAATCGTTGACAGATACCTCTAAGTCAATCGCCAGTTCGGGGGCTGGAAACCCATTGGGAAACAACTGCCGCAGCGTGTGGTTCAACCGCTGGCGCAATAGCGGCAAATTGTCAGCTGCCAGCCGCAGTCCGGCAGCCAGCGGATGACCCCCAAAGGAAACCAGCAGATCCTGCTGCAACTCTAAGAGTCGGTAGAGGTCAATTCCCGCCACCGATCGCGCCGAGCCCATCGCAATCTCCCCGTTGGGACTATCTTCAACGCGAAACACGAACGTTGGTCGTTGATAATCTCGAGCGAGTTCTCCAGCTACGATGCCCAAGACACCTGCAGACCAGTCACGCGAAGCTAACACAATCGCGGAATCAGTGGACAAGTCGAGGGATTCTAGATGTTCTAGGGCCTGCCGCTTGACGCTGGCTTGCATCCCTTTGCGGCGGGTATTGGCCAGCTCCGTTTGTTCCACCAGAGGTTTAACCTCGTTGAGGTCGCTTTCCACCAGCATCCGCACGCAAAAGGTGGCATCGCCATGAATGCGGCTGACGGCGTTAATGCGTGGCCCCAACCCAAAGGCAATATCCATGGCGCGATCGCCCGCCCGCTTGCAATTCTCCAACAGGAGTCGGACGCCGGGCCGGGATTGTTTCTTCAGCTGTTGGATCCCCAATTGCGCCAGATACCGGACATCTCCCTTCAGGTTCACCAGATCGGCCACCAGACCAATGGCCACCAAATCCAGCAGGTCGGCCAAAGGGCGCGTAGGAATCTCGGGGACTGCTAGATAGAGGGCTTCCACAAATTTGTAGGCCACCGCCACGCCAGACAGGCTGGCTAACGGATGAGTACTGGAAAACTGGCGGGGGTTGAGGGTGGCGATCGCATCCAGAGGGTGTGACGGCAAGGTGTGGTGGTCGGTGATGATGACGTCAACCCCCAGTTGGTTCGCTGCAGCGATCGCTGCCAAGCTCGTGCTACCGGTGTCGCAGGTGACTATGAGTGTTGTGCCCTCAGCCTGCAGCCGTTTCACCCCCTCCACCGAAAGACCGTGGGATTCCGTCAGCCGATTGGGAATGTAGAAATTGAGCTGTTGGGGAGATAAAAACTGAGCCAATCCCTCTAGCAGAACAGCAGTGGCCGTGACACCATCTGCATCGAAATCGCCCCAGATGGTCACCCTCTCTTCACTTTCGCGAGCCAGTAATAGGCGATCAACTGCCTGCCGCATCTCGGGAAACGCCCAAGGCTCTGTTGGCTGGTAAGCATCCGGCTGACAAAAGGCCGTGACGGCATCGGGTGTCTTCAGGCCCCGCTGAACAAGGAGTTGAGCAGTCGCCTCCCCCACCTGCGCCACCATCCAGCCCGGCGGTACAACAGCAGGGGTCAATGTCCAGAGTTTGGAGGGGAGATCGCTGGCAGTCATTGCAACCGGCAACGGAGTCGCCGACTAACCTACACAGTTACGAACATAGTTACGAAATCTCGAGCTGGACTGCCGCTACTGCAGACGAAGCCCGATCGCGGGCTTCCTCAACAGAGTTGCCAGCAGCCAGTGCCACCCCCAACCGACGATTGGGATAGGCTTTGGGCTTACCAAACAACAACAGCTGACTTTCCGATACCGCCAGAGCTCGATCCAAATTGCCAAACGCAATCGTCTCTCCGGTAGCGTGCGCTAGCACCACTGCACTAGCAGCCGGGGTCAGCAAGCGAATTTCGGGGATGGGCAGCCCCAACAGAGCGCGGGCATGGAGGGCAAACTCGCTCAAATTTTGGCTGGCCAGCGTCACCAAGCCAGTGTCGTGGGGGCGGGGGGACACTTCGCTAAACCATACGGTGTCACCTTTGATAAACAGCTCCACCCCAAAAATGCCGTAGCCCCCTAGAGCATCCGTAATAGTCTTGGCGATCTCCTGCGATCGCTCCAGAGCAGCCGTAGACATCGCGCAGGGCTGCCAACTTTCCCGATAGTCCCCCGACTCTTGGCAATGCCCGATGGGGGGGCAGAAAAAGGTGCCGTTGCAGGCTCGCACCGTCATCAACGTGATTTCGTAGTCGAAGTCCACAAACCCCTCGACAATCACTTCGGGTGCGTCCTCCGACTGCGAGCCCCTTCCACCTGAGCAAGCATAATCCCAAGAATTTGAGAGTGCTTCGGACACTTTGGCAACGCTTTGCCCCTTGCCGCTGGAACTCATAATCGGCTTAATCACGCAGGGGAAACCGACTTCAACAGCGGCAGCCTCTAACTCCGCCAGCGATCGCGCAAATCGATAGGGGCTAGTGGGTAACCCTAATTCTTCGCTGGCCAGTTGGCGAATCCCCCGGCGGTTCATGGTCAGTCGCACGGCCCGCGCCGTCGGGATCACCCCTTGTCCTTTGGCCTCAAGCTCCTCTAGCGTCTTTGTACTGATGGCTTCCACCTCGGGCACCACCAAATCTGGCTGCTCTTTCGCAATGAGGGCAGCCAGCTCCTCAGCATCCAGCATGTTGACGACGTAGGAGCGATGGGCCACCGCATGGGCGGGAGCATCGGCATAGCGATCGACCGCCACGGTCTCCACACCGAGGCGCTGCAGTTCAATCACCACTTCTTTTCCCAGTTCGCCGCTGCCCAGCAGCATGACTTTACGGGCACCAGAGGCGAGAGGAGTGCCGTACTGAATTGAAGAAGCAGGTGGTTGGCTCAAGGAATCATCTCTCTATTGCAGGGATTAAGCGGCAGGCTTAGTTGTAATTTTACGAATATCGGAGCTCAGAGACGCAGCGCTAAACCCTGTGTCATTTTGTGAAACCGTGGAGCGCATGCGTAGGTTTTCGCTTGCAAACCAGACGCGTTCTTCCGAGGTACCGGCTTCGCTGGTCAGCGTCATACTCATAGCCCCATCTTCACCGATCGCATAGGTACCGCGAGCAACTGCAGGCTGGTTCTTGCCGTTGGAAGTCCTTACCAGCTGGCCCACAGTCCCGCTGCCCGCCTCGGGGATAAACACCATCACGGTGAGTTCGGTGCGGTCTTGCAGGTCACCATCCAGTCGCCCCGTCCAAACCAGCTTGAGTCCACCCCCCGTGGAATCTGGCGCAATGTTGTGCTGCTGGCACAGCTCTACTAATTCGGGGGATGAAGCGCTGAGGGGCTCAACGTTGACCACCGAACGACCGCTGGCATATTCCCCATCGGCGACCTGGTGGTTGGTCTGCTGCGACATCCACTCGCCAACACTTTGCTGCAAAAATTCATCCAGATTCATGCTAGGGACATCCCGTTCCCCGTTCGGGATCGGCGCAAAACGACTCGTCGATTTTATCGCAGCGTTGCAGTCTAGATAAATGCGATAGGGGCAAGCCTTCCGCAGAACTTTGCCAGTTTTCACTAACTGGCAAGCTGTTGCATACCCACCAGGATGGTCCAAGCATCCGCTAACAACAACAGCAGCGTACAGCCCAACAAAGCCAAATACATCCACGGCTGTGCTAAAGCCCTCACGGTAGAGGTGTCGATCGCCGTGTTGTCTTGTACCTCTGCCAGTAGTTTCTTAAATCCAACAATCCGCATGGGAAGGAGGTAGGCGCGATCGCGGGCGTGACTGACAAAGTAGTACACCAATCCCCCCTGTCCCGTTGTCCGCATTGACAGGTCTTTGACTTCAGACCAAGGTAACGACCAGCCCTTACGCAGCCAGCGCACCCAACTCGGATAAGTCACAGCGATCCCCCATTCGCTGGTCTCTACCCGCTCGCTGAGAATGCCGAAGAGGGCAATGAACCCAACCCCAATCCCCACGGCTAATCCCTGTGGCGGAATGACCGCATGAGTAACCTTCGCCAACAGAGGCAAGGGAATCGTCAAGGCAACATATAGACCTAAAAGCGTAAAGCGGATGAGGGGCGAGATATGAAAGATTTGGACTTCGTTAGACGCTGAACTGATTTGCGACATGGTGATAAAACAGGGGAATTATTGCAAGGTTGCTGGGGGCGCAGATTCTATTTCTATTGTGCGGTGGGTTCTGGGATGGGTAAATGCAAGTCGATGGGCATGTAGCCAATAGCCGCAATCTCCAGGGACAGGACTCCGGTCTCCAGAATCGCAGATTAGAGGCAGACCACCATTGATATACAGGGGATCTCCCAAGAGTGGATATCCCACGGACGCTAAGTGAATCCGAATCTGATGGGGGCGCCCGGTGAGAATTTCAACATCTAGCAGCGTGTTCGTTTGCGATCGCGCCAAACCCCGAACGTGACTGCGGGCTGGTTTGCCGCGCTCGCTAGCTGCGAAGATACTACCCAGCAAGGGATGGGGTACGTGCCCAATTGGAGTCGCAATCGTCAGCGTTTCTGGTAATGCTGACGGTCCGATCAGGGCTCGATAAATCTTGCGAATTTGGCGATCGCGCATCTGTTGGCTGAGGCTGGATTTCCCTAACGGCGATCGGGCTAGCAGCACCACTCCCGAGGTGCCTCGACCTAAGCGATGAATGGGAATGGGGGTGAGGTCGGGATAGTGCAGCGTTAGCTGATGGAGGAGGGTGTGTTCTAGGAATCCTCCCCCTGGCATAACGGGCAATCCGCTGGGCTTCGAAACCGCGAGCAGATCGTCATCTTCGTATAGGAGGTCAAACTCCAGCGGAACATCGGGTTCCTGCCAGGGAGGACGATGGTAGGCGAGGCGATCGCCGGCTTTGAGGGTTTGATGGGGCCGGGCTGGGCGATTGTTCAGCTGTACTTGACCTGATTCGATACGGTTTAGCCAATCTGCCCAAGATGAATGTCGATACCGTTGGGCGTAGTACTCTACGACCGTTTGACCGCAGTGCAACACCTGTTCTCGATAGACCCATCCCTGATTCATACCGTTATTTTCGACCATCAGCGCATAGAGAGATAGTCAAACCGCTGAGAACATCTCAGTTACCCAGAATTCAGGCAAGGCTGAAACTGTCTGATCCACACCCACCGCAGTTGATTCTCAAGCGGTACCCGATCTGAAAACTTTGCACATTAAATTCCATACCCATAAAAAGCCTTTCATTGCATTCTCTAACCACCCGATCGCGCATGATGCTTGTGCCAATGGCGTGCAATATCCACACGACGACAGACCCAAACGCGATCGTGGCTTTGCACGTAATCCAAGAACTTGGCTAACGCTGCCGCTCGCCCAGGCCGCCCCGACAGTCGGCAATGGAGCCCCACACTCATCATTTTTGGGCTGGTTTTCCCCTCGCCATACAGCACATCAAAGGCATCCTTCAAGTAGGTAAAAAACTGATCGCCACAGTTAAACCCTTGCGAAGTGGCAAACCGCATGTCGTTGCTATCGAGGGTGTAGGGAATCACTAAGTGGGGTTTCCCATAGTCATGCACCCAGTAGGGTAAATCGTCGGCATAGCTATCGGCATCGTACAGAAATCCTCCGGCTTCCACGACCAAACGGCGGGTATTGGGGCTCAGCCGTCCTTGATAGAAACCCAGCGGACGACTGCCGATGACATCGGTATGAATGGCGATCGCCTTTTGAATGTGCTCCCGTTCGACCTCTTCCCCCACGTACTGATAGTCAATCCAGCGGTAACCGTGGCTGGCCACCTCCCAACCAGCCTCTACCATGACTCGGCCAGCAGCAGGATTGCGGGCTAGTGCCATGGCGACGGCATAGACGGTGACAGGCATCGATCGCTGGGTAAACAAGCGATGCAAGCGCCAAAATCCCGCCCGACTACCGTACTCGTAAATCGATTCCATATTCAGATTGCGCACCCCCATCAGCGGCTCAGCCCCCACAATCTCCGATAAAAACGCTTCAGAGGCCGGGTCCCCATGCAGGATGCAGTTTTCTCCACCTTCCTCGTAATTAATGACAAACTGCAGGGCGAGTCTGGCTCCGTTGGGCCATTGGGGATGGGGGGGAGTTTGACCGTAACCCACCATGTCGCGAGGGTAAGAATGAGCCATAGCGATCGCTGGCCTTAAGCTTGCTGTTCGAGAATCAATCCTAGCGCCAGGGATTGAGGGGCGATCGCCGCTGTCTCACCCCACCGCTACAAACGCACTTCAATCCTGTTTCATCAGTGAACTCCTGGAACAGGATTTTGGGCGATCGCGGTTTTGAACAGAGAGTTGGGGTGATGACTAACTTGTGGGCTTAAGGTGTGAAATTGGCTTGTTCGAGCTAAAACAGTATTCCACACTACACATATGGCTGGAGAGATCGGGGCGAGGATGAGTTAAGAGTCATGGGCGATCTCGGTCAGGGGCCATGAGGTGCTTACACTCTCGGTGTTAGTTATGAAACGAATCACAATTGTGGTGCTCGCAGCACTGTTGTTTTTGGGGCTGATGAATCAGTCTCGGATCGGGTCCTTGATTGCGGAAGACGGTCAACGGGCGATCGCGGCTGAGACAGCACAAGTCCCTCTGTTTGAGGGGTTAGAGACTGTCAGTCACCCCATTACCACCTCTTCAGAACTGGCCCAACAGTATTTCAATCAGGGGTTGGCCCTCACCTTTGGGTTTAATCATGCGGAGGCGGCGCGATCGTTTCGAGAAGCAGCCCGGATAGATCCTGACTGCGCCATGTGTTATTGGGGGGTGGCCTACGTCCTAGGACCGAACATTAATGCGGCGATGGACGATGATTCTGTACCGGAAGCTTACAGCGCAATACAAACGGCACTGCAGCTAGCGGACAATGCCAGCGATCGCGAGGAAGCCTACATTCAAGCCCTGACTTATCGCTATTCCGATGTAGTCGTCGACGATCGCTCGGACCTGGACACCAGTTTTGCAGAACAGATGGGTCAGGTGGCACAGCAATACCCGGACGACTTGGATGCAGCGGTCTTCTACGCAGAAGCGCTGATGGATACCACCCCCTGGAACTATTGGGATGAGGAGGGCCAACCTCGGGAAGCCACCCGCAAGGTGCTCGACACCCTGGAATCGGTCATCAGCCGCGACCCCAACCATCCCGGCGCGAACCATCTCTATATCCATGCCGTGGAAGCGGTACATCCCGAGTGGGGGGAATCTGCTGCCGATCGCTTGGGGACACTGGTGCCTGGTTCCGGTCACTTGGTGCACATGCCATCGCACATTTACATCAACATCGGGCGCTATCGCGATGCAGCCACGGCTAACAAAGCGGCGATCGCCGCAGACGAAGACTACATCACCCAATGCCACGCCCAAGGAATTTACCCGGTGGTTTACATGCCCCATAACGAGCATTTTTTGTGGGCCAGTGCAGCCATGAGCGGCCAAAGCCAGCTGAGTATTGAGGTAGCTAGAAACTTAGCAGCAGGGCTCGATCGAGAAATGATGCGGGAGTTGGGGGCGATTCAGCATTACTCTGCGATTCCCTATTACGCACTGCAGCGGTTCGGCCATTACGACGAGATTTTGGCGGAACCAGCTCCGGAAAGCGGGCTGAAATATCCCACAGGAGTGTGGCATTACGTGCGCGGCATGGCGTTGGCCGCCAAGGGACAGTTTGAGGAAGCCGGTCAAGAGCTGCAGTCTCTGCAGGCCCTGGCTACCGATCCAGAACTGGAAGACGTGACCATTTGGGACTTGAACTCAACAGCACGGCTGTTGGAGATTGCCTCTGAGGTATTGCAGGGGGAAATTGCCTCCCGTCAGGAGGACCTGGAAACAGCCATTGACCATCTGGAAGCGGCGATCGCGATCGAAGATCGATTAATTTACGACGAACCAGAAGATTGGAATCAGCCGGTGCGGCAGCTGTTGGGCGCAGTCCTACTCGCAGCTGATCGTCCGCAGGAGGCCGAAGCATTTTACCGCCAGGATCTAATCGACCACGAGCGCAATGGCTGGTCGCTGTTTGGTTTAGCCCAAAGTCTAGAGGCGCAGGGTCGGGATGCTGAAGCTGACTTAGTGCGCGATCGCTTTGACGAAGCGTGGCAGGATGCTGACGTGCAGCTTACTGCCTCTCGCTTCTAGTCCTCCCTCAGCCCCTCCAACCCTCTAGAGGCCTCGCGGATGATAAAAGTGAGCCAGCTTGCCCTCGGAGGGGGGCTCGTTCCCACAGTTAACGGACATTGACAAAACGCTCCTTTGCGATGGCTCTCAATCTGGCAATATCCTCTTGGCGCGACACCGACAGCGGTATCGTTTGCGCCATCTCTTCGCAAATCAACTCAGTATTACAGGGCTTGTTGTAATACAGCGATTGATACAGCGATGCCGTCACCGCCTGTTCGATCTCCGCTCCGCTAAAGCCCTCCGATGCCTCCACCAGCTGAGGCAGGTCGAACTCGCTCACTTCCTGCTTGCGTTTGCGCAAATGAATGGTGAAAATCTGGGCTCGCTCGTCGAGATCGGGTAAGTCCACAAAGAAAATCTCGTCAAACCGACCCTTTCTCAACAATTCCGGTGGTAGCCCAAACAAATCGTTAGCCGTTGCCACCACAAACACCGAAGCGTTTTTCTCCTGCAGCCAAGTTAAAAAAGCCCCCAGCATGCGCTTGCTGGTACCCAATTCCCCATCGCCGCCACTGCTGATGGCCTTCTCGATCTCGTCAATCCACAGCACTGCAGGAGCCATTACCTCCGCCATGGCGATCGCCTTGCGGAAATTTTTCTCCGATTCCCCCACGTATTTGTCGTAGACCTGTCCCAGATCCAATTTGAGCAGGGGGATGTTCCACTCGCGAGCGATCGCTTTCACCGCCAACGACTTACCGCACCCCTGCACTCCGACAATGCAAATACCGCGAGGGGGACTCAGATTGAGGCTTTGGGCTGTCTTGGTAAATCCCACCCGCGCCCGATGCAGCCAACGCTTCAGGGAGTTGAACCCTCCCAATTCCGAGAGGTTATCTTCTGGAGGAAAGTACTCCAGCATGCCTCTGGCCCGCACCATTTCAGCTTTGCTTTGCTGAATGACGTGAATATCGTTGCGACTGAGCTTTCCATCCACCAGCATGGCGAACGTGATGGCACGGCGGGCGCAATCGAGGGTCATGCCATTCAATGCCCGCAATAGTTCTTCAATTTCGTTGGGTTGCAGCACCATCTCGGTATTGTGCTGAGCCCGTTGTTGCCGGACCACCGACCGTAGCACTCCACGTAGCTCGTGATAGTCAGGCAGCGGTAATTCCCAATGGGCCACCAGACTGTCGATTTCGCTGGGTAACTTCATCTCTGCATCGGCTAGCACGATCGCCGACCGACTGCGGGCATATTTTTGCGCTACCTCTCGAAACAACCGAATATTGAAAGCCCCGGTTAAATGCTTTGAGAAGTCTTTCAGCAGGTAAATGCCCTCATCCGGTTGTTTATATAGGTGGGCCAGCAGTTTACTGGGGTCTTCGGTACCATTGATGCCCATCTCCCGCGGAGGGCGCGTTAACCCGCGCGTAAAAGACCATTCCATCAGTGGCAGCCCAACATCTTTGGCAATGGTGCCGATGACCTCCTGCACCCGCTCCTCTTCCACGGTTTCAATCGCTACCACGGGATGCAGAGATCTGACGAGAGTTTTTAGTTTGTGGGTGCATTCCGAAAGAACCATGGTCGTAGGGGTGGAGAATTGCCAGTTGTTTCCAGCTTTCCCCCATCGGCAGTTAGCATTCCCGATGGGGCTAGGGCGATCGCCCAGATAGTCCACCCATCAATACCTGCTGAGAACACTGTCGCAAGACCCTCCGGCGGAACCTGAGAGTCAATTCAATTGTGGGTCAATACAGCAGAGCCGCTCGCAAAATTAAAGACACGATGATACAAACAAACAGGACGATAATTTGTCCCAAGATTGTGTAGCCAGAATATTGCAACAGCACCGTCCCAAGGCTAGTTTTAGAGGGCTGCAGCATCAAAAAGCAAATTCCAGTCAGATGTACCGCACAGATTCCCAACAACCCTGCCCCCAAGAACCCCTGCGGACGAGATTTACGTTGTAGTTCTGTCAACCTACCGCACAGCCAAGCCCCGGGCAGAAAGCCCAACAGGTAGCCAAAAGAAGGCCGCTGGACGTACTCGCCCCCCCCTCCATTCATAAAAATGTCGAATCCAGCTAACCCCATGCAAACGTAGGCCAACTGAGACAAAAACGCTGCCCTGGCCCCTCCCATGTAGGCGGTGACCAGTAACCCGGCCAATTGAAACGAAAACGTATACCCAGCCAAATGCCAAGATCCCAGTCCAACGGTCCAGCTATCGGGAACGGTCACCTGAATCAAAGCCCCTGCCGTTGTGATCAGTAAACCAAGGGCAGCCCACATTAATTCATAGGGGTTGGGCAGTTGCAGTCGCGTCACGGCAGCATTTGGGGGTACATAGTCATTTTTAGATGAAAAAGCAGGTAAGCTCGGTATTCCTTATGCTAAATAAACAGATTCGGGTAAAGGCCAGCACAGTCAATGTCTAGTTCAGTGGACCGGCAACAGCAGCTACAACAGCGTTCCAAGCCTCTATTGAGCAGTCAATCCATGCTCGATTGGCCACTGAAGGGCCATACTCAAGTGCGCGTCCGCAATCACGTCAATCCTTTGGCGGTACAGTATCAAATTCCCACTCCTGCCCCCCATTGGGAAACTGCCTACGCTTGCCTCGATCGCCCCTTTCACCTAGATATCGGCACCGGTACCGGCCGCTTCTTGCTAGCCATGGCCCAGCAAAATCCGGATTGGAATTTCTTGGGGGTGGAAATCCGCGGCCCCCTCGTCGATCGCGCCAACGCTTGGGTACAAGAGCTGGGGCTGGATAACGTGCATTTTCTCTCCTGCAATATTAATGTCACGCTACCCCATTTATTTGCCCCTGAGGAGCTAGCACGCGTCAGCATTCAATTCCCCGACCCTTGGTTTAAAGTTCGGCACCACAAGCGGCGCGTCGTGCAGCCGGAACTCGTCAGTCTATTAGCAACGCTCATCAAACCAGGGCATCCGGTCTTTTTACAGTCCGATATTGAAGAAGTTGCAGTAGAAATGGAGGAGCGGTTCGCGGAACATGCCGCGTTTGTCAATCAGCATGGCGATCGTGTCCGTATCGACCGCAACCCCCTCGGTGTTCCCACCCGCCGGGAGGTGACCTGCATCGAAAAAGGTCTGCCCATCTATCGTTACTGGCTGGAGCGCCGTATCGAATGAGCCCATCTCACCCCGACGAACGACCGATTGAACCTCACAGACTGACCGAGGATAGTGCAATCGATTTGCAGCGGGCTTGGGTGGAGATTGATGTATCAGCGCTACGGCAAAATATTGCGAATTTGCTGCAGCTTCTGGATCCGACAACGCAATTGTGGGCAGTGGTCAAAGCCAATGCCTACGGTCATGGGGCAGTGACGGTGGCGAAAACGGCGATCGCCGCTGGAGCCAGCGGTCTGTGCGTGGCAACGCTGCAGGAGGGCATCGAGCTGCGGATAGCGGGAGTGCAGGCTCCCATCATGATGTTTGGGGTACCCCGTACCCCCGCCGAAATCCAGACTGCCTTTGCCCACAATCTGGAATGGACGATTAGCGATCGCTGTCAAATTTCTCTGTGTCAAACGGCTGTACGCCAGAATCTATCAGGAAAACAAGCTGCTCAGCCACACAACCTGTCGGTCCCTGTGCATCTCAATGTTGATACCGGTATGTCGCGCCTGGGGGTGCCTTGGACAGAAGCCGCAGAGATTTGGCAAGTATTGCAAAAGGCTGAGGGTGTTACCCCCCTCAGCCTTTATTCCCATTTCGCCACGGCAGACGAGTTGGATTGCCCCACCACCGAGCAGCAGTCCCAGCGATTTAACCAAGTGCTACAAGACCTATCCCATCGGGGGCTGAAGCCCTCAGTCGTGCATCTCGCCAATTCTGCAGCCACTCTGACCGATCGCCGTTGGCACTTCGACCGTGTCCGCGTCGGTCTCGCCCTCTACGGCATTTCCCCAGCTTCATTCCTGGGCGATCGGTGCCAGCTTCAACCCGCGATGTCTGTTAAAGCCCGCATCACTCATCTAAAAGAAATTCCAGCGGGGACGGGGGTCAGTTACGGTCACCGCTATGTCAGCGATCGCCTCCAGCGGTTAGCGACTGTAGCGATCGGCTATGCCGACGGGGTGCCCCGCCGTCTATCGGGTGTTCTCAAAGGTTGGGTACGAGGGTACCCCCTGCAGCAGGTGGGTAACGTGACCATGGATCAAACCCTGTGGATCGTACCTGCCGAAGCGGATGTGGCAGTTGGAGATATCGTGAGTTTGTTTGGAGAGGGCTGGAATGCCCAGCAGTGGGCGGATACCCTTGGCACCATTCCCTACGAAATCCTCTGTAGCTTTTCTGCTCGTTTACCCCGTCACACGATCGAGTCTCAAGCTGTTGAATCTGACAAATGTTGATGAGCGATTGTCCAATGGCAAGTTTCAGCTTTTAGCACGTCCCTCAGCTGCCGTTTGCGACTCACACACCGAACTGTTTATCCAGAAACCTCACCCCGTGCGTACTCTCTATCCCCCCATCGAACCCCACACCACAGGCATGTTGCCCGTATCCGCCCTCCACACCCTCTATTACGAAGAGTCGGGAAACCCAGAAGGAAAACCCGTTGTATTTCTGCATGGTGGACCCGGTGGGGGAATTTTGCCCAAATACCGCCAGTATTTCGATCCCGAGCAGTGGCGCATCATCTTATTCGACCAGCGGGGCTGTGGACGCAGCACCCCCCATGCCGAACTTGAAGACAACACCACGTGGGCGTTAGTTAGCGACATAGAAAAACTCCGGGAACACCTTGCCATCGACCGATGGACCGTCTTTGGAGGCAGCTGGGGCAGCACCTTGGCCTTGGCCTATGCTGAAACCCATCCCGAACATTGCGCAGGATTGATACTGCGCGGCATTTTCATGCTGCGGGAGAAAGAAATTCGTTGGTTTTATCAGGAAGGTGCCAGCAATATTTTTCCAGAGGCTTGGGAGGAATATCTCAAGCCCATTCCCCAGAATGAGCATCACGATTTGGTGACAGCCTATTACCAGCGGTTAACCAGTCGCGATCTTCAAATCAGAACAGAAGCGGCCCGCGCTTGGTCCATTTGGGAAGGCAGCACAAGTAAGTTGATTCCTGACCCGAATGCCGTCAGTCAATTTGGTAGAGACGGTTTTGCCGATGCCTTTGCCCGCATTGAGTGCCATTACTTTGTCAATAAAGGCTTCTTCGATCGCGAGGATTTTCTCTTCCAGAACATCGATCGGATTCGCTATATTCCTGCAGTCATCGTCCAGGGCCGATACGACGTGGTCTGCCCCATGACAACTGCATGGCAGCTGCACAAAGCTTGGCCAGAAGCTGAGTTTTTGGTAGTTCCCGATGCCGGTCACTCCGTTTCCGAGCCAGGAATACTGTCTGCGTTGGTGGAGTCCACTGACCGATTTGCCGAACTGTAGTGAACTGACCTGTTTGCCGACCCCTCGAACCGCATAACCCAGCGTGCTGGACCCAAATTGTGCTCAACTTTACTTTGCTCTCGTAACTTTGCTCTCGCATTGGATGGCCTGAGTTCGATGGCCCTCTCCCCTAGCCCCTCTCCCGGCTCGGGAAAGGGGGAACAAGAGTCTCAAATGCCTACATTTTTTTCAAATAGCCGCTCATTTTGCACTAGGGCCAATACTATCGACCTGACTTTGAATGGCATCTCCAGTAGATTATCCGTTATTATCAATAACAACGCTTTATTGACAATACTGTGACTTTAACTTCCTTCTACTCGCCGGAAGCACTGAAGGCCGAGCTGAATGCGATGGGATGGCGGATGACCCCTCAACGGGAAAAGATTCTCAAAACCTTCCAAAATCTCCCAGAAGGGGAGCATCTCAGTGCAGAGGATTTGCACGAGCATGTTAAGTCTGAAGGGGAGAATATTAGTCTCTCTACTATCTACCGCACGGTGAAGATGATGGCCCGCATGGGGATTTTGCGGGAGCTAGAACTGGCGGAAGGACACAAGCACTACGAAATCAATCAGCCCTATCCCCATCATCACCATCATTTGGTGTGCGTCAAAACCAACCAGGTGATCGAATTCAAGAACAACCAGGTTTTAGCCATCAGCCAAAAAGTTGCGGAAAAGCATGGCTTCAAAGTCTTGGACTGTCAGCTAACCATTATTGGGGTCAGCCCCGAAGGGCAACGATATATTTTCGGCTCTTAAAATTTGACTTATTCGCATGGATCGCTGCGCTCGTTCTGGCAGCAAAGATTAGCGATAACAACAATAGAACTCCCCAAAGTGGAGAGTCCTAAAGTTTTATCACAGCGATGAAAGCAATTCTCAATCGCTCGAATCGCCCCTCAGAACTGCAAATTTGCAGTCCAAAGGGCGAGAGTCCCTCGGTTGGCAAATCTCCTATTTAGAGAGGTCCGACAAGTCTGCAGTCAGCTCGTGATATTCAGTCCAATCAATATCTTCCCAACGCCCTTCATCCGCCAGCTGAGCTGCGTCATCTTTAATTTCGGCTAAGCGATCGTAGATAGTTGCAGCCTCAGCGTTCCCGGTCTCTCTGGCCACATCGGCCTTATCCCGATATTCAATCGCTGCTTTTGCAAATTCTGCCCCTCCCGGATCTGCCCCTTCAGACATCACACCACCCCCACCCAGCAGGGTCACGGCCATGCTGGCAACAATAGCCAGAGCACCTCTCGATACAGTCGATCCGATCTCGAGTTTCATACTGTTATCCCTCAACAAAATACAGTCTCTTTTCCAGGTTTCGCTGTCTTTACAACCAGCAACCATCGCCGATATCGAACAGGCAAAGTATTTTATTATCTGTAGGTACGACGAAAGCCCGTCCAATATCTATTATTCCCATCAAGTAAAAATAGTTACTCCTCGGCCACTATTAAAGTGCATTATGCTGTCAGGTGTGCCTGTTTGAGGTTGCTCAAGAATGGGGGTAAAGATTAACCTTTCCTGGGAAAATTTCACCCTTGGTCGGCCAAAAACGATCGGATCCGAGAAGTGGGTAGATCGTGAGTATGCCAAGCAGTCAAAATACCTCTCAGGCAATATAGCGGGCCATGAATCATCCCGAATTGGGAAACACCAACCTGACGCTTGACAGGCATACTTCTGCTTCTAGAGACTTTTCAAGTGAAACTATTGTCGATAGAGATCGCAATGTCAGGCTAGACTCTTCAGTAGCTTTACCGTCAAGCTGAACCTGTTGCTGGGTTAGCAGATGTGGCTGCGCTTAACATCTGACCCTCTAGTTGCTGGGGAGGCTTGACGCTTGGCAATTGTCGAATTTCTCCAGAATTTCACCCAAGAGGACTCCATCAATGGCCCTATCTGTCGGTACAACAGCTCCGGCGTTTTCTGTCAAAGACACCAACGGCAACACCGTTTCGCTGTCCGACTTTTCTGGCAAGACCGTCGTTTTATACTTCTATCCCAAAGACGACACCCCTGGTTGTACCAAAGAAGCCTGCAGCTTCCGCGATAGTTACGACATCTACCAGGACAAAGATGTGACTGTACTGGGTGTGAGCCTAGATGACTCAGCTTCTCACCAAGCCTTCACCAATAAATACAGTCTCCCCTTCCCTCTTTTGGCAGATACAGAGGGTGCTCTAACTCGGGCTTACGATGTCGATGGAGGTGGATATGCTAAGCGGGTCACCTACGTCATCGATGGAGACGGCCAAATCATCAAAGTCTATGACTCTGTTAAGACCGACACCCATGCCGCAGATATTTTGGCAGACTTAGAAATGTAAGTTCGGGCCGGGCTGGATGCAGCAAGCTACCAGTCAACCCGATTGCTCCTCGGTTGCCTGCATGTCCAAGTTCAAACTTGAAGATGGCATTCCCGTTGCCCAACGCGATCGGGCTAGCAGAGGTTCAAACTCCTCCAACCAACGGCTGGTTGCCAGAGGTAGCCGGGCGATCGCTCCTGTCATTGTGATAGTTGGAGGGCTCACTCTGACCACTGCAGCCATTGCGGGGGTCTTTTGGGTGGGTATCGGGACAACGCCATCAAACCCTGATAAATCGAGCCCAGATGACACCAGCCGCGATGTGGTGCTGCTGACCGATCCAGCTGAAGCAACTATTGAGAGATCTACTAGCCAGGGGTCTATCTTTGGTCATATCGAGTATGACGAAGCTGACGAAGCTGACCTCCGCTTAGTCGGCCACTTTAATGGGCGTCCGGAACGGTTGCATGCCACAGCAGCAGATCGCTTCCAAGAGATGCAGGCGGATGCTCGCCGAGCTGACATTAACCTAGTGGCGATTTCAGGGTTTCGGTCGGTAGAAGCTCAAGAATACCTCTTTTTCCAGGTGGGGCAATCGCAGTCTTTAACCCCCCAAGAGCGAGCCCTAGTGAGTGCGCCCCCCGGCCATAGCGAACACCATACCGGTTACGCCATAGACATTGGAGATGCCAGACATCCTCAGTCTCACTTGGACGCAACCTTCGATCGCACTCCTGCTTTTCGCTGGTTGGAAACCAATGCCCCCCGCTTTGGATTTGAATTGTCGTTCCCTAAAGGCAACCCCTACGGAGTCAACTATGAACCCTGGCATTGGCGATTTGTGGGGGATAGAGCTAGCTTAACCACCTTTCATCTCCGCAATCAGACTGAGGTGCCACAGGCTGATTCAGCTGGGCAGTAAGTTGTTCCTGCGTTGATTAGATGCGCTGAGTTAGGACAAGTGAGTTCGAACGTATGAATTCTGAGATATCTGGGGACTGTTGCTGAAGAATAAGGATTCACCATAGGTGGCACAATAGGTGGGCTGTTCGCTCTTCTAACCCATGAAGGTTGTCTTTTTTGGCACCCCCAGCTTTGCTCTTCCCACTTTGCAGGCACTGATCGATTGCCCTGAATTTGACGTTGCTGCAGTCGTATCTCAACCCGACCGCCCAAAGGGGCGCGGAAAAAAGCTTCAGCCCACCCCCGTCAAGGCATTGGCGGAAACCCACAGCATTCCTGTTTGGCAGCCGGAGCGGATCAAGAAATCTCCTGAAACCTTGCAATCGCTGGAAGATCTCATGGCGGATGCCTTTGTGGTGGTGGCCTACGGTCAAATCTTGTCCAAAACTATCTTGGATATGCCCCGCTTGGGCTGCATTAACGTGCATGGTTCTTTGTTGCCCGCCTATCGAGGGGCGGCCCCCATTCAATGGTCGATCGCCAACGGTGAATCTGAAACCGGCATTACCACGATGTTGATGGATATCGGCATGGATACAGGGGATATGTTGTTGAAACAATCCGTAGCCATTGACCCCAACTGCACATCTGCCGAGCTGGCTGAAATCCTGGCTCCGATGGGTGCAGAACTGTTGGTCAAAACCCTCCGACAGCTAGATTTAGGTCAGATTGAGCCCGAGTCCCAGGCAGAGGAGGCAGCCTCCTATGCCCCCTTGCTGAAAAAATCAGATTTTGCAATTGACTGGAATCGAGAGGCGATCGCCATTCACAATCAAATTCGTGCTTTCTCCCCCAACTGCTTTACCGAATTTGAGGGGACGCGCTGCAAGATTATTCGCTCTAGGCATCCCCTGGAAAGCAATGGATTGCTGCCGGAAAGCGGAGGTGACGCTCAACCGGGTACCGTGACTAGCATATTCAAGGGGAAGGGATTTAGTATTCAAACCGGCAGCGGTCAATTACTGCTGGAACAAGTGCAACTGGCCGGTAAAAAAGCGCAATCTGCTTGGGATTTTGCCAACGGAGTGCGGCTGCAGGTGGGGCAAGCCTTCCATCCAGCGCGGTAATTACACCATCACAATTCTTCTGCCCATTAATTCATCGGCGATAATAGTCCTATTAGACTGTGTCCCCAAAATTTTGGAGGTCTTCATGTATTTTCACTGGACCTATGTGTTCGTGATGATCGGCGGTGCCCTAATGATGTGGGCTCAAGCCAACGTGCGCGGTACTTACAAACGCTATGCAGAAACTCCCTCCAGCATGGGGATGAGCGGTGCACAAGTGGCTCGAACGATTTTGATGAAAATGGGCGTAGATAGTGTCAAGGTCGAAGCCACCAATGGTGAACTGACCGACCATTACGATCCCGCTTCTAAAACCGTTCGCCTCTCGGAAGGGATTTACAATTCTGATTCCCTTGCTGCGGCAGCGATCGCTGCCCACGAATGCGGTCACGTACTGCAAGACGTGGAAGGGTACAAGTTCATGAATTTGCGGGCGGCCATGGTACCCGTTGCTAACCTCGGGTCAAACTTAGGCCCTGCACTCGTGATTATGGGTCTCGTGTTCAGCTTTGGTGGTTTACTCAATATCGGTATTGTTCTCTTCACTGCTGCAATCCTGTTTCACGTTGTGACGCTGCCTGTCGAATTTGATGCCTCTAGCCGAGCCTTACGATTGGTGGACGATCTCGGTATCCTGCAAGGGGAGGAGAACCGAGGAGCAAGAGCAGTCCTGAATGCCGCTGCTTGGACCTACGTTGCCACCGCTGCCTATGCTGCGCTGCAATTGCTGCAGTACGTCATCATGGCTCAAGGGCGCGACTAGCAAAGTCCGATACATTCCGTCCTCCTATCTGAGACAACAACTGAGTGGATAATTCTGCACGCTATCTAGCTTTCATGGCTCTACGCCACATGGATCGAAAAGATGCGTTTGCGAATATCGCTCTCGATCGCATATTGACAAAATCGGGTGCCTCAGAAAGCGATCGCCATTTAGCGACCGAGCTAGTTTACGGCATTACCCGCTACCAGCGAACCCTCGATGCCTTGATCGAGCAATTCAGTCGCCGCAAGTCCGCTGCACAGCAGCCACCAGATTTGCGGCGACTGTTACATCTGGGGTTCTATCAACTGCGCTATCTCGATCGCATTCCCCCCTCGGCCGCTGTGAATACCACTGTGGACCTAGCCCGACACTTCAAGATGGGCGGTCTTACGAAAGTGGTGAACGGCGTTTTGCGGGCCTATCTCAGAACCCCTGCAAGAGAACTACTACCCTCTCAGAACGATCCCGTTGTGGATTTAGCCCGCCGATATAGCTACCCCGAATGGTTGCTGGAGATATGGTTGGATGAGTTGGGAGAGGAAGAAACAGCTGCTCTATGTGACTGGTTCAACCGCACGCCAACCGTCGATCTGAGAGTGAATAGTCACCTGACTACTGTAGAGACAGTGCGGGTTCTGTTCGAGAAGTCTGGCATTGCCACCCAACCAATCTCGGATGTACCTGGGGCGTTACGCCTGGTGGAGCATGGGGGAAACATTTCGCAAATGCCCGGCTATCAGGAAGGGCTATGGATGGTACAGGATATCAGTGCCCAGCAGGTGGTCCAACTGCTCGATCCGCAACCTGGTGAAACCATTGTGGATTGCTGCGCCGCCCCAGGGGGAAAGACTACGCATATCGCCGAGCTCATGGGCGATCGCGGTGTCGTGTGGGGACTCGACAAACATGCGGGTCGGCTGCGGCGGTTACACGCCAATGCCAAGCGCTTGCAGCTCAACTGCATCAAAACCCGTCCGGTTGATTTAACCTCTTTTGACCCGGCTAAGCTTGCAGACCTGACCGAACCAGACCGCTCAGCAGACCCTCTAGACCCAATAGACTCCAACCCTGAAAATGCCATAGAAGCGCTACCTCTAGCGGGCAGTTGCGATCGTGTTTTGGTGGATGCCCCCTGTTCCGGTTTGGGGACGCTGCATCGTCACGCGGATTCCCGCTGGCGTCAGGAGCCTGAAAAAATTGAAGAATTATTAGACATTCAGGCGACAATTCTTGCTCGTGCTGCTTCTTGGGTGAAGCCTGGAGGAGTGCTGGTCTATTCCACATGCACTCTCTACGAGTCGGAAAATCAGCAGCAGGTAGATGACTTTTTAGCTTTACATCCAAAATGGCAACTGGATCCTGATTGTCCCCCCAGACAGAACTGGCCCCATCGAGATAACCGAGACGGGTTTTATATGGCTCGTTTGTTAAAGGCTGGTTGAGCCAATTTTCATTCTCCTTACCCTACACAAATCAAATCAAGCTTATTCCACGGGTAAGAATCTCGCCTGAATTTTGGGGCCAATATGAATGACGTCTCCGTATTTCAAGGCTTGATGCTTGACCTTCCTACCGTTAACAAATATTCCGTTTCTACTGTACGTACCCCGCTTTCCGCAGTCTAGAACTTCATATGTGGTTTGGTCGTTGTCGTCATTCTGTGTCCGTATCAAGTAGGCATGCCGCCTTGAGACAAATGAGTCGTTGACTACAATATCGTTGCCAGTATCCCGACCGATGGAATACATCCGAGTTCGTAAAGTATGACTGGAGAATTGATCCTTAGAGCGCACCACAAGCAGGAATTCCTCCTGCTGAAACTGTTTATCGACGTCTAGAGCTTCTCGCAGTTTCTGTGGTTGGTCGGGTTTGCTCTCTATCCCATCAGTCGTAGCGTCTTCATCAATAAATTGATTGGCAAAATATTCGATGGTAGATTGTTTGACTAGTCCTTGCTCAACAAGGGCCTCGCCAATTTTCAGCCTGCGCCCCTGTCGCTCTAGATCTTGTAAGACGAAGCGAATTTCCTCTTCACTAACCAATCCGGCAGCCCTGAGAAATTCACCAATTCGCCTGCATCCCTTCTGTTTAGCTGATACACCTGCATTTTTATTATTAAAAAAGTTGATTGTGGAGCTTTTGATGCCCATGCGATCGACTAAGACTCGCTCCAGTTTTCCACCCATTTGCCGCCATGTATGAGCCGCCTGAATAATTTCACTATCATCCAGGAGATCTGCTTGCTTGAGATGGCTGATGATGGGGTAATTCAGGAAATATTCGAGAAAAGATTCGCTAACAGGGTTGAGTAAGTCGCTCTCATAATTTCTAGAGTCATTTGCCAGGATAAATTCTGTTTTGCTGTCTAAAGCACCGGTTTCTTCAATCTCTGACCAATCAGATACAATCCCTGTCATGTCTTCAATCTCTGGAGAGTCAGATTCACGGCCTGGACGCTCGGGTGAATTGTTGAGAATTTCCATCAGTGGAGAAGGGAATAAGTTTTATTGATAAACGGAAGATTAAGGTTGGATTGCAAGATCGCCCCTACATCGGCAAACAGTTGGCCTCTACATGAAAATACCCACCTGTGTTACAAAAGAGCTCAGTAAAAACCCTGACCTCCTTGTTGGAGAGCCCTTTGGAGAGAGGGAGGTTGTTCTGCCGATCGGGTATGCCAGACTGCCAGTCAAATGACTGCTCCCGTTGGATTCTTGTCTAAATGCTCCGAGTCAGGCTGGGGGATTAATTAGAACGGCGGCTATCTAATTGTTGGATGCGAACTGCGGCAGTGATAACATCCAATCTAACTTTCGAATCGGTCTCTGTTCGGGCGGCTATGCGCTGATATTCATCGGGCTGCATGCCGTGGGACTGCAATACTTGGGTGGCGGCTGCATCAAACTCAGCTTCGATGCTTTTCCGCTCGCTGGAGGTTTGGGCTGTTTCCAGTTTGGTTTTTGTGGAATTAAGGATTGGCTGCAGTTCCAACAATGCTGTGGCAAAGCGGGTAATTTCTCCTGGGGTGAATTCAGGTGTAGCAGTGGTTTCACTGTTGCTGGTTTTCTCCTCAAGCTGTGTAGACCCAGAGGGGGGTGGGGCCAGTGAAGTCTCGGTAGAGGGGCTAGTAATAAGACTGTCGATTGCTGGAGAAGGCCGCGTGGTTTGAAAGGTTGTCTGTCGATCGATCGATGCGATCGCATTCATAATCGCTACGGCTACTACCGCGCAAGCAGCACCCAGAGCTGCGGCCATGAGAGAAACTTGCCAACGCTTGGATAGACTCGTTTGACCGCTGTTGCCAGCACGAGCGGGCCGTTGACGAGCGGAGCGCTCGGCAGCACGGCTTTCCGCCAAAATGCGTTCCGCTAGTCGGCGATCGTAGGTGGTTCGGGCGTTAGGATTCGATAGAACTAAATACGCTTCTCTGAGCTCGTTAAATTCTTTTTTAGCAATGTCTTGCATTTTTTGGGAAATATCCCCTGGCAATTTATCGGGATGCAACTCTTGAGCCAACTTTCGGTAGGCGGATTTGATGTCATCTTGAGACGCGTTAATGGAAACGCCTAGACGATCGTAATAGGTTTTAAATGGCATGATGGCTAACCCTGACTGCACCTACCCCACCGATGATATTCGCTCTGGTACGGATGGGCACGGGCAATGTACCCCCTGTCAAAAAAATGATGCTAGACAAGCACAGCAATGAAATCGATGATGGGAATCGATCTCTCTTGGGAGTAAAATCTTAGGAAATCTGCAACCGGGATATCTTCTCACTCGCTTGAGTAGGTAACTGCAGGGATATCAAGACCCTTGAAAGAGAAAGCTAACGATAAAGCATGACGGGAAGGTGGGATCTCATCAACACTTGTGTTGTGGTACTACCAATCAGCAAGCGGCGAATGCGGTTGTGACCGTAGGCACCCATTAGCAGACTGTCGACATTGTGGGTATCGACATAGTTGAGAATGGCGTCCTCAGGGTTGCCTTGCAGGATATTGCAGGTAGGCTCGTATCCAGCTGCTGTGAGAGTTTGTGCTGCGCTGGATAGCAATTGCTCTGCTGCTTGTTTATTCTGCCCTTTGGCGACAGTAACCAGATGGAGGGTTAACCCCTTGTAAAGTGGGCTGTCGACTAGAAAGTTCAGAGCCTTTTGGCAACTGCTTCCGCCATCGTAAGCAAACAGCAAGCTGGAGATGGGGCGAAACTCTCGAGGGGTGACCAGACAGGGTTTGTGGCTGGCGCGCACGATGCGTTCGACATTGCTACCCAAATGTTCTGTGGCAAAGCTGGCAGTTTCCCCTCGCTTTCCTAACACAATGAGATCGCAGCTAGCCTCCCACTTATCAAAGCAGTCCACCAAAAATCCAGTCTCGTGAACCAGTTTTATGGCGCTTTCGGGAATGCCGCGCTCAATGAAAAATGCTTGAGCGGTTTGCAAGATAGTTTTGGCTCTCTGGTGTTCAATTTTAGCCACCTCTCGCTCCAGTTCCACCAGGCGATCGAGTAATTCTTGATAAGAATCAATGCCTAAACTACCGCTGAAATCATGTGTAGGAATGGCTCTTTCTTTACGAACATCGGTCACGTACAAAACATCGATTTCCAACGGTATGCGCTGGGCGAGCCAAGCAACGTATTCGTAGCTGACCTGAGAGAATGCAGAACCGTCTGTACAAAGTAATAGTTTATTCACAACTCACTCCCAATCGTGCGTGGCGGATTGCTAGCCAATGTTCTATGGCTCGCAGAATCTGAGGTCTCGTCAAATTAGGTAGCCTGCTCTACTACCGAACCTGGCTGAAACTGATTTCTGCTTCAGGCTTGGACATTCCCCTGAGATAAGAAACCACTGGGGAATATCGGGTTTTGTCTATCCAGTCATCGATCTGTCTCAGTCATTAACTTTAGTGAGCTGAAAGATCTTGCAGGGCATCTACCTTGTTGTGCACCGCTAGTTTATCGACGAGGGTGGCACTAGCTTCATTCAAGCCAACCAGCTTCACCTCTGCCCCTTTGCGACGATATTTCAGGACCACTTTGTCGATCGCCATAATCGCGGACTGGTCCCATAAATGAGCTTGGGTCAGGTCGAGAATCACCCACTCTAGGTCTTCATTAAAGTCAAATGCATTCAGGAATGTTTCCACCGAGACGAAGAAGATCTGGCCGCTAATCATATAGATTCGCTCGGAGCCATTGGGGCTAAGGGTGCTGTCCACAAAGACCAGTTGGGCAATTTTGCGGGCAAAAAATACTGTGCTGAGCACTACGCCAATCCCCACTCCGATCGCTAGATTGTGGGTGAAGATTGTGACCCCCACCGTCATTAGCATGACGGTGATTTCGCTTTTGGGCATCACGTTCAGCTGGCGCAAATATCCCCAGTTGAAGGTGCCGATGGATACCATAATCATGACTGCCACCAGAGCTGCCATGGGAATTTTGCTGACCCAATCCCCCATCGCCAGAATGAAAAACAGAAGGAAGCAGCCAGCACAGAGTGTGGAGAGTCGATCGCGCCCCCCGGATCGAATATTGATGATAGACTGACCGATCATGGCACACCCTGCCATTCCTCCAAAGAAACTGGTAATAATATTGGCGAGTCCCTGCCCTTTGGCCTCTTGATTTTTGTCGCTGGAGGTATCGGTCAGGTCGTCGATCACAGAAGCTGTTAAGAAAGATTCCAGCAAGCCCACCACGCACATGGCCAGCGAGTAGGGAAAAATAATCGCAACTGTTTCAAAGGTAAGCGGCACTTGCGGTATATGCAGACCGGGAAAGGTAGTGGGTAGCTCCCCCATATCTCCGACAGTGGGTACATCCGCTCCTGTCAGTAAGGCAATCGCCGTAACCACGACAATGGCCACCAGCGGGGAGGGCAGGATTTTGGTAAATCGCGGCAGCATATAGATGATTGCTAACCCCAAAGCCACCATGGCGTAGACTTCCCAGCCTACCCCCTGCAATTGCGGTAACTGTGCCATAAAGATCAGAATAGCCAGCGCATTCACAAAGCCCACAAGCACTGCCCGTGGCACGTATTTCATCTGGCGGCCAATCTTGAATACTCCCAAGATGACTTGCAAAATGCCAGTCAGAATACCGGCGGCAAACAAATATTCCAGGCCGTAGTCCTTGACCAGATAAACCATCAGCAGCGCCATCGCCCCGGTGGCGGCTGAAACCATGCCAGAGCGCCCTCCCAGAAATGCAATGGTCACCGCCATGGTGAATGAGGCGTAAAGACCCACTTTCGGATCGACACCCGCAATGATCGAAAAGGCAATTGCTTCGGGAATCAAGGCTAAAGCGACTACCATTCCGGCTAAAAAGTCTCCCCTTAAGTTGGAAAACCATTGCCGCTGCCACATCGCAAGCTTCACGTATCTCTCCTAGCTGGGGACTCTCCAGAATAGTTTAGGTTTAATTAAGGGCAATGCTATCACCCGAAAAATAGTCAACCTTTTAACACTCACTTTTGGTATGAAATGAAGCCCTGGAAGCCGTTGTGTGATGCATATGCCTAAACTCTAGCGGCGCATCTTGCGAAACAGTCATGCAGGCTTCTCCATTCACCCTTTCAGCATCCTCCTGCATTCTCCCGCAACAACGAATAGCTTCTCTGCAGCTAGGACAGCTTGCCCTGTTACCAGGAAGAGCTGGTTCACTGAGAGAGTCTAAGCGAGTTGACGATGGTAATAAAATGGGGTGAAACGGCCTAACCATTTCACCCCGTTGGGCAATCCAGCAAAATTTCTTCAGAGTTGCAGAAATTTAACGCTACTTGCTACTGCATGCTCTTGAGCTCGGCTTCTAATTCTAGGCGGCGATTGTCGAGATAATCCAGTTCTTCATCCGGTAGCGAACAGCATTCATTCGAAAGCTGAATGTAAATTGCCTCTAGTTCTTCCCGAATGGGACAGTAATCATCCTCTTCCATCGTTTCGCTCATCCTCTTGAGTGGGTTTGGCCGGTGTTGTTTACCGCTTGGAAAGACTGGGGTTATGTGGTTGAAAGATTAATTGCACTAGGTCTTGCAGCTCCTGAGCTGAGTTCGATCGCTCAATCGAGATTGCCGTTATCGATGGGTTCCTTCAGCTGAGGGGATTTATCGTGAGTGTCATCCTCTGATGGGCGATCGTAAGGGGTGTCGATATGTTCGGATTCGGGATAGTCTTCGGCGGTGGGTAGATCGCTGGGCTGAAAATCTCCTTTGGGGATGGTAGAGAGCCGTTGGGCAACAGCTCCGATGCTGTCGATGCGAATGATTTCTTCCCAGGAACAGATTTCGTCCTCATCTTCCGTTTCATATCGAACGACGACTAGATCTCCTGCCTGGTCTAAAATTCTGCAGCGATCGAGCCAGCGCCCTTGATCTCGTAGGTAAATCCAGACTTCTTTGCCCTCTTGAGAAAACTGATATATTTTGCGGTCGAGCATCATTTCCTCCCCGGGTACGGGTACATGTGAACCGTTTATCTGGAAGCGCGCACCTATTCAGTAATTTTGTCTTCCCTACATCTTAACTGGCGCCAGAACGAATATTCTGAAGTTGCCCCAAAGATGTGCGTTGATATATACGAGTAAGAGGATGTTGCCAATCTACTTACTCCTAAAAAGATTTGCCCCAAGGCTAGCTCTGCAAATGTTTGAGCAATATCTGGAAAACATCGGTCGCCTGGATAGAGTCCTGCTGTAGCAGTTCTGATTGGTGGGTAATCAGTAGAGGACCAGCTTCTGGAGACGGGGGTGCGCAACCATGCGAGCCCTGAATGAGGGTGGCGTCTAGAGGAATCACGTCAAGCAAGTAGCGGAATCCAAGTTTCTTTTTCAGCAGCGTCCAGCCAATCTTCACCATCGGTAAAGTCAGCTCGGGGTTCACAAACATTTCTACAGGGTCGTAGCCAGGCTTGCGGTGAATATCTACGGTGCGAGCAAAATCAGGAGCCTTAGCATCATCCAACCAGTAATAGTAGGTGAACCAGGCTTCAGGTTTGGCAATGGCCACCAGCTCTCCCGAGCGGTCGCAATCCAGGTGAAAGTCCTGCTTACCTTGTTCGTCCAGCACCATCTCGATGCCGTCAGTTGCCTCAAGTAACGCTTTGACTTGGGGGATAGCCTCTGGGTCGTTGATGTAAACGTGGGCAATTTGATGGTCAGCTACAGCAAACGCCTTGCTAGCCCCGGGGTCGAGTAATTCTAACCCTAGCTCTTCTCGTACCGCAATCAACCCCTGTTGGCGCAGCAGGCGGTTAATGTGAATGGGTTGATTGACACGGGTGATGCCATATTCCGACAGCACGACAACCTGCGCTCCACGAGCTTCGTAGTAGTCAATCAGATCGCCGCAAACCGCATCGATTTCCTTGAGGTCAGTGGCGATATTCTCCGGTTCGGGACCAAACTTTTGTAGACAGTAGTCGAGGTGAGGCAAATACACAAAAGTGAGAGTGGGGTTATGGCGTTCCTCCATCCATCTCGCTGAATCTGCAATCCATTGGCTGGATTCCACTGAGGTGTTAGGTCCCCAGAATTTAAAGAGGGGAAACGGTCCCAAATCCTCTTGAATTTGCGGTCTCAGCTCCGCTGGCTCCGTATAAATGTCGGGCAGTTTGCGACCGTCGGCAGGATACATCGGTCGTGGTGTGACGGCATAATCCACCGTTGAATGCATGTTGTACCACCAGAACAGGTTGGCACAGGTAAAACTGGGATCGATCTCGCGGGCCACATCCCAGATTTTGGGAGCTTGCACCAGGGCGTTAGCCTGCCGCCAAAGTTTGACCTCGCACAAATCTCGGAAGTACCAGCCGTTGGCCACAATGCCGTGTTCGGAGGGCCACTTCCCCGTCACATAGGTACTCTGGGCAGAGCAGGTGACCGCAGGAATGACGGGGTCGATCGCCGCCACCTGTCCTTTTTCTGCCCAGCCTGCCAATCGGGGAGTGTGCTCGCCGATCAGGCTGGATGTGAGGCCCACAACATTGAGAACGACTGTTTTTTTCACGGCGGATTACCTGGTCTCAAAACAAGAGATCTAAAAACTAGAGGTCTATAAACAAGAACGTGCAAGGGTTTCGAGCATGCCAACCAAGCTAAACCACCAGTGAAGACAGTGCATCAGGATGCAAGGACCGTAACTCCCACAGCACCCATTCGTACTCCCGCCGGATGGAGTCCTGAATATCTAGCTTTAGTTCCGGTGGCAGGACATCCCAGGTGTAGGTCTCAATTTCTAAATGCTGGCACTTCAGGGTGTTTCCAAGTAGCGTAAGGGTGCCTGAAATGTGATTCTGGGTGGACTGCAAAAGTTGATAGTCCTGCAAAAAGATGGGCACGTGAAAGTGTATGCGCCATTCTTGGGCCTCACTCGACACCAGTTCCGGCAAAGCTTCGGTTAAATCCGAGTAGCGGCTGAGCTGCCCGTCCTGTTGGCGAGCAATCACTTGGTGCAGGTAAGTGGATTCTGCAAAGGGCTGCAACCGGTTGGCAACTGCTTGACGACTGCTGCGTTCGGTGGGAAGAGGGACCCGCAACGCCGAGCTGATCTGCACTTTCCCCACCCGAATGCCAGCCGCTTGCAAGCGGGCAATAGCATCCGTCGGATCTTCGTATTCCACGGCAAAATGGCAGGTATCGTAGCAAACGGCGATGTGTTTTAGCAGTAGCGACTCCGCCTGTTGGCGATCGCAGCCTAAATGCTGGGCCAGCCATTGTCCACCCACAGGCAGCAACCAAGAGTGGAAAAACTCAATGGTTTCTGCGGCATTCTCAATCCCGCCGTTGGGTTCCGGCTCAAGATCGATGTGGATCTCGATGCCGCTGTCTTGCTGCAAGCTGACTAGCTCAGCCACTACGCGGGCTAGCTGCAGGCTGCTGCTGCGAAAAACAGTGTGGGCTTCTTCCGCCGTTGCCCACCAAGGCTTGTAGGACAGCGGCACGGTGGAGATACCGCCTTCCATTCCTTCAGGTAACAGAGCCGCGAGAATCTTGACCAGCTTGAGGGTGTAGTCTGCGCGCTCCGGTTGAGTCCAATCAGGGGCATACACCCGATCCTTGACCACCTGATGGTGGAAGCCGCCGTAGGGAAAGCCGTTGAGGGTGAAAACGTACAGGTTTTCTGTGTCTAGCCAGCGTCGCAGGTTCCGCAGGCGATCGCCCTGCACCAGCTCTTGGGCCGCAACCTCCGCTAGACGCAGTCCCACTCCAAAGGGAGCTGCGGGACAGAGGTGGCGCTTGAGGGGGACCAGATGAGTTTGGAGATTTTGAAAGACCTCAGCCCAGGTTTCTCCAGGATGGATATTGGTGCAATAGGTGAGGTGGGGCTGAGGGGAGAATTGGGCGAGCTTCACGAAGCCTGCCTCGCTATGACCAACGATTCTTCTTGAGATGCCTCCCAAGCCAGCAACATGCTGATGGCTTGGCGGTATAGATCTAAATCGACGCTGTGGACTTCCACCCCGCTGCCAATCTCCCGAAGCAGCATCAGCGTCAGCTGACCCCCCAGATGCTCCCGGAACTCGTTCAATCCGTTGAAGATACATCGAGGGTCGTTCAGATCCTCGATGCCTGCGGCTAACTCCGGTACGTACAGCACAAAGCCAAGGGTTTTTAACGTGCTGAGGATTGCACGCCAATCGCTGTAGCGCAACCATCCCAACAAGTGAGAGTAGGTGACATCCAGTGCCATGCCGATCGCTACAGCTTCGCCATGTCTGAGGCCATAGTGAGCGAGTTGCTCCAGCTTGTGGGCGGACCAATGGCCGAAATCAAGCGGGCGCGAGGAGCCCAATTCGAAGGGATCGCCGCTGGTGGCAATGTGATGTAGGTGCAGCTGGGCGCAGCGAACAATTAACCGCTGCATGGCCGCCATGTCGCGATTGGCTAGGGCGTCTGCATCCGCCGAGATCTCCGAAAAGAAGTCAGGATCTTTGATGAGTGCAACCTTAACAGCTTCAGCAATGCCAGCTCGCCAATCGCGATCGCCCAGAGTCTTGAGAAACGTAAAGTCATTCAGGACTGCGTAGGGGGGTTTGAATGTGCCCAGATAGTTCTTCTTGCCAAAAGCGTTAATGCCATTTTTGACCCCGATACCGGCGTCATTCTGGGCCAGCACGGTGGTGGGGATCCGAATCAAGCGGATACCTCGATGGGCAGTGGCAGCAGCGTACCCGGCCATATCCAGTAGCGAACCTCCCCCAATGGCCACCAGATAAGAGTGGCGACATAACCCCACTTCGTTGATGATGGCCTGCAGGCGATCAACCAAAGCTGGATCGTTCTTAGCGGCCTCGCCCCCCGGTACTACTTGCGGAGTGGCGACCAGTTTCAGGCGATCGCCGTAGCGCTTGGCATAGCGCTCGATCTGGGCAATCAATTGCGGCCGTTGTTCTAGCACGCCCGCATCAATAACTACGGCAAATTTCTTGGGACCTTCTTTCCCATCCGACAAGATCGCATCGGATAGAAGGGGGTTATCTTGACGGAACAGCCCCTCAGTAAAGTGAACGGCGTAGTCAAAGGCAACGGTAAATCGTTGCTGAATGGGGGGGATAGCTAGGCGCTGCATGGGGTTGATGATCTCACTCGGTTGAGGTTGTAAGTACTCTGGGCTATCGATCTTGGATCGTGATATCGCCGTGTTGGAGGTTGTGTGAAAGCCCTACGTAACGGCAAATAGTCGGGCAAGACCCATTGAAATAGGCAGTAGGCATAAGAGGATGAGGCCGTAGATCCCACCCGCAAATCCCGAGGCAATAGCTGCATCTAGGACTATCAGGGATAGAATGCCTGCTCTAACTGCAGAACGAATGGGTTCTGGATCGGGGGTTTGAGTAGCTTGCCAGAAGGGGGGGAGAATTCTCCAAGCCAACAAGCCGATGAAAGGCAGTGCACTCAACAGAGTAAAGGTAGAGAATTCCCAAAGCAAAAGCGGGCTGACAAGAATCCCCCCCAGAAGACCCAGAGCCACCCACCCGGTGGTTTTGCTACCGCCATTGACTTCCCCTTGGCTGATGGCAGTAATTGCGGCAATGTAGGCGATCGGGATCGAAGCCAGATACCAGCGATCGCCAATGGCCAGAGGCAATGCGCTGGCCCCCAACAGCCAATTCATGCCTCGGCATAAACCCATATTGGCTGGCCCCATCCAAGTACTGTGCTTACTGAAGCTGTCGTACAGCAGGCAGGCAAGGGCAATAGCGATCGACAACACCATGCTGGTGAGATTCACTTGGGCAGCAGCGGCAATACCTGCTAAAAGAAGTAGTCCGCCAAAGATGACAGCCTGCCAGAGACTAACTCTGCCGCTGGGAATAGGGCGTTCGGGACGCTCTCGGGCATCGAGATCGGCATCAAACACATCGTTGAACACCACCCCTCCGGCATACAGGCCCGTAGTGGCCAGCACCAACCAACCCAGAGGTTGTAGTTGAGTCAGAATCTCGGTTAATGGATGTCCCCGCATCCCGTGCATCGCGGTTCCACCCAAACCTGCAATGGCGAAACCTACCCAAATATCTGCCCAAGCCGTGACTACATTGGCGGGCCGGGTCATCTGCAGATAGGGCAGTGGAGACCAACTACGAGCGGGTATGGCAGACATAACACTTCCCCTCTATTTGATAAGCAACGAGTCGCTGCCCGCTTCTACCACTGGTGCTTGGCCGCGCAGAACGGAGTTTCCGTCAAACAGCTCCCGCTGGTCAACCGCTGGTGGGTTTAGCCAGTCTGACTCGTTCATTTGGCCGCTTTGGCTGTAGGCAGCAAGGGCGTTACCGTAACAAACGGCTTTGGTATCCGCTTCCGAAATACCTCGCTCAATCATCAGTTGAGCGGTTTTGGGAACAGCAAGGGGATCGCTGATTCCCCAGTCTGCCGCGCTATCAATAATCACTCGCTCGCTGCCGTACTGCTTGACCAGATCCACCATACGCTCGTTTCCCATCTTGGTACTGGGGTAAATCGAGAAGGCAGCCCAAAAGCCACCGTCCAGGATTTCTTTGGCAGTTTCTTCGTTGGCATGGTCCACAATGACTCGCTCTGGAGCCATACCGTGCTCCAAACACACGGCTAAACTGCGACTGGTACCTTCTTTTTTATTGCGATGAGGGGTGTGAATCAGCACCAGCATGTCTAGCTCTTGGGCTAGCTCTAGCTGCCTGCGGAAGAACTTGTCTTCTGCGGGAGTCATTTCGTCGTAGCCGATTTCACCTAGGGCTACTACCCCTTCTTTACAGGCGTAAAGGGGTAGAATTTCCATCACCTGTTCTGCCAACTCAACATTATTGGCCTCTTTAGGATTGATGGAAATCGTGCAGTAGTGGCGGATGCCAAATTGCCCCGCTCTAAACCGCTCCCAACCCACTAGGCTGTTGAAATAGTCTTTAAACGTGCCCAAACTGGTGCGAGGGGAACCTAGCCAAAAAGACGGCTCGATAACAGCCACAACTCCGAATTGCTTCAGAATCATGTAGTCATAGGTTGTTCGAGCTGTCATATGGATGTGCGGATCGATGCACATCATGTGTTTGTTACTCATAGTGGAATTCATAGAGGGTTGCAACGGGGGCTTCAACTTGAAATAGGAATTCACGGGGGGGGGATTCCAGCGGGGTGGATTTACCGCCTTGAAAGACGATTCTTATCGCTAGCTATCCTTAAGACGTTGCCCCAAAGTAAGTCTCGGTATGGCTTTGCCAAGTCAGTTGGCCGGACTCGATTCGGTCCCGTAAGTCAGGGCGACTATCTAACAACTGCTGGGCTGCTGGGATGGAGGCTTTGGAGAGAGCTAATGCTGCTGCTTCCTGCTGAACGGCCTCAGGATTTTGCAAGACTTTTTCAAGATCGGGGATCAATTCAGAGGTTATGAAGGGACCCACCGGCCGCCAGAGTTCCGGGCTGACTTCCCGAGAGGCCGCCCAACGCTCGTGGGCATAATCTCTCAAGATTAGCGCCAGAGTTGGATTAGCTCGTCGATCTAGCCCCTGAATGGGATAGAGGGGACTGCCGACAAATAGCGCTTTGAGAACTAACTGATTCCATGCAAGCTCGTCAAACTGCTCTGCAGGGTAAGGGTTGCGCAGGGCGATCGCGTTAAAAACCGGAGTCATGCTTGTGCGAGGACCCTCCAGCGCCCGAGGAAGCAGTGCTTCTGGATGAGGTAGCAAAGCCAAACTTTCGAACAAAGTTGTCAGTTCATTGACGTCGGCCGCCATAAATAGTTGCTCTAGAGTATCGACGTATCGATCCACATCGTCGGAAGGGATCGATAGCAGCAGCAAGATTCGACCGGCGCGATCGAGACTCCAATGACCGGGGGACCACCCCGGACGTAACTGCTCTGCCGCTTGCAAATCTTTCTCCGATAGTTCCAAATCCGCTTTGCCTAGATATCTCGGTACCGCACTAAAGGCAGAGAACACGATGTACTTAGGTGCACCATTGGCAATATATTGTCGTTTCTCGTGCAGCCATATCAAACCATCGTGGCTACACTTATCAGTCAGCCAACTGTCGATGAGGTCAACTGCGCGGCTGAACTTGGGAGGAATCGCTGTTGAGAGAGCCATGGCTTGAGAAGCTTTTTACAGATGGAACAGGATTGTCAGTCAATGCATTCAAACAAGTAGTGCAGAACAAGGCATCAGCTGATAAACAGCCTAAACATTCGTACGAGCTACCATTACAGAATTTCCCTAAATAAGGTATAAAATTCGATTTCTGTAAACTTTATTCAGTATATGCACCTATGTACAGCTTTAGTCTGTGTACTTAACAACAGTATTGTTCATCCATTCGTGGTTCTTTCAGCTATGTCGAGAGTTTACTGTCTGTTGAATACTGCTGAAGACATCGACCCTGAATGGTGTTTTCTTTTGGTTTTGTCGATTGCTAGCAAACGAGTTGATTTCTGAGGCTAAGATGGCTAGCTTTTACTGCCTGACCCCTGACATTTGAAGTACATCAAGTTCCATAGCAAAGCCCTCCCAGCAGTCTGGACCGCTGAGAGGGTAATAAGCCCGGGTCTTAGGGATGCTAGCCACACTGGTGGACAGAATCCTACTTTTATCGTTTGGCCGCCTTAAGCTTAGCTTTACGCAGTCGAACCGATTGAGGAGTCACTTCTACCAGTTCCTCGTCATCGATATATTCTAACGCCCGCTCTAAGCTCATATCCTCAGGTGCTTGCAGGTGAACGAGTTCTTCCCCGGTGGCCGAGCGGTGGTTGGTGAGCTGTTTCGCCTTGCAAACATTGAGGTCAATATCTTGGGGACGATTGTGTTCACCGACAATCATGCCCGGGTAAACCTTGGTGCCAGGGGTAATGAAGAATACACCGCGATCCTCAGCATTCCGTAGGGAATACGCCGTGGCATCTCCCTCTGCGAAGGAAATAATCACTCCATTGCGACGCTTTTCCAGGGCGCCAACCATGGGGCGATAGTCCAAGAAGCTGTGACTCATGATGCCTTCCCCCTTGGTAATCCGGATGAATTCGCTGCGATAGCCGATCAGCCCGCGAGCGGGAATGACAAACTCTAGATGGGTACGGCCATTGCCAGCCACCATCATGTCTTGCATTTCGGCGCGACGGGTACCCAATTTCTCGATGCAAGAGCCGCTCGCCTCATCCGGAACATCTAAGACCAGTGTTTCGAATGGTTCGCAGGGCTGACCGTTGATTTCGCGGAAAATTACGCGGGGCTGAGCAACCTGGAACTCGTAGCCCTCGCGACGCATGTTCTCAATCAAAATACCCAGGTGCAATTCTCCACGCCCGGACACCAAAAAGCGATCGGGGGAGTCAGTGGGTTCCACACGCAGAGCCACGTTAGTCTCTAGCTCGCGCATGAGGCGATCTCGAATTTGACGTGAGGTCACATAATCCCCTTCCTGACCGGCAAAAGGGGAATCGTTGACACTGAATTGCATCTGCAAGGTGGGCTCATCCACCGTGATCAATGGCAACGCTTGAGGATCTTCCGGACTGGTCAGGGTGAACCCAATATTGGCATCGGCAAATCCAGCTACAGCCACAATGTTACCGGCGGTAGCTTCCTCCAGTTCGATTCGGTTGAGCCCTTCAAATCCAAACAGCTTGGAAACGCGTGCTTTGACGATGGAACCGTCGTCGGTCACCATCGCAAGGGTTTCGCCAGAGCGAATGGTGCCGTTGTGCACTTTGCCTCGCACAATCCGACCTAAGAAGTCATCGTACTCCAGTGTGGTCACTTGTAATTGCAAGGGCTTTTCCGGATCGCCGACTGGAGCAGGAACGTGCTCGATCAGGGAATCAAACAGGGGTTGCATGTCCTTTTTGCCTTCAAACTCATCGGCGAGAACGGCGTCCAAGCTATCCTCGTCGATCGCGTAACCTTGCATCCCCGAGGCAAACAGGTAAGGGAAATCACACTGGTCGTCATCAGCACCCAGTTCGATAAATAGGTCGAGGACTTTATCGATCGCCTTCATGGGTTCTGCACGGGGGCGATCGATCTTGTTCACAACCACAATTGGGCGCAGACCTTTCTCCAGTGCCTTGCGTAACACAAACCGCGTTTGGGGCATGGGACCTTCATTGGCATCCACCAGCAACAGGCAACCTTCTACCATGCCAAGTACCCGCTCAACTTCGCCACCGAAATCGGCGTGGCCGGGGGTATCGACAATATTGATTAGGGTTTCGCCATAGCGAACAGCGGTATTTTTCGAAAGAATGGTGATGCCCCGCTCCCGCTCGATGTCGTTAGAGTCCATGATGCAGGTGGGCATGACTTCATCATCGCGAAACAAGCCAGACTGTTGTAGAAGGGCATCCACCAGAGTGGTTTTTCCATGGTCGACGTGAGCAATGATGGCAACGTTACGAATTGGAGTGGTCATAAATCGGACAGGAAGTACTGCAGTAAGGAATGGGCGGCCTCAAGCAGTCTGGAACAGCCCAGTACAAACTGGCCAATCGCTCAAAAGCTTGATGCGTATGCAAAAAATGATACAAAGAGCAGGGTGAGCTGCAAAAGAGATAAGGTCTTTGTCTCCCCCCAAAGAGCCAATATTGGAATGCTCTCAAACCAGTTATCCATGCAAAATCTTAACAATTGTAACGTGCCTGTTGATTCCCGACGGACTCTTATTCATTTTGAGAGTCTTCAAACCACTCTGATGTCAGCTCGAGCGTTGCAAAAGAGGCCAGCAAAGAGGTCCGATCGCACAAGCAAACACCGGGATCCAAAAACAAACCCCAGCCACAGCTGGGGGATGTAAATGTCGCGCATGCCGAGTAAACCTGCCCAAGGTGAGTCAGAGCTATGCCTCAACTACATGTCAGCACCACGAAGATAAAGCACGAAGATAACGGCGGGGCCGGCCAGAACAATTAGGGCCAGCAGAAAAAGTTGAATAAAAACTTCGAAACTACCAAACATTTTGGGAAACCCTTCTCAATTTGATGTCTCAGATTGTAACGCAGTTGGCTCCAATCCTCTTAAGGAAGCCCGTCAAGGTTTGCAGATGTTCAAGAACTGAAGTTCTAAAGGAATCGAAATGGTAAGCGTGGTGGAGAGCCAGTTTCTTTAGCCAATTCGAAGTTGATCACAGACCAGCGCATTTCCTCCAATACATCATCTTCGAGGACAGGGGGGTAGGGATGGGAGGACAAAGGTTTGTTGACCTCTGTCGAAGGACATTCTTCAGCGGAGATCGTCGAGCTAGATGCAGCGGAGGATGAGGCAACTGTGGCGGCGGGCTGCTGGCTAAAGCTGACCGGTAAACCGTAAAGCCTCCACTCGCCATTGTTGTGTCGACGGGAATGATTGCTTTGTAAATAGGACTTTAGTAGTTGGCTGTACCGATGAGCAATAGTAACTGCAGTGGCCCTCATCCCCTGAGCATGGAGGCGATCGAGTTCTTCATGGATTTCAAACCGAATTCCATCAACATGGGTATGTTGTCGAAACCAACAATTATTCCAACGGCGCCAGCGACGCCCTGATTGCAGGTGAACCAACTCTCCGGTGCCTGATTCCGCTTCAAATGCACCGTGGCGTTCGCACAGATAGGCATCCGTCAACATCAGCGCCGGGATTGCCTTATTACAGTGGGGGCAAGAGATTTCTGCTCCGAAAATGGGTGGAGAAAAACTAACGTCCATAGGTTGCTGAAGTTAGGCAATTGCTGTAGGTATATGCCAGGGAATGGGCATGGGTCTCTAGTCAAAGCGGGTTGATTAGGGTTGGTGCTCTTAATGAGAAGGCATCTAGTCTATTAGGAGCCGAAATGACATGGGTGTGATAGAGAGCAGACAGTCTTGAAACAGGTAACTTTAATAGAAGTAAACTGCGTTCCTTCAACCGGCTAGATTTAGCTGAGGGTGTAAATTTCCCCTTACACACAGAGCCCTGGCAGCTCCATTTCAATACGCATAGTATACAGATGGGAATTTGCATCCTTCTATGTCTGTTACATACCGGAATGCTTATGTTACGAAAGATGTCCGCACCCCTGAACTCGCATCGAGACTCGATTGAGCTAGGAACTAAGCACAGAAATCCGCTTCGCTCAATGGCATGAGTTCGAATCCGTGAATTCTCCAATTACCATTATCCTGCCTATCCATGGGGTAAAGGGCCATTAGCAACTTCCCATCTTTAGCCATCACGCTCACCCGCTGGGTGGGTCGCTCGTCCAGCCAAGTCAAGTCGAGAAACAGGATAGAGCGGTGGCGATAGAGAGGACTGTAGCGCTTTTTCACCATAGATAGAAAAGTTTTCACAGAGCGAAACTGTGCTTGAATCGTTGGGCTGGCTAGTGAAAAAGCGGTTTCGGGATCGTCTCTTCGAAATGCCTCTAATTGCCGCACGATAACGCGCCGGATTGCCTGGCGGTCGGTTGCTGTGATTTTCATCATCCCCTTACCACTAATAATCTCTACTGCTATTGAGTCCCAATGAATGAAGCTGGTTGTTTACTAGGCGTTGGTACGCTATCTGAGAGCCGTCAGTCATCCTTTGCCGGAACAGTTCTTTGATACCATCCTCCTTTGTCAGCCTTATTGGTCAAATGTCACCATTTTTTTTAATTGGTGCTAAATTATTGGAGTACTGAGCTGTCGGTTCTCAAATCGATTGCCACTTAATATCTAAACCGCTTAGGGAATAGGAGGTGATGCCCATGGATAGTAGTAGTAAACAATTTTTGGGTCATCTATCTGAAGTAAGTCGGCTGTGTGCCGGGGCTGTTCTCGCTTTTTAGCTTGCCAACTTAGAGCTGAAGCTGGGTTCCTTCCGGAAGTCAGGCTCAGGAGATAATCCGACTAGACCGCTCCATCGGTTAGTACCACCCGGTACTGCTGGTAGAGCGGATAGTTTTTTAAGGGGATGCTTGAACTTGTCGAAGTTCAAAGATACTCGGTGGGGCGGCTGCATTTACAAGACTTAATGGGTTATTGGCGATCGCTAATTTTTTAGTTTTCCGTCGGGAATCCTGTAGTTTGATTTCGTCTCTGTTACATATAGCTGCGGTTAGTTTCAGTTGGGATGGCCATATCCGTTTCATTCAGTGTTTTAGCCAATGCAAGGATTGATGGGGCTTGGCTGTAGCCGAAATTGTTTTTTGATATGCTTGCAAGCTTTGGAAAGGATAACGTTATCAAGCAAAAACCAGCTTCTACTGAAGCTGGTCTAGCTGCAATTGCGCGGCTAACTTTAAGTTCGCTCGAAAGGAACCTGTAATTGCTCGGCAACTACTCCAGATCGCGACGCTTAGGGTTACGAGCAGGGTCACTGTTGAGGAAACCGAAGACAAACAGACCCACAAAAAAGATGACGACTGCGTAGACAGAGATTTTCAATAACAGCATGTTGCGTAAATCCGTAAACTGTATCGAGTTCAATACGCTCGGACGTTATGGGCCAGACCGCAAGCCCGGGCCGAACGTTAAGCAAAATGAATTCCTCTAATAATATCGTGAATCTTCACAAATCGAAGTGCCGAATTAATGGATGGGGATTACTAGTTGATAGATTACCCGTTGATAGGAACGACATCGCGGGGGTTGAAGCCGTGGGATGAAAGTTCTTGGGTGCGCTGAATGGCATTATCTACGCGGTCGACAAACATTACGCCATCGAGGTGATCGATTTCGTGTTGAATTACCCGTGCCAACAGTCCGCTTGCCTTGATGCGCTTGGGGCGTCCGCTAGTGTCTTTAAAGCTGACAATGATTTTAGAGGGTCGCTTCACATCCAAGAAGACCTCGGGAATGCTAAGACATCCTTCCTGTCCTAAAACAGCATCATTAGAGCGATCCCTAACTTCTGGATTGATCAGTACTAGGGGCTCGGCGTTCGGTTGATCGGGGTCGCAGTCCACAACAATTAAGCGCTTGTTGATGCCCACTTGTGGGGCAGCTAAGCCAATGCCATCAGCACTATACATAGTCTGCAGCATTTGACGAGCTAAATCCCGAATGCTGTCATCGATCTTGGAGATGCGCTTGGCTGGCTGGCGCAGGACTCGATCTCCCAGCTTGTGGATGTCAAATGGTGGATTTTTAAGTTTGGTTTTGGGAACGGCAAGGGAGGTGGGCATCGGATCTGACTAGTTTCAGTGAGGGCAGCGAAGACTGGATATAAGATGCTTGCGAAATGTTACTTCTATCTTAACGAATTTTAGAGCTTAGGTCGAAGTCACTTCGGTTTTAGAGGGTCCCGGAGGGGAACTCCCGCCCCTGCGCTGGCGATCTCCTAGCACAGTCGGGTAGAGCTAATGGAGATGAGAACAAGCGCTGGAGGAGATACTGACTTAAGGAAAAGACTGTTTTTGAGGATCGTGGGCAACGAATGCTCGAACTGTTCCAGCCGCGAAATATGCAATCTGCCACAGTGCTTCGCTGTCCGCAGTCCAGGTGAATATGTCTGAATTATGCCCGATGAAGTGCTTCTGTTCATCTGAGCAGCAGTACTGTTTTAGCTGGATACTCCGGTTTGTGGAGCATCTCGTGCATCGATGAATGGCCTCCCTAGGTGATGGGCTTATCGACGGTAGCATCCACACAGATGATTGAAAACAGCATTTGAGACAGCTCAACCTCCACCAGTGGCATCATAAAAACAGAGCCATCCCAGCTATACGTTTCTCACTCTGCATATCCTCTCTTGATTACGTCACTCGATCTTTCAATTCCCACTGCACCCAATATCCGTGCCGAAGCCCTAGAACTGCTGGAGTGGGGTCGATTGTGTTCGCAATTAGCTACATTTGCTGCCACCCGTTTGGGCGATCGCGCCTGTCAAGAACTGTCCCCCTGGATGTCGCGACAGGAAAGCGAGACTTTGCTGGCCCTGACCCAAGAGACACTCTCATTAGACCTGAAGATCCCAGGCGGTATTCCAATGCTGGGGATTTATCCGCTGGAACCATTTCTGCAGCGCTCCGAGCGGGGGGGGGTCCTGCACGGACATAACTTGCTAGAGGTGGCCAGTACTCTGGCAGGAGCACGCAAGCTGCGACGAGTACTGGATGAAGGGGAAGAGGTACTGTTACTGCAGGATGCCGTAGAAAGCATCCGCACCTATCCGGACCTAGAGCAAGCTATCAATCACTGCATTGACGATCGCGGTGAAGTGACGGAGAGGGCAAGCGATAAGTTAAGTGGCTTGCGCAGCAATATTCGCACCATTCGCAGCCGCATGCGAGAAAAACTACAGAATATTCTTTCCGTCAAAAGCAACGCCGTTCAGGAGATGGTGGTGACCGAACGGGATGGTCGATACGTGATTCCCGTCAAGGCCACTCACCGAGATGCCATCAAAGGGTTAGTGCATGACAGCTCTGCCAGCGGGGCCACGCTGTTTGTGGAACCCCATAGCGTGGTGGGGGATAACAACAAGTTGCGAGAGTTGCAGGGGCAAGCGAAGCGGGAAGAAGAACGCATCCTGAGGGAGTTGAGCGAGCAGGTGGGTGCGGTAGCGGACGATTTACGTCATCTAGAGGGGATTCTGACCCAGATCGACGTAGCGATCGCCCGGGCTCGCTACAGCCTGTGGTTGGGGGCTCACCCCCCTAAATTTGGCGAGACCCTGTCGCTGCGCCAGGTGCGTCACCCACTGTTGTTGTGGCAGTCGCAGCGGGAATCGGAGGAACCGTTTGACGTCATCCCCATCGACCTAACGATTGCTCCTGAAAAAAGAGCGGTCGTGATTACGGGACCGAACACGGGGGGGAAAACCGTTACCCTTAAGACTTTGGGGTTGATGGTTTTGATGGCGAAGGCCGGTATTTTTCTGCCGGCCAAAGAGCCTGTACAACTGCCTTGGTTTGATGGGGTATTTGCCGATATTGGTGACGAGCAGTCTCTGCAACAGAGCCTGTCCACGTTTTCGGGTCACATTCGCCGCATTGGTCGTATTTTGGCCACCCTTAATGACGATGCGTTGGTACTGCTGGATGAAGCGGGGGCGGGCACCGATCCCAACGAAGGGGCCGCTTTGGCGGCCTCCCTACTGGCACATTTAGCGCAGCAGGCCCGTTTGACGGTGGCAAGCACCCATTATGGGGATTTGAAAGCGTTGAAATATCAAAACCCAGCGTTCGAGAATGCATCCGTAGAGTTTGACGCGGAGACTTTAGCCCCCACCTATCGACTCATGTGGGGAATTCCAGGGCGATCGCATGCGTTGTCCGTGGCCAGTCGCTTAGGACTAAATAGCGAGGTGATCGAAGATGCCAAGGGCCGATTGGGGGATGACAGCTACCAGGTGGATACAGCGATCGCTGGTTTAGAAAAGCAGCGGGCACAGCAGGAAGAAAAATTACAGCAACTTTACCAATTGCAGGGCCAGCTCGAGCAACTGCAGCAGAAAATGGAAGACCGAGCCAAAGAGATTTCAGCTCGTGAGGCGGCTCTCGAAACCGAAAAAAAAGTGGCGATTGAACATGCGATTCGGTCTGCCAAGGGGGAGGTGGCCTCGGTGGTAAGACGGTTGCAGAAGGGGGATGTGAAGGGGAAGGATGCCCATAAAGCCACGCAAGACTTGAAGCGGATTGCCAAGCAAACGAAGAAGGCGGAGCCCCAGCCGGTTGCGACAGAATTCTATCCGCAGGTAGGCGATCGCGTGCGGCTGAGGGGTCTCAATCAAATTGGAGAAATTGTTGCAGTTGATGGAGAGGAATTTACCGTTCGCAGTGGCATTTTGAAGTTCAGTTTGGGGCTGGCCAAAATCGAGCCGCTGGACGAAGCACAAGAGAAAAAGCGCCAGCGACTGAAGAGCACAGCGGCATCCCAAGCCATCGATCGACAACCCTCCGCCCAAACAGTGAAGGTGCGTACCAGCAAAAACACCGTCGATATTCGCGGTCAGCGTGTAGCGGATGCTGAAATGATGCTGGATGACTGGATTGCCAACGCCTTGCCGGGTCCTGTCTGGATTATTCACGGTCACGGCACCGGAAAACTACGCCAGGGGGTACACCGGTTCCTCAAGCAGCACGCTCGCGTGACCCAGTTTGAGGCAGCAGAAGCCGCAGATGGGGGAACCGGTTGCACCGTAGCTCAACTGACATAAGCTGGAGTCTCTGGTGACACCCAAGCTCTTCAAACATCGAATTGCTCTTCAGCTTGCAGGGGAGGGATTTTTGTCGTCTAGCTTCTGACCAATACGGGGTTCGGTGCCAGACAAGATTCGTGAAATGTTGCTGCGATGGCGCACGATCACATAAATTCCGCCAATGGCTGAAAACCCAATATAGGGCCAGGGCACGCTGAAAACTGCCATCAATATCGGGGCAGACACCGCCGCCAAGATCGAGCTGATGGACACAATCCGTCCGATCCCCAAAGTAGCGAGCCATACTCCCAGAACGGTTAGCCCCACTGGCCATGCGATCGCCAACAAAATACCCAAACTGGTTGCGGCAGATTTCCCGCCTTTGAAGTTCATCCACATTGATTTGCTGTGGCCTACGATCGCCAGCAGTGCCGCCAAGATGACACACCAGGGTAAGACCAACTCGGGTCTTGGGGAAAGCAGCTCGATCGCGATTGCCTGCGCCGCCCACACAGCCGCTGCCCCTTTGAGTAAATCTACAATGAGGACGAAGAGTGCGGGACCCTTGCCCAACGTTCGCAGGGTATTGGTGGCTCCCGTCGAGCCCGACCCCTCCTCCCGCAGGTCAACTCCGGCGATCGCCCGACCCAGCCAATAGCCTGTGGGAATCGAACCCATTAGATATCCAACAACGGCACATACAACTAACGCGATTGCTACGGCCATCTTGAGTCCGAAGAATTCACCGTCTCGATTGTAGAAAGCAATGGCACAAATATCTTATCTGCGTCAATTTCAGAGTGTATCGCCGCATCACTTTAGGTTACTGAGCCTACGCGCTCTCACAAAGATAGGGGTCAAAACTAAATATCGAATGAACTGCCCTCCAGTCCTCTAAAACGGAGGCTGTCAGCATACTTCATTCCCAAACGAGAAATAGATTTTGCCGTCCTAACTCAGATGCAGCTACGGATGCGCCCTGCTCCCAGCACCACAAACGCCATGCCATTTAGGGTAAAGGGACTCTGAGGTGTCTCCATCGGAAAATTCCCTTGGACAATCTAGGATTGCTCCATCGTCGCAAATGCAGCAGTCAGTGCACCTCCCACCTGCCATCCTTGTGAAACGAGGACTTGATATGCCGCCATCAATGTAGAACCGGTTGTATAAATGTCGTCCACCAGCAGGATCGGTGGATGCAGGCGATCGCAGGATTCCACAGCAAAAGCCAGATCGACGTTCGCAACACGCTTCAGAGGCGAGAGACCAAATTGCGGAACTGTGGCCTGAACTCGGCGCAATAGGCGGCTCCGCAAGCGATTTCCAGTCACTTCACAGAACGCTCTGGCGATGGTTTCGGCTTGGTTGAATCCGCGCTCCCGCAGACGCTCGGAATGCAACGGAATGGGCACCACCCACCAGTTGTTCTGTTGACATTGATGGTTGCGATCGCGATCTTGGCCCGACCCTTTTTTCGCCTTCAGTTGATAGGGGCTCAGCCGCGAATTGCTACTAGCTTGCAGAGGGGGTTGTTTCACCCAACGCTGACCCATCCAACGCCCCAAAGTTTCCCCAATCTCAGGCTGGTGATTGTACTTCAGACTGCGGAGCGATTGCCGCAGCATCCCTTGATAAAGTCCCCAGCCAACCACAACACAATCTGCAGGAATGGCCAACCGAACCACTTGCCAGTCACCCTGCTTGACGGGCTGCAGTTGAGCAGCGCAATCTCGACAAAAACATCCTTCTCCACTGGCGGTTGGTCGTTGGCACAGGGGGCAGGTAGGGGCGATCAGCCAGTCAAGCCAAGACATGGGTAAACTTTGTTGGGATAAGACGGGTCTAGCAACCTTCACGATGTCAGTCAATAGAGTAGTTGTATGAGTTCTGATGGCGTGATGAGTGATGATTTCAGGGATGAACGTTTTGGGGTAAGGTCTTGAGGCTCAGCTCGAACGGGTTTGAGGAAGAAATCGAGGACTTACCAACTGCTCTGTAACGTTTGGAGACCGCGATCGCCGGATGAAACTTTGGCCGCTAGTCAAATATAGGTGGCAGAAACTCCTGCAGCAGCTATCTGACTCGAAGCCTCTGCGCCAGCGCGCGGTGGGGCAAACCAAACAGGGACTAGTGTGGACATACCGGTTAGTCGATCAGGTCACCCGTCAGGCAATCTCCAACCAAATTTCCACTTCAGCCGCGGAAATGGCCTTCAACGCCATGCTGTCTTTGTTTCCCACTCTGCTGTTAATCGTGGCCGTGCTCGGTAAGTTGGTCAATTCATTGGACATGCTCACTACCGTAGCAACTACTCTATTGCAGGCAGTCCCCGGGACGGTGACGTCACTTCTGGAGGAAGCGTTGCTAGAACTGTCGGCGGGAGCCGATCGGCAAGTATTCTCTCTTGGTGCAATTACTCTGCTGTGGGTGGCCTCAGCATTCTTGGCACCTGTTATTCGGGCATTGAATAACTCTTACAACGTTCCCCTGAGCGCGCGTCGCCCTTGGTGGCTGAATCGCCTCCTAGCGATCGGCATATTTATTGGCACGATGGGATTACTGTTCACCTCTTCCATCCTGCTGTTGGTAGGCCAGACACTTCTGGGGTGGTGGGGGGCAGATCGTGCGGGGTGGAGCGAGTTCATGGTGTTCTTTGGTCAAATAAGTTTGTGGCCAGTCTCCATCGGCAGTGTTGTCCTGGCACTCGCATTTATCTATCGTCTGGCCCCCTCCCAACAACCCCGATATGCGCCCGTATGGCCAGGAGCAGTAGCAGGGGGGGTCATTTGGCTGGTGGTATCAATGGCCTTTCGTCTATACGTCCGAAGTTTTGGCCGTTATGAAGCCATTTATGGCGGTATTCAAGCAGTCATTGTATTGCTGTTGTGGCTGTATCTCAGTTCGTTTGGCATTTTGCTAGGAGGAGAGGTCAACGCAGCAATTCATCAGCTCAGGGTGCAACACCGCCGCCAAATGAAGGACCCACTGCTATTAGAAGGGAATGAATCCCCCCCGCAATCCTTTCCCTCTAGCACCTACCCAATTCAAGGCAAAAAGTAACCCATTCTTGCCAAAAGTACTGTTACTGCAGGTCAAGGAATAGTTCCTATTCCTTGACCTGCAGTAACAGAAGGGTTGAGAAACGACTGATTTGACTGATTCGAGAAGTGCTGTAGTCGAGCACTGGATTTGGAAACATCTAGCGATTGTTAAGGCTCCCGAAAAGGAGCGATGCTAAACTCTGTGAACTGATTTCTTTCGTCTTAACTGTGTAATTCAAATGGTTCAACCTCTTTCCACAGCGGCGCAGCCGCAAACCACTGCCGATTTGTTCGACCAACACGTGATGGGTACCTACGGTCGCTTCCCAGTGGAACTGGTTCGAGGTCAAGGAAGATGGGTTTGGGATAGCAAAGGCAAACAATATTTAGATTGCGTAGCAGGCATTGCCACCTGCACACTAGGGCACGCCCACCCCGAAATGGTGCAAGCGGTCGCCCAGCAAATGGAAACTCTGCACCACGTTTCCAACCTTTACTACATTCGCCCTCAAGGGGAGCTAGCCGCTTGGCTGACTCAACATTCCTGCGCGGACAAAGTCTTTTTCTGCAACTCAGGGGCGGAAGCTAACGAAGCAGCCATCAAGCTGGCTCGCAAACATGCCCACACCGTGCTAAATATCGACCAGCCTGTCATTCTCACTGCGCATTCCAGCTTTCACGGGCGGACGCTGGCGGCAGTTACCGCCACCGGACAACCCAAGTACCACAAAGGCTTTGCCCCTATGGTTTCGGGGTTTGACTATATCCCTTTCAACGACATTGCAGGCACCCAAGCTGTACTCGATCGCATGGGCGATCGCGTCTGCGCAGTATTACTCGAACCCCTTCAAGGGGAAGGGGGAGTTATTCCCGGAGATCGGGCCTACTTCCAGTGGTTGCGGCAAATCTGCACGGAACGAGGCATCCTGCTCGTGCTGGATGAAGTCCAGGTGGGCATGGGTCGCTCGGGCAAGCTGTGGGGCCACGAACAGCTCGAGATCGAACCAGACGCGTTTACATTGGCCAAAGGTCTAGCGGGCGGTTTCCCGATTGGGGCCTTGCTGTGCAAAGATTCTTGCAATGTCTTCTCCCCCGGCGACCATGCCAGCACCTTTGGTGGCAATCCATTGGCGTGCGCGGTGGGTTTAGCTGTTGCTCGTCTGGTGGACTCTGAAAACCTCGTTAACAATGCCGCCGATCGCGGACAGCAGCTGCGCCAAGGACTGGCTGACCTCGCCGATCGGTTTCCTCTAATTGTGGAAGGGGTACGTGGTTGGGGACTGATTAACGGGTTAGTGGTGAAAATCGCTGCTGGCGATGTGGTCAAACAGGCCTTGCAAACGGGCCTGTTACTAGTTCCGGCGGGCAAGCATGTTGTACGTATAGTGCCCCCCCTTAATATCACCGCCGCAGAAATTGAGATTGCTTTAGAGCGACTGGAACAGGCGATCGCTGCTTGTGCCCCCCCCACTCACTAGGCCAATTCTGAGCGCTAAAAAGCTTCGACCTCAAACAATTGAGCCTGTAGTGGACGTGAAATATCCGAGCTAGCCTTGCTGCCTGCGCGGATTTCTTGAGGTTTCAGAAATAATTAGTTCTCTACGCTGCAACCATCGGAGAACACCATTACATCCCTGACTACGAACCCAATATCTTCTGTACAATCTGCATCCCGGTAACAGCCTGCCATCCAAAGATGCCCAGCATAGCCACGTTCGAGGCAATATGTAGATTGCGAGCCCATTCTTTCCCCTGCTGCATCAGAGGAGACATCCCCGCAGCCACAGCAACCAGTGCCATCATTCCCAAACCGGCCAGCAGGTGAGGTCCAACAAAGAGCTTGCCGTTATTGATGTAGGTGACGGCCATACCGCCAATCGTTCCACCCACAACCAGCACGAGGTAAAGAGAACCGATCAAGAAATGCTTTTGCGCAGGCTTGGCCTGAATCAGCTGCTTCTTCTCCGCCCCTTTTGCGGAACGAATCTTGCGCACCTGCAAACCCAATTTCAGGGCATAGATCGATAGCCCCAATATCAGCCACATCATGGCAGGGTGCACGAAATTAAGGGCCTGTTTAAGAATGGGGGAAAGTTGGATGTCCATGGTTCTGTTGGGGAGAGAAGACAGGGGTTCGGATTATTAGGGGGTTCAGCTTTCAGGCCGTAGCTTGAGCTCGAGCGATCGCTCAAGCTTGACCGCAAAGACAAATATTGCCTGTGGAAAACCGCAGCCAAAAGGCACAACAGCAAACCAGCAGAAGCAGGAGCTTTGCAATAATCATAAACAATTGTAAAGCCTATCTGAAGGGATGTTGACTCCACTAGCGAATCTTGGAGTTCTCGAGCAAATTCCCTTGGGATAGTAACTTGCAAGGTATTGAGGACATCTTTAAGGAATCGAGAACTCTAACAGGGCAACAAGATTGCTGTCCTAATCAAAATAGACACAGCACGAGATGGTAGAAAACAGCAGGTGATTCCCGAGCAAAAGTCGGATCTTCTAAGCTGGCAATTCTTCCAAAATCATCTCGAGAGGATACGATCCCTACAAGCTGCTCATTGGAAAAATCAGCGCATCTAATGTTGCCCCAGTGGCAGAATCTAGGTCCGTAGAGAATCACCTGTATGAATGCTTCGGCTCCCGAATCGCAACAGTTTCGCTTCGATCGCCAACTATGGGATCGATTTATAGAGATTGCCCAGCCCTACTTCTATCCGGTGGGCAAAGGGAACACGATTACATTCTTTGGATTGCTGTCAGTCATGCTGGTGGCGGTGGTTGCCTTCACCTTCTTATTAACCATCGCCGTCACCTACTTGGGACAAGTCCTCTTCCCTCCCAGTTTCTTCGAAACCGTCGCCGCTCAATTTGTGGAGCGCATTGACAATGCTATGGCAGCCAAGCTACCTTTTGGCGCTACAGCAGTATTGGCCACCTGCATCGCCATCTTTGGCCTACATGCCAAGCAGCTTAAAAATCGTTGGTTCCAGTGGGGACTGCTCACCTTCATTGTCTTTTTGCTGTTTGCAGTCACGGGGCTCAACGTTTGCTTGAGCTTTCTGTTTCGGTTTCTAGACACAACCTTAACGGTGTTCTATGGTGACCCAGAACTCCGCAATGCCGAAGCAGCGGTGGTAGAGCAAATTCAAGCCATGCACCGCGCCGAGTTCTGGAACCTCCTGCGGTTTTATGGGGTGATTCTGGTGGTTGCCGTGCCTATCCTGATTACCTACACCTTTTCTCGCCGCCAGCTGCGTCTGCGCTGGAGAAAATGGCTGACGCAACATTTCCTGAATCGATACTTCGAGGACCGTGCCTATTACGAGCTAGACTCTAACGCAGCCAATACAGAAATCGACAACCCAGATCAACGGATTGCAGAAGATATCAACTACTTTGCATTGGAAACATTGTCGTTTCTGCTAGATATTTTGGGCTCCGTACTCGACCTTGTTTCCTTTTCAGCCATTCTGTTCACCATTTCCCTCTCCCTCGCCGGAGGGTTGAGTATCTATGCCGTAGTTGGCACAGTGTTGATCGTCTACGTCAGCGCCCGCCTGATTAAGATTAATTTCAACCAGCTGCGCTTGGAGGGGAACTTTCGATACGGCTTGGTACACGTGCGGGACAACGCCGAGGCGATCGCCTTCTACCAGGGAGAAGAACCCGAAAATTCTCAAGTGCAAACGCGACTGCTGGCCGCCATCCGCAATGCTAATTTGCTGATTATCTGGGAATCGATTATCGCAACGTTCACCCGGGCCTATAATCTATTTGCCCGCCTGCTGCCGTACGGTATTGTGGCTCCCATTTACTTTGCGGGCGACATCGATTTTGGCACCATCGGGCAAGCCAACTTTGCTTTCTTCCAAGTGTTTGGGGCTATTTCTCTAATCATCAATCGCATTGATGCGTTGGCCCGATTTGCAGCCAGCATCAATCGACTGGGTGAATTTTACGAAATCTTGGATAGACCCACCCATCACTTTGGAGAGCCCGACCTCAATCGACAGATTGAACTTCTGCCAGCACGCAATCTCGAAATTCGCAATCTCCTACTCAGAACTCCAAATTCCGAGCAGATCTTGACCAATGGCCTTGACTTCAGCCTGCAACCAGGGGAATGTCTGCTGGTTGTGGGTTCCAGTGGTTGTGGAAAAAGCTCATTAATGAGGGCGATCGCCGGACTATGGACCAATGGCAAGGGCACCATCAAGCGACCTGCTAGAGAATCCACTGTCTTTTTGCCGCAAAAGCCCTACATGCTGCTAGGCACTTTGCGAGAACAGCTCACCTACCCTAGTCCTCCCAACAGCATTCCTGATGATGAGATTGTCTTGACCCTGAAAGAAGTTAACCTTGGCGATCTCCCCGAACGCTTTGGAGGGCTGGATGCAGATGAAGACTGGACAGCAGTCTTGTCACTGGGGGAACAGCAGCGACTGGCTTTTGCCCGTGTCTTGCTGGCACAACCAAAGTACGCAATTCTGGACGAATCCACCAGCGCCCTTGACGTGGCCAACGAACGGTTGCTCTACCAGTTGCTCCGTAAAAAAGGCATCACCTACATCAGCGTCGGACACCGCCCTAGCCTGTTGGAATATCACCCCCGGGTCCTGCAAATGGAGAAGGCAGATCGGGGTGCGCTCTATTCCGCCCCTGAATATCGGGAAATTCTTATTGGCTCCATGATGAAATAAAGAGCCTTCGTTCCCTAGTTGCCCCCTGCCTTCATCTTGTCTCTAGTCGGCATGCCATGTTGCCAGCCGGTATCGATCGGCTGCATCTTGTCATTAAAGCTACCGAGATCGATACATAACGAAGGGTTTGGCGAATGATAATCCTCAGCGACTTGAAGGCCGCGATATCCCTTCAATCCGCCCCAATCAATTCCAGCCACCCTCTGCATTATGGAACTCGCTTTCCCTCTCGAATTTGCCAACTTTTTGACCGAGACTTAAGAGCTGCTCCTCGAAGCACCAGCACAACACGTGCCATTTCCCCCGCAATACCTCCACGGCTAAAGGGCAATCAGAAAAAACTCCTGAGGCGATCGTCAACTTCAGTTAGCGGCTATGCTTGCCTTAATCACATACACTATATGTAGAGCCCTATTGATTTCAAGATCGAATAAAGGCCCACATGTAGAGTTAAGCCTTATCTCAATGAAGGCTATTTAGTCTGTCAATGTGGGAACAAAGCATGAGATACGAGTTGCCAAAAAGCTATTCTGGGCGCGCTACCGTTAGCAATCGCCACATTACTCCGATGCCTCTGCCAGAAGAGGCCCAAAACAGATCCCCTTATCCCAATCAACCGGGTTATACCAGCCAATTGGAAACAATGACCCCTGAACGACTGGCATCCGCCCCTGAACCTCCTCTGCAACGCCTGCCGAAGAATGTGGTTCCAGCAGCCTACTACACTAAGCTGCTGGCTGAATACGAAAGCTGCACCCGGCAAAACAAGCAGTTGCGACAAACCCTCGAGCAACTTTTGGGGGACATTTCCAACATGCAAGCAAAATACGAGCAAGTCGTTGCAGAAGCTGTTGCTTCTCGTCCATCGCCCGCGCTCATTCGTCCACCCAGCCCTTCTTTTTACGCCAATAAAAAGGATGGTCAGTTGCATCAGCGTCAACCACGACCTGCGTTGGAGGCAATTTCACCCGCCCCGCAAGACAACAACCGCAACCTGACCAATTTCAATAAGGCCGATCTGAATAAGTTATTGCCAAGACTCAGTTTTCTCAACCGATTGCGTCAGAGCGGGCGGCAATCTGCCCCTTCTCCACAACAATACGCACCACAGCAAGATGCATATCAGTTAGACGAGGTTAACAGCTTGAGCGATTTCCAAGGAGTGCAACCTTCCCCTGCCAACTTTTCTAGTCAGCAAGCAGGCGCTCAGGATATCGAATGCGATAGCCCCTACATGCGGGCTCGCGAAGAACAGGCCCAGAACGGTTCCCCACTATGGATATGGCTAGTGGCATGGCTACTGTTGCTGCCCGTGTCCGCAGGATTGGGCTACACCTTCGTACAGTGGATGGTGAATGCCGATGCTCCCACCCCCACGCCTAGCGTTATTCAGGAGGCAGAATAACGGTTTGGGATCCCTATGGCTTAGAATGCCGAAGGATATGAAACACCTTATGAAAAAAGGAAACAGAGCTTTATCGCTGGAAGCTATCTGCTTGGACCAGAGAGCCCTCTTAATTTGAGCTTTTACGAGAGTATGACCATCTGGGACAGTTGAGCCATCTGCTAGTCGGCAACTAACGCTCGAACTGTCTAGGTTTGAGGCGTCAGCGCTAAATCTTGGGTTACCCCTTACACTAATGTGTATCGACGGCACTTGTGCCGAAATGTTACGCTGCCTCTGCTTAGCCCTACTCGTAGTCTGAAGTTCTCATGGTTGCCTCCCCCATTCCTCAAACGACCGGTCAGTCTCCCAATCAATCGTTGTATCCAGTCACCGCAGACATAAACGATGCAGGTCACTTGGAACTAGGAGGTTGTGATGTTGTGGAGTTAGCGCAAACCTACGGAACGCCCCTCTACATCGTTGACGAATCGACCATTCGGCAAACCTGTCGCAGTTACCTTGAGAGTTTCGAGCAGTTTTATAGCGACGATCCAGATCGCGTGTTAGTTCTGTTCGCGTCTAAGGCGTGGAACTGCAAAGCTATTTGTGCCCTTGTCGCTCAAGAGGGCCTGGGCATTGATGTTGTCTCTGGCGGAGAGCTTTATACAGCGCTCCAAGCTGGTTTGACAGGCGATCGCATCTATCTACATGGCAACTATAAATCTGCCACTGAATTAGAAATGGCAGTAGATGCAGACTGTACCGTAGTCGTGGACAATCTGTACGAGCTGCAGACCCTAGCCCAAATTGCTGGTTGCAAAAATAGGAATGTGCGGGTCATGCTGCGGGTGACACCTGGTATTGAGTGCCATACTCACGAGTACATTAAAACCGGCCATATCGATAGCAAGTTCGGGTTCGACCCCAATCACCTAGAAGGGGTCTTCAAACAACTCAGCCAACTCCCACTCATCAACTTCGTCGGTCTGCACGCTCACATTGGATCTCAAATCTTCGAACTTCAGCCCCACAACGATCTGGGCAATGTTCTCTGCCAGTTTTGGGTGAAAGCCCAGAGCTACGGCCTCAACCCCACCGAACTTAACGTCGGTGGCGGCCTAGGGATTCGCTACGTCGAGAGCGACGATCCCCCTTCGATACCCGAATGGGTCAAGTCCGTTTGTGAGGGGGTCAAGTCGAGCTTTACTCAGGCGGGGTTAGCTCTTCCTCGCCTACTGTGCGAGCCGGGCCGGTCCCTCGTGGGGCCATCCACCGTCACGGCTTATACCGCTGGGGGCAGCAAAGAAATTCCCAATATTCGCACTTACCTGACAGTGGATGGTGGCATGTCGGACAACCCACGTCCGATCACCTACCAAGCCCCTTATACCCCCGTCCTGGCCAACCGGCCCGAAGCCCCCGCAACACAAACCGTAACCGTCGCCGGTAAGCACTGTGAATCGGGTGACGTGCTGCTCAAAGACGTCGAAATGCCGGCGATCGCTCCGGGGGAAATTGTCGTCATTTTAGCCACTGGAGCCTACAACTACAGCATGGCCTCCAACTATAATCGCCTGCCTCGCCCCGCAGCTGTTCTGGTTCGCGAAGGTGCAGCAGACATCATCATCGAGAGGGAAACTTACGAAGACCTTTTACGTCAAGATGCTTTACCTTCCCGTTTGACCCCCGCCGACTAAGAGTAAGGACCTCGCCCATGTTCGGGGCTTTGACAACATGGCTGCAATCGCTCATTGGTGAGATCTCCGCATCAGTTTTGCTGGACTGGGGATTGGTGATACTCCTAATAGGCTTTGCACTCTACGCTACGCGAAGTACGCGTGCCGTTTGGCTTGTACGCGGCTACGTTGTCCTGCTCATGCTGGCTTCCCTAACCCGTCCCCTCGAGTTGCTGCATCAAGTCCTGAATGGAGTGCTGATTGGGGCGGCAGTTGCTTTGGCAGTATTATTTCAACCCGAACTTCGCAAAATGCTCGAGCAATTGGGGCGGGGAGATTGGTTTGAGTTTTTACCAGTGTTGATTAAGCCTTCAACCGCGAATAGCAACCGCCGCACCGAGAATGCCCTCGACGAATTAATTCTAGCGGTAAAAGATTTGTCTAAAAACCGCACGGGTGCCCTGGTCGTGATCGAGCTTGAACAGGCGATCGATCCCCGCATCTTTACCGATGTAGGAGTTGAAATTCAAGGGCAAGTCTCAAAAGAACTCCTCCAAACAATTTTTCAGACATCCACCCTTTTACATGATGGCGCTGTCCTAATCTCTAGCGATCGCATCAAGGCTGCTGGAGTAATTTTGCCCGTATCAGAACGGGTAGCATCCCGTCAGTTGGGGACTCGACACCGAGCAGCCATGGGGATTACCGAACAGGCCACCTGCTTGTGTATTGTAGTTTCTGAAGAAACAGGTTCAATTTCCCTGGCCGAAGCAGGCCGTCTTCAACGTCCCCTCACAAGCTCTATGCTGAGAGATGCCCTGGTCCAGCGGTTGCGCCCAAAACGGGAACCCAGCCGCGGTGCCTCTTCTTGGTCAGGTTGGGCCAACAACTTAGCAGGTTCATCGCGTCGTTTTATTACTGCACTGCAGGAAAGGCTGTCTAAATAATGACTGCAACCTCCGGCTTACTCACCCAGCTACCCATCGATTTGGATACAGCCGCGTTGCCCCGACACGTTGCTGCAATCATGGATGGCAACGGTCGCTGGGCCCAACAGCAGAAGCTGCCAAGAGTCATGGGACATCGAAAGGGGGTTGATGCCCTCAAGGACCTATTGCGCTGTTGCAAAGATTGGGGAATTCCAGCACTAACGGTCTACGCCTTTTCAACCGAGAATTGGGGACGGCCGCTGGATGAAGTGGATTTCTTGATGGTGCTATTCGAACGCATGCTTAGGGCCGAGTTAGCAGAACTCATCCGTGAAGATGTGCGCATTCGGTTTGTCGGCAATCTGGATCGCCTCAGGACTTCTCTAAAAGAAGAAATTTCTGGTGCCATGGCTGCAACAGCAGCCAATCAAGGGGTACAGTTTACTGTCGCCATGAACTATGGCAGTCGGGAAGAGATCGTACGGGCTTGTCGCCGATTAGCGAACCAAGTCAAGGATGGCACGATCGCCCCCGAGGAGATCACCGAAGAACTCTTTGCCCGCCACCTCTATACCCACGAACTGCAAGATCCTGACTTGTTGATACGCACCAGTGGGGAGCAGAGGCTCAGTAACTATTTGCTATGGCAGATGGCCTACACCGAGCAGTATTTCACCTCTACCCTTTGGCCTGACTTCGATCGCGCGGCCTTCCACCAAGCTCTACTCAGCTATCAACAGCGCCACCGCCGGTTCGGAAAACTGTAGAGACCACCAACAGGTCTACACTGAAGACCCATCCAGCCATCGCAGGAGCAAGCAAGACCTGCAGAAGTAGGGAGGTACATGGGAGACCTTCTCGATAGCCAAGTCGGTTATGGGTCGATCGTTAGCACGTGCAGGATTTAAGAATGCTTTGGGTCCAGTAATTTTGGCAGCCATATGGCTCGGCCTCACTCTACATGCCTTTTTCGCCAGTTTTTTGCCCTTACAGAATGCCGGTAGATACCGAGCTTTTGTCCGCATTGACTGCAATACAGCTTGTTGAGAACAATAATAAGTTGTTTCCCCATAAATGCCAGCAGTCGCCAAACAGCATGAGAAACTTTGATATGGGGTGAATGTCAAGTGATAATCTCGATATCAATTCTACGTACTACATATATCTCTGCGACAAGGGAGAAAACTGTTATGAGAAACCATTGGCTTGCGGGTCTATCTCGCCTTTGCAAAGCAACCCTAACCTTTATCGTTGGCCTCAGTCTCGTCTGCAACCTAGCGGCCCCTGCTTTTGCCCAGGAAGAAGCAGCGGCCCCTGCAGCCAAAGCTGAAGTTACTGAAGTTGACGGTGTTCCCGTTATCGATTTGGAACCAAAGCTCGATCTAAACTACGCAATGTTGCGCCGTTTTCGCGAGCTACCTGGTTTTTACCCTACTTTGGGTCAAAAAATTCTTAAGGCCGTGCCTTTCGACTCTGTTGAGGATCTCCTTGAGATGGATGGCTTAACTGAAAAGCAGGTTCGACTCCTCAAAGCCAACTTCAAAAACTTTGTTGTTGGGGAATATGACGAAGGAGCCAATGACTTTGAAACCCGACTAAACAAGGGCTTCTACGACTAGTGCCGGTCGTTATCAATCATCCTGAATTCCAACCGGGGTAGCGATGGTGCCACCCCGGTTTTTGTTAATGTCGAGAACGGCTAGCCAATCAAGGGATGGGTAACGCCAGAGAACATTTAGGGCGAATGGTATGGTGCGAGAGCAGATATCGGTACTTGCACTGGATGTGGGAGATCGCCGCATTGGCGTTGCCGGCTGTGACGGCATGGGCCTGATAGCCACCGGACTCACCACCATCCATCGCCAAAGCTTCAAAGTCGACATTGAAGCTTTGCGCCAGCTAGTAGTGGAACGACAAGCCCAACGATTTGTGGTGGGATTGCCCTTCAATATGGATGGCAGCTTGGGGTCCCAGGCGCGCAAGGTCAAAAAGTTTATGAGATCTGTGGTCAAACACATTCCATTACCAGTGGACTACGTGGATGAACGCCTCACCACCGTCCAAGCACGTTGGAATCTCAAAGCTGCGGGCATTAAGCTGGGACAATCCAATAAGGGGCTGATAGACCGCGAAGCTGCCGCAGCCATTCTTCAGCAGTGGCTCGAACAACGTAGGCTGCAACAAGAACGAGAACAAGCTGTAAATCCAATCCCGGAAGATTCTGGAACGGGTACCGCGTCACAGTAGACTGTTTTTGAGTATATTTGCCGGCGTTTATGAGTGACACGCTGCTTCTACGCGATGAACTGAACCACACTCTCGAATGCGAGATCCTCAAGCTAGTCGACCTTGAAAGCGAAGACTACGCTTTGCTCATGCCTGTTCACCAACCGGTACAGATTTTGGCATGGGAGGAGGGTGAGTCAGAGGAAGACGACGACGAGGGAGGGTTGATCGATCTTGAAGAAGGCGAACTAGAAGCTGTATTTGCCACAGCACAAGCAGTCCTGGGAGAACTGAATCTCAAGCTCCGTCTCAGCGCCTACACGCTGACAGTAGAGGGAGATCTGCCCGAACCCATTGAGGAAACGGCGATCGAAATCGCCAATGGGGAAGACGAAGAAGATATCGAGGAATATCAATTACTGGCAACGTTTTTCCATGAAGAGTGTCAGTTTGGTGTCTTTGCCCCTCTGGATCCCCTATTATTTTTTGCCTCGCAGCCTAACGGTTCTAACCCATCTCTCGTTTCCCCAGAAGATGACGAAGTGTTATTTTCGCGCCTTCAAGATCGATTGTTAGATTTAGCGGAATAACTCATGCCCTCTTACCCCCCTAAAGCTTGGACGTTGCGACGAGCTGAAACTGATGCCAGGATAAATGGGGAAAAATGTAACCAGCAAAGCTGGAAAAATGTAACCAGCACGGGAGGTTAAGTCGTGGGTTGGGTGCGCAACTGCATCAGGCTAGTGCTTGCAACAGGGATTGTCGCCAGCACAGCAGCGGTTGGAGGCTGGTACGGCTGGCGTCGACTGTCAGCGCCGGTCGTTGACCCTGCTTCAGATGCGTCTACTATTCGCATCACTATTGAACCTGGCAGCAACCTGCGGGACATTAGCCAGCAACTGCAGGCAGAGGGGGTTTTGCGTTCAGCTGCATCACTGGAACTGTGGATGCGTCTGAAGGATTTGGAGCCGAAGGCAGGTTCGTTCAATTTCGATCCCCGCTTAAGGACTCCTGAAATTGCAGCAGTGCTTCATGACGGGAGAGGAGTAGGCATCCAGTTCACGATTCCTGAGGGCTGGAGATTGACCCAAATGGCCGCCTACTTTGCTGACCTCGACTGGTTCTCTACCGAAGAGTTTCTTACCGCCGCCGAGCCAAAGAATTGGACTCAATATGAGTGGCTCCCCGCCAATCTTCCCCATCTAGAGGGGTGGTTGTTTCCCGACACCTATCAAATTTCGCCCGATCGCCGCACTCCTGAGGCCGCGATCGCCCGCATGCTAAAGAAATTTGAAACCACAGCACTGCCGTTATACCAAGACTATGTAGCTAGTCACCCCAATCCCAAACTGACCCTGTTAGAGTGGGTTACTCTATCCAGCATTGTGGAGAAAGAGGCCGTATTGCCTGCAGAGCGTCCTGAGATTGCGGGGGTTTTCAGCAATCGACTCGTACGCGGCATTCCTCTGGGTTCCGATCCCACTGTGGAATATGCCTTTAACATCACCCAAACCCCCGATCGGCGTTTAACCTACGAAGAAGTGGGGCGTCCATCCCCTTATAATACTTACGTCACAGCCGGCTTACCACCAACAGCGATCGCCAGTCCCGGCCTTGCTAGCCTCACAGCCACCCTATCGCCCGCAACTACAGACAACCTATACTTTGTCGCCCGCTACGATGGTAGCCACGTCTTTAGCAAAACCTACGAACAGCATCTGGCAGCCCAAAGGGAAATCGTTCGAGAACACCAACTCAAACCCAATGGCTCGGAATAACAGAGCGACAGTATAAGGCAGACTATTCCTGTTGTTATATTCACAGAGTGGGGCAATTGCCTGCCAGGTAGACTAAACTTCGAGCCGAGCCATAACGGCATCCAGGCGATTCTATAGGGGTTCTTTGATCTCCACAATGACAGCTAGAGGCCAAATAGACTCATCCACTCGAGATAATACACCCTATCCACCGTTACAATCAGCTAAGGACTCATGTTGAGCAGCACCATGGCAGGTTCCCGAATCACCCATTGGATTCAGCTGTTGCAGCCGGATATTGTTGTGGGCGGTCCAGCAACCGATCTCTCCCCAGAAATTTTTCAGGCGAGGGGAATTCGGGGACTGATTCTGGATATCGACAACACCATAGTCCCCACCACTAGGCCAGAGGCAACAACCGAGGTCAAATCATGGCTAGAAGAAATGCAAAATGCATTTCCCATTTGGCTGGTGAGCAATAATTGGAATGCCAGCCGCATACGCCGGATTGCGATAGACTCCAATTTGCCCCATATCAGCCGAGCGGGGAAACCCTCGCGGCGGGCCCTGAGAAAAGCAGCCGAAGAGATGCAACTCCCTCCACCCGAGATTGCTGTGGTCGGAGATCGCATCTTTACCGACGTGATTGGCGGCAATCGCCTGGGCATGCTGACGACCTTTGTCGATCCCGTAGAACCTACTCTGCGACGGCCGCAGTTCTCCCTCGAAAGGCTCTTTTCATTGGCTTGGGGGATAAATCTAAAGAAAACATTATGATTACAAGAACTCACTATAATCTCTGCAACTATTTCCTTAGCTTATATGGAGCCAAATTCTTAAAGAGGCTCTAAACGTTCAATATTCTTCTGTATAAATCGCTTACGTGACCCCTCCTGAGTTCAGGAGGGGTTATTTATGTCGACCGTCCAGTCGCTTAGAACATTTCAGAGATACCAGAGCCCTGACTAGGAATACCGTCAGTTCGTTAGTATTGGCCTCTAATAAACGTGAGCGGAATGTGAACGAAAATGATGTAGGCATTCGAGGCTCTTGTCCCCCTTTCCCGAGTCGGGAGAAGGGAATCGATCTCAGGCGGACTAGATCTTTCTGTCCGAACTGAAATGGCCATAGCTATGTTTGGCGTCACAGTTTTTTTTGCAATCAAGATCACCGAGTCAAGATCAATTCTTCTGAATCACCGCGTAAGGGGTTTAAACGAGCGCATACTGTCCGCACCTGTTATTAGCGTGCCTATCACGAGTCCCTCACCGAGCTTCATTTGCTCCTGCAGGTCCACAAGAAGCCAAGTTAGCAACTTATAACCATCAACCAGCGTAAGCAGTCCAGGGTAGAAAAAAGACACTAAATTTAGATATGTAAAGGTTTGCTTGAGGAGTAATTGTATTTATGGGAGCACGAATGAGAGTGTTTCTGACCCCAGCTGAAGAGCGAACCCTGTGGGAGCTGAGAAAAGCCACCACCGTCATCCAGAGAGTCAAAGACCGCGCTGAAGCCGTACGCTTGAGTCATCAAGGCTGGTATGTGGAGAAAATTGCCGCCCATCTCCACTGGCACATTAGTACAGTCAGGACAACCCTCAAACGTTGGCAGGATAGAGGATTAGGAGGTCTCTGGGATGCTCCAGGACGAGGAAAAGAGCGTACCTGGCAAGAGGAAGACATCGTTTATCTAGAGAATTGCCTACGGGAAGAGGAGAGAACCTACAACAGCGCGCAGCTGGCGGAGAAACTCAAGTGCGAGCGTGGTGTGAGTCTGAGTCCCGATCACCTACGCCAGATCCTCAAAAAAAGGGTGTGATTTGGAAGCGCACCCGACAAAGTCACCGGCAGCGACAAGACTCTGAACAATGCGCCATCAAGCAAGCCGACTTGGAGATGTTAGAGATGGCGGCAGCAGTGGGGGAGATTGATTTGCTCTACGGCGATGAGTCCAGTTGCTGCTTGTGGAGTGCCGCCAGTTACAGCTACTATTTCCGCGGCGAGCAGAAGCGGCAAGAGCAGACCCAGAAGCGGGGTCGACGACTCAGCATTATGGGCTTGTGGCAGCCCTTCATGAGCTTTGTTTTCAGCTTGGTGTTGGGTGGATTCAAAAGCCCAGACTTCATCGCCATGATGGACGAGCAGGCGCGCGTTGCGGCTGATGCCTTCCAGCGCACGGGTCGGATTCGCGTGATTGTCCTGGACAATGGCTCGATCCACACCAGCAAGGCAGCGACAGCTAAGCTCTCGGAATGGCAAGCTCAGGGCCTTTACCTCTTCTTCTTGCCACCCTATTGCTCGGAGATGAACCCAATTGAACTGGAATGGGAGCATCTCAAGCGCGATGAGCTGGTTGGCCAGATGTTTGAGTCGGAACAGGAGTTGGCTTGCCACGTGGTCTTTGGACTTGAAGCTCGGGGCGAGCGGAATTGTCATACGGCTGAATATGTCAACCTTCGTCCATCGCAAAAATGCGTTACATAGTTCGTTATTTCTTGCCTGGCCTACTTACAAGTAATTACAGAGCCCAAAGGATTATGAAGAAAATATTACGTATTCAATCGATCCCGCACAAAATCTGGCAATGTAATAGGTGTTGAAACGGAACCGCCACGATATATAAGGTTCTGACCATAAATCCCCTGAGGATATATTCCTTCGCAAGTAACTCCTTCCGAATTCGGAAGGAGTTACCTTTATGAAGGTCAAAGACCTCCTTCTGCCAGGGTTCAATTAGATACGACAACCATCCTCTCAACCTCTACAGACAGGGACAGAAAACTTGACATTACTAGAGCAACAACAGAGATCCCCAACTGTGGCAACACGAACGCGATGTTTAGGCTCGGCGATCGCCACAAAGATTCAATAGTCCGCCAAAGAATAGCAGTACTATTTTTCTAGGGGTCGATCTCGACCATTGCTTTGCGATCTTTTTCGCAATCCGAGCTATCTCACAAGCGCTCTAGTCCCAGGCTCCCTATGCAAGCTCCATCTCTACACCCACAAACTGTGGAAGAGGTGCGGCAAAAGGCCGACATTGTTGAGGTCATTGCCGAAAAAGTTGTCTTGCGCAAGCGGGGCAAAAATTTTGTCGGCCTCTGTCCATTCCATCAGGATCGTAAACCGAGTTTCTACGTCAGCCAACCCAAGCAAATCTACAAATGCTTTTCTTGTGGCGAGGGGGGCGATGTCCTGCGTTTTGTAATGAAGCAAGACAACCTGTCGTTCAGCGAAGCTGTACTTCAGCTGGGCCAACGCTACGGGGTTAGCATCCAAACGGCCTCTCCCGAGAAAAAGCGGCAGTACGAACAATTCGTCTCTCGTCAGGAGAAACTGTTCGAGATCCTCTACCTTGCCAGCGATTTTTATCAGCACGTGCTACGCTCCCCGCAAGGGGAGGCCGCCCGCCGGTATCTTGAAGAGCGGCAAATCTCTATCGAAACGCAGCAGCAGTTTCAAATTGGTTTTTCCCCAGCGGGCTGGCAGCCCCTGTACGAATATCTGGTGAACCAAAAGGGATTGCCCGTCAAGTTGCTGGAAGCCGCCGGATTGGTCTCCCCCCGCTCAAATGGCAATGGCTGGTACGATCGCTTCCGCCATCGCATCATGCTCCCCATTTTTGATGCCCGCGGGCGCACCATTGGCTTTGGGGGCAGAGCCATGGGAGACGAGCAGCCCAAGTACCTCAACTCTCCGGAAACAGAACTTTTCGATAAAAGCCAAATCCTTTACGGTCTTAATTTCGCCAGAGAGGCAATTTCCAAGCAAGATCGGGCTCTGGTCGTCGAAGGATATTTTGATGTCATCGCTCTCCACCAAGCGGGGGTGAACGTGGCGGTTGCGGCGTTAGGGACGGCCCTGGGTACACAACAGGTCAAGCATCTACTGCGCTATAGCGAATCTAAACAGGTCATCTTAAACTTTGATGCCGATGCCGCTGGCGTGACAGCAGCGCAGCGAACAATCGCTTCCCTCAAAGACTTAGCGCGTCGTGGAGACGTTCAACTGCGCATTCTAACCATTCCGGAGGGGAAGGATGCCGATGAATTTTTGCGTACCCACAGTAAGGAAGCCTACGAATCCCTGCTCGAGGAGTCACCGCTATGGGTGGACTGGACCATCGAGCAAACATTGGTCGCGAAACACCTGTCAAACCCCGTTCACTTTCAACAAGCCAGTCAAGAGGTGGTGCGCATTCTGTCAGATTTAACCGATACGATGATGCGCTCCCATTACATCCACCATGCGGCTGAACTTCTCAGCCGTGGGGATGGCCGGCTGGCGCTGCGACTCGAGGAAGAATTGCGCCGTAACGTCCGCACCTATCGTTGGCGAGGTAAAGACACCAAAGTTGCAGAGCGATCGGGGAAGTTACAAACTTCAGAATCTCAGTTGCTGCAGATTTACCTGCATTTCAGCGAACATCGCCACTATATCCGCGACAAGATGGCTGATCGCGAACTGCAATTTAACCTGGCCCACCACCGCACCCTTTGGCGTAAGATTCTCGACTTGCTCACTCACGAGCCAGGGATTGAGGAGCGTGCGGACGATCTCCTCAACTCCCTGCGTGCCAGCTGTGCCCACGACGAACAAATGAATCAACAACTGAGTCACCTCTTGTGGTTGGATGAAAATACTCGGGTGGCACTCATGCGTCCAAAGATGGTGGTGCGGGCGGCGATCGCCAATATGGAGCTAGAAATCTGCCAAAAACGATATCGATATTGGACGCAACTCTGGGACAAAGCCTATCAGGATGGAGACACCGATTTAGCGCGCGTATACCAAAGCCATATTCACTCAGAGCATCAAAAAATTCAGCAACTCCAAAAAGCCGTTCAACTCACGTTTGAAGAACTCGTGCAGGCTCCATTATTTGAAAACCAGCTGCCTTAACCGGTGATTCCGCAGATACATCAGAAAAGGTATGTGAAACCTAACGCTTCAGACTTTTTCGAAATCGCGGAGATGCCGCCAAAAATACAGGCCAGAGAGCAACAATGACCCAACGACCAGCTCCTTGGTAAGTCCTGCGGGTGTTTCGGGCTGTCATGTAGCAACCACAGCCGTAAAACACGCACAATCCGATCACGATCACCGTTCCCATAAGTTAATAAGCGTCCTGAAGCTCGTAAAAGTCAGGTGTGACGTAGTCTTTACGCATGGGCCAGCCCACCCAATCTTCAGGCATCAAAATCCGCTTCAGATTCGGATGGCCCTCGTAGATGATGCCATACATATCATAGGTCTCTCGCTCTTGCCAATCCGCGGTCTTCCAAATCCAGTAGACGGATGGAATGCGAGGATCTTCCCGAGGGAGAAAAACCTTAATTCGTAATTCATCGGGTCGATCCGCGTCATCTTTCAACTTAATCAAATGATAAGTACTGACCAAGTCTTTCCCAGGCCCCATGTCGTAACCACACTGACATTGCAGGTAGTTGAAACCCAAACCATAGATCAACTTTGCGATAATGGGCAGCACTTCACGAGCTAAAGCAATCATTTCCACGCCGCGACGATCGAAACCCAAAAACTCGTGATCGAAATCGTTGTTCTGGAGAAATTGAGAAACTGGACCGCGCTGAACTACAGACTCTCCGCCCTGATGTGCTAAGTCGGTTGCTTCACTCATGATTGACCTGCCTCCTCAACCAACTTTTCGGGTTCACCAGCTTTCATCGCATCAGGAATCTCAATGCCATACACAGCCGCCAATTCAGCGGGAGGAGCTTGACGGGTTTCAGCCTCAAGATATTTACCCGTCAAAATTTCAGGCACGGGCTTGAGCTCGTGGGCAATACTGTAATACCGGTGCGTCGGCATCTTATTGCCCAACTCACGAATGTCCTCCGCTGCCATCTTTTTGCGCAGCTTAACGATCGCATCCATGATGGCCTCGGGACGAGGAGGACAGCCTGGAATGTATACATCAACGGGAATGAGCTTGTCCACCCCCCGAACTGTCGAATAGGAGTCTGTACTGAACATCCCACCGGTAATCGTGCAGGCTCCCATGGCAATCACATATCTAGGCTCGGGCATCTGCTGGTAAAGCTTAACCAAAGCAGGAGCCATTTTCATAGTGACAGTTCCAGCAGTAATGATCAGGTCCGCCTGACGAGGAGAGGACCGGGGCAAAAGACCAAAGCGGTCAAAGTCAAATCGAGACCCAATCATGGCTGCGAACTCAATAAAGCAGCAGCTAGTGCCGTACAGCAATGGCCAAACGCTGGACATTTTTGCCCAGCTGTAGAGGTCATTTATTGTTGTCAGAATGACGTTGTTGGACAAATCAGAGGTAACCTGAGGTTTCTCCACCGGGAACTGCAGTTCCTTAGCAGGGTTAGCTCCGAGAACATCCGCATCAGATGGCGTCATGACCATTCCAGCGCTCCTTTTCTCCAGGCATAGACAAGTCCAAAAATCAAGATAGTGATGAAAACAATGGCTTCGACAAAGGCTAGTATGCCGAGCTTGTGAAAGGCAACCGCCCAGGGATATAGAAAGACCGTTTCCACGTCAAACACAACAAAAACTAGCGCAAACATGTAGTAACGAATATTGAACTGAATCCAGGCTCCCCCCTGAGGCTCCATGCCAGATTCGTAAGTGGTTAAACGCAAACCACTCCGTTGCTTAGGGCTCAGGAAGTAACCCGCCACCAACACGGCTGCTGATAGCAGACCGCACAGCAGCAAAAAGACTAGAAAATAGTCGTAACCGGTCAGAACAAACACTCGGTCTTCGTCACATTGCTTAACGACTTGTATATCAGTATAAGCACAGTCCGCAGAGGGGGACAGTTAACACTGATGAAAGGTCAAACATATCGATCCTGCCAAAGATGCCATTCATGGCTAGAAGTCACGTCAGCCATGGCAGTCTTGGCTCAAGCATAGTTTCCACAAACTCTGAATAGAATGAGCGTGAACAGAATGCAACCCGACGGCGATCGCCAACGAGAAGGGGATTAGTCAGCCTCCACCATGGCTTTATACTCTTCAGCGGACATCGTTTCATCCATGTCCTCGAGATTCGTCATTTCAACTTTGAATAGCCAAGCATCGCCGTAAGGATCGTCAGCAATGTTTTCTGGGCTATCAACCATCGCCTCGTTAATAGCAACCACAGTGCCGCTCACGGGGGCATACAGATCTTCAACTGCCTTAACAGACTCAACAGAGCCAATCGTGTCTCCTTTCTCGACAGAGTCCCCTTCATCGGGCAACCCCACAAAGACGATGTCTCCCAACTGATCGACAGCAAAGGCAGTGATGCCAATGGTTACCACGTTGTCTTCTACGAGGAGGTACTCGTGGGAATCTACGTAGCGGAGGGATTCCGGATAGTCCAGGGCCATGACGCGATACTTCCTTACGCTCAAATTCTCCGGCCAGTTGGGCTGTGCGCTCGCAACCGCCATTCAGGATTAAACCTTGTAATTTGTCTCAGAGTCAAAGGCAGATTCCAATTGTCCGAACGCCATTTCAGAGTCGTTTGAATCAAGAGCCGCAGGGAAACTGCCCCTAATGCAATTCCAGGGACTCCGGGTCAGAGCGCACCTGCACATCCATTTGACGTAAAATTCGTAACGAATCTTCAGGGCCATCAATTTGGCCTGCATCCGTCAACCAAAAGGAAGCAATACCGAGATCTGCAAGAAATTGCACGTATTCTCCCAAGGGGGGGCGATCAAATACAGCCGCTTTCACTACAGAAAAGCCACGTTCCACCCACGGGGCAGCTGCAAATCGCTCGTAGTAAAACAACTGTCCAACAGTTTCCTGGATGCTTTCAGCCATATCTTGCTGGTAAAGCAGCTTGACTTCAGCCAACAACACTCGGTTGTCTTTGACCGCTAAGAAGTCAAAGAATTGCCGATCTTCGCGAACTTCCATCCCCGCCAGCCGGAACCAGCGACGAAACTGTAGCAAGATCTCGTTATGCTTTGGCGTGCGCTCCAGTTGGCGACGGCGGCGACGTTCGGCCATCAACGGATCGTAGCGATCGCCCGACGGTAATCCGCTACTGGTATAGTCCGGAGGCTCGTCTGGATCGAGCAAAATATGCCCCCCAGTTGGCTGGGGCAACAATTGAGGAATCGACCAGCTACTGAGGTGCCGGGAAGCATGGCTCAACAGTTCGGTTTCCGGAAACATTTCCTGCTGGCAAGCTGCGCTTAAAATACTTCGATTGAAAGGGGATTCAGAATCGACATCGAAAATTTTCCGCATTTGCCAACCCTGCAGCCCTAAATCTTCTGCAAACTGTTCGGGGGAAAGAGTTTGACGCTGCTTTTGAAGAGTGGAGTTACCAAAGTACAGCGACACCATCACCGGATAGATGGGTAGTGGCTGGTTGTTGGGCACCAACATACTCCACATCGTTTCTGTCCAGTCAATGCGGAACACCTCTGCATCTGGCCCGCTCCCTACCACCTGCAGCATTTTGGGAAATCCCGCCTGCCAACCACAGGGATGATCGTCAAATCGGCACCGTTGTCGCCCTTGATCGACGTTCATAGGAAATTGACCGTCGTAGAACCTTAACGGGCACAAATCGCGATCGCCATTCAAAAATTCTGCATCCCGCCACATGCTGGGGGAGCTAGCGTGACAGCCAATCCCCTCTTGACCGTTGCAGGCTTTCAGCCAGCGGCGCTCCCAATATTGATCGGAGGAGGACTGAGGCAAAATTGGCTGGGGCATCCCCCCTGCATCACCATTAAACAGCGGCCAAATTAATGCAGTTCCATCGGGTAGAGAGGGCAAGTGGGGATGGGATTTACAATAAAACGGATCGCAGATTGTGGAGGCAATTTCTGCCAGTGTCATGCCTTTCGCGTCACCTACCCAGGGCATCAGATCTCCTGCCTGAATAGCGAGGGCCACCTCTAAACCTTGAGGACGAAACCCCACGGCATAGCGACTATAGCCATGCAACAGTTGCATCGCTTGCACAAACAGGTCGTAGCGGAGAACAGATATGGCTGCCATAGCCGAGTTCAAGGAGCAATTATTTCAATAGCAATCCTGCGAATCCATAGTTACCTACAAAACAACCTCCAAATAAGCAAAACGTACGCTAAAGAGGTACTACAGGAGAGATGGAAATTGATGCCAGTCTTCTTCGCTTGAGCCACATGCATCGCGCAGGCAACTATAGACCAGGAGCCAATTCCTGCTCAAAGCAGGTAGGCTACTTCAATCATTCAAATCTAGCCCACAGTTTTCGGCAACTGAATTCACATTCGACAACTATGGTCGTTACAACCCTTTCTGGGGTTACAGGGCGCAACTAGCTTGTGCCTGAAGGGCTGCTCCATTGTTGATGCAAGCTTCTGCATCCAAGAAATAAACGCTCTAGAGTGTTCAGAAAATATCAAATTTCTCGGGGAATTTGTCTCATCGTGTGCTGGATGTATGGTTAGTGCATTACGCTTAGGGGCGCAATAATCTACCAGAAACAGGAGACCATTGGTGGACACAGCGATCGAATTTATTACGGCACGAGAAATTCTGGATTCTCGCGGTCGCCCGACGGTTGAAGCAGAAGTTTTTTTAGAGAGCGGGATTTCTGGCTTAGCACAGGTACCAAGTGGTGCGTCCACCGGTAGTTTTGAAGCCCACGAACTCAGAGATGACGATGGCGAGCGCTACGCAGGAAAAGGTGTACTTGCTGCTGTATCCAACGTTGAGACCGTCGTTGCTCCAGAGCTTATTGGCCAAGATGCCTCCAATCAGGCCATGCTCGATCGCATGATGATCGACCTTGATGGCACTGACAACAAGCGTCGGTTGGGGGCCAACGCCATCTTGGCAGTCTCCCTGGCAGCTGCAAAGGCAAGCGCTACGCTAATGGGGTTGCCCCTTTATCGTTACTTGGGGGGTCCCTTAGCCAATGTTCTCCCAGTCCCATTGATGAACGTTCTTAACGGGGGGGCCCACGCCGACAATAATGTCGATATCCAAGAATTCATGATCGTGCCTGTGGGTGCCCCTTCGTTTAGCGAGGCCCTGCGTTACGGTGCAGAAGTATTTGCCGTGTTGAAGACTATTCTCGGTGACAAAGGCTTGACCACCAGCGTTGGAGACGAGGGTGGTTTCGCCCCAAATTTAGGCTCTAATGCGGAAGCCCTCGATCTGCTATTGTCGGCAATCGAGCTGGCAGGCTACACCCCTGGAGAAGATATTGCTCTGGCCTTGGATGTGGCCTCTACTGAGTTCTTCAGTAATGGGGTTTATACCTTTGAGGGTGTCAATCGTTCAGCTGCCGAGATGATTGGCTATTATGAAGAATTGCTAACCAAGTATCCTGTCATTTCCATCGAGGACGGTCTAGCGGAGGATGATTGGGGCAACTGGGCTGCCATGACCCAGAAAATTGGCAATCGCTGCCAACTGGTGGGGGATGACCTGTTTGTCACCAATCCTCAGCGCCTGCAAAAAGGCATCGACAGCAGCGCCGGCAACTCAGTTTTGATCAAGCTCAATCAAATCGGTACCCTTACTGAAACACTGGAAGCAATCGCCTTGGCGACTCGACACAGCTTTACCTCAGTTGTTAGCCATCGCTCTGGAGAAACAGAAGACACCACAATTGCGGACCTTGCCGTTGCTACACGTTCCGGTCAAATCAAAACCGGTTCCCTGTCCCGTAGCGAACGGATTGCTAAATACAACCAGCTGCTGCGCATCGAGAACGAGTTGGGGGACACCGCTATCTACGCAGGCCGCTCCTTCGGACTGACCTATTAGTCAAAGCAATCCGTTCTCGTTTATCAACCATCAACCCGCTCCGCATTGCACCTGAGTGGGTTCGTGGTTATGCTCACACCCTCTAACCATTGCTATCTCATCTACGTAGCAGCCTCAATTGGCAACGTTCTTGCTCTGCTAACTGTTAGGGAATAGCAATATGTCATCAGATTGAAGCGGTCGGATTGTCCTGTGGGTAAGCTTAGTAATGGAGGTTCGCAAAGGCTGTCACCCCCATTGCGAGCAGCAGTAACGGAGAAAAATTCATGAGATCTGCTCGCGACGACAGCGAAGCAAAAATGGTCAATGTCCTCGAAGAATTGGTCCTGAACGAAGCCAATCGACAAATCAGTAACTTGGCCGAACGGGAACAGCAAAAACTTGTCGTTGTCGAAGTTGCAGCCTACGTCCTCAACCGAATGGAACCCATGTACGCAACCACTCGGGACGGCTGGGGTCACCAGCGGGAAAGGGCTCTACGCAACTCTAGTCAAGAAGTCAGGCAACAGGTTACTCGGGCGATCGCCAAAATGCAAAAAACTCCATCTCTCCTTAGAAGACCCCTGCCAGAGACGGTGGAGGCCCGTTGTGCCCTCAACCAGTTGCGTACCACACTCAATCAACCGAACCTGACCTGGATGGAGGTTCCTCAGTTGGTTCAAGCACTCATGGCACAAACCCAAACAATGATTCATTCCCACTCGAAAGTTGGGTGACAGGGGGGCCTGACAGAACAAGTTAAGGCGTCATTCTTCAGTATCAAATACAACTCTACTGGTTCTACTTTTGACAGAAGCTAGTCAAGAGCTGCCCCCTGATCGAGCGGATTTATGGTTTCTGCATCCCGAGACCCAAACATTAGGATTCAGTCGCAAATAGGCGTCGTTCGCGAGATCGACCGCTATTGCCGTCGCACGCGGGTAAAAGGCTCCCATAACGCCATCTACCGCAGTGTGCTGAGCAAACGGATGGCATGGCAACTATTCACCGTCGTAGCACACCAAGCTATAGACTGGAATACTGTCGGGCAGCCGAGCTCGCCCATTGAGGAAACTCAGCTCAACCACAAATCCAAATCCACATAGCTGGGCTCCTGCAGCCTCCACCAGTTCGGCGGTGGCTACAGCTGTCCCCCCAGTTGCAATCAGATCGTCAATGACGACTACTCGACTGTCCGGCGAAAATGCATCCGCATGAATTTCCAAACAATCCGTACCGTACTCCAAAGCATATTCTCGGCTCAGTGTACGAGCTGGTAGCTTGCCAGGCTTGCGAACAGGCACGAAGCCAGCCCCTAAGCGATAGGCCAATGGAGTCCCAAACATAAACCCTCGGGATTCGGTGCCAACCACATAGTCTATATGACTGTCGCGAAAACAGGCGTGCAGGCGATCGATGCAAGCCTGCAGGCCCTGCGGATCGTTTAATAGCGTTGTAATATCGCGAAAAACAATTCCGGGCTTAGGAAAATCAGGGATACTGCGAATTAAGGACTTGAGATCCATTTAGGTACTCCTCTGCACTCAAAAGCACTCTACAGGGAAACTTTAGGGAGGTGGCCAATTGAGTAGACGCTCTAGGAGATCGGCACACAACCCGCCTTTTGGCGAGATTCTAGAATCGCGAGCAAAAATCTATAGTTGAGCGATCTCTTGCTATTTTGCGTTCACTCCCCTGCAGTGATTTCTTTTACTGGTGAGAAACCCCTATCTTGAAATTGGGTTCCACTAGTGAATAACTCTACTCATGACCCTTCTCTTCCACATTGGTTTAACGACCGCACTGTCGGCACTTCTGGCCATTTCCGTCCGACAGCGACACCCCCCCTTATTGATTGCAGAAGTTGGGCTGATATCAGTAGCTTTATGGTCCATCTTAGATGGCATGTGGCAACCCACCCACGCATTTTCGGTCCTAGAACCCAGCTTCCTTTTGGTCATTTTGGCGGGAATCGTCAGCACTTACACCATTGGTCAATGGCCTCCCACAACAATTGCCCTCATCACATTTTTGGCAGTCGGTGGTGTAACAACACTAGTTGCGCAGCCACTCCTACAACCTGTCCAAGTTGGAGACTTCATCCCTGTTGTACGGGAAGCAATCAATTCGGGAGCTCCAATGGTTCTGGCAGCATTAGGCGGAGTCGCGCTCTACGCCACCTGCATCAGTCCTCAGTGGCAGTGGCCTAGAGCCGTCGCCTTAGGCGTTGCTTTGGCTGCTGCTCTAGTAAGCGACAGTGTCATATACACCGCGCTGTCTCAAGGAAAGCAATTATGGAGCACAAGCGCTTGGATTCACCCCCTACTGCTGAAGCTAGCCGACAAAATTCTTTTGAGTGCTGTAATTGTGACGCCTTTGGTGTCTTGGGGATTGGCAGGTATCGAAGAAACAGCTCGGCAAGCCAATCCGAAGGGCTAACCCGTAGTCCTAAGCCCCAACATCTTTACCGTTTAAACGCCATTGCATCAGGCGATCGCGGGTACCCTCATCCAAAAAACCGTCGATACCGCGACCGGGCTTACGGGTGGAACGTGCCGCTCTTTTGGCTTGTTTTGCTGCGTGCTTCACTTCTTCGAACAGCCCCAACACAGACACCCAGTCTGCATCGAAGCCCATAGCCACTAACTGAATGCTGCGATCGGAAGTCGCCACCCGCACTCGACAATCCTCCCACTGCAAGTGCGCGCAGGTGCGTTCAATCACCGTATCGGCGGTTTCCCCATATTCAGAGAAATGTACATCCAGCCCCTTGGGGGCGAGCATTGGCACGCTTGGCTGCCGATGCTTGTGGGCATCAAATACAACCATTCCGCTGTATCCCTTAAAGACAACGAAATTAGACAGTCGCTCTAGCAAGCGCGATCGCGCAATATGCAACTCTGACTTGGTCGCATATTTCTTCAGACTAGGCCATGCGTGGATCGCGTTATATCCATCCACAATTAAGACGGTGGCAGCCATAAAGCCCAATCCGAAGGAACCGTACTATTATTGCTGAACAAAAACTTAATTGACAATTTATTGCTATTTTTCTCTAGCCAGCAATCAATTCCCGAAAATGACGCTGGTCCATCAGCGGCCTAGAGAGCGCTGGACTACTCTACCGAGAATGCCGGGGGACTCAAACCCCTACCGCCAAATTCCAGTACCAGCTCGCTAAACGTTCTCCAAAAAATAGTGCCACCACAGCACCAAGTACCAAGTAGGGACCAAAAGGAATGGGCTTCCCCCATCGCTTGCCGCGAATGAACTTCATGGCTATGCCACAAACACTGCCTAGGAGGCACCCAACAAAGACCGTCACGAAAACAGCCTGCCAACCCAGCCACATTCCAATTGCAGCCAACAACTTACCATCTCCTCCTCCCATGGCCTCTTTGCCCAAGACCAATAGGCCGATCCAGCCAATTGCCTCCAGCAACAAAATCCCTAGGGTCATACCAATCGCACCATCCAACAATACCGGGGCGATCGCCCTTACCGAATTCCCTTGTAGCAACGGTAGAGTCACACGTAAAGCCAGCCCCACAAGTAAAGCTGACCGGGTTAGCAAATCCGGCAGCAGGTAGGTTTCCACATCGATCAAAGCAAGCGGGAGCAGCCAGCTCAGCAAAAGCGCTGCGCTAACCGCAGACCAAGACCATCCCAACACCGCAAAACACAGAATAAATAACCCCATCGTGAATGCTTCCACGGCAGGATAGCGCGCCGATATCTTGGTACCGCAGTGGCGACATCGCCCCCGTAACCACAACCAGCCTAATATCGGGACATTTTCAGTGGGCCCTAAGCCGGTTCCGCAGCTTGGGCAGTGAGAGGGAGGATGCAACAGCGAAAGCTGGCGCGGCACGCGATAAACAACCACATTGAGAAAGCTGCCGATGGAAGCACCCAGTACTGCTACCAGTAGCCAACCTGGCCAAAACTCCAATCCCATTCACATTGCCTGCTGCTCGCGTTCGAGCCTAGGATGCCACCGGCATTTGTAATTGGTTCAGGGGAATAAATTTTTCATGGGGGAGTAACACGGGATGAGAAGAACACAACACCTCTCCTCGCAGTGTTTCTAGATTGACAGCAACCCCGGTGGGCAAGCGATCGCGCAATTCAAACCAGTGCTTTTTCTCGTCGTACACCTGGCGCGCAACCATCACTAATTCTGCATTCACGATCTTGAGCCTCAACCCACACACGCCTCAACAATAGCGCCGATCTCAAACTGTGCCAGTTGCAAACTATGTCGTTTCTTACTGACAAGTTAATCTCTTGAGAGACTGCTCTAGTGCGATCGTCCATTCGCTGAGAATATCTCGGCTATCCAGACCCCTAAATGGACCTATAGAATGATTTCCTCTTTATTCTGCGACACAAGCCACTGCCGATTTGCTCGCATCAATAGCGACCGTCAATCCGATTAGGACATTTCAGCTACCCAGAACGCGGACTAAGCATAGACCTGTCCGTACTAACTGAACTAACAAAAGCTATCCGCCGGTGAACAGCAACGGCCCCCCATCCTTGCAACCACTCTCTCTTCAGCGATCCCCAGCGAGCAAAACAACTAAGAGTGTCATTCTTGGGTACACTCATGAAGGTTTGTAAATACGTTATTTCGCATTGCTCTTTCTTGTTGCCAATAGTTGCGCCACCGAATTGCAGCAGCCATCTGCTACCTAAGCACTTTGTAGCGTAACAGGGGAAACCACCCCATTTTGCAGCGATTCTGAGCCCTCATAATCCGATGGAGTCTACGGAGCTAACCGACCGGACCCTATCTCGCCTAAGGAAAAACCATTTCTCACTGGCGTGATAAACGGTCGCAGTAGCGAGCCTAGCCCCCCTACAAGATGGGTTGGAGCGAAATATGTGAGTTCCTTACACTGGTTATTAACTTGGTTCAATTATCTTCTCCCCCAAAGGGTTCCCGCTCTAAACGCCGGTCTGAACTTCCCTTCACGTTGCAAGATATTCGAGCGGCAATTCCAGAATATTGCTTTCAGCCAAACCCTTGGAGATCGCTCTCTTACTTTTTCCTCGACATCGGTATTATTTCGGGTCTCTACGCCCTGGCCATTCACCTCAATTCTTGGCTATTTTTCCCAATTTTTTGGTTGGCTGCCGGCACCATGTTCTGGGCCTTATTCGTAGTTGGCCATGATTGCGGTCACGGGTCCTTTTCCCGTCACAAATGGTTGAACAACCTGATCGGACACCTGAGCCACACTCCCATTCTGGTTCCTTTCCACGGTTGGCGAATTAGTCATCGCACCCACCACGCCAACACCGGCAACATTGATACCGATGAAAGCTGGTACCCCATCACCGAATCGAAATACAACCAGATGCCCTGGTACGAGAAGCTGGTTCGCTTCTATGCTCCCGTCTTTGCCTTCCCCATCTATCTATTCCGCCGTTCCCCTTCCCGTCCGGGTGGATCCCACTTTTCCCCCAACAGCCCTCTGTTCAAACCACACGAAAAGTGGGATGTGCTGACTAGCTCCGCTTGGATGATCGGGATGGCGGCATTCCTGGGTTGGGCAACCTACCAGTTTGGTTGGGTGGCAATCCTGAAGTACTATGCGGTACCCTACTTAATCTTTGTGGTTTGGTTAGACTTGGTCACATTTCTGCACCACACCGAAGACGATATCCCTTGGTTTCGCGGGAAAGACTGGTATTTCCTCAAGGGTGCTTTGTCCACCATCGATCGCGACTACGGATTGATCAACGAAATCCACCACAACATTGGCACTCACGTTGCACACCACATTTTCTTGGCGATTCCTCATTATCATTTGAAGGATGCAACTGAGGCCATCAAGCCGGTTTTGGGGGATTACTATCGCAAGTCAGATGAATCCATCTGGACAGGCTTCTTCAAGTCCTACTGGGCTTGCCACTTTGTTCCAGATGAGGGGAGCAATGTGTATTATCAACCTCAACCCTCTTCCAAACCTAAGTCTCGCTAAGTTGGATGGGTCTCATCCAATCCTTACCAAGACAAAAAAACCTGCTGGAGTTCGCGCTCTCAGCAGGCTTTTTGATCGAATGTCTGCAAAGCAACATTCAATCAATTGCGTTCTATGGAAAGAACCTGCTACATCTCACCCCGATCGGCAAGAGCGATGCATAGTAATGCTCCCATAGCGCTGAGATATCGAGGAACTCCGACTGAACGTTCACTTTGGATACCAGGGATTTAGGACAGGTTGAATTCGAGCAGCACTGGCGCGTGATCGCTGGGGCGCTCCCATCCACGCGGTTCGAGATCGATCTGGCAGGCTACCACCTGTTCATATAGCTGGGAGGTAGCGTACAAGTGATCGATCCTCCAACCTCGGTTGCGGGCAAAACCAGCAGCTCGATAGTCCCACCAACTAAAGTGGCCCCCATCCTGAGTAAATTTGCGAAAGGTGTCTTGAAAACCTAACTCGAGCACTTGGCGTAGGGCAGCACGCTCCTGCGGTGAAGACATGATGTGCGTCTCTTTCCCGTCAGGGTTATAGATATCAATATCTTCGAGAGCAATGTTGAAGTCCCCACACATCAGGACTCCTGCAGGAAATTGCGCGATGCGGTGCTCCAAATACCTCTCTAGAACTTGCAGCCACTCCAGCTTATAGCAGTACTTTTCACTACCAATCTCAGAGCCATTGGGTACGTAGAGATTCACAATACAGATTCCGTTGAGGGACGCAGAGATCGCCCGCTTTTGTTCGTCAAACGGTTCTGCAGAATCCCCCACCACCGGCACAAATCCGCAGGTGACATCTTTTAAAGGGGTACGACTGATAAACGCAACGCCGTTGTATGACTTTTGGCCGAAGAAATAGGTGTGGTAGCCCATTTCCTCAAAGGGCTGTTGCGGAAACTGTTTATCCTGCACTTTTGTCTCTTGCAAACAAAGCACATCGACAGTTTGACCCACCTCAGATTGCAGCCAAGTTTGAATGTGCTCGAGACGTGTACGGATGGAATTAACATTCCAGGTTGCGATTTGCATCGGACATAGTAGAGACAGTCTCTAGTCACTTTAGGTGTCTTTACCAATGGGAACCAAACAATCTCTTGCTCTACTGGGAATGGCAGCTTCCTCCATCGCGCTCGGAATCGTTTGGATGGCTAGCTCATTCGCAGTCCAATTTCCGGATGGCCGGATTGCATTTAACTCGCCTCCCTTGTTGACCGGTCATTCCCTCACCCCAAGCTTTACAGGTGCCCGCAACGCCACCTATCGATTTACCATCGCAATGCCAGCTAATGCGGGGGAAACCCTCGATTATGTAGAAATTGTGCCGTTCTCGGTACCGGAAACAATTGATTTCCGCCTACCAGATGTTTCCGCTTACGAAGGAGGAGGTGTACGCCGGGGTAATCCCATCCCCGTGACAGGAGTATCCCTCGATCGAGATTCAGCTACCAAGGCGGGGGCGGTTGGTGTCCTGTTCGATCCCCCTCTCGAGCCGGGGGAAACAGCCACCATCGTACTCAAATCCATCAGGAATCCCAGATTCAGTGGTTCGTTTGCTTACGAAGTGACAGCCTATCCTCACCCCGATGTGGGCGTCAGCCATCGTATGGGACTCGCTAGATTTAGCATCGACGCCCGCTCGGGTTGCAATCGCGTCAGTTGCTAGAGTCAAATTTCCTCGTACGTTTTACAAGGCTTACAGTTAGAGCGATCCCGCATAGACTGGTTGGACAGGATATGGCTGAACGGATATGGGGGCAATGGAACCTGAGATTTTTGAAGTGCCGAATTTGGAAGGGCTTTATACCGATCCCGGCACCCTCTCAATCCCTGGAGATGCCCTTCCAACCACCCTCTCGGTAACCGACTATTCTGGAGATCGCTACGAGAAATTCATTCCTGCCCGGTTAGCCGATCTCAGCGAGTTCTTGAACTCAGACTCCGTCACCTGGATCGACGTTCAGGGGCTGGGGAGCCAAGACCTCTTGCAGGGCTTGGCTTCAGTATTGCAGCTGCATCCCATGGAGCTGGCTGAAATCGCCAACGTGCCCCAGCGATCGCGCTTTGAGGAATACCCCTCCCACGTCTTGCTTGTTCTGCATGTGGCCGGTCGGTTAGAGGGCAAATTTCACAGCCAACAGGTCAGCTTGATTGTCGGCAGCCATTACACCATTACTTTTCAAGAATCCCCCGAACTAGATTGCTTTCAAGGGGTACGGGATCGGCTGCTGTACGGGCGGGGGACCATTCGCACGCAAGGGAGCGATTATCTAGCAGTCTCTTTGTTGGACGCAGCCATCGATAGCTACTTCCCCATTCTGGAGTTTTACAGCGATCGGATAGAAAAGCTGGAGGTGGAAACGACCAGCACCCCCGATCGAGAAACACTGTCCCAGATTTACTTCGTGAAGCGGGAACTGTTGGGGATGAGGCGGCTATTGTGGCCTCAGCGGGAGGCACTGAACAGCTTGATTCGCAATCGCTCGTCCCCCGTTTCCGACGAGGTGCGGGTATACCTGCGGGATAGCTACGACCACATTGTTCAGGCCCTAGAAACCGTAGAGATTTACCGCGAGTTGGCTTCGGGGCTAGTGAATTTATATTTGTCCGCCATTGGTCACCGCATGAACGAGGTCATGAAGCTACTCACCATCATTTCCACCGTGTTTATTCCCCTGACGTTTATTGCAGGGGTCTACGGCATGAACTTCGATCCGGATATGTCCCCTTGGAATATGCCGGAGTTGCGGTGGATATACGGCTATCCAGCAGCATTGGGCTTAATGCTGGCGGTTGGAGCAATTGCTTTGGTCGCTTTTTGGCGCATGGGCTGGCTTGGGGCAGAGGCGATCGGAGTTGACTCTAAACCTGGCAGCGATTCTGGTTCCTCTGGCAAAACCTAGTATTACTGATAGCCATCAAAAAATCGAAGCCAAGGGAACTTTTCCCCTTGGCTTTTCAATTCAGGCGCAAACACCAGCAGTCCAACCATTCAGAGGTCGTAACAGCAGGTTAAACAGGAGAACTAAATGTCAGGTCTGACTCCTTGAGAGCAATAGAAACAGCATTCGCCTTCCAAATGTTGTCAGAGTAGTCGCGAATGGAGCGATCGCTGGAAAATTTCCCCATGCGAGCGGCATTTAAAATGGACATCCTCGTCCAACTATCGCGATCTCCATAGGCGTTACCAACTAATGTCTGGCAATCGGCATAGGCTTGGAAATCCGCCAGCACCAAATAGGGATCGGAATACAGAAGCGACTTCACCAGAGGCTGGAAGAGCTCGGTGCTGCCATGGGAGAAGAAGCCCGATGCCACTAGGTCAATCGCCTCCTGAAGATGGGGGTTGGCTTTGTAGTAGTCCCGAGGGGTATACCCAGAGGCCTTGAGCTCGCGTACCTCAGGGGTGGTCAAGCCAAACAGGAAGAAATTCTCTGCCCCTACTTCTGAGCGAATCTCAATATTGGCTCCATCCAGCGTGCCAATGGTAAGGGCTCCATTCAGAGCAAATTTCATGTTGCCGGTGCCAGAAGCTTCCTTCCCGGCAGTCGAAATTTGTTCGGATAAATCTGCCGCCGGATAAATCCGCTGGCTGTTGGTCACGTTGAAGTCTGGCAGGAAAATAACCTTCAAGCGATCGCTGACATCGGGATCGCTATTGACTACGTCCGCCACTGACGTAATCAGCTTAACAATCAGCTTGGCAATGAAATATCCCGGCGCTGCCTTACCGGCAAAGATGAACGTTCTGGAGGGGATATCGAGATTGGGGTTGTTTTTCAGCTGCAGGTAGAGGGAGATGACGTGCAGAATGTTGAGATGTTGGCGCTTATATTCGTGAATGCGCTTCACCTGCACATCAAAAATTGATGTGGGATCGACTGCGATACCGGCTTGGCGATAAATGCGATCGGCCAAACTACTCTTGTTGGCCTGCTTCACCTTGAGCCAAGCATCCCTAAAGCCCGCATCGTCAACATACGCTTCCAACTGCTTCAACTGGTCAAGATTCACCGTCCACCCATCACCAATCTTTTCGGTGACCAACTGACTGAGGGCAGGATTGCTTAACACCATCCAGCGTCGTGGGGTGACGCCATTCGTAACATTGGTAAACTTCTCCGGCCACAGTTCGTAGAAGTCTTTCAAAACATCCTGCTTCAGAAGGCGACTATGCAATTCAGCCACCCCATTAATCGTGTGGCTACCGACACAGGCTAGATTTGCCATGCGCACGTAGCGTTCTCCGGATTCGTCGATGAGGGAAAGTCGCTCCAGACGCTTATCGTCATTCATAAACTTGATGCGCACCCGATCCAGGAATCGCTGGTTAATTTCATAAATGATTTCTAGATGTCTCGGCAGCAGCTTTCTAAATAGACCCACCGACCATTTTTCTAATGCTTCTGGCAACAGCGTATGGTTGGTGTAGGCAAAGGTCTTGTGAGTAATCTCCCAAGCTTTTTCCCAAGTCAACCCTTTTTCGTCCACCAACAGACGCATCAGTTCTGCGATAGAAACCGCTGGGTGGGTATCATTTAATTGCACCGCATATTTTTCGTGGAATTTCTCAAGGGGTATATTCTGCTGTTCCATGATGCGAAACATGTCTTGCAACGAACAAGACACAAAGAAAAATTGCTGTTTTAGGCGCAACTTCTTCCCTTGAATCTGCTCGTCATTGGGATATAGCACCTTTGTAATGTTCTCGGATTCGACCTTACGGTCAACAGCTCCGTAGTAATCCCCCCGGTTAAAGGCACCAAAATCAAAGGAATCCGGAGCCTCAGCCTTCCAAAGCCGCAGTGTATTGGCGGTGTTGACCTTGTATCCCAAGATGGGGGTGTCATAGGGAATCCCTTTGACCACACGATCGGGCACCCACCGGACTCGATAGCGATTGTGTTCGTCGGTGTAGGACTCGGTGTAACCACCAAACTTGACCTCAACAGACCATTCTGGACGGGGTAGCTCCCAGGGGTTGCCATACTGCAACCAATTGTGGGTCACCTCCGCCTGCCAGCCATCACGAATTTCCTGTTCGAAGATTCCAAATTCATAGCGAATTCCATACCCTAAAGTAGGTAACTCGAGGGTAGCCAGAGATTCAAGATAGCAAGCAGCCAAGCGACCTAAGCCTCCATTCCCCAAGCCAGGCTCCTGTTCCACTTCGATCAGACTATCCAGACTGAGCCCTAATTCCTGCACAGCCTGTCGGGCGTTGTCGTAAATGCCCAAATTAATGAGATTCTTGGCCAAATGGGGCCCCATGAGAAACTCGGCCGAAAAATAACAGACTGTGCGCGATCCCGATTCGGTATAGGTTTCTGCCGTGCTGTTCCAGCGCTGCAACATTCGATCTCGAACGGTATGGGCAAGCGCCATGTAATAGTCATTCTGGGAGGCTAGGGCGGGGAACTTACCCTGTACGTAGAACAAATTATTGACGAAAGCACGTTTGAGAGCCTCCACACTCATGCCAGTGCGACTCTCTTCAATCCGAACGTCAGGACAGACGAAACCTTCAGGTATGTTCATAGTTGCTAGGGGGTTCCTTTTTGAGGGTAGTCGTGCAGGGTATCTAGACAGGCGGTGGACGCGGCAGTTAGCAGCTGTTAAACGCTCAGTTGGAACGGTGGCCGACACCAGCAGGCGCTCGATATTCAACTTCTCGATAAATAAAACTAACCGATTCGTGACAAGAAATTAATGTTGAATCATACAGATAGCGATACGGATCGCAGAGGCCAGCTCTTACGTGTTAGCACAGATCCTTGAAGGAAAATGAATGGATTTTTGTGGCCCAGTGAGCGGTTGGGCATGCTATCAAGCTTGCAACCGCAAAAAGCCAGACAGAACAGGCATTACAGGGATGTAGAATCACTCCAAGTGCTATGACAGGCCGTCGGATTTACATAATTTCTTTAGGTGAATTTCGACGCAAACATTCAAATAACGATTTGAAACAATATCCTCTTACGTCAAGTTTGCTCGCTCCCAGCCCAACGATCTTTTTTATGTATGTATTAACGTCTTTGCAGAGGTATGTTCAGGACAAACAATTCCATGATGTTGCCATATCTGCTGCCTCGCGATTCACAATATATCTGATTCGGTCTCTCGAGCGAAGCCTGGTACCACAAACAGCAAGTATGAGTGGCCTGGCATATGGATGGGAATTCAGCTACGACCATGTCATTGCCTGGCACAGAATTCCAGAGGGACAGATGACTAATCTGCTGCACGATCGGATCCCTGACCAAACGGCAGAGAAAATGGAAGAACATAGATCGTCAGCAATCCAGCTAAAAAGCCCAAGACGTTGCGGGCAATTGGCAACCAGTCAGTCGTACGGCGAAGCACGGGAGCAAGGCCAAAACCACCAAACAGTAACAACCACATTGGCGAGAACAACAGTGCCCATTGCCAATTGAAGAGTTCGTCCTCATGGCGCTGCTTGCCTGCAAAGCCACAGATAATCCCCCCCGCGATAGACGTAAATAAAGTCCAAATCCAGTGTTCGTCCGGCAATCCAGGAACAACTCTGCATCCTCCCTCCCGGAAACAAGTATCGAGAGCATCAACTGTACTTTGGATTGACTGTGCCTTGCCGTTATCCCTCACAAAGAACTGATTGCCATAGCGAGATTGCAGTTCAATCCAAAAGGTACGGGGGAGAACCTCCCGCACGCGATCGCCGACGTTAAACGCCAGTAAATTACCTCCTCGTGGATCGGCCACCATCAGTACGCTGCGATCGTTTAATCCCCAGTAGCTTTTCACCGTGCGACCGGGGGATTTATCAAACTGTGTGAGCACCCGCAGCTTCCAGCCAGTATCGTTCTCTAGCGCTTTTAGCTGCGCGTTTAGGCGAGACTCTTGATTCGCTGACAGCTGATCGGCGAAATCGAGCACTTCCACCTCAGGCTGGGGCAAATCCATCTCTACCACAGGCAATTCTTGCTGGGCCATCGCAGACTGACTGGTCATACCAAAGACGCAACAGGCTGTCGCCATAACACACAGCATCACTGCAGCTCCCAGCCATACAGACTTCAGATTGCTTGGCAACGAGCGAACAGATGCTGAGAACATGGCGGATATGTAACGAACTATTTCTTTCGTTAATATAGCGACTTTCGTTAATTCGCAGAAAAACAGTCACCTAAGTGAGCGATCGCTGCGACTATTAGGGTAGGTCTTTTAACAAAACACAATTGGGGGATAGCGACGGTATTTGAAGGGCCAGGTTGCAGCGGACTCGTTCTAGCTCAGCAAACTCTGCACCCAGGTGGGTGGAGGGGGCAATTTCTTACCCAATTTTTCCATCACTAGTGCGGCCACCAGATGGACCGTAAACACATACACCAAAGAATTCACCGCCACAATCGCCACAATGGCCACCTGAATAGTGAAGGCCGATGCTGCCACGTGAATCCCAAACCAACCCAGCGTCACATCTAGCAACCAATTGGCAAACCCCGTCAGTTGCAATGTAAAAAATGCCCACAGATTCTCCCCCACCAGCAGCGAGGAGAGAGCTAACTGAAAGATTAATCCCAATGTGCTCAAAGCGGCTCCACAGAGCACTGAGCAATACCAAGACAATTGCTGTTGCCACATCCAACCACAGAGAAAACCTAGTAACCCGTAAGGCATCAAATAGATAATGCTGCGAGTGGGACCAATCAATACCGTTAGCAACAATGTCGAAACCGCTAACGCCATCCGGCCCGTGCGCCAATCCCATCGCATAATGGCGATCGCCACTGGCAGTGGGAAGAAGAGTCGCAGCAAAGGCAGCGTTGGATTGAGATAAATTGTGACCACCCAAGCCAAAGCAGCAGTACTGGCCAGAAAAGCGATCTCCACCAGGCGCAGAGCTTGTTGTTTGGGGGAGGGATCGACCGGTGGAAGTTTGGGAGAGAACACAGCAGATGCTTTCACGTGCTTTCTAGCTTAGTAGCTGCCATCGACAAGCGGTCGATTAGCATGCGCTCAGTTTTCACGAGTTCCTCATACCTAACTCGGGCTAACCAACCTGGAGTTTGGTTCAGTTAGGCATGTCCCACCTGACTTCAATGCAGAAAAACCAACTACATGCTGAAATTCACATTACGAAAAGGGATGTGTTGTCACCAGCTGTCGCACCTACTCGTACTCAACCTAATACATCTGATAAGGACAACCTAAATCTTTATAAATGTGAATAATGGGACTAGATTATCTGCAGTGCTTGCATTCTAGAAATGGCAACGGTCATTAAGCTGGTTGGAATCGATACATTAACTTTCAACTCTTCAAGTACTTCATCATCTAGTAGGAGTCCAGCAATGGATGCTGCATCATTCCTTACCCAGTATGGCTTCGATCTTGGCGGGAGATCGCCAGAAGAATGGCTGATGGACTGGAAACGGAAGTTTCCAGCGTCATGGGTTGCATCAGCATTGGTGGAAGCTCTTTACCGCGGTCGCTACAAAGCTGTATCCGTACAGCAGTTGTTGTTGATGTGGCAAACACGAGGCAACCCCTGTATGGGCTTTAGTTTAGATTTCGGGCGAAAAGTTTGGCCGGAGGGGCTCGATCCCTTACAGTCCGGCCTAGAACAGGGCAATTCAACAAGCTCATCCATTCGCAACTATGCTTTCAATTCGTTTGATTCTTTGGAGCAATACCCAACGCTATTCAATCACCGCCCATCCATCACGATGTATCCATTGCGCCGCCAACTGCGATGGGAATCTTTGCCCAATAAACTAGAGCAAATGCTATGTGCGAGCCAGCAATCGGCAAGTTCTCAATCTTCGCTCACCCATGCACCAATTCACTAACATGACCCCTCTCAGCCTAATTTCTACCCCCAAAAAAGGGAGATACTGGTCAAGTTCGTTTGTCGGTGGCAACTGCTTGGACTCCTTGGAAACGTAACTTGCAGAAGGCATCACCCTTCCGCTTATCTCTTGGGCCAATCCCAACGTTGTAGCCTAGTACCTGACTGGACTGAGGGCTCCTCTCATCAGCGTGGATACTCTCTTTCGGCATTTCTCTTTCGGCATTGAAGTGTAGGAGCACGAAAATCACTGCGGAGCATACAATAGCAGCTAAACTACTACCACCCAGCCATGGAAGCTTATCTGGATGAGTGAGCAAAAACATCCGCAATACTCAAAAGATCGGGCCTTACTGACCTCCATCATTAAAGATGGTACCCCCTCCGATCTCAACCTCGTTGAAGTGGCACGGCTACGCATCCGCTATACAGGTTTTCCGGGTGCTCGAGACATTCAACAAGATCTCGATCGCATGCTACAAACTTGGAACCTTTCCGAAGAGTTGCTCTTCACCAAGACGAGGCATATTCACCAGTTAGCACAAGTCTATCAAGAGAGCTTTAGTAATCGGGATGATTGGGCATAAGTGGGACTCAGACCACCTGATAGGATCGCAATAGACACTGAACGAAATTTGCCAAGAGAGTGAACTAATGGGTAAAAACGAGATTCTAGAAGCATTTTTGAAAAATCCCGTACCGTTCTTAGGAGGCTTTGCGGCAGGGGCTTTGCGGCTCAACCTGAATGAGGACCCCCTCAAAAGCTGGCTAGCAGCTCAGGGGGTTGAGGTCACTGACAATGATTCTGATGACTCTGCCCCCCCCCAAACGGTCCTCAGACTATTTCAATTGACTAAATTGCCTTCACAAACTTGTATGTTTTCTATGCGGCGAGAACATCTAGGCCAGATTGGCTAGCTTCTCGCCAGCACAAGCATTAATAACTAACGTTCGATGACTCTATAAGTAGGAAATGAAGTAGCGTGTAATGTATCTTGCACTATTAAAGTTGGCGAGGAATGACATTTGCCATTTGCACACCTTAGCTGCTACATAAGTAGCAGCCCTAATTGAATTAGCCATTACGGAGATAAAAACTGTAAAGTTGGCAGGGTTAGAGCTGATGTACCCATGGAAATGTCTAGCAACTACGGTAAGGATTATTTGTACTGCATCTGATGGAATTCCCACAGCTGTCCCTGCTTATCCAGCAGCTCTTGGTAAGTTCCCTCTTCCACGACTCTTCCTGAATCTAAAACAACCACTTTATCTGCCTTGAAAATGGTGGAAAGTCGGTGAGCAACCATAATCACTGTTCTGCCTTTAACCAGCTCATCTAGAGATTCTTGAATGAGCTGCTCTGTGACTGAGTCGAGGGCACTAGTAGCTTCATCTAAGATTAATATTTCAGGATCGCGCACCAACGCACGTGCGATTGAAATCCGCTGCCGCTGACCTCCAGAAAGGCGTACGCCTCGATCTCCTAGCTGCGTTTCAAATCCTTCGGGCATCTCCAAAATGAAATCTAGGGCGTTGGCCTGTTTTGCAGCTTCAAGAACTGCTTTATTGTCAACGCTATCTAAACCGTAGGCAATATTCTCTTTGACGGTCGCGTTAAAGATAAACGTATCTTGACTAACAATCGCCATTTTCCGTCGAAGAGTGGAAATCTCGATATCGGCCAAGTCGACCCCATCGAATAGAATTTGTCCACTATTTGGCTTAATTAGCCGTAACATCAAGTCAACAATAGTGCTTTTTCCAGCTCCAGAAGAACCTACTAGCGCAACAGTTTTCCCTTTTGTAAAAGATAGATCTATCTTGTTTAGGATCGGACTGCCGGGTACATAGGAGAACTCTATACCCACGAAATCTACCGATTTTTTCAGACCTGGGAATGGAATCGTACCGTTCTGAAAAATTGGCTTATTCTTAGGTGCGAGCAGTTGGTTAACTTTATCTACAGAACCTCTAAAACTGGTAATCCGGGTAAGAGTATTCAATACCTGGTAAACAAATGGCAGTGCGCGAAACAACGCAAACAAAAACGTGATTAGGATGGCGGCTTGAAGCTCGCTGTCTACAGATAATACCTGATAGGCAACAGCAAGGACTATCACGAGAGCAGTACTGCCTAGACCCTGAGATAGAGGTTTAATCATAGAGATAAATTTGGCGATCTTCTCCTCTGCTTCCGCAGCTCCCAGAATGTTTTTATCGATCCGTTTTTGTTCGTAATCAAAGGTTTCATAGGAGTGGACAGTTTTGATTCCGTTTATGAATTCAACAAATCCAGAGGTAACTCTCTGGTTTGCTGTGGGGATATTAAAACTGGCTTTGCGGACTCGGGATCTGATTTGGGAAACTCCTGAAAACAATAGGCTTAACAACATGAATGCAAATAGAGAAAGCTGCCATGAGATGAAGAACATTGCAACGATATAGGCTATTGCCTGAAATGCAGCTATCATTAACAAGGTTGTAGCTTTTAGAAGTTGCTCTATTTTCTGAAGTTCAGTGGTAATTGTGTTGAGCAAGTTGCCAGATCGCTCGTTGACGTAAAAGCTGAACTCAAGAGATTTGAGCCGCTGGAAAATACTTTTTCGAAGTCTATATAGAGTCTGAATTCTAGTGTAACTGGAGAATAGCTGGCCCAGGTATAAGAACAGAGCCTGCAGCCAGCTAATGATCAAGAGAACGCTGGTAATTCGATAAACCTTGGTGGTGGTTGATGCTTGTGCTGGACTCAGCCAGGCATCAAGCCAAGACAGACCCGTTTCAAACGAAGGGGACTGGGGATCGGTCAGTCCCTGAAGGAATAGAGCAATGAGTCCAACTGTCGATCCTCCGAAGAGGGCTGAAATCAGTGTGAACGCTATGGCTAGAATCGCAATCCAATAGAAGTGCTTTAACTCCCGAAGCAAAAAGCGATCGCGTTTCCAAAATGGCAACTTCTTGATCTGCGTAACGAGGGGGTCATACACGACTGCCAATGTATTTTTCAACACAAACGATACCTCTAAGATCGATCGACGATGCTTACCCTCAGCATCTGGCTTCGGAACGGCTAGTCACAAGGGTTTCCCCAAGAGCCAAGATCTGCTAGTAACTTGCCCCACCCCTTTGCGAAGCGAGCTACCTAGAGAAAATGACTGATTGAAACATTGTAGAGCCTTGTGCAGTATTTTTTGTAACATGTGTTCCCGTATGCCATCAATTAAACATGCAGAATAGCTGCTTACCGGTAACTTGAACCTGGTTAGAAAACGATGCAAGATTCGGATATGTCAGCATCAAAGGGTAATTTGTCCGTTCACATCAAAATTACGGAGAAACATTTCATACCGCCTCTTAACGGTGAATCACGGCTGACTGATGAGTAGGTGGATATTACTTGTAAATTCATACCACTAATCAGGAGGTCACTGAAGCATCCATTTTGCGCGTTTGCACGTGGATCTTAAGGAAGGATTGTGCTGTGTATTCGATGAAAAGATATTGTCATTCACGAAAACTCTCGCTGAGCATCGTGCATAGCCCATTACAATGACTAACGCTATATTTTTCAGGGCAAATTACCAGAGTCAATGTTCCTAGAGGCGTCGAGCTATAGACTCTAACAGGCAGTGTAAGGAGTCGAAATTTGAAACTAGGCTTGCTGTTTAGCCTGTACTTGGATGGACTGGCTGCGTTGAACCAAGTTTTGTTCCGAGATCATCCTCTGAATGCGCTTGATGCGTTCTTCCGTGTGAGGGTGGGTGCTGAGGAATTGGGGGGGAGCACCATTACCGAGCAATTTAGACATGAACTTTGTCATTGCGCGGGGATCGTACCCTGCACGGGTCATGAGTTGTAGGCCTTTTGCATCAGCTTCGTACTCAGCCTCGCGACTGCGGGGGCGGCGCAGACCGAGTTCTACTCCGGTTGCCACCAGCAGGTTATCGTCTACTCCCAGGAGCCGGGCACCAGCTTGAGCAAAGGTAGTCTGCTGCATCTGCTCCACTACGTGGCTCTCGGTGATGTGGGCAATTTCATGGGCTAGCACCGATGCAACTTGGGCATCGGTTTCCGCAGCTGCGATCGCCCCAGTGGTGATGTAAACAAACCCACCTGCGGTTGCAAAAGCGTTGAGTGAGTTATCGGCAACCACTTGAAATGTGAAGGGCAAATCGGGGCGATCGCTGACGCGCACGAGCTGTTGCCCGATGCGGTTGATGCGTTGCGATAGTTGGGGATTGTTGGCGAGCTTAATCTCACCACTACGCAACAGTTGTTGATTAATATCCCGTCCTAACTCAACCTCTTGATTGTCAGAGAGATTGTATAACTGAATAGCGCGAAAACCATTTTGCAATAGCCCGCCTAGGTCAAAAGCCCTTGCTGTCGGGGCAGTGAGAGCAACAGAACAGGTCAATGCGGAGGTGGCTGCCATCAGGGCGATCAGCAGACGTGGGGGTAGTGAGGAGAGGCGGAGCATAGGTAGATGGGTCTATCTCGATGCTCTTTAACGATAGTGAATCCTTCAAACAAATGCTGGTGGAGGAGGAGTAGATTGAGATACGGTCTGACGCATAAGAATTGCTTGCTAAGCCTTAGTTCTCGGAGCCTTCCCTGCTTGTGCACCCGTTATTTGGGCTCATTTTTGAAGGCATCTAATATGTAAACGAGAGTATTACGGTTGAGGGTACGAACATGAGTGCTAAACGGGTACTCGCAGCTTGCTTGCTAAGTGGGATTTGTCTAGCCAGTTGGCCTACGAGGGGGGAAGCTCTAACAGAGTTTCGTATTTTGCAGCACCCAGTGCTGACTATTCGCCAACCAGAGGGTGACACCGATACCAGGGTACTGTCCATCAACCGACGGTTTGCAGCCATTGTGAATTCAACTTCTGACGAGAAATTCGAGGTCAACACATCAGGAGATGCACGATCCGCTCGCATCTTAGTCAATGGCTCGATGTTGCTGGAGGTGACAGCGGAGGATGCCGCCGCGAATGCTACCGGTCAGGCAATCGCTTTAGCTGAGGTCTGGGCGCAGCGCCTGCGTGCTGTGCTGGAGAAACCAGAGGTCATGCAGCAGTTGTTAGGGACAGCTAATTTACCCGAACAGATACTTGTGGCTGGACGACGATACGCGATCGGGTCTGAGTCTGTGGCCGATCGAGGGCAGTTCGTCACCGACGGTAGCCGTGCTGGCGATCGCGTTATCTTCTGGTTGAAGCAATCCGAGACGGAGTCCGAGATGGAGTCCAAGATGGAGTCAGAGATGGACAAGGTTGCTCTACCCACCCCACTTCCGGAGCAGGTATACGTACTCAATCGCTTCCGAGATTTTGTTCCTTACCGTGCCCTGTGATGACTGGACAAAACCCTGCTCGACACATCCTCTACGGCCTGAGGGCCGACCACTTCCGTCATCCCATTGATGAACAGGCCACTCGGTCGCTTCAGATGATTCCGGGCCTCAATCTGTTGATCCAAAACCTGATTGCCCCATCTGTGGAACAGATGCTGTATGTGGATAATCTGGCCTCAAGTATTCAAGTGGGGGAGCAGCAGCTGCCCGATTTGCACCGTTTGCTCCTGGATGCTTGCACCATTCTAGATTTAGAGGTGCCGCAGCTCTACATCAAGCAAAACCCTAATCCCAACGCCTATACCTTTGCCATGCGAGGCAAGCAGCCGTTTATTGTGGTGCACTCTTCGTTATTGGATTTGTTGGAGCCCGATGAGATACAGGCGGTGTTAGCTCACGAATTAGGGCATTTGAAATGCAACCACGGCGTCTATCTGACCATCGCCAATTTATTAGTATTATCTGCGGGGCTGCTGCCCCTAGGGGGAGTCTTACTGCAGCAAACATTGCAGCAGCAACTAATGACGTGGGTGCAATGCGCTGAATTCAGTTGCGATCGAGCTGCATTGCTAGTCTCTCAGCGGGCGGAGACAGTAGCGTCAGTGTTGATGAAATTGTGCGGCGGGTCTCCTAAAATAGCGTCTCAATTGAGCGTGACAGCCTTTTTAGAGCAAGCTCGAACCTACAGCGAACTCGACCGCGACGATTGGCAAGCGATGTTCAAGCGATTGCAATCGGTGGGTCGTTCACACCCCGTACCTGTGTTGCGAGCCCGGGAGATCGAACGGTGGTTCCACAGCAACACCTACCAAACCTTGCTCGCCCAACGCTCGACCCAGCTGGACTAATTCTCAAATGAAGCTTTATTAGAAAAGAATTGCAATTGGGGAAAGGTATGCCTGAGAATAGTGCATATCTAGATGTGGCCAACTCAGTGATGGAAGGTTTAGCGACCGTCAAGTCGCTTAGGACATATTAGCTATCCCAATCCATAACTGGGCATAGAGGCTTATATCCTAACTAAAATGTCAAAGGCTATATCTACGACCAGTCAGAACTCTGGACAGCTGAAGCTGCTTGAGATAATTGACAGTTGCTACAGCAATTTTAAATCCCACGAGGCGTTTCTTCTCGCATGGCAGTAGTTCTCAAGATTGATGACGTCTGGAAACATTACTTTCCCGGACAAGACGTGTTGCAAGCGCTGTCATTGCAATTAGAAGAAGGTGAATTGCTCGGTTTGCTGGGAATTTCAGGCAGCGGCAAAACAACGCTATTGCGCTTGATTGCTGGTTTTGAGAAGCCGAATCGGGGACAAATTCGAATTCGAGATCGCATCGTTGCCGGCCCCCACGATTGGGTACCGCCGGAAGAGCGACAGGTGGGGGTTGTATTCCAAAACTATGCCCTGTTTCCCCACCTGACCTTAGAGCAGAACGTGGCCTTTGGGCTCAGATCGGCCAAATTTGGTGCAGATGCAGCCCGAGAAAGAGTGAGGCAAACCATCGAGTTGGTAGGATTGCTGGATTTCTGCGATCGCTATCCAGCCGAGTTATCGGGGGGACAGCAGCAGCGTGTGGCCTTGGCTCGTGCCCTGGCTCCGGCCCCGCAATTGATTTTATTGGACGAGCCATTTAGTAATTTGGATGCCAGCATTCGCTATCGCTTGCGTCTGCAGGTGAGAGATATTCTTCACAAAGCCAACATTGCCGGAGTGTTTGTCACCCACGACCAAGAGGAAGCTCTCTCTATTTCCGATCGCGTTGCGGTCTTACATCAGGGGCGGATGGAGCAGTGCGATCGGCCTGAGGTGCTGTATCGTTCCCCAAAAACGCGCTTTGTGGCGGAATTTGTCACGCAGGCAAATTTTGTGACGGCTGAACGCACCGAGCAGGGATGGAAGAGTGAAGTTGGCCTTCTAAATGTAGATCCGCTCGCCACTTCAATGGCACATGTAGGGGACAATCCGGATCGAGTTGATGTGATGATTCGGCAAGAGGATTGTTGCTTGGTTCCTGATGATGCCAGCGATGTTTACGTGCGAGGACGGCAGTTCTTGGGGCACGAAGCCATTTACTGTCTGCAGCTTCCCTCAGGGCACGAACTGCACGTGCGTCAATTAGATGAGTCCCAACCCATTCCGTCAGGAACGCACATTCGTTTGGAAATCAGGGGCGATCGCCGGTTGGCAGGTTTCCCGGCAATGGCCAGCAGCGAGTAAGTTTTGGTTTGTCGCGATCGTCACGGTGTTCTGGCAACAATGATAATGGGAGGATAGCTGGCTCTTGCTTGCTGTCCTAGAAAACTCTTGCCAAACTTGGGTTAGAGGTGTTGCTACAGCATGCCAGACGAATGATTGGTTTATTGATTACGTGGGCTATTAATAGCGTTAGTTTATTTGTGATTTCTAAGCTCCCCATGCTTGGAGTTGAGGTGGATACCTTTGGCAAGTCCATGATTTCCGCCGCTGTGTTTGGCATCCTCAACGCGACGTTGGGGGGAATACTGAAATTCTTATCGAGTCCCCTCAATTGGATTTCATTAGGGCTGGTTTACTTCATTATCAATGCCTTTATTTTTGGACTGGCTGCCAAGCTAGTGACGGGATTCCGCCTGCGACACGGTATTTGGAGTGCTCTGATGGGGGCGTTTGCCTTCGGATTGCTGAACGCGTTTTTGGTTAACCGCCTGTTACCAGCAGTCTTGGTTTAGAAATGGATTCAATTAGAGATTGATTAGATTAGCGATATACCCAGACATTGCCACTCCCACCCAAACCAACACAACTCGCCGCAGCCAATGGGTACTCTCCACGACAGTTTTTACCTGAAGAGGCTTTTGGGGTTGACCCAAAAGAGGTTTGTGGGTGATGACTCCCCGATACGCATTTTGTCCACCTAGTTGAACGTTGAGGAGCCAGGCAAACGCGGCCTCGCTCCACCCCGAGTTGGGGCTGGGGTCTTGGCGGGCATCTTGACTGCACTGCCGTAAATATTGCAGAGGGCGATCGCTCCACATTGCTAATGTAATTACGGTGAGGCGACAGGGGAGCCAGGTGGCAAAATCTTCAAAACGTGCAGGGATGCGACCCAAGTGAGTATAGGGCTGGCGACGATATCCCACCATAGAATCTAGGGTACTGAGGGCTTTGTAGGCAAAGGCCAATGGTGCTCCACCAATCAACCCGTAGAATAGCGGTGCCGTAGCACCGTCTGGGGTGTTTTCTGCCACCGTTTCCACAACCGCACGACAGATTTCCCCTTCATCGAGATGGTGGGTATCTCGACCGACATATCGCCGCAACAGCTGTCTCGCTTGAGGCAGCTCTCCTGATTTGAGGGGGGAGATCAGAGACAAGGCCGCAAACCTGAGGCTTCTGGCCCCTAAGCAACTAGCCAACAGGACTGCATGAGTGGCCCAGCCAAATAAGGGATGAAGACTGTGGGAGATCGCAATTAGAACTGCGGCGTAAAGATAGCTGCCACTGAGCAGTCCAAGTGTCATCAATCCCCCGCACACCTGCTGCTGCCAAGGGGAGAGGCAATAGTGGAGGATGAGGTTTCTTCCTTTTACGATCGCCCAGCCCATGGCCTGAACGGGGTGGAACCAGCTCCAGGGATCGGCGATGCAAAAATCTAGCAGCAAGGCTACCAGAAGGACCACCAAGGGGGGTGGGCTGGGTATCCACCAGCCCAATATGGGAGCAGTTGGTATCCAGAGGTCAAAGGGAGGCAAACGGGTTATGCGGCTCCTTTCTTTGCGGTCTTCGCGGTTTTTGCTTTAGAGCCATTGGCAGCAGCGCTGCCGTTTTTTGTCCCTGAATCCGGTTCTTTGGAACCTTCTGGGGCCTTTTCTAATGATGCAGGCGGGGCAACCGAATTAGCGGATACTGTCGCTCCCATCGACAGTTGCTCCCGAAGACTCGCGTCGAGTTCGGCACGAATCTCTGGGTTGCTATCTAGGTAGGCGATCGCGTTATCTCGCCCTTGGGCAACATTTTCCCCTCGGTAGCTATACCAAGAGCCTTTCCGCTGGACTAGATTCGTTTCTTCAGCAAGGTCCAAAACGCAGCCAGTATTCGACACCCCTTTGCCAAAAATGATGTCGAATTCTGCTCGCCGGAAGGGAGGGGCCACTTTGTTCTTGGCAACTTTGACTCGGGCGCGAATCCCGTATTCCTCGTTTCCTTTCTTGAGGGTTTGGATACGACGAATATCGAGTCGCACTGAAGCGTAGAACTTGAGGGCGTTACCACCCGTCGTAGTTTCTTGGGGACCGTATCCCATACCGCCAATCTTGGAGCGCAGTTGGTTCAAAAAGACCACAATGCAGCCGGTTTTGCTAATGTTTCCGGTGATTTTGCGCAGTGCCTGACTCATCAGGCGAGCCTGCAAACCGACGTGGGCGTCTCCCATTTCTCCTTCAATTTCGGCCCGTGGAACCAATGCGGCAACAGAGTCCACCACTACGATGTCTACTGCAGCGGAGCGTACCAGTTGATCGACAATCTCCAGTCCTGCCTCCCCCGTGTCTGGCTGAGCCACCAGGAGATTTTCAATATCGACTCCCAATGCAGAGGCGTAAATGGGATCGAGGGCGTGTTCGGCATCCACAAACGCGGCTACCCCGCCGACTTTTTGAACCTCGGCCACTGCGTGGAGGGCAATAGAGGTTTTACCGGAGGATTCTGGGCCATAGATTTCCACCACCCGCCCTTTTGGGAAGCCCCCACCCAAGGCAAGATCGAGGGTCAGAGGTCCTGCTGAAACCGTCTCCACCCGCATGCGAGAAGCGTCCCCCAACCGCATGATGGCCCCCTTACCAAAATTACGCTCGATTTGGCTAAGCACTTGGTCCAGCGCTTTTTTTTTGGCGGTATCTTCACTGCTGGCGCTGGATTTTGTACTGTTTTGGGGCATGGTGGCAATGACTCCGAAGCAGGGGATAGGTTAGGTAAATGTGAGTTTGTGATGAAGAGGCTTGCACGCAACCGTTAAGGCGTTTCCCGGTAAGGCGACAGCATTCTAGCACCCCCTTTGAGACAGAGAATTCAGTCAATCTACGTGAATTTCCTGGGGGTAGTTGTTCCTGAACTGACGGTGTGGGACAGTTTAGGCTGACGCTACAGTAATCAGAGCAGTCGCCAGTGTAGTTTTACCACTGGGATGGATATTCCTCTAGATTTCATAACTGTATGGATGGGAATTGCTGTCAGCGTATAAACGCACTGTCTTGACTGATGGCGTCTCCATCTACTGATGCTCGATTATGCGCGATCGCCCCTTGGTTTTACCCTCCCCTGAGGCCACGCAAACGCTGGCTCAGCTATTAGGTGAATGTGCAGAGCCCGGTCTTGTCCTGCTTTTAGAAGGGGACTTAGGCGGGGGGAAAACGACGTTTACCCAAGGGCTGGGTCGAGGATTGGGAATTGAAGATGCGATTGTTAGCCCTACCTTCACCTTGATACAGGAATATTGGGAGGGGCGCGTACCTTTGTTCCACTGCGACCTCTATCGCCTTACCCCTAGTGGCGTGTACGACCTTGGTTTGGATGAGCTTTGGGAGAAGGGAGTGATAGCGATCGAGTGGCCGCAACGACTGCCAGAGCTGCCTCCAGAATGGTTGAAGCTGAAGCTAGATGTGGTGGGGGAAGATTCCCGCCAGGTGACGGTGACGGCTTCGGGGGATAAACATGCCCGCTGGTGGGGACAGGCGTTTGATGCATTTGAATCGGGTACGTGGGGGCACGAGCGGTGAGGCCAAGAATTCTGGCATTAGATTTTGATGGAGTTGTGCTGAATGGGTTGCGGGAGTACTTTCAGACTGCCTGGCGAGCCTATCAACAAATCTGGCCTGTCGATGTAGAAAAAGAAGTGGGACCAGAGCAATTAGCAACAATTGCCGATCAATTTTACCGGCTGCGGCCAGTAATTGAGATGGGTTGGGAGATGCCGGTGTTGGTGCGGGCGTTGTTGATGGGGGTGGCGGACGATCGAATTGAGGCGAGTTGGTCGCAGGTGCTGGATGAAATTACCGAACGGGAGGGATGCCAGCCCTCCGCTCTTGCCAGTGTGGTTGATGGTGTTCGGGATGTATGGATTCAGTCGGATTTAGCGGGTTGGCTGGCCATTCAGCAGTTTTATCCCGGTACGGTGGAGCAACTCAAGCGGTGGACAGTCGATCGCGATCTAGAAGTGTTTATTGTTTCTACAAAAGAGGGACGGTTTATTCATCAATTGCTGGGTCAAGCGGGGGTAGAGTTTCCTCGCGATCGCATTCTGGGGAAAGAGGTGCGACGACCGAAGTACGAGACTCTGCGGTTGTTGTTACAGGCAGGTGGAGATCTACCCAGCTCGAAGATTTGGTTTGTGGAGGATCGCCTGAAGGCACTGGAATTGGTAGTGGCTCAGCCGGACCTGAAAGGAACCGAGTTATTTCTAGCTGACTGGGGATACAACCTAGAGCGAGATCGGCAGCAGGTCAACCAACGCACTCGGATTCGGTTACTGAGTTTAAATGTTTTTAATGCCGGTATTGAGTGCTGGTGTCGGTAGTTCATTTTGCTTGCATTATTCAGCAGACGGCTTCACCTGCAAAATGCGCATTTGGAGAGGCTGCTTCCTAATTGTTACCAAAAGCCCAATCTGAATAGCCTTTGACGATTTTTTTCTCGGGAAATGCAAAAGTCCTAGCTTTGCTGTTACGTTTGCCAAGCCAAATCAGCGATTCCACCATCTTTACCGCTGCAGCCACAGAATCGATCACCGGCACCCCCAATCGGTCCTGCAATTCGGTATCTAACCCACTCATGCCCGCACATCCCAAACACAAGGCTTCCGCTCCATCCTCAGAGATCGCCAGCCGCCCCGTTTTCTCTAGCGCCAGCAGAGTGGCCTCCTTCGCGGTCTCGGTTTCCTTCACGGATAGTCCTGTAGTTCGTATCGACACGCAGCGATGGCCAAACCCCGTCTTGTAAACCGTCTCCTCAATCTTGGTACGTACGCGATGCCCCGTTGTGACCACCCCCCAGCGAGCCGCTAACATATTTGCCACATACATACTGGCCTCAGCAATTCCCACCACTGGTTTGAGCGTCAGCTCCCTAGCCGCCTCTAGCCCGGGATCTCCCCAACAAGCGATCGCAAAGCCATCAAACTCGTCTCTGGATAGCAGAATTTCCTCAACGATTCCGGGGATAGCCAATGCTTCGTCGTAATAGCTTTGAATCGACTCTGGTCCGCAGCGGGGGTGGGTTGTGACGATCTCGGTATTGGGGAAGCGCACCTGCTGGGCCGTGGCATCCAACCCAGCAGTCATTTCAGCAAATGTGTTGCCATTGATCACCTTAATGCGAATAGGACGACGTGCTTGCACGGTAACGGCAACCTTCGATAACTGGTTCTAAAAAAGTGTGAGCTTTAGATCGTGAGCTTTAGAGGATGAAGTGGGACAGTAAGGATGTGGTAACGCTGAGGGCAAAGGCCCCTAAGATAGCGCTGATAACACCTTTACGCAGGCGGATGCCATCCACCAAGTTGGCCACAAACGCAAACAGCAGCACGTTTAACACCATCGCAAACACCCCCAGCGTTAGGAAGTTGATGGGGAATGTCAGAAATTTGAGCACTGGCAACACAAATGTGTTGAGCAGTCCAAATACAGCAGCGGCGATCGCTGCCGTTTCAAAGTTATCGATTTCAATTGCCAGTGCAGGAATGCGGGAAATCAGGTAAAGGCTCACGCTGGTAATCAGCCAAGCCAGCAACAGGTGACCCATAACTTTACTCGCAAGATGCTTAACAGTCAGTAGCCACGAGTGTGGCAAGAATTGATGGGTGGTGCAAGAGGTATGGGTTGGATTGTCGCCCGTCAATAGTCATCCATCACTCGTTAGAGCCAGTCAAAATAGACTATCGAGCTGACTTGGATTGTTCGAATCCATCGATATCAGCTCCCACAAACTTCTTGCGATCCCCTCATAGGAATGACAACTTTTCGATCTAGCTTAGGGTTGAGACAGTCTTTGCTGGGTTGGAGAGGTAACGCTCGTGAGTAGCTACAAAGGTTGGTCCAGTTATGCCAGCTGGGCAGTTTATCACTGGTTGGAGGAGGAGGAGGAAAACTATGACTACTGGTCTGGACGACGCTCAGTTATCCAAGAGAAATTTCCAGACAGCTGGGTGCAAAAGCTGGCTGAAGAGTTGGAAGCCTTTCACGATGAAGACTCCCCCGAGCTAGCCGGTGTATACGGGGATTTATTGGGATGGGCACTGGGTTCTGTCAATTGGATAGAAGTCGCCAGGCATATCAAAGCAGACGAGCAGGTCACCCCACCCATTCATTTGAGGGGACTGAGTACAGCACTCTAACCGCGATCGCGCCTCGTACAACCCTACTTCAGTGGCCGAATAGCCACGGCATTTAGCGGTGAAATGGCCAGTATCGAAACGCCTCTCTACTGAGATTTCTGTTCTGACTTCTGACGCCCTCGCTCTGCCGCTCGCTCCGTTTTACCCCGCCACATGAAACGGATGGGGGTACCGTCAAAGTCTAGGGTGTTGCGGAAATGCTTTTCTAAATAGCGACGATAATTGTCTTTGAATAGGGAGGGGTTGTTCACAAACAGCGCAAATGTAGGTGGCTGAATGCTGGCCTGCGTGCCGTAGTAAATTTTTCCAGACTTGCCCTGCCGGTTAGTGGGGGGGGAATGCCACATGACGGCTTCCTCAAGCACCTCGTTCACCACGGAAGTGGATACGCGACGTTTGTGGCTGTCTGCTGCGCGATCGACTAACTCGAAAATCTTAGATACCCGCTGACCGGTAAGGGCACTGGTAAACACAATTGAAGCCCATTCCACAAAATAAAGGCGCTCCTGCAAGTAGCGGGTGTAGTCATAAATGGTCTGGTTATCTTTCTCCACCGCATCCCACTTATTCACCACCACCACGCAGGCGCGTCCATCGTCCGCTACCCGACCAGCAAGCTTTTGATCCTGCTCGCCAATTCCTTCCGTAGCGTCAATCACCATGAGTACGACATCTGCCCGTTCGATCGCCCGAAAAGCCCGGTTGATGCTGAAAAATTCCACCCCGTAGTCGATCTTACTTTTCTTACGAATGCCTGCGGTATCAACAAATCGATAATGTTTGCCTTCATGTTCCACCTGGGTGTCGATCGCATCTCGGGTGGTACCCGGCACGTTACTGACAATGGTGCGCTCTTGACCCACAAGACGGTTCAGGAGACTGGATTTACCTACATTGGGTTTCCCCACAATGGCAACGTTTAGTACATCGACGGGGTCCTCCTCCAGCATTTCCGGCAAAGCAGGCATCACCTCCTCCAGAATCTCAGCCACACCGTTCCCGTGAATGGCCGAACACGGATGCGGCTCTCCTAACCCCAACTCCCAAAAGACTGCTGCCTGTGCTGCCCCCATATCTAACGATTCGCATTTATTCACCGCCACAAAGACGGGAACATCCTGCTGGCGCAGCCAGTTGGCAATCTCCAAATCACTGCCAGTTGGTCCCATTTGACCGTCTACGACCAAGATGGCGGCATGGGCTTCCCCTAAAGCTGCCATCGCCTGTTGGCGAATGTGGGGTAGAAATTCGCTATCATCGTCAAATACAATTCCGCCAGTGTCGATAATGCGAAAGGGGCGACCGTCCCATTCTGATTCGCGATACAGGCGGTCTCGGGTCACCCCCGCTTCGTCATGCACGATTGCCGTACGTTCCCCCGCCAAGCGGTTCACGAAGGTTGATTTACCCACATTGGGGCGGCCAACAATAGCAACAAGGGGTAGCGGCACACATTTATCAAGAGCTCTGCTTATCTATATTAGCCAGTTCAGTGACCCAGCATTTTGTACCGACTTCGGGTGCCATCTGGAAAAGACGAATCGTAGATGTCGAGTACGACTTGCCGAGCAGCCCTCTCAGAACAAACGAATAGAACGAAGCGATCGCGATTTCAAATTAATGGGCTACTTTTGCGCAACCCAAGTCAAGCAAAAGGGAATAGAAAAATTGCGTGGCTAAATTTGCAGCCCTCACAGAGCTAAATGTCTTAAGTACGGGTTCATCCCCCAGATTGGGGGTGCCCGTTCAGCCCACGATGGCAAAAGGACTGTCAGCTATTTGAGTCATGCGTGAATAACTTACGTGTTTTTACCGCCCACAAGAACATAAAACCAGTAAGAACACGATAAAATATTAGACCAATGGTTCAAAAGGTTACAGACTATAAGCTCTAAATATTGTTTAATAAGCCATGGTTGTTAAACCCTTGCGACATCATGGCCAATCCAACTGCTCCTTTGAGTGAGAATCGAGCTGCCAGAGCCCAGTATCTGGTATCGGTTATTATACCTGCCTACAACGTCGCAGAGTATCTAACAGAGGCAATAGAGTCTGCCCTCAATCAGTCACACGATAATGTCGAGGTGATTATTGTTGATGACTGTTCGCAAGATGCCACCTTAGAACTGGCGCAAGCTTTTGCAAAGGTGGATTCTCGGGTAAAAGTCATTGCCAACCCCGTGAACCAAGGGGCTGCAGTAGCGCGCAACTTAGCCTTAGATGCCGCCTCTGGTGACTGGATTGCGATTTTCGATTCCGATGATTGGCTGTCTCCAGAACGATTTGATTTTTTACTGCAGAAGGCCGAAGAAAGTTCCGCTGATATGATGGCGGATGATTTCGGCTACGTGAATGACGGCGATCGTCAACCTTGGACGACGTTTGTCAAGCGCAACGGTGATGTGTACAGCAAAGGGCTGACTCAAATTGATAAGGTGTTCTACGTTGACTCGAAGAATTGGACCGTGAGTCCTGGCATCTTAAAGCCTCTGGTGCGTCGAGCTTTTATTGAAGAACATGGCATCCGCTACAAAGATGAACTTCTCTTGGGCGAAGACTTCTTCTTCTACCTCGATTGCCTAATTCACGGGGCACGTTTTTTCGTCTATCCAGAGGTTCACTACTATTATCGCGTTCGCCCTGGTTCAGTAACCAATTCTAGTAGTGTCAAGCACGCAAAATTTCGAATCAAAGGACTGAAAGATGTTTTGGGATACAAGCAACTGGCGGATGAACCTGAACTTCATCATGCGTTGCTGAAAAAACTCGACGGCTTCAACAAGTACCTCCTGACAGCATCGGTGAGAGAACTACTAGGTAAAAAACACTACCTAACAGCAACCGCAAAGGCAGTAAGGAATCCCCACTTCTTTGTTTGGTTGTTCGAGCACATCAAAAAAAAGCTGATAGTTAGGGCTCATAGAATCGCTAGCAAAATAACTGAACAAAGTTCATATATTTCCTGTTCGTAATTCTCATCTCTATAGCAATTTGCTACCTTAATAGCTTGGCTAGTATTTAGCTAATTTCACTGACATTCAATTGGGGGGGGGTCAATAAGTTAGATAGAATTATAGATTGGCTAATAGCTTGCGTCACTGGTCAATAAAAACTTGAATCAGCAGTTTTGAATGCCCACATATAAAATATTTCTTCCCAATCCAACCTTATCCAAATTGAACCAAAGGGTTTGACATTAGCTGTTTACCAATTGAACTCCCTATATTAGTTAATACTAACTCGACAACGATCTTTAGTATTTTTATACGTAGTTTCAAGCACAGTAAAAAAAAGAATGCTATTATGTTGACGTAGGAAATTTTAATTAATAACTATGGAGATGCTAAAAGGTAATTACGAGCGAGATGGTTTTGTTGGACCGATACGCGCCTTAGATAGCAACTCAACGAGTTTGTTATTGGACGAACTGAAGGAAAAGGTATTTGAACAGAAAGGCGTAGCGTTCATTCGCAACAGACACTTAGATATTGATTCAGTCAAGCTCCTCTGTCAATCTGAGGTTATTCATGATGCTGTTAGTGAAATCCTCGGAACGAATTTAGTTTTATGGAGAACCAATTTTTTTGCGGTGAAATCGGGGCAAGGTCATGGGTGGCACCAAGATCGATATATAGGACTTCTTGACGATACTTCCAAGCAAGTTTCGGTCCATTTAGCATTAACCAAATCTTCTCCAGATAATTGCCTAAAAATCATTCAAGGGTCTCATCAATGGTCAGAGTCTGAATTAGAAAGGAATGGACTTTTCAAAAAATCGGAAAAAAGTGCATACGGAACTTTTCAATACCAAAGAGATCCTGACAAAAAAGTCAATATAGTACCTATTTTGCTTCAGCCAGGTGAATTTATTGTTTTTCATCCTAACCTCATTCATGCTCCGAACGATTTCCCCCTCAAAAAATCTATCAAACGTAAGGCTTTCAGTGCGATTGGACGAGCGAAAAAATTTCTAATGAAAAAATCAAGGCAAAAAGCGAACAATTCTACAGCTCGACTAGCTTTCGGAATGAGGATTACAACATCAGATAACAAAGTCTATCCAAAAGCATTTCAACAAACATTACCGAGAGTCGATAAATGCGTTCCACTCAGACCGCTTGCCAAAATCTAGTTGAATAGCTTTCAAGGCATGTCAATACGACTCAATCTCTCGTTGAGTCATTATTTTGTATCTTTGAATTCACAACTAGTTTATTAAGCAAGTGTGCTTAACATTAAATTAATTGGGATAAATCGTGATTCATCCCAATTTTTATTTGATTTGATGCCAGCCACTTTATTCCCAGCATGGAAAAGCTTGATTTAGCGGAGCCTTTTCAAATATTCTGAAGAGCCTGTGCTAGTAGAGTGAGATGACGTCAAGATTTACTATGAAAAGTATTGAACCAGTCGGTTTAGAATATGATTTAGGTAAATATTTTTTCTAAACAATGAAAGAGGGGGATTGGTTAGGATATTTTCCCCGTAAGTATCTTCGCCTTGCACAATTATGCAATTCAATCGACGATTGAGTTCACTATAAAATACTTTATTTTGTGGTCTTGTATAGCGAGCGAGCAAAATCAATTGTTTGGCACCCGAACTATCTGGTTTGATGCCATTCCATAGACCTCCTTTGATAAGGTAGTATTGACATTTTTGCATCTGAAGGTGAACAACTTGATGGGGTGCATTCTCAGGATGTAAGCGATCTGCTAACATCTGCATCGAATGGTTATCATACAGATCGATGTTTCCTAATTTCTCTTGTTCAATCAAATATTTTTTAGATTCAGCATATTTATGAGTTTTGGGAATAACCTGTATGCAACCTTTGTCGGTATCCATATCCTTCATAGCTACAGATAGTTGAACACCAGCCACATCTTTATTGACTTGATCGATATTCCACTGCTGCCCAGACTTTCCAAACGACTTAATTCGACCGTACCATAACAGCAGATCGTCCCCCAAAAGCTTAGAGATTGAATCTATGGCGGAAGGATCGGTGGCAACATCGTAAATCAACCTGCACTTCGTGTGACTTTCTAGGTTAAGCACAAGTTTTTGAGTCTTGACATTCAACACTTTTTTAGGGTTTTGTATAGATTGAAGCAAAGCCATCAGAGGAGACATATCTTCTAGCGAATATGGCCCAGAGTAACCATTTTCCTCAAAGAACCTTTGCTGTTCCTTTCCCAATCTCAATTGCGGTTGAGCAGTCATCAGTTTAATCTCCTCAGGTTAGTTTGGCGATATTGCTGCTCGCCCATACACGCTAGGTAACACTGCATCCCTCAAGTTTGCCATCTGATTGACACAACTCTGTAGATTCGGTTGTTACCACACAACCCCTCTTGAAGGATTATCTTTCACGAATACCCATTTGAAGTCTGAGACACAAATGGATTCATACATATCCTCGATTCATACAAGAGCTTCAAGATAACAGCTCGAGCAACTGATTGAGCTACTTGAGCTATTACCTGCAAAGATGTAGCTTGCTTGGGGGGTCTCAATTAACCAAACTATTTACTCATTTTTCTTAGCAAATAGTTTATCCAATAGTTCAATCCAATAAAGTTCCTTAATAAGCCACTGGGAGGTTGATAGATATCGTTAGGGTTATCTGAGTTTTCACCACTCACTAAAACACAAGGCAAAGTCTTAGCATCATACCAACTTACATTGGTACCGTCTTTATCTGTCCGCATGTAGCGAGCCACCATAGCTGAACGCACTGTATTACTTTTGTTAAGGGACACGCCATGCCAAAGACCGCCTTTAGTGAAAAAATATTGGTTAGGCTTTGTTTCAACGGGTACAACTGGGTGCGGAGCATTATTTGGAAAAAGTTTATCTGCAAGGTCGGCAACACTTTGAGAATCGCTAAGATCGACCATTCCTTTGCGAGCAAAATCATTTAGATCGTCGTTAGTTATTCCATACTTGTGCGATCCAGGAATTACCTTCAAACACCCATTTATCTGGTTCATATCAGTCAGAGCAATAGTGGCGTGAACGCCATCAACCTCGTAGTTATCCTGATCGATATGCCACTCCTGTCCAGGATTTCCGGGAGGTCTGTTGATAACGTGCTCCGTCCAGACGAACAGATCGGGTCCCAACATTAAATTGAGCTTATTGATAATGTCTGGAGTACTGGCTTGTTCGAATAGCATGCGGGAATATACGTGCAAGTCTCGCTTTGTATTGTGAAGCTTAGTCGATTTATTGAAAAAAGGAGAACGCCAAGCAGACATGATTTTGCCTGTCATGGATGTGTCGCTAAGCGTAAAAGGACCAACATATCCGTACTTGTCAAAAAAGTCTAAGAAATCATTCTGATTTTCAGGGCGATCGTCGGTTGAGGAAATAGTAGATACCATCTTGTTTTGACTGTAGAACAACTCTAGGAATGGAAAGGTTGAAATTAGTTCATTGGATCTAGTCCAAATTTGAAATAACTTCCTGCAAAAATAGTGGAGAGAGGTTATGACAGTGCCTGTATTTTACTGCAAAGAAACCGATTTAAAAGGTAGTTCTGATTGCTGATATTTCAGGGATCCACTCAATAATATAGCCTTACATTGTTCGTAAGAAGACTGTCCTCTTTTTAGTAGATCTAAAGGGAGCTCAATGTCATGGTAAAGTTTTGTCTTTTTAAGAACACCCGACTTAATATTGGCTGACGAATCTCCAACAGTAAGCTTCCCAGTATTATTGAAACTTGAGTACTCTTTACTAAGGGGAACTTTGAGATCGAGCCAGTCTGTCAAGTTCTTCAATAGAAGATCGGTCTTGTCAACAAGATCTTCTGAATCAACGAAAAAATATCCACTGCCAATCTTCTTTGCAAACTCTTCCAAGCGTAACAGCCTAGAACAATAATAATCTGTGGCGCTTTCGGGGTCTTTAAACTCATTCCAATCTATACGATTGGCTAGTGCGATAATACTCTTAATCGTGCTTTCGGCATCTCTCAAAAGAAATAAAATCTTTGGTTTCGCAATCTTAATTACGTTGTCTGAAACATCAAAGCGGTTATGAAGCAACTTATCTAACAAATATTTTCCATCAAGTTTACATTCCAAATCTCTATACAATTGACACCGCATGTCAAAGAGATCTTTACGACTTAAATAAGTTCTATGTAATTCGCTGTAACCGCATATATTTGGATTGCTTCCGAGTACATGAGAGAACACCGAAGACCTAGCTCTCATATGACTAATAATAAATAAATACTTAGTTTGACAAGTAATAAGGTGTGGATGAGAAGAAATTAAAGCTAACTTTTTTGCTTTTCTCGCAATCGACATTAGTGCATTTCCATAGAGGACACAATGTTAACGACCTAACCAGCACCTGGCCAAAGGAAAACCCTCAAGAGAAGTATAGAATCACGCCATACTTAGAGGCTTGCAGTTCCTAGCTAGATATTAGGAGGAACAGAGTTGAATTAGTCGATACTTCCACTCTATTGACGAAAACCCACTGACCCTCAGGACAGTAAAAGAGCTTTGTACCTAAGTGTATAGCACAACCCCCACAAGCAGTTGCTACATGGTATACCAAGTTTTACACCAAGTTCTGCGAACACTTATTGGATTTTGAACAATCATGAAAGACAACCAATGTCTCTAGCTGGCTAGCATTGGATACTTATCCTAGAGGCAGCATGATAGCCTTTCTGAATACGATGCGTTCATTGCTTCTGACTTTGATAAAACCAGCGCCTCCAGAGTGAAGTAGGCATCTCATCTATTCGTCTGCAGAGGGTTGAGATGACTCCTGGCGGGACTGTTGCCAGATGAGATAGGCAGCTAAAGACATCGTGCAGTTTCCAAGCAGGGTCATGCTTGCTTGCACAGTTACAATCCATTCCAGTACTGGGGGATTATCGAAAAAGTGCCAGGTCAACGCCGACATCGCCCCCACTAAAGCCGGTAGCATCCCCCAGGATAGATAGCGCCATGCAGGGAACGAGATGACCTCGGAGTAGCGCCACACCAGGAAAATTGCCGCAATCCATTCCACAACACTGGCGATGTGAATGAACCAAGTAGGGAGTGATAAAGCGTTCACAGAGTCTGGCTCGATAATCGTTTTCAGTGTATCTCTCTAAGCAGCCTGTAAAGACAGAGCGGCGAACGGTTGGAACAGCTCGAAATCCGTGCTGTGAATTGCCTGCTTTCCTAGACCAACAGAAACATGCATGCTGCAAGCCTGGGGGTCGAAAACCACGCTGTGTAACGTGCCCTGGTTATTGACCACTCCTGGAGTATGCCAGGCATCGCGTTCGCCCAACGGATACTCCGGTGTAATTTCGCGGTCGGTCATCGCTGCAATGATATCTGGCACCGACAGCGCTGATTGACTTGCTTGACTCCACTGGAACAGACGACTGTAGCGAGATTGAGAACCAGGGGCAGTGACCCGGTGGTAAAGATCTGTATGGGTTTCAGCCAAGTCAGGGTCGAGAAAATGATTGCTCATCGCCATCGGCCCCTCGCCAAGATGGGTAATACGATGGCGAGCACTGGTAAATTCGAGCCGTGCGGCGGAGCAAGCATCCGCCAACATCAAGTTATTCCCTTGGGCCGGAACATTCTTCTCAAACTGGGCGATCGCGTCAGCAACTGTAGACGCGCGATCGAGCATTAGGCGATATAGGAAGGAGCATCCCAAACCATTCCAGTTTTGCTCGGAACTTTGAGAAGTCATCGACCCCAAGCTGAGGCCGTGGTGATTCATACCGGTGAGGACACCCACCTGTCCGGCAACTGTGACGCTGGCGGTGGCAGGCGCGTTATCTGGCTGCCGTACCACGATCGCCTGAAAGTGCCGAACTAAATCCCCCACTTCACCGTTGTAGTCTAAGTTGCGCCCCATCAAGGCGCGATTTCCTCCCCCCCTGGCACTCACCGTTGAGCAGGAGTAAGCCAATCCCAGCTCCAGCAAGTTGAGGATGTCATCAAAAAAATTAATCAGCAGCACGGAGGAGAGTGGAATTCCGGCCCCATCTGCAATCCCCTGCAGCTCCGCCTGGTACCGCATCGGTACCGCCTTGAACAGGTGAAACAGGCGACTAGGAGCAATGTAGTTGTAAAACAGGCTGGCTGGCCCTTGGGCAAATTGCTCGAAAAAGCCCGCCGTCAGAGCCTGAATTTCCCGTTGGAGGATGCGTCCCTGTTGATATCCTATGGTGTAATCAGACCCACGCAGATAAAGCACCGGTAGCTCCCAACGCTTTGACTGCAGGCGATCGACTCTGGCTAAATCTTCACCCGTTTCTGACATCGAGAAAGAGGGTAGTTTGGGAGGAGACGCCGATGGCGATCGCACAATATTCCATAGGATGGGCCACACAGCCATAGACTGGGTCTCCTAGCACTAGAGGGAGTAACCTAGGCACCACTGTAACGGGAAATCCCTGCCACGCGATCGCGATCTTGCTATCCAAAGGTTCGACTAAGGAGACAGACGAGCTTTACCCCACCGATTTTGCACGTACCACGCAGAGATATTCGGGCACCAATCCTGAAAATGGGGCAGCATCAGCTCGCACATCTGGCGAATTTCCCCCTGCGCATCTGCCTTGGCGCGTAAATCCAGAAAATGCATCAGGCTGCGGCAGTTGAACGAAACCACAAAATGCTGGCGAATACCGTATCCCACAACGTTTCTGGCATCTTCGTAGGGCACGTTGCATTCGTTCACCAAACGGTGATAGGCGATCGCCTGGCTGCGATATTGTTCTAAAACAATCTGCAGCGCTTTGGGGTCCACCGGCACCATCCCCTGACGGGTTTTCGCGCGACCCTCCTTGATGGTCTGGGGGATGTAAAACAACTCTTCGATCGCCGCGCGATCGCCCTCCGTCCCCTGCTGCAACACTTCACCCAGATCCGACACCTGCGCGCCCGTATAGCGGAAGCTTTGTACGTCAAAGCTGACCCCAACCCGGTGGGTGCGGGCCTGCTGCATCACAGTGTGGGGAAAATGCCCCACTGCTAACGTAATTTGAGGATGCTCTAGAGGACCGTAATGACCGCGATTCCCCTCCAGCAACCGTCGCACAACCACCTCCCCATAGTTCTCGGGCAAGTGCGAGGTGGGGTTGATGTATTCTGAGGAATAATCTTGGTGCATGGCCTGATACATCACCCGTTCGGGGTCAGGGGTGCGGTTGAGTACCGTGACCTGAAACTTCGCATCGACCAGATGCGCATCGAGAGTATCGGAATTGAGATCGTTACCATTGGGGGATGGATCCACGTGCACGGACTGCATCGATCTCACCTCATCGCTGGGACTGAACATAAGCAAATTGTCTTCTGGTTTCTAACAGAGGGTGGATTTCCTTAGAAAGACTGCAGGATACAAAATAGGTTTTGCGAGCATTCCAAAAGTTTTCCGGGTTGGGAACCTAGCATAAACAGCTGTAAAACAGCCTTTATGATGACAAGCGTTCTGCACTGACGAGATTGTGAGTCGATCGCATTCTTCACAGCATCCAGTTATGCTCGCTGCACAGCAAGATTTGCCCCATACCACCATGCGGCAGCAATTGCTGCACTGGTACGACCGCGAAGGGCGATCGCTTCCTTGGCGAGAAACGGACGATCCTTATGCCATTTGGGTCTCGGAAATCATGCTGCAGCAAACGCAGGTGAAAACAGTGCTGCCCTATTACCACCGCTGGCTGGATGCCTTTCCTACCATTTTCGATTTAGCGACAGCCCCCCGCGATCGCGTCCTCAAGCAATGGGAGGGTTTAGGCTATTACAGCCGCGCCCGCAACTTTCACCGCGCCGCACAGATGGTGATGGAACGATATGACGGTCGTTTCCCCGACACCCTTGAAGCGGCAGTCTCCCTGCCCGGCATCGGCCGCACCACCGCAGGTGGTATCCTCAGTGCGGCCTTCAATCAACCAGCCGCAATTCTAGACGGCAACGTCAAGCGGGTACTGGCTCGACTCATCGTTCTCCCCAAACCACCCGCCAAAGCTCTAAAGCAACTGTGGCAGCTATCGGAGTCACTCCTAGATCCAGACAACTCGCGGGACTACAACCAAGCCCTACTTGATTTGGGGGCTACCCTCTGCCGTCCCCGCCAGCCGGATTGCCCCCGCTGCCCCTGGCAAGCCCACTGCACTGCTTTTAACACCCTCCAGCAACATCAATTCCCCATGAAATCCCCCAAAACTCAGCGTCCTCACAAGCAAATTGCGATCGCCATTGTTGTGCGGCAATCTCCAAACAGTCCGGGAAGGAATGGCGGGGTAGAACTATTAATCGATCGGCGTCCTGAAGAGGGAATGTTGGGGGGGCTGTGGGAATTTCCCGGTGGGAAAATCGAGGTTGGTGAAACCGCAGCAGAATGTGCAGTACGTGAGGTGAAAGAAGAAGTGGGACTGGACGTGGAGATGCTGGCTTCCCTTGGCGCAGTGGACCATGCCTACACGCATTTTTCGGTCACCTTGAACGCTTATATTTGCCGCTACATGGATGGAGTCCCTCAACCTCTAGAAGTCGCTGACGTCCGCTGGGTATCGTTCGAGCAACTCAAGGACTATGCATTTCCGGTGGCTAACCAAAAAATCTTTCCACTGCTCGAACAGTGGCTCAAGCAGTCGGCATAATTCACGGCTAAAACTTGTTGTGCAGCAAGTTCTCAGGTGATTGCACCAATGGCTAGTTGGCAACAGTTCTCGTCTATGGGTATGGCGTTGTTAACTTGGCTGGGGATAGCATTAGCGGCAATCGCCATTGCAATACCTGTCTGGCGCAACCATCGCCTAGCTACGCCTTCCTGGCCCGCTCTCCTGCAAGACATTCGCCAAGCATTTCCTGATGTCCAACACATCACCACCAGCGAACTTGCAGAGTGGTTGGCCAGCGATCGCCCACCCATTCTGTTGGATATCCGCATGCCTGAGGAATATGCCATCAGTGCTATCCCCACTGCACAGCTCGCTACCACCGTCGAAGATGCATTAGCTCTGCTGCACGCAACGCCCAGAGGTCAGGAAATTGTGGTGTATTGCTCGGTTGGCTATCGATCTTCGGCAGTGGCAGAAGGTTTACAGGCCGCAGGCTTTCAAGAGGTTTACAACCTAGAAGGCTCAATATTTACATGGGCTAACGAAAACCGCAGGCTGGTGCGCAACGGGGCAGCAACCGAAGAAGTCCACCCCTTCAACCGACGCTGGGGACAATTATTAGATCGCAGCCTCTGGCCTAGAACTGGTTGGTAGCAGCCTATCTTCCTCTAGCGTTACCCCTGCTAATTCCAGAGGGAGAAAATCCGTTCAAGATAGGCCAACCTCTCGTCAGGAATAGCAAGCTTAATCGGCCGCCGTATCAACCCAGTTGGAGCTGAACTCGATACAGTAGTCCTTAATCTGAGAGAAACCAAGTAAGGTTAAGCGTTTCCGTCATGGCATCAGTTCGGCTGGCAGGCATTCAAAAACAGTTTGGAGAGACTACAGCTCTTCATTCCATTGATTTAGAGATTCGCGATCGCGAGTTTATGGTGTTGGTTGGCCCCTCTGGCTGTGGAAAAAGTACGCTGTTACGCATCGTTGCGGGCCTTGAGTTCCCCACGTCAGGGGAAATTTCCATTGGCGATCGCCCTGTCACCCATCTGCCCCCCAAGCAGCGGGATATCGCGATGGTGTTTCAGAATTACGCTTTGTATCCTCACCTCAGCGTTTACCACAACCTCGCCTTCGGACTGCGCCGTCAAGGTCGCCGCCCCCTCAATCCCTTTTCAATTCACAAACGCAAACGGGACAAAATCATCGATGAACGGGTGCGAGATATTGCTCAGCAGCTGCAACTCAGCAATTACCTGCACCGCAAGCCAAAAGAACTCTCTGGGGGACAAAAACAGCGGGTAGCCTTGGGGCGAGCCATGGCTCGCAATCCGCAGGTATTTTTACTGGACGAACCTCTTTCTAATCTTGATGCGCAACTGCGGGTGGAAACTCGATCGCAAATCGTCCAGTTGCAGCGCCAATTAGGTACCACCGCCCTCTACGTCACTCACGATCAGACCGAGGCCATGACCATGGGCGATCGCATTGTGGTGTTGCGCAACGGTTACCTGCAGCAGGTGGATACCCCCCTCAATCTCTATCGCCGACCCGCCAATCAATTTGTGGCTCAGTTCATCGGTTCCCCCCCGATGAACTTTTTACCCGTCACCCTCAATAGGGGTGGACAACTGACCGGTACCTATCTGAACGGGCCAATTCAACTGGGTGGAGTGAATTGGCAGAATCCCCCATCTGCACCCAACCAACCTCTGATATTAGGATTTCGGCCAGAGCGAGTGCTGCCCGCATCGATCGATCGAGCTCATATTGTGGGGACAGTAGAGTTAGTCGAGGTTTTAGGAGCTCAAACTCTGGTGGTAACTCGCTCAGCAGATGGAACAACTGTACAGGTCAGCGTTGCGCCGGAACTGGGCTATCGCCCTGGCGAGCAGGTGGGCTGGCAGCTGGATAGCGATCGCCTGCATCTATTCGATCGCGAAACTGGAGCGGCGATCGCTCATCCCAAGTTCCCGAACAGCTCCTCCGCTGCCCTCGGCTCCACCTAAGTTCGAGGGTGGAAGCGATGATTCCCAAGTTCTACATTCAACCCGATAGCGACATTCCCGCATCTCAACAGCTAGCGGGTCAAATTGGTTTTGCAATCGCATCGAAGCAAGTTCTACCGGGCAGCCGCTTGCCCAGCACTCGACAGCTGGCAATGCAAACGGGCTTGCACCGCAATACCATCACCCGCGTCTACGCTCAGCTGGAAGCAGATGGGTTGATCGAGGCACGAGCAGGCTCGGGAATGTATGTGCGCGAGGGGGGAGTCCATGGCTCTGCTGGAGCGAATCTGGAAGGAGATGGCGATCGTTGGACCGAGGCGCGGGGGACCGTGCGCAAGGCGATTGATGGATTGAGTCAGTTGGGGTATTCGCTGGCTCAGATTCGCTCGTTGATGGCGGAGGCGATTGATTGGCGGGAACAGTGCGGGGCGCAGGCGATTGTCACAGTGCCGCTGGAGCAGGAGGGGGTGGGGCGGCTGCTAGAGTTCGAGCTGATGCAAGAGTTGGGGCTGGCGGTGCAGGCCATTGCGCTGGAGAACCTTCCTCCGGTGTTGGAGGAGAATCCGTCGGTGACGCTGCTGACAACTCGCTATTACTTGCAGGCGGTTGAGACGGTGGCGGCAAAGTATCGAGCCAGGGTGATTCCGATTGATGTGAATGCGTACGAGCGGGAGTTGGAGGCGATCGCGGCACTCAGCCCTCACAGTTGCGTAGGGATGGTGTCGATTAGCCCGGAAGTACTGCAGGTGGCGAAGGTGGTTCTGACCAGTCTGCATGGGGACAGCTTGCTCGTGCTGTCGGCAACTCCAGATGATGGCATGCAGTTGAAGACGGTGGTGCGGCGGTCGGAGTTGATTGTGTGCGGGCGATCGAGTGTGGAGGTGGTGCAGGGGGTCGTGCGGGAGATGCGATCGCAGTTGATTCGCTTTCCAAAAATCCTGGTTTCAGATAGCTACATCAGCCAGGATTCGTTGTCGGTACTTGCTCGGGCTCTGGACTTAGATTGAATGGCTAGCCCGAGTCTTCCAGAGGTATCTATCAAGGATTTCGGAGTGAGAAAGAAGGTGCGCGGAAACGAACACCTACTTTTGGACTGCAAGATTAATCCGCAGGGCTTCAATAAGGGCAATAGATCTTTGGGAGTTTGATTGCTATGGGAAAGGATGAAGCGACCTAATCCACTGCAAATAGGTTGGTTTAGTGAGATGGGAGTAGCCCCCAATCCAGATCGTTTTTCGAAGTGGGTCTGGTAGCTTCTAAGGTGGTTGAGCCACTGGTTGAAATATTCCAATCAATTTGGGCTGAAAGTTTATTTGGGTATTTTTGCCAGAACCAGAATTTGATGGGTTGATGTCCAGAGAAAATTCCTGAAATTTCGGGTTTATCCGACATATCGGAGGTGATATACAGAAATTAGTTTGGGATATAAATCTCTACATCGGGGTGATGCCGAATCATTCGTGGTATTTACTCAAAATCAGTGTCTTATGCCGCAAGTTCCGTCTAAGTAAATAGTTGGTATTTCATATGAAGGTGTTATACGGCCTGGAGATGTATAAAATGATCGACAAGCGTGTTATGCGGCCCTAAGACATATATCGCCGCAGAAAGGGGCACTATACGACTTGGAGCCCTTGAATAGTAGTTATACCTAATTACCAAGGAAAGCAGAATTGAACAATCCAAAGCTTTTTATATCCTATAGTTGGTCAAATCACGATCACGAGCAACTTGTGCTTCAGATAGCTACGGAACTGACTGAATCAGGCGTAGATGTAATTTTACTGAAGTTTTGACTATTTCAAAAAATACGCTACTAGTAGCGTCCCAATGTTAAAGTCAGCCACTGCATATAGCGTCAAGTTTTATTTTGTTAAATCTCCAGAATTTTAGATAAATGGGATTTAAAAGAAGGACACGATGCCTATACATTCATGGAGAAGATGGTCAATGACCCTGAAATAGAAAAAGTGGCGATATTTTCAGATAAAACTTACACAAAAAAAGCAGACGGTAGAAGTGGAGGCGTAGGTACAGAAACACAAATAATCTCTCGCGAAGTATATGAAAAGCAGGAGCAAGACAAGTTCGTTGTGGTTGTAACCGAAAGGGATGAGAGCGGAAAGGCTTATCTTCCTACATACTATAAGTCGAGGATATATATAGATTTAAGTGAGCCTGACTCTTATGCAGATAATTTTGAGAAGCTATTAAGGTGGATATACAACAAACCACTTTACGTAAAACCAGAAGTCGGCAAAAAACCTAGCTTTCTAGAAGAAAGCGAAACCGTATCGCTTGGTACCTCCTCAGCATTCAAAAGAGCTATAGATTCGATTAAGAATAATAAATCTACAGCGTCAGGCTGCTTCGAGGAATACTTAAGCCTATTTTCAGAAAACCTAGAGCGTTTTCGAGTGCATGATGTGGAAGGTGAAATTGATGATGCAATCACCGATAATATCGAAGCATTTATTCCAGCAAGAAATGAATATATTCAGCTAATTATTGCAGTTTCTCAATACAAACCAGTACCAGAATTTGCAGAAAGAATTCATCGATTTATCGAAAGCCTCATACCATATATGGAAAGGCCAGAACATATAACGTCCTATAATCGTTGGGAGTTCGATAACTACAAGTTTATTGTTCACGAGCTGTTTTTATACACTCTCGCTGTATTTTTGAGATATGAGCATTTCGAAATGGCTTCTCCCCTTCTAATGCAGCAATATTTTGTCTCAGGTAGATCAGAGTATTGTAGGGATACAATGATCGGCTTTGAAAACATTCGGCAATACATGAAATCACTCGAGCATAGGAATAAACGCTTAGAAAAACGAAGGTTATCGCTTAGAGCTGATTTGCTAAAGGAACGCTGCCACGGAACAGGTATTGATTTTAGGTTTTTGATGCAGGCGGATTTCATTGCTTTTATGCGCGCGGAGATTTCTGCAAGCGATGGCTCCAGAAAATGGCGGCCTGAGACCCTTCTTTATCTTGGTGATTACGGGAGTTCTTTTGAAATTTTTGCTAGGGCAAAATCTAAAAAATACTTTGATCGAGTTAAAATTTTGTTGGGTATAGATTCTCCTACCGACCTTACTGAGATTTTGGAGTCCTATCAGCAAGACCGCAGAAGGCTTCCACACTGGGATTTTAACTCATTTAGCCCTTCTGCGTTATTGGGCTATGAAAGTTTAGCTACTTTGCCGTAAACGGCATAATCGGGATAGGGAGAATCCTCACGAATCCCCCCTCCCACACCACCTGGCATGCGGGTCCGCACCAGGCGGTTCAGCATCACGGAGCAAACATTAATTTGACACCATCAAACGTATCCCTGG